>NZ_CP089976.1:1200000-1800000 GCF_022701215.1 Moraxella nasovis | reverse complement strand
GCTCAATCTCTGAACGATAAGTCAAGGCAGCTTTTAGGGCGATTTTTGGAATGCTGTATGAAGCACCTGCCACCCAGCCTAGATCTGTATCAGGCTTAATGCGAGCGTCATAACCTGTCAAGCCAGAATACGCCACACCACGCAAAGCCACATTACCCGACACACGGCTTAAAGAAGGGCCGCCATATATTTGAAATTGCTTATTATCACCAAATTTCATACCAAGCAAGGCAGTCAGATTATTGGTGCGAATATCAACTTGAGTGCCTTGCCCTTTTTGAGCTTCGGCAGTGTTAGCTGCATTAATCGCCCCTGTCAATCTTGCCACAGTGCCAGAAGCACCATCCAAATTTGGACCAAGTAATTCTATGGCTTCTTTTTTGTTGTCTTCATAGCTTTTTAGCGCAGCGGGTGGCAATTTATCCAGCTTACCCTGTTGCCTTAGTTCTTCAATTCTTTTGCCGCCATTAATGACGCCACTTCTTAAAATACCTGCCTTTCTACTCAATAACCCATGTGCATTTATTGCCTCTTGGACTGTTGGAAGTTGTTGAGATGCTGCCACTGTCAGTTCATTGATGGTGTGATCACCGCCTTGACTGACAAAATTACTGCTGCCTTGTTGTAAAACAGACGCACCAAATGGCTCATCATATAGCACGCCCACGCTAAAGGTGTCATTGATGTCAGCTTTTACGCCATAACGGAAAAAGTCATAAGAAGGTGTCATATCACCTGTGGCCTCACCTTGAACATAAGTCGTACTAATGTCAGGTTTTCCAGTTGCTGGGTTAGGAGTTTCTTTGCGTACCGCATTGAGTCCATGACCTGAGACATCAGCATCGACATAAGTATAGACAAGCTCAGCATAAGTGCCATCTTGTAAAAAGGCACTCACATCTTGCCCAGAACGATCAAGCCCTGCTGCATTGGCGACAGTCGCTGTACCAAGCGTTGCCACGGCAAGCGATAATAATTTAAGTTGGAATGAAGAACGCATATCTACTCCTAAGTAAGCAATTTCCAAAGCACGCCATGAATCCTAACTATAAGCTGTGCGATAAGTGATAACCATTTTAAGTGATAACCGTTTGTTGATTCAGCTAGCTTTACTTGCGTGCTTAAATCGTAACAAAATGTTATTTCTCAGTTATCTTAAAACAAAATAATAAGCAATACAAGCGAAAATTTTTAAAAACATAAAAAAATACAAAGGCCATCATTTGCCTAATAATGTGGCGGTCTGTCAGCTAATAAGTCAAAAGGCGTAATGGTGTTTTCTTTATTTTGTAATTGTCCGTACATCAGCTTTAGTTGGTCTTGTAAGTCAGTCAAAAGACGATCTTGGCGAGTAACCACGTCGTTTAAGCTCTCAACCATCTCTTCTAAGTAGGCAAGCTTAATTTGTAGCTCAACGATATCATTCATAAAAATTCTCAAACCTAAGGGGAAATTTGCTATAATTGGTGAAATTTTATCACGATTTATCATAGCAATGGCACTCATTACCCTAAAAAATATCTCGCTTGCCTTTGGCACAGCTCCCATCTTAGATCACGTTAACTTCTCACTTGAGCCAAATGAGCGAGTCTGCTTGGTCGGACGTAACGGAGAAGGCAAATCTACGTTATTTAAGGTCATTACAGGCGTACAGACTCCTGATGATGGCGAGATGATCGTAACTGATGGCATAAAGATTGCCATGCTTGCCCAAGATGTGCCAAAAGATGATGGCACGCTGCTTGATGTGGTGATGGGTGGCAACCAAAAAGTCGCTCAGCTGCTCGACGATTATCATGCCTTATCTGATCAATGTTCGCTTGGCGATATGACTGCCTGCGAGAAGATGTCTCATTTACAACATGACATTGACGTCCTAGGTGGCTGGGAGTTAGAACGCCATGCTCGCACCTTGCTTGAGAATATGAATCTAAATGCTGATGATAGGTTAGAGAACCTATCAGGTGGTCGTAAGCGTCGTGTGCTTTTAGCCAGAGCCTTAGTGACTAAGCCTGATGTGTTATTACTTGACGAGCCGACTAACCACTTAGACGTTGAGAGTATTGATTGGCTTGAAAAATATCTGCTTAATCAAAACTTTAGTCTACTGTTTATCACGCATGATCGTAAGTTTGTGGATAATCTTGCCACTCGTATTATTGAGCTTGATCGTGGTAAGCTGTCAAGCTATGACGTATCACAAGGCGTGGGAGGATATGCTCGCTACCAAGAGCTTAAAGAGCTTGAGCTTGAATCAGAGGCGAAATCTTTTGCTGAATTTGACAAAAAACTTGCAGCAGAAGAAGTGTGGATACGACAAGGCATTAAGGCAAGACGCACTCGTAATGAAGGGCGAGTACGGGCACTCAAAGCACTTCGTGAAGAGCGTAAAGCACGCCGAGATGTCGTTGGCAATGTGTCTATCAGCCAAAATTTAGGTGAAAAGTCAGGAAAAATCGTCTGTGAAGTTGAGAACCTTACCCTAAAATACGACGATAAAATCCTAGTCAAGGACTTTAGCACCGTGCTGACACGAGGTGATAAAGTGGGAATTATTGGCAAAAATGGCGTCGGCAAGACCACGCTAATTCGCACCATCTTAGGGCTAGATGATAGTGCCAAAACACAAGGCAAAATTAAGCTTGGCACTAACCTTAATATCGCATTTTTTGATCAGCTAAAAGGACAACTAGACGGGGATAAATCCATCGCCGAAAATGTCTCTGAAGGCTCTGACCATGTGGAAGTTGGCGGGCGTAAGACGCACATTTTAGGCTATTTACAAGACTTCTTATTCACGCCTAACCGTGCTAGAACCCCTGTTAAGGCCTTATCAGGTGGCGAGAAGGCAAGGGTACTACTTGCCAAGCAATTGCTAAAGCCTGCTAATGTGCTGGTGCTTGATGAGCCGACCAACGATCTTGATATGGCAACCCTTGAGCTACTCGAAGAATATGTGGTTAATTTTGATGGCACGATTTTATTAATTAGTCATGATAGAGCATTTATGGATAATGTCGTGACTCAGACTTGGGCGTTTGACATCGATTCAAATGGCGATGGCATTATCAGCGAATACGTCGGCGGCTACCAAGACTATCTCAACCAAAAACCTAATACCCAAGCCAAGTCCACTAAAGCCGATAAAGCCGATAAATCAAAAATTGACAAACCACAAGCTAACACCACCCAAAGCACCGCCAACACACTCAAGAAAAAACTTAGCTATAAAGAGCAAAGAGAGCTGGATAATCTACCAAATGAAATCGAAGAGCTTGAAAATGAACAACGCGAGCTTAACGCAAAACTTGCCGATGGCTCGCTATTTGTCAGTGATTTGGCTCTTGCCACCAAATACAGTGAACGACTCGGTGAGCTTGACATCTTACTGCTTGAGAAACTAGAACGCTGGGATGAGCTTGGAAGTCTAGGAAAATAGCCATGAATAAAAGACCTTGCTGTCAGACAAAAGCCCCCGATAAGCCAAGCAGTTCACAGATTAACCCAAAAGCCATGCCTGATCTGACAGCCACTCATAAGCAAACACAGATGGCAGATAAAGCCCCTTTTAGCTGGGCGTTTTTAGCTCCACAATACTGGGGGATTTGGCTTGGGTTTGGTATATTTTTACCACTGATTTACTTACCACTTCGAGTGCAGTTTTGGCTTGGGCGTCAGATTGGCAGATTGGCATTTATGCTTGCCAAACGTCGTGTTAAAGACACGCTGACCAATCTTAGTCTTGCTTTTCCAGATAAGTCTGATAGCGAAAAATTACTGATTGCTAAACAAGTATTTGTCAATCAAGGCATTGGTATCTTTGAGACGCTGTGTGCATGGTTTCGCCCCAATGTCTTTAAACGCACATTTAGCATTGCAGGTTTACAACATCTTATCAATGCTCAAAACGAAGGCAAAGCAGTTATCTTATTGGGCGGACACTTCACCACATTAGATCTTGGCGGTAGACTTTGTACGCAGTTTTTTGCTGCTGATTGTGTGTATCGCAAGCAAAATAATGCTCTATTAGAATGGTTTATTTATAATGGCAGACGGCATATTTTTGATGAGCAAATCCAAAGCCGTAACATGAAAAAACTCATCGGTCGCATTAAGCTGGGTAAAGTGATTTGGTACAGTCCTGATCAAGATTTTGGGCTTGAGCATGGCGTGATGGCGACGTTTTTTGGCGTGCCAGCTGCAACCATCACCGCCCAAAGACGACTGGCTAGACTCGGTGATAAGACTAATCCGCCTGCTGTGATTGTCATGGATATGTTTCGCCAGACGCCAGACCATCTCCCAAAAGGCAAACGCCCACATTATCACATCACCCTATCGCCTGCGCTAGATCATTACCCAAGCAGTGATGAGATAGCTGATGCTCAGCGGATTAACGACTTGTTTGAAGCTAATATCAATAAAAACATCGCCCAGTGGATGTGGTTTCACCGTCGATTTAAGACACAAGCTGATGGCAAGAACTTCTATCAGTAGCTAAATCAATAGCTAAGTAGCCACTGTGCAACTTGCGATAGCCCTGCTCTTTCGTGTGCCTTAAGGGGTAGTCTTTTGGTATGGATATACCAGCACTTATTAATGCGTACTGCTAAAATATCTAAATCCATCGGTACATATTGCTTGATTGTATTATCCGCACTGCGACCGCATAATCTTTCTATTTGCTTAAAATTTTGGGATAATTGCACAATACTGGCAGGGTTATGACATCGTAAAGACGCACATGCGTTATGATAAATCTTATCAGTCTTGCCTGTAAAATCCTTACCAATAATACGATCAGACATCATCAACTCACCAAGCTGATCTAATGCTTGTTTTGCAATATAAAACGCTCGCACGCTGTCAGCATTACTACCAAGCGATAAGATAACATCGCTCACCAAGGCGTCTTTTGGCAAGTCGCAAAATCCATCAATCTGAACTGTCGCACTAGAGTGTATCATTTTATAGTATGGATAGTTATGCGTGTGGTTTTTGGCGAGTAATCTGCACACCCACGCTGTCTGCAGCAGTGATGGCGTTAGGTTTATGGATGGTTAAGGTGATACTATCACAAGGATAACTTTGTAGTAATACATCGCAAATTTGATCTGCTAAATACTCAAGCAGCTTTGCCTTAGTGTCATGGCAAATCTGCTCAATATCTGCACACACCGCCTGATAATCAATGGCATAAGCCACATCATCAGTCTGTGCCGCCTGAGTCATATCACAAGTTAGCTTCGCATCAATCATCAAAAGCTGCTTAATGGCACGCTCCCAATCATATACACCGATGACAGTCTGAACTTTCAATCCTTGGATAAATACCACATCATTCATCTAAATCCCCACTTTTTAAATACTTAAATCAGCGATTTTTCGCCACATCAACACTAAAAATAGCCAAACCCGCCCAAATCAAACCAAATATCACAAGACTATGCAAATCAAAAGGCTCGTGATAATAAAACACCGCCAAAGCAAATACAATGCTGGGCGTTGAATACCCCATAAAGCTTAGCGTATTAAATCTCACCATCTTAGTAGATTTATTATATAACAGTAGTGGCAGCAAGGTAATAGGGCCTGCAAACATCAGCAATAAAATATCGCTTGATAGCCAAAAATTAAGATTTGAGCTTACTGTATCAGACTGCACGAGCCAAAAAATACAGATGGGCAATAACAGCAAGGTTTCTAAGAAAAGCCCATCTATGGCATTAAACGGAGTTTGCCTTTGAATTGCCCCATAAAACACAAAAGACAATGCAAGCAGCAGACTCACCCAAGGCAAACCACCAAAAATCACCACCTGTATACCGACTGCAATCGCAACCAATAAAACAGCAATTTTTTGGAGTACTCTTAAGCGTTCCTTAAACAGCACCATGGATAATAGCACGCCCATCAAAGGGTTGATAAAGTACCCAAGGCTTGCCTCAAGCACCTTATCATGAGTGACCGCCCACACATAGACCAGCCAGTTGGTGGCGATAAGCAAAGCTGCTAAGAATGTCAAGCCAAGCTGCTTGGGATTTTTAATAATCTCATCAATCCATAAACGTCGCCGTCCAATTACCATCACAAAGACAAGAAGCACAAAGGTCCAAACCACTCGATGCACAATAATCTCAACGGCATCATACTCATGCAATAGCTTAAAATAAAAAGGAAAATTCCCCCAAATTAAAAACGCTGCTAAGGCGGTCATCAGACCTTGTGGCGTCGTGGTAATGGCTTGTTTTGACACACTAAAGCACTCAACAATCAATCCCTAAAAAGGGTTAAACACGTTATTTAACACTAATGGCAAGCCCCACACTATTTGCCAATTGAGCAAAATTCGGGAAACTTGTCGCCACCGTCTGCGTGCCATGTATGACAATCTCATCACTGGCACGACTGCTTGCCACCGCAAAGCTCATGGCAATACGGTGATCATGATGGCTTTCAATTTCACCGCCACCAAATACGGCATTTCGCTCGCCTGCCACGCCCTTACCATAAATGATAATACCATCATCTAACACCGTGCAGTCAATACCAAGTGTCGTAAGTCCGTCTGCCATCACCTGTATGCGGTCAGATTCTTTGACCCTAAGCTCTTTTGCCCCTGTCAGCTTGGTTGTGCCA
Organism: Moraxella nasovis; assembly: GCF_022701215.1. Lineage (NCBI taxonomy): Bacteria > Pseudomonadati > Pseudomonadota > Gammaproteobacteria > Moraxellales > Moraxellaceae > Moraxella > Moraxella nasovis. The sequence continues at coordinate 1,793,361 of NZ_CP089976.1, read as the reverse complement.
ATAGCACAGCTTGCCGCCACAAACAGCACAGGAAATTCATCAATAGCAAGTGGCACAAGGTGCTCTGGAATATCAATCCCGTGCAAGTCAGATGGACGCACCGTAATATCAGCAATCGGCTCGCCACCAATCAGCTTCTCATTACTGATGCTAATGTCTGCTCTCATCAGCTTTAAAATATCAATCACGCCTGTGCGTGTCGGATTCATGCCAACTTTGTTAATCGTCAATCCTTCCCCACCACCAATCGCACCTAGCACCATAAAAAACGCCGCAGACGATATGTCCGCTGGCACGACAATATCTGTGGCAGTTAGTCGCCCACCACCTGTGATGCTGATGGTATTGCCGTCTTTATGGATAGGGTAGCCAAATGCCCCAAGCATTCGCTCGGTATGGTCTCGGCTAATCTCAGGCTCGGTGATGGTGGTTGTGCCATTCGCCCATAGGCTTGCCAAAATAAGGCAAGATTTGATTTGGGCGGACGCAACTGGCAAGGTGTAATTAATACCTTGCAGGGTTTGATTGCCTGTGATAGAAATCGGTGCTGTACCACGGTCGCCTGTGGTCTGAATGACCGCCCCCATCTGTCTTAGTGGTGTCGCCACTCTCTCCATAGGACGTTTTGATAAGCTGACATCGCCTGTCATCACACTATCAAAGGCTTGGGCGGACAATATCCCTGCCAGCAGTCGCATACTCGTGCCAGAATTTCCCATATATAGTGGGTTGTTAGCAGGCTTTAGTCCGTCAATTCCCACGCCATGAATGATAATTTTATCACCCTTACGCTCAATCTTTACACCCATATCACGAAAGGCTTGTAAAGTGGCAAGTGCATCCTCGCCCTCCAAAAATCCGCTGACACAACTCACACCATCAGCAAGCGACCCTAGCATAATGCAGCGGTGTGAGATAGATTTATCACCCGGAACACTAATTGTGCCACTGATGTTCTGTCTTGGGCTGATATAGTAGCTTTGATTATTCATGTCATATCCTATGCGTTTATCTAAAGAAGAATTTGATTTTTGTGCAGTGGGCTGTGTTTTTTTGGCAAGCATATGCCCAAAATGCCTACGAGCTTGGCGTGCGGTATCTAAGCACTGGAGTAACCGAGCAGAATCTTCATGCTCAATCATCTCTTGAAAATCACGCAGTTGCGATTGGTATTTATCCAAAGCATCAAGCAACGCGTCTTTATTTGCCAAAAAAATATCATGCCACATGATAGGCGAGCTTGCTGCAATGCGACTAAAATCTCTAAACCCGCCTGCTGCATAACGAAAAATATCCAGATTATCATCATGGCTTGCCATCTGATGGGTTAAGCTAAATGCCAATAGGTGGGGTAAATGACTGGTATAAGCAAGCACATCATCATGGCGTTTAGCATCCATCTGTATGACATCAGCACCTGTTATCTGCCATAATGATTTAACCACCTGCACGGCATTGGCATCAACTTCATCATGCGGGCAGATGATAACCTTATGATATCTAAACAAGTCTGCATTACGAGCTAAAAATCCAGAATTTTCAGCTCCTGCAATGGGGTGAGCAGGAACGAAAGTTGCTGGAATAGCACCAAATACCGCTTTTGCAGCAGCAAGTATGCTCATCTTGGTGCTAGATACATCACTAATGATACAGTCTGATCTTAGCTTACCATCATTTATGGCTTGATTAATCTTGGTCAATACATCAGGCACAGCTTTTACTGGCACAGCAATGATAATCACATCTGCACCAGCCACACCTTCATAAACGCTAGTACTGCCCAAGCTTAATAATCCATGGGCAATGCCATCACGAATGCTATTAGCGTCTGCATCTACTGCTGTAATCTTAGCAATGGGCGACTTATCAGCGTGCTTTAGGCTGTGATTTTTTAGGCTTTGGGCAAAGCTTGCTCCGATTAGCCCAAGTCCAATCACGCACAAGTTAAGCTGTAACTGCTTAGAATGGTTGTCTTGTGTCATAAACCTAGACTCGGTTATAAAACTGCTTTTGGATAAGAACCTAACACTCTTAAATCCTTAACAAGTGGGCGAATCTCTTTAAGAGCTGTCGCTACATTCTCATCTTTAATATGCCCATTCATGTCAATAAAGAACACATACGCCCACTTATTTGGACGCTCAGGGCGTGTTTCAATACTGGTCATAGATACGCCGTGACGCTTTAACGGCTCTAAAATCTCAATCAAAACCCCTGCTCTGTCTGGACTGGAGACTAAAATAGAAGTCTTATCTTGACCTGATGGCTCAACATCCTCACGCCCAATAATCAGAAATCTTGTGGTGTTGCTTGGGTTATCTTCGATGTTCTCATACAGCTTATGTAGCCCATACTCTGCCACTGCTACATCACCTGCGATTGCCGCTGAATGCCATTCACTTTGCAGTCTACGAGCGGCTTCGCCATTTGAAGATACTGCCACACGTTCGACATTTGGGAAGTTCACATCAAGCCAATGACGACATTGGGCAAGCGATTGCTGATGGCTATAAATACGGCTTAGACTATCCACCTTAGTATGCTCTGCCACCAAAAAATTATGATGGATTGGCAACTCAACCTCGCCAATAATCTTTAGATTAGAGCCTAAAAAACCATCTAAAGTATGATTAACAACACCCTCAGAAGAGTTCTCAACAGGAACAACACCATACATAGCACTGCCTGCCTCCACTTCACGAAATACATCGGTGATGGTGGACATAGGCACAGTGGTTGCAGCTTTACCAAAATGCTTTAAAGCAGCAGCGTGCGTAAATGTCCCCACAGGACCTAAGAATGCCACTTTTTGGGGAGCTTCAAGCTCAAGACACACCGACATAATTTCACGAAATAAGCGTGCCATTTTCTCACCACTTAGCGGTCCTGTGTTACGAGCCATGACCTGCTTTAGCACTTGCGCCTCACGCTCAGGACGATAAAAGATTGGGTGGTTTTCGTGGTGTTTTTTTGCTTGAGCGACCGATTGAGCAATCAAGGCACGCTGATTAATCAGTCGCTGGATTTGCTCATCAATACTGTCTATTTCACAGCGTAATTCTTGGATTTTTGATGTGTTTAAGTTGGTGTGTTCACTCATAGCTACTTCCTTAGAATTTTACTATCAAAATAATGCAATGATACACGATTTTTACAGATTTTGGGGAAAATTAATTTGGTAATTTTACCGATAATCATCTCCTTATTACTCTTTTGCTTGATATCGCTTTATAAATAACCTAAAATGTTTTTTACATAAAATATACAATATAATATAAACTTAGGAATTTTATGCCATCTAACCCAAAAGACATACCAAAACCCTATCGCTTGTCAGTTGTCATGATTGTCAAAAATGAAGCAGACAATCTTGCTATCTGTTTGCCTGCCATTTATGATTTGGCAGATGAGATAATTATCTTAGATAGTGGTAGCACCGATAACAGTCGTAAGATTGCTGAAGCGTTTGGGGCAAGATGGTATGTCAATACCGATTGGCAAGGTTTTGGCAAACAGCGCAAGCTTGCCCAAAGTTATGCCACAGGCGATTGGATTTTGGCATTGGACGCTGATGAAGAAGTGACACCCACACTAAAACAGAGCATCTTAGAAGTTATTAAAACCAAACCAAGCAACACCGTTTATGGCTTAAAACGCTTGGATTTTATCTTTGGGCATCAAATTGATAATGCGTTATGGGGTGTAAAGTCCTATTGGCGGTTATTTCCAAAACGATTTAACTTTAATAGTCTTTTAGTGCATGAGTCGTTAGATGTCAGTGGCGCTAAAACCCAAAGTTTGGCAGGATTTTTGCACCACCACACCGCACCTAATCTTGACTTTTTACTCAAAAAACGCCTGTCCTATGCCAAGACGTGGGCGGATGAAAAGCACGCCAAGGGCAAAAAATCTAATCTTTTTAAAATCATCGCCAATCCAATTTGGCAGTTTTTTCGTCAGTATCTAATTGATGGGCGATTTTTACAAGGCAGATATGGTTTTATTTATTCGTGCTTATTTGCTCAATATACGTTTAATAAATATGCATGCCTGTATGATTTGGATAATAATCAAGCCGAAAAGACATTTTTACAATCAGTAGAATTTACCAAAAAGTTAACACCCGTTAATTTATCTCAAAAAAAATCCACGCTATCGCTTGTGATGATTTGCAAAAATGAAGGTAAGCATTTAAGGGCGTGCCTAAATACTGTGCATGATTTAGTGGACGAAATTATCATTTTGGACAGCGGTAGCATGGATAATACTCGCCAAATTGCCGATGAATTCGGGGCGAAATGGTTTGTGAATACCGATTGGCAAGGCTTTGGCAAACAACGTCAAATCGCCCAAGTCTATGCCACAAGTGATTATATTTTGGTATTGGATGCTGACGAAAGATTGGGGCACACATTACGTCAAGCAATTATTGCTGTATTAAATAAACCTGTACAAAAACAAACAGTTTTTGCCTTGCCTAGAGTCAATCTTTTTTGCGGCGTGGAGGTTATTAAACGCTTTTGGTATGCTGATAATTTAGCTCGTCTTTATGCAAATGATGACTATCAATACAATAATCTGGAAGTTCATGAGTCGCTAGATAGCAAAAATGCCAATATCCAAAAATTAAATGGTTATTTAATCCATCTTACCAATGATAACTTTGTTCATTTTGTCCAAAAAAATATCCGATATAGCAATGATTGGGCAAGAGATAAATTTAATTATGGCAAAAAAGTAGGATTTGGTAGTATTATAGCACGTGCCATTTTTTCTTTTTTAAGAGAATATATAATTCGGGGTGGTGTGTTGGGTGGGGCTTATGGCGTATTACACGCTGGTGCATCTGCCAGTTATACCTTTAATAAATATCTGATTTTATGGGAATTAAATCATCAAACAATGGAAAATAAGCCATGAAAAATTACGTCATTAGCCTAACTAATGCTTGCGACCGCAGAAATCATATCAGCCGTGAATTTGGCAAACAAGGCATTGATTTTGAATTTTTTGATGCGATTACACCAAGTCAAATTAATGAAATCTCTATAAAATTTGGCATTGATCTTAATAAAACCGACCTATCTTCTGGTGAAATTGGTTGTTTATTAAGCCATCTGTGTTTGTGGCAAAAAGCAATAGATAATAATTGGGATAATATTACCATTTTTGAAGATGATGTTTATCTTGGTGAAAATTCAGCAGTTTTTTTAAATACTTATGATTGGTTGCCAAAAAATTTTGATGCGATAAAATTAGAAACAGTTTTAACGCCCGTACATTTATCAAATCCAACTAAGATACATGACAGAAAACTTTGCACCTTAAACACCTTTCATTATGGTACAGGTGCTTATGTTATTTCTAAACAGTGTATTATAGAGTTGCTCAGTCTAATTCAGAAACAGGAAAAAATCACCACCATTGATGATATTTTATTTAATCAAATTATAAAAAGTAAAAATGTATTACAATTAACCCCCGCTCTTTGCATTCAAGAAGTTGTTTGTAAACAAGGTAATTTGGCTTTAAATAGTGATTTGGAAAGCCATCGCAAAAATCATCAGTTTATCAAACCCAAACGCACATTATCTCAAAAAATCATCAGAGAATTAAAAGCCTTATCCAATAAGACAAGGCTAAAACTTTGGGGTGAAATTGTTAAGTTTGAATAATCAATCTCTCATCTGCAAAAGTGCTTTCACATTGCCAAATGACTTGGGGCGTGTGGGGTTTAGGGTTTCGCCTGCGATGACTTTTTCATAGCATACTTGATAAGCTCTCCCCATGGCTTCATGCCCAAAATGCGTTTTGGCGTGTTCATGGCATAGTCTGCGGTCGTACTTATCCACGTCTTTGAGCGCTTCACTAAGCTTAGTATAGCTGTCCGACAATATGCCCAATCCATCATGGCTAATAATATCAGGCAACGAACCAAATGGCGAAGCAAACACAGGACAACCCAAATACATACTTTCAATAATCGCCAATCCAAACGGCTCATGCCATAGCACAGGAAAAACCAAGCCTTTGGAGTTTTTTATGAGTTTGTCTTTGGTAAGGCCGCCAACCATACCATTAAAACCAATATCGGACGAAAAATAAAAGTACGGATTGCGAGAAAAATTAAACCGCTTACCGCCGATGACTTCTAAGCGTTTGCCTGCTCGCTTGGTAATTTCTACCGTGCCTTGCAAATTTTTAACACGCCACGCCGCCTTTGCCAAAAAATGCACATAATCTTTTGGATTGGTTAAATTCGGCTCACTATAATCCGCCCAATACAAGCCATTGTGGACATAGCAAGTCGCTCCGTGATTTTCGGCGTGTTTACTCGACAAAAAAACGGTATTAATCGGATATTCTTTGGCAAGCTCGGCATTGCTATGCTCGGTGCAAATATAGGGCTTGTGTAGCTCGCCGTCGTAGGGCCAATGAAAATGCACCACGTCCGCCCAGTCGTCTATTTGTTCGTGAATAGGTTTGGATTTGTCATACAGTTGTACATCTGGGTTGTTGTTAGGGTTGGCTTTGGTCAAAAAACGCACTTCATGCCCCATCTCACGTTGTGCCACCGCCAATGCCCAGATCACTCGCTCTGTACCGCCATAATCTTTAGGCGGAATGGCAAGACGTGTTAATAGAACGTGTAAAATTTTCATAATACTCCTTTAATTTTCTAAAAAGATGGGTAAAATATCTTGTATCTGCAATTGTTCTTTTAACAGTCTACTTGTAAAAATAGAGCAATTATAACACGTTTTGCCAATGGTTGTTACTATATCAATGGTTGTTGCTATGTAAAACAATTAACCAAAACCACCTATAAAATATTATTCGCATAAATCTCATGCACAAATATTGTTTCAAGGGCTGTACTAGATTGGCCTAAACCCCACCCCATTTTCTAAGCACTATGGCTGATTAGAAAATGGTGTATCATAATTAAAACGAAACTCACACTCTTTGGGTAAAAATGGAAGTTTTTCTTGTTAATACGTAAGTATTTTTTTTAATAAAACGCTTAGCTTGCGACCAAAATTTTTCCTACACCCTTGATATGATTTTATGTATCTGCAAAGGTTTTCAAATTATTAATCCAAAAGTGTTTAAATCACTGGCATCCAATGCCATACATTACAAGGATATAGATAATAACATTATTTATAAAAATAAAAAATACCACCATTCATTTTATAAATAAAGCTTATCATTTTGCTAAAAATATGATTTAATAGGGCAACTTGTAACAAATTACTACATTACATAGCCTGCTATATTGTGATGTTATTACAAATAATTTAATACCATCTTTAAATATCAACCGAGATTTATCATGACTGCTCAAGTTGCTGCTCCTAACTTCGTTCGCCACCAATCCCTAATTAACTGGGTTAATGACATCGCCAAGCTTACCAAGCCAGCAAAAATCGAATGGTGCGACGGCTCAGATGAAGAATATAATCGCCTTATCAACTTAATGATTGATAATGGTACGATGATTAAGCTAAACGATGAAAAACACCCTAACTCTTATCTGGCAAGCTCTGACCCATCAGATGTGGCTCGTGTAGAAGACCGCACTTTTATCTGTAGTGAGCGTGAGATTGACGCAGGGGCGACTAACAACTGGCAAGAACCTGCTCAAATGCGTACCAAGTTAAATAGCCTGTTTGATGGCTGTATGGCTGGACGCACCATGTATGTCGTGCCATTTTCTATGGGTCCTTTAGGTAGTCATATTGCTCACATTGGCATTGAAATTACCGACAGCCCTTATGTCGTGGTCAGTATGCGTAAGATGGCTCGCATGGGCAAGGCAGTTTATGACGTACTTGGTGCAGATGGCAAGTTTGTACCTTGCGTGCATTCGGTTGGCAGACCCCTAGCTGATGGCGAAAAAGACGTAGCATGGCCATGTAATGATGATAAATACATCGTGCATTTTCCTGAAAGTCGTGAGATTTGGTCATATGGCTCAGGCTATGGTGGTAACGCCCTGCTTGGTAAAAAATGCTTGGCACTGCGTATCGCATCAGTCATGGGGCGTGAGCAAGGCTGGCTTGCCGAGCATATGCTTATCCTTGGCGTAACCAACCCTAAGGGCGAAAAACACTACATCGCTGCAGCTTTCCCATCAGCGTGTGGTAAGACCAATTTTGCCATGCTTATTCCACCAGCAGGCTATGAAGGCTGGAAAGTGGAAACTGTAGGCGATGACATTGCTTGGATTAAGCCATCAGAAGATGGACGACTATATGCCATCAACCCAGAAGCAGGCTTTTTTGGCGTTGCTCCCGGCACAAATACCAAAACCAACTCCAACTGCATGGCATCACTTGCCCAAGACGTCATTTACACAAACGTAGCAGTTACCGAAGATGGTGAAGTATGGTGGGAAGGCAAAACCAAAGAAACGCCTGATAACCTAATTAACTGGAAAGGCGAAAAACACGACGGTCGCGAAAAAGCCTCCCATCCAAATGCCCGTTTTACCGTGTCAGCTGCCCAATGTCCATCGATTGACCCTAACTGGGAAAACCCAGAAGGCGTGCCAATCTCCGCATTCATCTTTGGCGGTCGCCGTGCCGACACTGTGCCTTTAATCTCTGAAGCTTTTGACTGGGTAGATGGTGTATATAAAGCCGCCACGATGGGTTCTGAAACCACTGCCGCCGCCACAGGTGCCCAAGGCGTGGTACGCCGTGACCCATTTGCGATGTTGCCTTTTTCAGGCTATAACATGGCAGATTATTTTAGCCACTGGCTTGAGATGGGTGAAAAGTTAGAAAAACTAACGAGCGAGCATGGCACCAAAATGCCAAAAATGTTCAAAGTGAACTGGTTCCGTCGTGACGAGAATGGTGACTTTGTCTGGCCAGGATTTGGGCAAAATATGCGTGTGCTTGAGTGGATTATTAACCGCTGTGAAGACCGTGCTAACGCTGTTAGAACACCCATCGGTCTTGTGCCAACCTATGATGATCTAAACTGGACGAATAGCGATTTTAGCAAGGCTCAATTTGACCTTGTCACCTCCCAAGATAAAAACCAATGGATAGATGAGCTAAATAGTCATAAAGAGCTGTTTGATAAGCTTGGTGAGCGTATGCCTAAGACTCTTAAAGATCATAACCAAAAGCTATTGCAAGACATTCAAGCCTAACACCCTAAAAATCCCCAAACCAAGTTTGGGGATTTTTATTTTATAAATAGCAATTACAGGCATTCATCTGTCACCCCAGCATAACCTTGCAAAGCAATCACAGTCTTATCTAAACGGTAAAATCCTTGCCAAGATATACTTTTTGGACCAACTCATCATCCAAAATGGCTTGTGGAGTGCCTTGTGCGATAATCCGCCCTTCAGATACGATGTACGCTTTTTCACAAATTGACAGAGTCTCACGCACATTATGGTCGGTAATAAGAACGCCAATCCCACGATTTTTAAGGGTGGTAATCACTTCTTTAATATCACCAACTGAAATGGGATCTACACCTGCAAAAGGCTCATCAAGCAAAATAAACTTCGGGTTACTTGCCAAACATCTTGCAATCTCACAGCGGCGACGTTCGCCACCTGAGACACTCATACCAAGAGAATGTCGCACACGCCCTAGATGAAATTCACTCATCAGCTTTTCTAGCTCAGCTTTTTGCTCATCTTTATTTAAGTCGTGGCGAGTTTGTAATATCGCCATAATATTATCTTGAATGGAAAGCTTGCGAAATATCGAAGCCTCTTGGGGTAAATAGCCAATGCCTGCTTTAGCTCGCTCATGCATGGCTTTTTTGGACAAATCTGTATCACCAAGCTTAACTTGACCACGATCCATAGGCACAAGCCCCACCACCATATAAAAGCTGGTCGTCTTACCTGCTCCATTTGGCCCTAAAATACCCACGACCTGACCTGCGTCAATCTCAAATGACACATCAGTCACCACCCAACGCTGACCATAACGCTTGCCAAGATGGCTCATACTCAGTGTCATCTTAGGGGTGGTTGTCGGTATTATCTTTGTCATGTACTACCTTAAACTATTCAACTGTTAAGAACTTGGTGGAAAAACCAGCTCTACTCGCTGTCCGCCACCTGCATTTGCTTCTACATCGCCTTTTGCTAAATTATAGCGGATGGTGTTACCTGCAAAACTTGCACCCGCTTGTGTGAGCTTAGCATTACCTGATAGCGTAATAATACCTGTGGCGGTGTCATAATCTATCTTACTTGCCCGACCTTTTGCCAAGCCCTTGTCAGCAGTGATAACTTGCTGTAACGTAGCAGGTCGTCCTGTCGCCACGACAGTCTGAATGCTGCGATCTTTGGCTAAATTTAGCGTCAGATTATCCGCATTCATCTTTAGCGTGCCTTGGGTGATGGTGACATTGCCTGAGTAGGTTGTCACGCCTGTACTGGCGGTATAAGTTGCCTTATCTGCCAGCAGTCTGATCGGCTCTTTACTATCAGAAGGTAAAGCATTCGCCACGATAGACAAGGCAAGTCCTATGGCAATACCGCTTAACTTTTTCATGTAATTTAATACAATCTTCATATTCAATACCTTAAAACCATTTAGCGACCAGCAGGCTGATACCACATCTCAATGTGATGAAATTGGTATTCACCTGTGTCTAAATCTGCCGTAAACCCCTGTGCTTTAAAGCTGTCAAAACCCTGCTCAACTGTGATAGGCTGATCGCTTTGAACAGTACGGCTTTTGGTGTTACCAACCATCTTGTCACCTTGGATGACCATCTTTGGGGCAGTATCGGTCGCATCTTTTGTCAGTGTAAATCCACCAATCAGATATAAATCCCCTGTCGTCTGATCTAAAGTTGCACGCTTGGCGGTTAAGCCATAATGAGCTAAATCCGACGGCTGCCAATCCATTACCACATCTGCCATCATGTCTTTGCCATCGGCATTTTGGACAAGCGACTGGGCAGTAAGCGTGTATTCTACCTTTCCTGTCTTGGGATTAGTCTGAATGGCTTGAATTTGTGATACTTCAGAAGTCACATCAGGCGTTGATGGTAATGCTGGCTTTACTTCCACATCTTCTTGATAAAAAAACCAAGTCGCTAATGCCAAAATGACAGCACCTAATATGAATAAAAAACGCATTTTCATTGCCAATTCCTACAAAAATTGTGCAATAAATGCATCAAATTCACCACGAGCCTGCAAAATCAGCTCACACGCCTCACGCACCGCACCATCACCGCCATATCGCACGGTTATAAAATCTGCCACAGCCTGAGTTTCGGCACAGCCATTTGGGACACTAATGCCAAGCCCAGCCTCACGAACCGCCTTTAGATCAGGCAAGTCGTCCCCCATATAAGCACACTCATCCAAGTTAACACCTAAGTTGCAGGCAAGCTTTGATAATGCGGTAAACTTATCATCTCGCCCTTGGATGACATGGCTAATACCAAGCTCACTTGCACGACGCTCTACCATAGCAGATCGTCTGCCTGTGATAATCGCAAGTTCCACTCCGATGCCTTGCAATGCCTTTAGACCCACGCCATCTTGCACATAAAATGCCTTCGTCTCCACACCTTCAGCATTATAAATGATTTTACCATCAGATAAAATACCGTCCACATCCATTGCAAATAGCTTAATTTTTTGTGCTTTTTTTAGGATATTTTCATTCATCGCTACGAAACCCCCGCTTGAATTAAATCATGAATGCCAATCACACCCACAAGAGAGCCTTTGTCTAACACAAGTAGCTGGCTGATATTATGCTCGTTCATTAAAGTCAGTGCGTCAGAAGCACGCATGCTTTGGTGAGTGCTTTTTGGTGTTCTAGTCATTAGTTCACCAATTGATGTAGTCAGTGCGACATTTTGACTAAGTTTACGACGTAAATCACCATCGGTAAAGATTCCCACAACTTTATCATCATCATTAAGCACGATAGCAAGTCCCAATCTTCCTGTCGTCATCGTAAGCAACGTATCATTTAATGTCGTCTGTTGGCGAACAATGGGGAGATTCTCAGTGTGCATTAAATCTTGGACGCAAGTTAAGAGTTTACGCCCTAACGCACCCGCTGGATGGCTTAGGGCAAAATCACTGCTCGTAAAATTGCGTGCCTCAAGCAAAGCCACTGCCAACGCATCGCCTAATGCCAAAGTTGCTGTGGTAGAAGACGTGGGTGCTAGCCCAAGCGGGCAAGCCTCTTCAGAGTTACCTAAGGTTAAGGCGATATCCGCTGATTTTGGCAAAAAGCCACGTTTATCACGGCTGATACTAATCAGCGGAATATTAAAATGCTTCACTACAGGTAACAGTGTACGAATCTCATCAGACTCGCCAGAGTTAGAAATCGCAATGAGTACATCGCCAGTTTTTAGCATGCCTAAGTCGCCATGACCTGCCTCGCCTGGATGCATAAAAAACGCAGCCGTGCCTGTGCTGGCAAAAGTCGCTGCCATCTTTCGTCCAATATGTCCAGACTTACCCATGCCTGTTATCACCACTCGTCCATGACATGCCAATATCGCTTGACACGCCTGCACGAACCGCTCGTCAATCTCATTTAGTAAAATCTGAAGAGCCTTAAGTTCGGTTGTGATGGCTTGCTTGCCAATATGGATAAAATCACAGTCTTTGGTTGCTTTATCGGCCATATCGTAAATAGTGTTCATGATTGGTTATTTACATGTCTAAAATAAATGATTTATCATATCACAGTTTATAGGCTTAAAGATACAATTACCGCATCATCGCATTGACAACAAGCACATCACCGAACAAAAAGGGCAACTTACTTAATAACCTGCTTAATAAAAAAGCCCACCAAGTGAGCTTTTTGATAAATAACGGGTAAAGGCTTGTAATGTATTAGTGAGTATTGCGGTAATTTGGGTCGTCTTTAAACCCATCCTCAGCATTAAAACTCTTTGAGTCATTTCGCTCAAAACCCTTGCCATCAAAGCCACGCTCTTCATAGCTTGAGCGATCAAAGCCCCTGCCAAAGCTTTCTGAAGTACGGTCATAATCAGTTTGACGTGTACCAAACCCACCGCCCTGCGGGTAGCTGTGGCGATCAAATCCGCTATTTTGGCGGTCAAACCCAGCATTCTGCGGTGGTGTGCGAGTAAAGCCACCACGCACGACCGAACCTGTGTTACCAAACCCAACGTTTTGGCGGTCAAACCCACCTGAGCTTGGGTAGCTTGGCGTGCTGGGAAAGGTGTTATTAGACGAGCCAGACGAAATACCATCAGTGCGTGGATTGCGTGTCGGCACAACCGTTGAGATGGCATGCTTATAGACCATCTGGCTTACGGTGTTTCTTAACAGCACCACATATTGATCAAAAGATTCAATCTGCCCTTGCAACTTAATGCCGTTCACCAAAAAAATAGAAACAGGAATACGATCTTTACGCAGCGCATTTAAAAATGGGTCTTGTAAACTTTGCCCTTTTGACATAATTTTCTCCAAAAGCACACAATGCCACTATTTTACTCTTAAAATAGGCTTTTAAAATAAACAATTTTTTAATTGTTGTATGCTGTCAAATGATGTAATTTTTACGTTTGTATTATTAAAATTAAGGCGTTGAAGTTGGCGTTGCCAAGTGGACTGGCGTTTTGCTAACTGCCTTGTTGCATATAATGCCTTATTTTTCATGTCTTGACAAGCCAAATCAACGAAATTTTGGTTGGATTTTGGGTGATTTTTTGGTAAATTTTCTAAAATTTTGTTATTTTTTTGTAGGTCGCTACTTAGGCGTGCCATTTGGTCATTTATCATCATCGCATCATGCCCTATAACCGCCAAGAACTCTAACACCTGTCGATAGCCAACGCATCGCATAGATGGCATGGTTGGCGTTAAGGTGGGGTATTGACGAATTAATCCAATGACTTCATCAATAAAACCTGCCTGCCACATCATATCAAGTCTTAGGGCAATCCTATCATGCAGCCACGCCCTATCAGGACAGACAGACAGCCCAATCCACTGCTTTGATGTGTCGTGGCATAATGCCTGCTTAGGCGTCGTCTGCCATACACTCATAGCTACATCAGTTTGCAAATGCACTTCCACCGCTCTTGTGATACGCTGGGTGTCGGTAATTTTTAGTTTATTACAAATCTTAGGGTCGTGCTTTTGTAGATAAGCGTATAGCTCATCAATCCCCTGATTGTAAAGCCAATTGGCCACTTTTTGGCGTATCTTAGGATCAGTATCAGGCACAGCAGATAGACCATCAAACAATGCCATATAATACATCATCGTCCCACCAACAAGCAGCGGAATCTTGCCCTTGTTATGAATTTGTTCAATCAGTGATTTTACATCTGTGACGAAATTTGCCACATTATATACTTCGGTAGGGTCAATAATATCCACCAAATGATGGGGAAATTGTGCCAACTCTGCATCTGTGGGCTTGGCTGTACCGATGTTCATATCTCGATAGATTAAAGCAGAGTCTACCGAGATCAGCTCAAACCGCCCTGTATCATACAGCTTGCACGCCAAATCCGTCTTACCGCTGGCAGTCGGTGCAATGAGTGATAGCACGGTGTTATCTGGTAGATTTTTATGGTTTAGGCTTGGCATTATCAGACATTTAGGTCGGTTAAGTTTAGGTGGGCTAAGTTGATTGTATCATTAGGGCTAGTGACGGTAACACTACGACAGTCGTTTTTTAGCTGCTTAATCTTGATTGTTAAATCAGGCTTTGGTAATAAGGTTTCGGCACGGCTTGCCCACTCAATAATAACCAACACATTAGGCTCATCAAAGTATTCAAAAAACCCAATAAAATCGAGCTCTTCAGGGTCATTTAAACGATAAAGATCAGCGTGATAAACTGACTTTAGCTCGCCATTTGGCTGAGTAATCTGATAGGGCTCAACCAACGTAAAGGTAGGGCTTTTTACACTGCCTTTATGACCTAAGGCTCTAAGCAGATGGCGGGTTAATGTGGTCTTTCCTGCACCCAAATCACCAGACAAGCGGATAAAGCCTGTAGGGTTTAACTCCGCTAGACATTTGGCAAATTGCTCGGTTTGTTTTTCATCGCTCAATATAAAAGTCTGTGTCGTCATAAATCTGGTAATTGTCAGGATAAATCTGTTTGGTTAATAACAAAAACCCTTAAAGTTATCAACTTCAAGGGTTTTGTCTATAATATGGTGCCCGGGGCCGGACTTGAACCGGCACGCTCAAAGAGCGAGGGATTTTAAATCCCTTGTGTCTACCAATTTCACCACCCGGGCATATTGCTGTTAGCAACTTTTGGAGGCTGAGGTCGGAATCGAACCGGCGTACACGGAGTTGCAGTCCGCTGCATGACCACTCTGCCACCCAGCCTTTGTGGTTTGTTATAATACCAAAGATTTTAAAAAACGCAAGTAAAATTTTACAAATTTTATAAAAAATTTTATCCGTGGTATAAAAATGGTGTAAATTCACCACAATAACACCGATAAATCACATAAAATTAGACTTGCTTTGCACACACTTTTTAGCAAATGTCAAAGAATTTATTTTCATTTATCGCTATATTTTATAAGGTTTTCTGTACGATTTTAGCGTATAATGAGAAAGTTTACTGATGTAAACCAATCACAGTTATGTCTTTTTAGACAATACTCGTAGTTTTAGAATTTCATTTATAATGACAACTCATTAAGAATAAAATTCTAAGACTTTTCTTTATCCTAAGGAAAGTTTATGAAATCAAACTTATACATTGCCATCATTACTGCTATTATGGCAGGCGTGGCTCTGACAGCTTGCGATAAGCCAAATGATGCTAAGCAATCTGTCGCTCAGCAGATGCCTGTTGCAACTGTCAATGTCCAAACTGTAAAATTACAGTCTTTACCTGTCATCAAAGAATTCTCTGGGCGAGTGAATGCTGTCGCTGTCTCAGAAGTTCGTCCGCAGGTCACAGGCATTATTGATGAAGTACTGTTTCGTGAAGGCAGCTATGTTAAAAAAGGTCAGCCGCTTTATCGCATTAACACTGACAGCTATAAAAGTGCTGTGATTTCAGGTCAAGCTGCCGTTGCCAATGCCCAAGCTACCGCCCAAAACGCTCGTGCCGCCTATGCCAATGCTAAGGCTAATATCGCCGTTCAAAAGGCAGCTCTTGATCAAGCTCAAGCAGATTTACAGCGACTATCTGGACTTGTTGAAGTAGATGCCATCTCTCAGCAGGCGTACGATCAAGCAGTTACAGCTGTAAATACCGCTCAAGCAAAACTACAGGCTGCACAAGCCACCGCCAATCAAGCTGCAGCTGGCATTAACAGTGCAGAAGCTGCCATCGGCAGTGCCAAGGCTGGATTAAATGCCAGTCAGCTTGATCTAAGTCGCACGATTGTTAGAGCTCCTATATCAGGGAAAATTGGCATTTCTGCTGCCACTAATGGGGCTTTAGTCTCTGCCAACCAAGCAAAAGCACTGGCCACCATCTCTCGCACTGATATGGTCTATGTGGACATCAGCCAATCAAGCTCAGAACTACTTCGCTTACGTCAGCAGCTTTCTGAAGGCACAGCGTCCCAAGGTAGCCTAGAGGTGCAGATTGTACTAGAAGACGGTACAGTTTATCCAATTTTAGGTCAGCTTGCCTTACTAGATGCCACTGTTGATGAATCAACAGGCTCAGTTACCATTCGTGCCGTATTCCCAAATCCTGACGACATTTTATTGCCTGGTATGTATGTCAATGCTCGAGTGGCGCAAGCAGTCATCGATAATGCGACTCTTATCCCCCAAAGTGCCTTAATTCGCTCACCCAAAGGCGACACCCAAGTCTATGTGGTTAATAATGCCAATAAAATTGAAGTGCGACCTGTTCAGGTGGCAGGCACTTACGAAGGTCAATGGGTAATCTCTGAGGGGCTTGTATCAAAAGATCAAGTCGTCGTGTTAGGTGGTGCTAAAGTTAAGCCAGGACAAGACGTAAAAACAGCTCCTTATGTGTCAGATACCGCTTCTCAGCCAAATGTAGCTCAAGCAAATGCTGATGCCAAAGTGACTCAATAAGGTATAGCCGTCATGTCAAAATTTTTTATTGAACGCCCTATTTTCGCTTGGGTGCTGGCAATGCTTATCATGTTAGTGGGTCTATTATCTACTCGCTCGCTACCTGTAGAACAATACCCAAAGATTGCCCCAACCACAGTCAGTGTGAATGCCGTCTATCCAGGAGCAGACGCTCAAACAGTTGAAAACTCAGTGACCCAAGTTATTGAGCAACAGATGAAAGGGCTTGATGGCTTACAGTATATGTCATCTAGCTCATCAGCAACAGGCTCAGCTTCTGTTACATTAACTTTTGATAACAGCATCGATCCAGACACTGCCCAAGTGCAAGTCCAAAACAAACTCCAAGCTGCCACAAGTTCTCTACCAGAGCCTGTCCAGCGTCAAGGCGTGTCTGTCTCTAAATCGGCAAGCGGATTTTTAGCAGTATTTGCTTTTACATCAGAAGACGGCTCTATGGACCGTACAGATATCGCCGATTACCTAAACTCAAGTGTCGTCGATCAGATAAGCCGTGTTGATGGCGTGGGTGGCGTCAATGTCTTTGGCTCATCTTATGCCATGCGAGTGTGGCTAGACCCTGAAAAGTTACGTGCTTATAGCCTTATGCCATCAGACGTCGCAGCTGCCATTACCGCCCAAAACGCTCAAGTGTCAGCAGGTCAGCTTGCTGCAGTTCCATCAGCTACTGATCGTCAGGTGATTAACGCCACCGTTACTGTTCAAAGCTATCTAAAAACAGTTGAAGAGTTTAATAATATCCTACTAAAAACCGATGGCAGTGGTGCTAAAGTACGTCTGCGTGATGTCGCTAAAGTCGAAATTGGCAGTGAAAATTACAACTTCATCAGTGAGTATGATGGCAAAGCAGCTTCAGGCATGGCGATCATGCTTGCCAGCGGTGCAAACGCCCTAAGCGTACGAGAAGCCGTTCAGCAGCGTATGGATGAGTTGTCGGTTAATTTCCCAAAAGGCATGGCGGTAAATGTGCCATACGACACCACGCCATTTGTGAAACTATCCATCAAACAGGTGGTCATGACTTTATTTGAAGCGATTGTGCTTGTATTTTTAGTCATGCTACTGTTCTTACAGAATTGGCGAGCCACATTAATCCCAACGCTTGCTGTGCCTGTGGTCATTCTAGGCACGCTTGCTATTTTGCTGATAGCTGGATTTAGCATTAACATTCTTACCATGTTTGCCTTGGTGCTTGCCATCGGTCTTTTGGTAGATGATGCCATCATCGTTGTAGAAAACGTGGAGCGTATTTTAGAAGAAAACCCGACCATCTCAGTCAAGGATGCCACCAAACAATCTATGAGAGAGATTGGTAAAGTTGTTATCGGTATTGCCTGTATTTTATCTGTGGTGTTTGTGCCAATGATTTTCTTTGGTGGCTCTACAGGGGTGATTTATCGTCAATTTGCAGTAACACTAATCACCAGCATGACGCTATCCGCCCTTGTGGCACTCATATTCACACCTGCTTTATGCGTGTCTTTACTTAAACGCCATAACAAAAAACCACTGTCACAGCAGACAGGATTTTTTGGTTGGTTTAACCGCTTTTTTGATAAGGCAAGTCGCAATTATGAGTCTTTTGTAGGTAAGTCAATCAAGGCTCGCTGGGCTTTTCTTGCACTGTATGCACTGGTTGTTGGTATTATGGGCTTTACACTTCATAAACTACCCGGTTCATTCGTACCCGAAGAAGACCAAGGCATGCTAATGTCTATCGTACAGCTACCTACTGGCTCAACCATTAATCAAACCCAAGCGGTGATGAGTGATGTGCGGCACTATTTTGAGAATCAAGAACAAAATAACGTCGAAAGCGTCTTTACCATTGCAGGCTTTAGCTTTATGGGTTCTGGTCAAAATAACGGCATGGCATTTATTCGCCTAAAAGACTGGGACGAGCGTACAGGTGATGCCAACACAGCTGCCAGCATTGCAGGCAAAGCGATGGGCTACTTTATGGGTGGCTACAACCAAGCAAACGTCTTTACCCTAGCACCACCTGCCATTCAAGGCATGGGGCAATCAAACGGCTTTAACTTGCAACTACAAAATGTCGGCAATCTAAGCCATGAAGAGTTTATTGAGGCTCGCAATATGCTTCTTGGTATGGCAGCCCAAAGCACTGTCGTTACCCAAGTTCGCCCAAATGGTCAAGAAGACGCACCTGAACTTAAAGTAGATATTAACCAAGAGCAAGCTGCCGCCTATGGGTTAAATCTTGCCACCATTAACGCTACCATCTCACAAGCGTGGGGGTCTCGCTACGTTAACGACTTCATTGACCGTGGACGCATTAAAAGAGTTTATATGCAAGGTGAACCTGAAAGTCGCAGCGTACCTGAAGACATTAATAAATGGTATGTACGCAATAATGAAGGTCAGATGATAGGCTTTGGGGCGTTTTCTAGTAGTCATTGGCAATACGGCTCACCTAAGCTTGAACGATATAACAGCCTATCATCGCTAAACATCACAGGCTCAGCGGTCGCTGGCAAATCCACAGGCGATGCGATGGCAGAAATGGAAAGCATGATTGCCAAGCTGCCTGATGGCATCAGCTATGAGTGGTCTGGCTTATCTTTAGAAGAGAAAAAATCAGGCTCACAAGCACCAATACTTTATGCCATTTCTATGCTTGTGGTATTTTTATGCTTGGCTGCCTTATACGAAAGCTGGTCTGTACCTTTTGCTGTTATGCTTGTTGTGCCACTTGGCGTGGTAGGTGCTGTACTGTTTACCGCCTTTGATGGGCTGGCCAATGACGTCTATTTGCAAGTGGGACTTTTAACCGTTATCGGATTATCCGCTAAAAATGCCATCTTAATCATCGAGGTTGCAAAAGAACTCCAAGAGGCAGGTTACACCCTAAAAGAAGCAGTGATGAAAGCAGGAAGACAAAGGCTTCGCCCAATCATCATGACATCGCTTGCTTTTGGCATCGGTGTTGTGCCATTATATATGGCAACAGGAGCAGGCTCAGGCAGTCAAAATGCCGTGGGTACAAGCGTGCTGGGCGGGGTGATTACTGCCACACTCTTAGGTATTTTCTTTATCCCAATGTTTTATGTATGGGTGCGGTCAATTTTCCCTTATAAAGAAAATAAAGAAAAACCTGTAACAACAACTCACTAAACCATAAAAGCCCCACTTTTAAATAAGTGGGGTAGTAGGATTTTACATGAAAGCAATTCGTCCTTTATTAGCATTGACTGCCATTAGCCTTGCAGTATCGGCGTGTAGTGTCCCGCCAAAGACCACACCCCAAAACATCCGACCAAACCTTCCAAACGAAAGTTATGAGTTAGACCAAACTCCCCAAAGCGATGCCAAGAGTGTGGCAGCGATGCGTTGGCAAGATTTTTATTCAGATGATAAACTTAAGACACTAATTAAACTTGGTTTACACCATAATAAAGATCTAAAAAACGCTGTACTTGCCATTCAAAGTGCCAAGGCAAAATACCAAATCACCGACGCAAACAGCCGTCCCACGCTTGGTATAAATAGCAGTGCCAATCACGGTGTAACACCACCTGATGCAAATCCGCATACCATTTATCAAGTTGGGCTTGCTGTGCCAAGCTATGAGATTGATTTATGGGGTAAAGTTGCCAGTAGTAAAGCTGCCGCCTTAGAAGACTATCTAAGCACAGCCGCTGCCAAAGATGCTGTGCAAATTTCGCTTATTGCCAATATTGCAGAAACTTATGTCAACTTAAGCTATGCCCTAGCTCAGCAGCACCTAGCCAATGAGACACTAAAGACTCGTGAAAAAGCATTTGACATCACTAAAAAACGCTTTGAAGCAGGCATTGACGCTCGCACATCAAGCCTACAAGCTGAATCATCGCTTGAAAACGCTAGGCTTGCGGTATACCAATCCCAAACTGCCATCTTACGCTATAAGAACGCCCTGCAACTGCTTGTTGGCACACCAATTCCAAACGAGCTTATGCCTGTCATCGCTGTCGGCAATGTGACAAGCCCAAGCGTTTTTAGTGCAGGCTTACCAAGCGAACTGCTCACTTACCGCCCTGACATCATTCAGGCTGAACATCGCCTTAAGTCCGCAGGAGCAAATATTGGTGTGGCTAGAGCCGTTTATTTTCCAAGCATTCGCTTAGCAAGTAATATCGGTTATAGCTCAACTAGCCTTGATAATTTATTTAGCTCTGCTGCCCTTGGTTGGTCGTTCATGCCAAGCATTCACCTACCCATCTTTGATGGCAAAGCACGCCAAGCCAACTATGAAGTAGCAAAAATCGCCGAACAACAAGCCTTAACCGATTACGAAAAATCTATCCAAACAGCTTTTAAAGAAGTATCAGATGTCTTGGCAAGTCGTGCCACGATTGAAGATCAGCTAAAATCAGGCTACAAACTACAATCTAATTTACAACAGACTCATCTGATTGCTTATGCTCGCTTTCGTGCAGGCGTGGATAATTACCTAAACGTCCTAGATGCCGAACGCTCCTTATTCACCAATCAGCAGCAGCTGTTACAACTAGAAGAGCAAAAATCCATCAGTCAGATTCGTCTGTATCGAGCATTGGGCGGCGGCTCTACATTGGTGCAATAATCACCTTTACAAAAACCTAAAAAACGGTCGTCTAGCACGGCTGTTTTTATTTAGGCTGTAATATTTTTAATGCAATGGCTTGTATTTTGAGTAAAAAGCACCATAAACTTTTGAACTGATTTCATAAGATTAGGAATGTTTATGACCGATAATAATAAAAGACTGCCGCTACTTGCTGTGCGTGATGTCGTGGTTTATCCAAAAACACAAATCGCTTTATTCGTCGCACGCCCGCAATCGCTTTGGGCAATTGAAGCTGCTCAAGATAAGCACGATGGCAAAATTATCATCGTCTCCCAAAAAGACTCGTTAAGCGAAGAGATTGATACTGATAATCTACATGATGTCGGTACGATTTGCCGTATCATCAGCACCATGCCACATGATGCTGACAGCAACTGCCTAAAAGTCTTAATCGAAGGCTTAGAACGCACTAAGATTGACGACGTATTAAGCGAGTCGTTTATAACAGCAATCGCCAAACCAAGCCCTGTCAAGAACGACATGAGTGAAGATGAAATCGAAGCTCATCGTGAAGTGTTGCTTGACTTATTTACAGATTATGCCCAAGCCCACCTTAAGAACGCCAAAGATTTATTGCGTGTCGCTCATAAAATCACCGACCTATCAGAGCTTATCTATTTTATCGCCATGCGTACTTCCATCAGCCTAGATGATAAGCAGTTAATCTTAAGTAATGATGATGTCGGTGGCTACTGCGACCTTCTTATTAGCTACTTCACTAAGGCTAAGTCTGAACGTGGGTTTGAAAAAGAACTTCAAGACAGCGTGCGTAAACGCATGGAAAGCAATCAGCGTGAGTACTTCTTAAACGAAAAAATGAAAGTCATCAAAGATGAGCTTTACACCCTAAATGGTGAAAGTGATGATGACGATGATGAACTAGAAAAACGCCTAAAAGAAGCTGATCTACCTAAAGATGTTCGCAAAAAAGCCGAGAGTGAATTTAAAAAGTTAAAAATGATGCCTTCATCTTCATCAGAAGCTTCTGTGGTGCGTGGCTACATTGAGTGGATTTTAGACACCCCTTGGAATAAAGCCAGTAAAATCAGTATCGACCTAGACAAGGCAAAAGACACATTAAATAAAGACCATTATGGGCTAGATGATGTTAAAGATCGCATCTTAGAATATCTAGCAGTCCAAAGTCGAGTCAAACAACTTAAAGGTTCGATTTTATGTCTAGTAGGTCCGCCAGGTGTCGGTAAAACATCACTAGGCGAGAGTATTGCTCGTGCCACAGGACGTAAATTTGTGCGTATGGCGTTGGGTGGCGTGCGTGATGAAGCTGAAATCCGTGGACATCGCCGTACCTATATTGGTGCTATGCCCGGTAAAATCGTGCAGTCTTTGGCCAAAACTGAAGTGAAAAACCCATTGTTCTTGCTTGATGAAATTGACAAAATGGCACAAGACTCTCGTGGCGATCCAGCATCTGCCTTGCTTGAAGTGTTAGACCCATCTCAAAATAAAGCCTTTAACGACCATTATTTGGATTTAGATTTGGATCTTTCCCAAGTTATGTTCATCTGTACAGCAAACAGCATGGATATTCCACAAGCCTTACTAGATCGTATGGAAGTGATACGCTTGCCTGGCTATACCGAAGATGAGAAAATGAGCATTGCTCAAAACTACTTAATACCAAAAGCCCTAGAGCAAAACGGTCTAAAAGAAAACGAGCTTGATATCACAGACGATGCAGTGATGAGCATCATTCGCCATTATACACGAGAAGCTGGTGTGCGAAATTTAGAACGTGAGATTAATAAAATCAGCCGTAAAACGGTACGCCATCAAATTGAAACTTATGGCATTAAGCCAAAAAAATCAACCAAAATTAACGGCGTTACTATTGACGATAGCAACATTAGTGACTATCTTGGCGTCAAGCCATTTGATTATGGCTTAGCCGAAAAAGAGCCAGAAATTGGGCGAATCACAGGGCTGGCATGGACTTCTGTGGGCGGCGAACTACTCACCATTGAGACTGCCACTATGACAGGCAAGGGCGAGCTTGTCTTTACAGGGTCGCTTGGCGATGTCATGAAAGAGTCTATCCGTGCTGCCATGAGCGTGGTGCGTGCTAATGGCGAACGTCTTGGTATTGATTATGAGAAATTTAAAAATACCGACATTCATGTTCATATGCCAGAAGGTGCAACTCCCAAAGACGGACCTTCAGCAGGTATCGCCCTAACGACTGCAATTACTTCAGCCTTTACAGGCATTGCGATTCGACCTGACATCGCCATGACAGGCGAAGTAACACTTCGTGGCAAAGTCTTGCGTATCGGCGGACTCAAAGAAAAGCTTCTTGCTGCCCATCGTGGCGGTATCAAGCAGGTTCTAATCCCCAAATCCAACGAACGAGATTTGGCAGATATTCCTGACAATGTCAAAGAAGGTCTTATCATTCAAGCAGTTGAGACCATAGATGAAGTACTGAGTGTCGCCTTGACCAAACCCTTGATGCCCTTAAAGCCAAGTATGGTCGTCAAGACAGGCGAGCAAGTACTCAGAAGTTGATTAGATGGATTTGAACGTAAATAAGCCCAATATCATGTTGGGCTTATTTATTTGGGATACTGCCATTAAGGCAGAGCTGATATTGCCATTATGCTTGTGCAAGCAATGTCTATTTGGGTGTTATACGAAAAACTTGGTATTGAATATGTTACGATGATTACTTTGGCTTCTTTGTTCTTAAATGCCGTTGTCAGTAAGAAAATAGGTGTCATATTAGATAAGCATTCAAGGATACGTTCTGTTGTACTGGCAAATAGCTTGATGTGTTTTGTGATTATCTTTGCCTTAATCACACAAACAAAATAGCTTATTTTATGTTTTGTTATCCTTACTGGTTAGCGTATATTTTTCTATCTTTTACTCCGCCAGAAGTGCGGTTGCACAAGCCATCTCAATCAAAAACTACGACAATCAATTTACAAGACTCAATTCAGTATTGATGGTTGCTGATAAAATTGGGGCGATTTTAGTTAGTGTCATCATTGCGTCTTTATTTGCGTTATTGCAAGTTAATTATCTTGTTTTGCTCTCTTTATTGATATTGATTGCTTCTAATTTTTATTGATAAGATTTAAAAAATACGAATCAATCAATACCACCAAAGTACCAAAAGAACAATCATCAACAACACCCAAAAATTTTGGTTGGTTCTTCTCTCATCGCATCGCCTTTATCACAACTTATGCTTTGGTTGTTACAATTGTCATCATGGCTGGCAATACCATAAATAAGGCTGTTGTATGCCAATGGTGATTTATGTGTGCTTTTTGATGAATGATGAATGTGCTGTGGCTCATTAAATTTAACAATAACCCCAACAAAAAGCTGATTTTTCCCCCAAAACCATGTAAAATACCTCCTTTATTTCACGCAAAAAATACCCCATGAAATCCTTACTTGATTTTATCCCACTCATCGTTTTTTATGTCTTATACAAAAAAACAGACAAAACAGATGCAGACCACCCCCTTTTGACCATATTTGGGCTAACAGGGGGCGTAGATAATAATCACATCTTGGTTGGAACCTTAGGTTTGGTGCTTGCTACCATACTTGTTTATGGTTATTTGTTTGTCAGTCAAAAATTTCGCCTAGAAAAACAGCAATGGTTCGTACTTGCCATGACGATTGTCTTTGGCGGTCTAACCCTTGCCCTATCAGACGACTACTATATCCGCCTAAAAGCAGTACTCATCAACCTTGCTTTTGGTCTGGGGATTGCCATCTCGCCCATTTTTACCAAAGACCGCAAGCCTGTGGTAAAAAAACTATTTGACCCCATCTTAAATTTAAACAGTCAAGGCTGGGTAAAATTAAACTTAGCTTGGGCTGGGCTATTTATCGTCATGGCAGGATTGCACGGCTTTTTTGCCTTTGTGTTCATGGGGGGTGAATACTGGGGCGACTTTGCCGCCTTTGGCGATGTGATTGTCATGATGACATTTATGGCAGGTATGTTTGTGGTATTGCGTAAGCATTTTAAATTAGATGAAACCGCCATTAAAAAATAACGGATTGAAACTTTTGGAGTGTACCTACCTTTTGTATTTGCAATGAAAAATGCGAAAAATGGGGTTAAATACAAGACAAACAAGTTTCATGCCAATAATCGCCCCACATCAAAGATAACAAGGAAATATTATGCCCTTATTTGCCATCATCGGACATGACACAGCTGACAGCACCGCCAAACGTAGTGAGCTAAGACCTGCTCATTTGGCACGACTAACCGCCCTACACGCCCAAAATCGCCTTGTCATCGCAGGTCCGACACCCATCAATCACGGCGAGCCTGCCATGAGCGGTAGCCTGATTATTGCTCATTTTGATGATCTTGAACAGGCACGAGCTTGGGTAGATGACGAGCCTTATCTGCATGGTGGTGTATATAGCCATGTGGACATCAAGCCCTTTATCCAAGCCCTACCCAAAAACGACAATGACTGACACACTAAGCGTTGCCACTATCCAATGGCGGACTGACCATTTGGGTAATACCGTGCCTGTCTCCACAGCATTTGATGATGTATATTTCTCAAAGGCGGGTGGGCTTGATGAAAGCCGTTATGTGTTCTTACAAGGCAACGATTTATCACATCGCTTAGGCAAGCTTAGTGAATACGATGAATTTTGTGTAGCAGAGACAGGGTTTGGCACAGGGTTGAATTTTTTGGCTTTATGTCAGCTTTGGGGGCAGCTTAAGCAGCAAGGTAAACTTGCCAACCACGCCCGCTTGCATTTCATCAGCACCGAAAAATTCCCACTCACCAAAGAGAATCTGACTTTAGCCCTAAACGCTTGGCAAGATAATGATGGATTATCGTTTTATATTAATAGCTTGCTATGTCAATACCCGCCATTACTAGCAGGCTGCCACAGACTTACGATTGATGATGACATCACCTTAGATTTATGGTTTGGCGATGCCAAGGCAAGCTTTGATACACTACTAAAAACCAAGCCTAAAGGAGCGGGTGTTCACGCTTGGTTCTTAGACGGCTTTTCACCAAGCAAAAATAGCGAACTGTGGTCACCTGCACTGTTTGACACCATTGCCAAGCTGTCTGCCGATGGAGCAAGTCTTGCCACTTTTACTGCAGCAGGTTTTGTGCGTCGAGCCTTGGTTGATGTCGGCTTTTTAGTCACAAAAGTTAAAGGATTTGGGCATAAGCGTGAAATGCTCACAGCTCATATCACTAAGCCCCATCAAGCACTTAACAAACTTGACAAACCTAAACACGTCGCTATCATCGGTGCAGGCATTAGCGGATTGTGTTTGACTCATAGCTTAGCCTTACGCGGCATTCAAGTAAGTTTAATTGATAAGCAATCACCCCTTGCTGGAGCTTCTGGCAATCCAAGAGCCTTACTTGCTCCCAAGCTTACTCTAATTGAAAAAGCTAAAGACCATTTGCCAACTGTTGGGTTTTTATATGCCGAACGGTTTTATAGGCAGTTTAATAATACCGACCAGACGGTTTTTAATAATACTGGCGTGATTGATTTTCTAATGCCGACTAAAAAAAGCACCGAAAAACTACGGTCTCTTATTAGTCCTTATCCTGATGAGCTTATCTATGAGATAAAAGATAAGACCTTTTTGGAACATCAAATCAATGCAGCTATCCCAAAGGCTGGCTTAGTCAGTCCGCGCGCATTTATGAATGCTGTACTAACAGACCCTTTGATTAAGTTTATCAAAGCAGATATAAAGCAAATACGCCATGGTAGTGACGTGCATTTAATAACAGATGCTGGTGAAATCTTAGCGGATGCTGCAGTTATTTGTAGTGGATTTGAGAGCCATCTACTGTGTGATGAGCTGTTTAATTGCCGTAAAATCCGTGGTCAAGTATCTTGGCTAAAGCTATCACATGATGATAATCACGCACAGCTACTACCACGCACGCCCATTAAATACGATGGCTATTGTGCAGCTTTTGACTTAGAAGATGAATCTCATCTCTTAATGGGGGCAAGTTTTGTTAGAAATTGCACAGACACGACAGTAACTGATGATGAGCATACATTTAACCTAGATAAGCTAGCCCAAGCTCTACCAAGCCTAGCCGATAAACTAGACATCACACCAAGCACACTTTCTGGCAGAGCTAGTATCCGTGCTCAGACACCTGATTATCATCCGATTGTCGGTCAGGTAGCAGATGACTTATACGCCATGTATGGTATGGGTTCTAAAGGGTTTAGCTTTGCCCCACTATGTGCTCAGATTTTAGCTTCATATATTTGCGGGTCTTTTATTCCTGTTAGTGAGACGCTGTTAGATAGCCTTTCGCCAAAGCGTCCACGATTGCAGACACCCTTAAATGAAAATTTTTAATGCAAGGTTATGCTTTTGCATTTACCAGCCACTAAAATCCACCAACTGGCGTAAACTCCACGCCTTTGGCAAGCTTAGCTTTTTCCATCAGTGCTAAGGCACGCTCTAGCCAATCATCTACCCTATCGTCGCTTGTGTTTTTTGGGAAATTCACGTCAGCTTTCACGCCAACGCCATCAATTTTCACACCTTTAGCAGTCAGATAATGAGCGGTGGTCAGCTTGACTGCTTGACCGTCTCCTAACGGTATCACCGACTGCACTGATCCCTTACCATAGCTTGATTCACCAACAATCAATGCACGTTTTTGCTCTTGTAAACTACTTGCTAGTACTTCAGATGCTGATGCTGAGTAGCGATTTTGCAGAATCATCAGTGGCAACTCATCAAGCAGCGGTGAACGGGTAGTTTTTAAGACGCGATTTGAGCCATTTTTACCTTGTATTTGGGTAATCGTCTGATCACGCATAAACAGCGATGCAACATCAACAGCAGACTCTAACACGCCACCTGGGTTATTGCGTACATCAATGATAATCCCTTGGACTTTATCCACGCCAGTCAAACCCTGTAAAATCTGCTCTCTGGTATTGTTTTGAAAAACAGGTAACTTAATGATAATGACACCGTCTTTACTTAGCATCTCAATTTGGCTTTTTTTTGGGTGGTTACGCACAAGGCTAACAGTACGCTTTGATCGCCCAGATTTTGAAAGCACAACAGCAACCTCAGTATTTAGGATACCGCTTAAAAGCTGTGCCACATCATTATCAGTCTGAGAGCCATCAAGCTGTATATCGCCAATTTTATGGATAAAATCACCCTCTTCGACACCCTCACTCATCGCACTCATACCATCTACCACCCGAGTAACGACCCATTGCCCCTTGTCTTTTTGCCACGTCGCCCAAAGTCCGACATCAGCAATATCACCGCTTGTAAACGACTGCAAATCAGCATAGTTTTCGGCATCTAAAAAATCAGCGTGACTGTCTACTTTTTGGAGCATACCACGAATAGCATACTCAAACAGCTTCTCATCACTAAGATTCTCAGGGTATTCACGTCTCACCAAGTCCACAACTGCCACAAATGTCTTTAACACTTCAGGCGAAATGGTATTTAAGGGTACACGACCTTGGTGTAAGCCATCAATGCCATGCAGCACGTCAGGCTCACCCCCTAAAGCCTGTAATGCTGGGTTTACTGTCTCGTCATAGCCATCATTTGGGCTTACTTGTGCGACTGCAGACACTGACATCACGCCATAAACTGCAGCCACAAGGGTTAGTTTTACAAAGTTTCCCAAAGTCATCATCTACGACACCAATAAAGACGTACCGCTCATCTCATCAGGTTTTTGCATACCCATCAAATCAAGCAAAGTTGGGGCGACATCACATAACTTGCCACCATCACGAATCGTCACAGCGTTATCACCCACATAAATAAATGGCACAAGCTCAGTCGTATGCTGAGTATGCACCTGACCACTGTCATAATCTTGCATCTGTTCACAGTTGCCATGATCAGCTGTAATGAGTAGATGCCCATTCATCAGCTTTACTGCCTCAACAATCTCACCAATACAAGCATCGACCGCCTCGACCGCTTTCACCGCTGCATCAAAGACGCCAGAGTGACCCACCATATCGCCATTGGCATAATTGACAATCAGCACATCAAACTTGCCAGATAAAATTGCATCTTTTAACTTATCAGTCACTTCAAATGCACTCATCTCAGGCTTTAAATCGTACGTTTTAACATCTGGGCTGTTTACTAAAATACGTTCTTCGCCATCATAAAGCTCTTCTCGACCGCCGCTAAAAAAGAAAGTTACATGAGCGTATTTTTCAGTTTCGGCAATGCGAAGTTGGGTTTTGTTATGGTTTTGGAGATACTCACCTAATGTATTGGTAAGGCTTGTGGGTAAATAAGCAATGCTCGTTTTAGCATTATTTTCTAAGTCATCTGAATACTTTGTCATCATCACAAAAGCTGATAAGGTTGGCGTGTAATGACGCCCAAAGCCATCAAAATCATCACTAACAAATGCTTGGGTAATTTCTCTTGCTCGATCAGCACGAAAATTCATAAAAATCACGCCATCATTATCAGCAATAATGCCGTTATCATCAATAATGGTGGCTTGGATAAATTCGTCCGTCTCGCCTGCCTCATACGCCAAATGTACAGCTTGTAAAGCGGTGCTTGCTGTTCTGACAGCTTTTGCTTCGGTTAAAAGCTCGTAAGCAGCCTCCACTCTATCCCATCGCTTATCTCGATCCATCGCAAAAAAACGCCCAATCACACTAGCAATGCTAGCCACTCCTTCAAACTGAGCATTTAGCGTCTTTAAATAATCTTGTAAATCAGTCACATATTTATCGGCTGACTTGGGCGGTGTATCACGACCATCTAAAAAGGCATGAACAAATACCTGCAAAGCTCCCTGCTGTAAAGCAAGCTTGCACGCTGCCTTAATATGCTCAATATGGGCGTGTACCCCACCATCTGACAACAAGCCTAAAATATGCACCGCACCTTCATTGTCATTGGTTGCTTTAACAGCATCAACCAGCGTTTGATTATCAAAAAACGCACCTGTATTAATGTCATTCATAATGCGGGTAGAATCTTGATATAAAATACGCCCCGCCCCAAGATTCATATGCCCCACTTCAGAGTTACCAAACTGTCCATCAGGTAATCCGACATCCATACCAGAACCACTAATAAGACCGTTAGCATAGGTGGCTTTTAGCTTATCTAGGTTTGGGGTTTTGGCTGCCAAAACAGCATTATCTTGCTCATCTTCTCGGTGTCCAACACCATCTAGAATCATCAGTACATGGGGAATCTTAGTCGTCATAATAAAGCCTTTATGTATTAGATTTTAGGTCATTGTAGCATAAATTTAAGTTAAAAATAACCACTTAGTAAGGCGATTTTAATCATCTACTCATTCATAAAATGCTCGTGCAACGTACAACTTTTAACTGCCTGATTGACAACATAACTTTATCTTTACAAAATAACCACAAATAGCCATTGCATTCGTCTTTTATTTTAGGCACAATAAGATAGACTCTTATTTAAAGTGTGTGAAACTTTTGTATTTGCCACAAAAACGCTTAAAACACTATCAAATAATTTTAAGCGTGTTATTGATTTTAAAAGTGTTGCATTTTAAAAGTATGACAAAACTTTAATATACTGTTATATTTATCAAGGAAATCTAATGAAAACTCAACATAAAGTTATCTCGGTTATCGCTATTGCCACCGCCTTAACAGCTTGCCAGACTGCTCCAAGCGTTCCTGTTATTGAACGTCCAAATAAAGTCTTTGAGACGATAGGTTATGGCAAAACTAAGCTAAGTGCTCGTGATCAAGCATTGACTTACGCCAAATCACAATGTGGCAATGCTCACACACCCATCATTATCAAAGATTCACACCAGTATCATGGCGTGCTTGATGAAAAAGTTGGGCGTGTTGCTGATCAAGCCATCAGCGTTCTTGGTGGTATTCTTGGTAAAAGTGCCAGCATCTCTCGTGATGATGATTATGAATACACCGTAACATTCCGCTGCGAATAATTCATGAAAGCCAGTAGTTTAAGCTACTGGCTTTTTTCAAGCTCTCCACCAAACTCAAAACGCTCACCATCATGCCACATCTGCACATAAGTCACGACTTTATCTCCTGAATAAGTGTAGCGACTAAGACGTAATGCAAGACCACTTTGACAATTTAGCCACTGAGCGATATCGCTTGGGCAATGCACCGCTTGGATAAAATACCGACCCTTTACCAACGGCACATGCTCAATTAAGTAATCACTGGTATTTACCCTATTAAAATCTTGGTTTTTAAAGTCTGGTACTAACGTTAAATCCACATAACGCACTTCCACCTGTAAAGGCACATCATCTCCAAAATGAACTATAACCACTTCAAATACATCTTGAGAGCCATCAAAAACCCCTACTAAAAACTCTGGAACATCATGCCTGCTGATTGATCTTTTACTAATGACTTTAGCGTGGTATCTTTTGCCTGTGCTTTCAATGTCATGGCGAATGTTATGCACTGTCACAAAAGTATGGCTAAACTGCCTTTGGGAAACGAACGTTCCAGAACCCTGCTTGCGTGTCAAGACGCCATCACTGGTAAGTTCATTTACTGCACGATTAACGGTCATGCGAGACACGCCAAAAGCTGTCGCAAGCTCGTTTTCACTAGCAATAGGCATACCTGCTCGCCATATTCCGTGATGAATTTGGTATAAAATATACTCTTTGATACGTTGATAAACAGGTTTTGGCATGATGGGCGTCTTGTGTGGGTAAAATATGATGGCATCAGTAATGCTAAAATTTTGCCATCAAATTATTATAAAAGCGTATTATACCAAAATTTGCACCCAACATAAAAAATCCCTTGCATAACCATCAAAACTTTGTTAAATTAAGCAAAGTTGTCTATACAACTTTATTTTTATCAACTGACAAGCATCTTATTTGACTCACTCAAATTTATAAAAGGACGACCATGAGCAAATTCACTCGCACCGACAGCACTCGCACCATCAAAGCCCCCACAGGCTCAAAGCTAACCTGCAAAAGCTGGCTGACCGAAGCCCCTTACCGCATGATTCAAAACAACCTGCACCCAGATGTCGCCGAAAACCCCCAAAGCCTTGTGGTTTATGGCGGTATCGGACGGGCGGCTCGTAATTGGGAATGCTATGATAAGATTTTGCAAAGTCTAAAAGATTTGGAAAATAACCAAACCCTACTCATTCAATCAGGCAAGCCTGTGGGCGTGTTCAATACGCACGCCAACGCCCCAAGAGTACTGATTGCCAACTCAAACCTTGTGCCACGCTGGGCGACTTGGGAGCATTTTAATGAGCTTGACCGCAAAGATTTATTTATGTATGGACAAATGACGGCTGGCAGCTGGATTTATATTGGCACACAAGGCATTGTACAAGGCACTTATGAGACCTTTGCCGAAGCAGGTCGTCAGCATTTTAACCCCACAGGCGACAAGTCAAAAGACAACTGGCGTGGTCGCTGGATTTTGACCGCAGGACTTGGTGGTATGGGTGGGGCCCAGCCTTTGGCGGCAACTTTTGCAGGGGCGGTATCGCTTAATATTGAATGCCAACAATCTAGCATTGATTTTCGTCTAAGAACAGGCTATGTGGATAAGCAGGCTCGTGATTTAGACCACGCTTATGAACTCATCAAAGAACACACCGACAAAGGCGAAGCGGTGTCTATCGCCCTGCTTGGCAATGCTGCCGAAATTCTACCAAAGATTGTAGAGCGTGCCAAAAATGGCGAGATAAAGCCTGATTTTGTAACCGACCAAACTTCTGCCCATGACCTTATCAATGGTTATTTGCCGATTGGTTGGACGGTAGATGAGTGGAGAGCAGCACAAGCCGACCCTGCCCAACACGAACGCTTAACAAAAGAAGCAGCAAAATCCTGTGCCATTCATGTACAAGCGATGTTAGATTTACAAGCGATGGGTGTGCCTGCTACCGATTATGGCAACAATATCCGCCAAGTTGCCTTTGATGAAGGAGTTAAAAACGCCTTTGATTTTCCTGGTTTTGTGCCTGCTTATATTCGTCCGTTATTTTGTCAAGGCAAAGGACCGTTTCGTTGGGTGGCATTATCAGGCGACCCAGAAGATATTTATAAGACTGACCAAAAAATCAAAGAGCTATTCCCTGACAACACTCATGTCCACAACTGGCTTGACATGGCAAAAGATCGCATTCACTTTCAAGGTCTGCCTGCTCGCAT
This sequence comes from Moraxella nasovis, assembly GCF_022701215.1. NCBI lineage: Bacteria > Pseudomonadati > Pseudomonadota > Gammaproteobacteria > Moraxellales > Moraxellaceae > Moraxella > Moraxella nasovis. Next base: position 1,759,493 of record NZ_CP089976.1, on the reverse strand, counting down.
TTGTTGGCTTGGGCTTGGTGAGCGAGATAAAGCAGGCTTGGCATTTAATGAAATGGTCAAAAATGGCGAACTAAAAGCCCCCATTGTCATCGGACGAGACCATCTAGACACAGGCTCTGTGGCAAGCCCCAACCGTGAAACTGAAAGCATGAAAGACGGTACGGACGCTGTCTCTGATTGGGCGTTATTAAATGGTATGCTCAATGTGGCAGGCGGAGCAACTTGGGTATCGCTTCATCATGGTGGGGGTGTCGGCATGGGATACAGTCAGCACTCTGGCATGGTGATTGTGGCAGATGGCACCGATGAAGCTGCTGCACGCCTTGCCAATGTTTTGGTCAATGACTGTGGTAGTGGGGTTATGCGTCATGCCGATGCTGGCTATGAGCTTGCCATCAAAACTGCCAAAGAATATGGTTTAAAGTTGCCGATGGTAGAGTAAGGAATGCTTGATAAATACGACTGTCGTGATAATAAAACACCCTTAAAACGACAGTCTGTTTTATCAACAATAAATACCGCTGGCGTGTATTTATCCTAAAATATACGCCCAGTTATTAAAGGATTAACATGATGAATAACAACCAAACGACATCAAAGCGTTCACAAAAATCCACTTCACTTGCCATCATACAGATGATTGGATTTAGCTTTCTTGGCATTTTGTTGTTTTTTATACCATTTGAATTGGGTGGCAAAACCAGCATTGCATTTGATCATCTTGCCAGTTATTTGGTAAAAGAACAACGTACTTTGGCAGTTGTTTTGTTGTTTTTGTTGATGATTTATGGCGTGATTGAACCATTCTTGGCAGGCACATGGAAAAAGAACACCACCACCAAAATCTTAACTTTATTAAAAATATTGGGTTTAATCTTAGCATCTTTGTACATCACAAACTTATTGCCGATGAGTCTCATGGAAAAAGACATGATGCCGTTTTTGTTTGAAAAGCTGGCATTGTCAGTTGGTATGATTGTACCCATTGGAGCATTGATGCTGTCATTTTTGTTAGGGTTTGGATTGCTTGAACTGATGGGTGTCATCATGCAACCTGTGATGAAGCCATTGTTTAAAACACCAGGTAAATCTGCCATTGATGCGGTGGCATCATTTGTTGGTAGCTACTCGGTAGCACTACTCATCACCGACCGCGTCTATCGCCAAGGAGAATATTCTGCCAAAGAAGCGGTCATTATTGCCACAGGATTTTCTACCGTTTCTACGGCATTTATGGTAATTATTGCCAAGACCTTAGAATTGATGGCGTATTGGAATATTTATTTTTGGACGTGTTTGCTTATTACTTTTGTGGTAACTGCCATCACCGCACGCCTGCCGCCCATTAGCAGGCTTGATGATACGCACGCCAAGACAGATGATTACCCATACCCAACAAGCAACCGACTCAAACAAGCTTGGCAAATGGGCGTTAGCGTGGCTCAAGATGCCCAAAGCCTACCAAAGATTTTGTGGTTAAATTTGTTTGATGGCATTAAAATGGCAGCAGCGATTGTACCATCTATCATCGCCATTGGGCTACTTGGTCTGTTATTGTCTAAGTACACGCCTGTATTTGATATCCTAGGATTGGCATTATACCCCTTTACTTGGGCAGGCGGACTTGACTCTCCGATGTTTGTCGCCAAAGGATTATCATCAGGGCTTGCTGAGATGTTTTTACCAGCCCTACTTTTAGCCAAGCAAGACATATTGACTCGCTATGTTACTGCGGTGGTGTCGGTGTCGTCCATTATTTTCTTTTCGGCAATGGTGCCTTGTGTACTAGCGACCAGCATTCCAATTTCTGTTGCCAAAATGGTGATGATTTGGTTTATTCGCACAGCATTAAGCATTTTATTAGCCTGTTTGATTGGGCATTTAGCGATAATTTTTGGTTTATTGGCATAGCTGATTTTAACTAAAAACCTTTAACACTTGAAAACTTTTAACTTCATTTAACACGACTTTTTACTTTATTGAGGAATATCATGCAACAAATCAACCTAACCCCACGCCATCTCACCTTTGCTGATTTACGCAAAATTTATGACAATCCTGTCAAAATCACGCTTGACCCATCGGCTTATGACACGATAGACCAATCTCGTCAAGCGGTGGAGCGTATCATCGCCAAAGACAAGGCAGCTTATGGCATTAACACAGGTTTTGGGCTGCTTGCCAAGGAACGTATCAGCGATGATGAGCTTGAGCTTTTACAGCGTAATTTGATTTTATCCCATTCTGTTGGCACAGGCGAGCGTCTGCCTGATGGCGTGGTGCGTCTGATTATGGTCATGAAAGTATCTAGCCTTGCCCAAGGTGTGTCTGGGGTTCGCCGTGAAATCATTGATGGAATTTTATCACTCATCAATCACAACATCATACCCAATATTCCTGCCAAAGGCTCGGTGGGGGCAAGTGGCGATTTGGCACCGCTTTCGCACATGACACTGGCATTGCTTGGTGAAGGAGATGTGTTCGTCAATGGCGAAAAAATGAACGCCAAAGAGGCCCTATCGCAAGCAGGCATACAGCCAATTGTGCTTGGGGCAAAAGAAGGCTTGGCACTCATCAATGGCACGCAAGTCTCCACCGCCCTTGCCATTCGTGGTTATTTTATGGCGATGGATTTATTAGCAGCAGCGACCGTTGTCGGTTCACTTTCTATTGACGCTGCCAAAGGCTCAGACACGCCTTTTGATGCACGCATTCATGAAGTGCGTGGTCACCATGGGCAAATCCAAATTGCCAAAGCTCACCGCCATCTGATTGACGGCAGTCAAATCCGTGCGTCCCACCATGTCGATGATGACCGCGTGCAAGACCCTTATTGCCTACGCTGTCAGCCACAGGTAATGGGGGCGTGTTTGGATTTGATTAACCAAGCTGGCAAAACCTTGTTGATTGAAGCCAATGCCGTAACCGACAATCCGCTGATTTTTAACGATAACGACAACCCTGTTGCTCTTTCTGGTGGTAATTTTCATGCAGAGCCTGTGGCATTTGCTGCCGATACGCTTGCCCTTGCGATTAGCGAGATTGGCTCTATGAGTGAACGGCGTGTGGCACTACTCATTGACGCCACCTTATCAGGCTTACCTGCCTTTTTGGTCAAAAACGCAGGGCTAAATTCTGGCTTTATGATTGCCCATGTAACCGCCGCTGCTTTGGCAAGTGAAAATAAATCACACGCCCACCCTGCTTCTGTAGACAGCATTCCTACATCCGCCAATCAAGAAGACCATGTGTCTATGGCGACTTATGCAGGACGCAGATTGTTTGAGATGGCACATAACACCGCCACCATCGTTGGCATTGAGCTACTTGCAGCAGCCCAAGGGGTAGATTTTCACGCCCAAGATAATCTATCAACATCTGCCAAGCTACAACACGTCCACCAAACATTACGCCAAACTGTACCACATTATGACAAGGACCGCTATTTTGCCCCTGACATTGAACACGCCAAACAGCTTGTACTATCTGGCGACTTATTGAGCGAATGGGCGGATTTGCGAGCAGATTGGTTTACCAATATTTAACTTTTAATTAAAAACCCAAAAGGGCGAAAAATCTCGCCCTGACATTGATTAAATAAGCATTAAAATACGCCATGGCTCACACACAGCACACCCCCTTTAACCCTAAGTACTATACTGGACGCACCGACCCCCACGAGACAGGCAGAGCAATCTATTGGCACAATGTGGTTCATGCCTATGAACGTGAGCCTATTTGTCTTGTCGGCTTTGCGTGCCATCAAGGCGTACGGCGAAATCTGGGACGAGTGGGTGCAAAATCTGCCCCCAGTATCATTCGTGAATTTTTTGCCAAATTGCCCATCACATCAGACATTCAAGACACATCTTATGAGTTACAAAACTTGGTTGGCGATATGGGCGACATCGTCTGCCATGATGATGACAAAATCACACCCAATAGTCTAGAACAAGCCCAGCACGCTTACGCCAATCAAATCACCCAAGTTTTAAGCAACAACGCCCTTGCTGTGGGCTTGGGCGGGGGGCATGAGATTGCTTATGGCTCATTTTTAGGCTTGTATCAGCACTTGCAACATCAAAAGCGAAACCAAAAAATCGGCATCATCAATTTTGATGCTCATTTTGATCTGCGGACAGACGAATACGCCACATCAGGCACGCCTTTTTTACAGATTGCTGATGTATTGGGCGATGATTTTTGTTATTTTTGTGTGGGAATTAGCCGTTTTGCCAACACTGCCAGTCTGTTTGATAAAGCCAAACAACTTGGCGTGGGCATGATTTTTGACGACGACTGCCATCGCCTGTCTTATGATGAGATTTGGCAAAAGATGACAGATTTTATCAATGTCATTGATGTACTATATATCACGGTGGACTTAGACTCTCTGCCAGCGTCCGTCATGCCTGCGGTCAGTGCCGTTAACGCCAAAGGAATAGCACTTGATTTAGTGGAGTTTTTACTCACCAAACTCATAGATACAGGCAAGGTTCGGGTGCTAGACTTTGCTGAGTTTAATCCAAACTACGACATAGATGACCGTGGGGCAAAGGTGGTCGCACGGCTTTTGGCGGTATGTGTGGAGCGGTATTTATTGTTAAAAGGACAGGATAATGAATAATTTTGATGAAATTGTGTGTTATTGCTGTGGCTACCTTACCGTCAATGAGCGTGGTGGGTTTGACATCTGCCCTGTTTGTTTTTGGGAAGACGATTGGCTTGTTTCATCACCCGATGAAGTTTTACACCTGCCATCGATGGCAAACAACGGTTTAACCTTATACGAAGCCCGCCAAAATTATCAAAAATATAAAGTATTTGATTTAATGTATTTAACGATGGTAAGACCACCCTTAAAGACCGAACTACCAAAATCATAACAACAAGGACAACCCATGACCTTTGACACCCTAATCACCAATATCAATCTTGCCACTTTTAACAGCGAATTTGGCTTTTGTTGTGGTACGCCTTATGGTCAAATACTAGACACCAATATCGGCATTCAAGACGGCAAAATATCCTTAATTGGTGAATTACCCCAAGATTTCAGCACCAAAAACGTAATAGATGCACAAGGCAAATGGGCAACGCCTGCTTTGATAGACTGTCATACGCACGTGGTCTATGCAGGCAATCGCAGTGATGAATTTGAAATGCGGCTAAACGGCGTGGATTATAAAGACATCGCCAAAGCAGGTGGCGGTATTTTGGCAAGTGTTAGAGCGACCCGTGGGGCAAGTTTTGATGAGCTGTATGAGTATAGCGTGCCACGAGTGCGTGCAATGATAGCACAAGGCATTGGTACGATTGAGATTAAATCAGGCTATGGCTTAGATTTGCCAACGGAACGTAAGATGTTACAAGTCGCCCAAAAAATTGGAGAAGATTTTGGCATAACCGTCCAAAAAACCTACCTTGCCCTGCACGCCCTACCGCCAGAATATGCAGGAAAATCAGATGAATATGTTGAGCAGGCGTGTGCGTGGTTGCGTATTTTGCATGGTGAAGGCTTGGTGGATGCTGTGGACGCATTTTGTGAATCTATCGCCTTTGATGCTGCCCAAGTTGGCAGATTATTTGCTGTTGCCAAAGAACTTAATCTGCCTGTCAAACTACACGCCGAACAAATGAGCGATATGGGCGGTGGGGCTTTAGTAGCAGATTTTGGGGGATTATCTGCCGACCACATTGAATATCTATCAACTATGAGCATAGATAAGATGGCACAGGCAGGTGTCGTGGGCGTACTGCTACCGACAGCGTTTTATGTTTTAAAAGAAACCAAAAAACCACCCATTGACCAAATGAGACACAAAGGCATCAATATGGCCGTCTCTACCGACTGCAATCCTGGCACATCGCCTACAGTATCACTCTTGCTTGCGATGAATATGGCGTGTACCTTATTTGGCTTAACCTGCCAAGAAGCCCTAGCAGGGACAACGATTCATGCTGCCCGTGCGTTGGGGCTACAAGACACCAAAGGTCAAATTAAAGTTGGTATGGATGCTGATTTGGCGATTTGGGACATTGACAGACCTGCCGATTTGGTGTATTTGATTGGTGAGCGTCGGCTTGATAGCTTGATTATTCAAGGAAAGCATGTCTAACATCCATCTACATCACAGGTCAATCGCATCCATCATTCAATTATATGGTGTTAATTCTCACCACCAGCCAGATGATGGATTTACCACGCCTGCACAACAACGGCTGATTCTTAGACAGTATCGCCAAGACACATTGGTAAAATTTTGTGAAAATCTAGGGTTGAACCGCCCTACTTTTGGCAAAACAGGTACAGGCAAGCCTATTTGTACAAATATTGACACACTGCATTTTAGCCAAAGCCATACCAAAGAACATTATGCGTTAGTCTGGACAAACGATAACAGTCGTATCGGTGTTGATCTTGAAAGCTTGGATAGAAAAGTGAACTTTAGCGGTATGGCACAGCGGTATTTTAGCCAAAATGAACAGCGGTATTGGCAAAATTCCCCAAACAAAGTACACGCATGGTTTGAGATTTGGACAGCAAAAGAAGCAGTGTTAAAAGCACACGGCTTAGGCATTCGGCTTAGGCTTGCCGAACTAGACACCAAAGCTGATAAGCTTATGCAACAAGGCATGGCATACCACCCAAAAATTGGGCGCTGGTTCTACCAAGCCCACATACTAAAAGAATGCCGTAGCATGGTTGCTATAGCAAGCGGTGATTTAGCTCATATTATCTTATAAATACAACGCATCAATCTGATTGCTTTAGCTTTTTAAAACTTAAGGCTGGCTATTTAATTAGAGCTTTTATCATCAACTAAGTCTTTAATCTCATCAATTACGCCCCTATTTTCATCAACTATCAGCGACTGGCAGGTGCGTGGCTCAAACAAATGCTTACCATACTCATCGCCAACATAACGCCAATGCCACGCTTCTTCTGAGACGCCGCTTTTTTTGGAATAATCTGCTGTAAAAGTCTGCTCCCAGCCAAACTTCTCGGCATTCTCCAATAACCAAGGATACGCCTTAGTCTTAACAAACTTCTCATCCACAGGGTAAAAATCCACCGCATAGCCTGTATGATGTTCTGAAAACCCTGCTGGCGATGACACAAAATAAATCTGCTCTGGCTTTTGCTTTTTGCGTATTTTATCATTGACAATCCAAGCTTGTTTTTTCACCGAGCGAAAAATAGATGCAGGATACAAGTCCACTTTATCTTTTTTTGCAGCTTTAATCATCTCAAGCAAGGGTTCTTTTACGTCTTTATGTATTTTTTTATTAGCATGACGCTTATCCCCAAACCCGCTCCAGACCAAGTCCGCCCTGCTTGCTTCATCGTAGGAAAAATGCCAAATACCCTGTGCCAACGCTTCAGGTGAGCATATCGGTGCGTCAGCATGTTTTAGATCAGCCGATTTTTCATCTTTTACTTTATCTAACGTTGTGATTACATCAGATGGCTCTTGAGCAGCAAAAGCTGTCTGCATGCCAAATATAGCAACCGCACACAGCCCACTTAGGCAGCCAAGTCTATAAATGACAACGTGGGCTAAATTACCCATCTGCATAATAGTTATTTTCTTTATGTTCATAAATGCACTCTGATTGGTTTACCTACTTAACTCACACTGCCACATATTCAAGACTGGATAAGCTCTGCCACGATTGCATCAAGCACCACAGTTGCAAAACTTCCTTTAGGTAAGTTAAATTCTAAGGTCAATATCTCATCATTTTGCCATTGCCACTTTAGATTGCCGATGAGCAGTCGTGTACTACGGCGTGCCATTTTTGCTTTGATGGCAACCAGCCCCTTAGTAAAGCTTGCGTATTTTTCATCATCTAAAATTGCCTTCTCAAGCGATAAGCAATCATCTGTCGCTAGGCTTTTTCCTGCACCAAACAGCGGTGCAGTCGGATGTATATCACCTTTTGATATCCGCTGGCAAATCTCATCGGTAATCTCACTTGTAAAAACCGAGCCTGTACCGTCCAAGTTAAACACGTCACCTGCAATGGCTTGATTCCACAGTCCAAGGGACACACGATAATCAAGCACAGCATTAAATAGCACGCTTCTAGCAGTGGAAATCAGCAGGGCATGGCGTTCTTGGTCTTTTTTGTAGGGTTTATAAGGCTTGCCCGTTGCTAAAATTTTTTCAAAAAATTGTTGTGATTTTTGGATATTTTGAGCATCAATGCCAAAACGCTGATCGCCAAAATAGTTAGGTACGCCTAGTGTAGCGATGGCGTGTAGTTGCTCATCAATTGCCTGCCGATTACCTTTGACTTCTCGTAAGGTTAAGTTAAAGTGATTTGTCTTATGTGTGCCACGACCCAGTTTTTTATGATGCCAATGCGTTTTGAGTAATGACACTTTTTCATCATCATTTAAAGCTTGGGTTTTGATAAATTTCTCAAAACTTATACTTGGCATGACCGACTTTGGGATAAGCAAGCTAAACCATTGAAAGGTTTGTGCTCGCCTATCTTTTAGCCCACTAAAGCCCACATCACGCACGCCTATATCTGCCCACATTGCCAAAAGTTTTGCAACAAAAGTGGTGTTCATATTTTCTTTAAAAACATACACCCAAAGATGCTCACCAGCCCCACTAAATTCTATATCTAACTGTTCTGTCACGATAAAATCAGCGGGCGTGGTTTTAAAATATGCCGATTCAATGGCAGGCAAATAAGGCTTGGCTTGGCAAATAGTAGTCATAAGTGGCAACTTTAATTAAAGGTTAAACAATCAATGATTTTCTTGGAAAGTAGCCAATCATCATCTCATCAGGCTGATGGCATACGCTTGGGGTTATTTGCAGACTTAGATTACCATGATGACCAGCAAGAACATCAGATACTGCATAGATTTCATCAATCATAACGCTGTGCTTATCGTCAATATGCGATGTCGCTGACGTACCTTCAATGTTAAATTCTCGATAAAAATCACTCTTTTTGGCGATGGCGGTCGCTTCATTCATGCTTTTAGCAATGATCAGCATTTTATGATGAAATTCTTCAAAATGGTTGGGCTTATAGCCGCCTAGATTAACAAAGAACAGCTGATAATCGCTCGCTAGTGCATCAGACTTTGGGACAACTGACACATCAAAGCCATCAACATAAGTAACCGTGCGATACGCATCTAAATGCCAAATGCCAGCCGCTTCTACCCACGATTTATCAACAACCGTCACAAGCTCAGAAATATCATCTGCCAAGCCAAATAATACATCATGCTGCTCAATTAGCCTACCCCTTGGTGTTGCTCCAATTTTTAGCATATATAATTTCATCATATTCCCCTTTATGTTAATAAGTAAGCTAAGTCACTTAGTCATATGGTAAATCAGCATTATACGTGCATTTGATTGATTTTTAAAATTTTTTTACCAAAATTAAAAAAATGACCCAACAGTCTAATCTACCACTTCACATGGCAATCATAATTCGCTACTATAAATTTACCGTGTAAATTAAACCTTATGATGTTGGCTCTTTTGCACGCTTGCACATTGTTTTGCTAAATGATGTCGTTACAATCAGATGACATGATTTCATCTTCATTTCCTAGGATACAAAGGACTTACTATGACGTTACATTATACCGCACCACTTGACGAAATGCGTTTCACCTTAAACGATGTGTTAGACATACCTACTTTTTGGCAAAACACGCCAAAGCTTAATCATGTGGACATGGATACAGTAAATCTGATTTTAGATGAGATGGCAAAATTTGCCACCGAAAAATTACTGCCCTTAAATCAATCTGGCGATGATGAAGGTGCCGTATTTTTAGGAGATGGTAAAGTAGCAACACCATCAGGCTTTCGTGAGGCTTTTAAGCAATACAGCGAGGCAGGCTGGATTGGACTTGGTGGTGATGTAAAATATGGCGGTCAAGGCATGCCAAAAACAGTTACCATGCTGACCGAAGAAATGCTGTTTTCAACCAACCAATCATTTGCCCTATATCCTAATTTAACCGTAGGGGCAAGCTTATGCTTACTTGGGTCAGCAAGCGAAGAACAAAAGAACACTTATCTTGAGAAGCTATACAGCGGTGCATGGTCTGGCACAATGTGCCTAACTGAGGCTCATGCTGGCACAGATCTTGGCATGATTAAAACTAAAGCCACACCAAGACAAGATGGCAGCTTTACCATTACAGGTACGAAAATCTTCATTACAGGTGGGGAGCACGACCTAAGCGAGAATATCATTCATTTAGTGCTTGCCAAAACACCAGATGCCCCATCAGGCTCAAAAGGCATCTCGCTTTTTATCGTGCCAAAGTTTTTAGTGAATGCAGATGGTTCACTTGGTGAACATAATGGCGTACAAGCAGGCTCTATCGAACATAAGATGGGCATTAAGGCATCGGCAACTTGCGTGATGAATTTTGATGGTGCAACTGGCTATATGGTTGGACAGCCTAATACAGGGCTTGCTTCTATGTTCATTATGATGAACTATGAACGTGTCACCATGGGATTGCAAGGCTTAGGGGCAAGCGTACTTGCCTACCAAAACGCCTGTGCTTACGCTAAGGAGCGTCTGCAAGGGCGTAGTGATGCTGGCATCAAAAACCCTGATAAATCCGCTGACAGCATTATCCATCATGCTGATGTTCGTCGTCTGCTCTTAAATACCAAAGCCAATAGCGTTGCTGCTCGTACATTTGCCATGTATGTCGCCAAGCATTTAGACATTGCCAAGTTTAGTGATGATAAAGCCGAACAAGCTGCAGCAAACATCAAAGTCGCCCTACTGACACCGATTGCTAAAGCCTTCTTAACCGATAAGGCGTTCGAAGCAACCATCGACTGCCAACAAGTCTTTGGTGGGCATGGCTATATCAAAGAATGGGGAATGGAACAAATCGTCCGTGATACTCGTATCAGTCAGATTTATGAAGGCACAAATGGCATTCAGTCACTCGATTTATTAGGTCGCAAGGTAATTAAAGATGATGGTATGGCGATGGCAAACTTTATCCTTGAAATTCATCAAGCAAGCGAATCACTGGGCGATAACACACTTAAAAGCACTGTACAAAATGCCTGCCATATCGTACAGACACTGACAGATAATCTTATCACTGCCGCCAAAACCGATCCGAACGCCATTAATGCCAGTGCCGTCAATTATCTGCACGCTACTGGCTATCTGTGCTATGCGTATATGTATGTTCTTATCGCCAAGGCGTGCGAGGGTAAATCAGATGAGTTTTATGTCAATAAGCGAAAGTTGGCAGACTACTTTATCACTCACATCTTACCTAACCTAGCCGCTCATGCTGATGTGGCAAAAGCAGGCTCAGACAGTATTATGGCGTTTGAGTCAGAGTTTTTTTAAATAGCAATTAGCCAAAACCACTCTTATGGGTGGTTTTTTATTGGATTATCAAATAAGTTTACAAGCAAGATATAAAATAGCTCTTTATTAAAGTACAAAGTGTACCGACTAAGTATTGTCAAAGTACCTTTGTTGTGCTAGCATAAGCTTAAACCCACAACGCCATTAAGGATAAAATATGACAACCACCCCAAAAGCTCCAACTCGGCGTAGAACCACCACGACAAGAAAAGCAGCTGCATCAAAGGCGACCGTCGCCAAAAAATCCACGCCAAAAGAGCCTGATAATACTGCCACTGCCGTAAAGACAGCTGACATTGGGGAATATCGTGATGATTTCCCAGATACGCTTAGCCGTCTAGAAGAGCTGGTGCGTCATGCTAGCAATGATGATTTGGTGGAAATCGGTCAGCGTCTGTCTGAATATCTACCAAATACCAATGTCGCCAACCAACTCAGTAGAGAAATGCGTGGCAATAAAGGCAAGGATATGGAGCTTGCCAATGATTGGCGAAATGGCGTGTATCCTTATAAAAACCGCATGAGTCGTAAAAATTACGAAGCCCAAAAATACAAACTTCAAATTGAACTGCTTAAGCTACAACGCCATGTTAAAGAAACTGGACAAAAAATCGTTATTTTATTTGAAGGGCGGGACGCCGCTGGTAAAGGCGGTACGATCAAACGCTTTATGGAGCATCTAAACCCACGTGGTGCTAGAGTTGTCGCTTTAGAAAAACCCACCGAAACTGAACGTGGTCAATGGTATTTCCAGCGTTATGTCAGAACCCTACCAACTTCAGGCGAGATTGTCTTATTTGACCGTTCTTGGTATAACCGTGCGGTTGTTGAACGTGTCATGGGCTTTTGTACTGATGATGAATACCACACCTTTATGGGGCAAGTGCCTTTATTTGAAAAAATGCTGGTAGAATCTGGCATTACACTCATTAAATTTTGGTTCTCGGTTAGTCGTGAAGAGCAGCGTATCCGCTTTGAACGTCGTGAGCATGACCCTTTAAAACAGTGGAAACTATCGCCTGTTGATAAAGCATCACTTGATAAATGGAGCGACTACACCGCAGCCAAAGAAGCCATGTTTTTTGAGACAGACATCAGCGAATCGCCTTGGATTGTAATTAAATCCGACTGTAAAAAACGTGCCAGACTAAACGCCATGCGTTATGTGCTAAACAAGTTAAACTACGAAGGCAAGGATAACGAACAAATTGGCAATATCGATCCTTTAATCGTGGGTCGCGCTGGTGCGTTATACGAAACTGATGAACACCTAGATCTGTTGAACAGACCCAAAAAATAAACAACCAAAAAAAATCCGTGCCATTTGGTACGGATTTTTTATCATTAGGATATTTTTATCATTAGGATATGGTTAGACTATTAGGCTTTTGGCAAAGTAACCCCTGTCTGCCCTTGGTATTTACCGCCACGGTCTTTATATGACACTTCGCACACATCATCAGAATCTGACTGCAAAAATAGCATTTGTGCCACACCTTCGCCTGCATAGATACGAGCAGGTAGATTGGTCGTGTTACTAAATTCTAAGGTAACATGCCCTTCCCACTCAGGTTCAAGCGGCGTTACATTAACAATAATACCACAGCGTGCATAAGTAGACTTACCAAGACAGATGGTCAAAACATCTCTTGGAATCTTAAAATATTCCACCGTGCGTGCCAAGGCAAATGAGTTGGGCGGAATGATACATTCATCACCCACCACATCAATAAAACTTTTTTCATCGAAGTTTTTTGGATCTACGATGGCTGAATGCACGTTGGTAAATACCTTAAACTCGCCTGCACAGCGAACATCATAGCCATAACTTGACGTCCCAAAACTGACGATTTTTTCACCATTTTGATTATGGCGAACTTGACTTGGCTCAAAAGGGGTAATCATCTCATGCTTAGTCGCCATTTGGCGAATCCAGCGGTCGGACTTAATAGACATCACATTCTCACTTTTTAAAATGCGTTCATTATAGCAAATTTCACTATTTTTAGTGGATTAAATTCACTCCACTTAAGATAAACCCTAGCAATACTCCATAAAATTTCACCATCAAAAAATGCGATCACTCACCCCTTTATCAAACTTAGCGATACCGTTGTCAATATTTTTGGCAATAATCTCATAAAATTGAGCAAACTCATCACCCGCTTTTACACTTGGCACACCCTTATCCATTTGGGTGCGAATTTGGGTAGCGATAGGCAGTTGTCCAAGCAGTGGCACTTGATACTCATCGGCTAAGTTTGCTCCGCCATCTGCCCCAAAAATAGCATCGACTTGACCACAATGACTGCAAGTGTGTAACGCCATATTTTCCACCACACCAATCACAGGAATGTCAGTTTTAACAAACATCTCAATGCCTTTTTGGGCATCTAACAGTGCAATATGCTGTGGCGTTGTCACGATAATCGCTCCTGTCACTGGAATACGCTGAGCTAAGGTGAGTTGAATATCGCCTGTTCCAGGTGGCATATCGATGATGAGATAATCCAGATTTGGCCAATTTGTCTGATTATATAACTGCATTAATGCCCCTGTTGCCTTAATGCCACGCCACGCTATAGGTGTGTTTGCTGTCTCGATTAGATTGCCGATAGACAGCATAGCAATGCCATCAATATCAATTGGCACAAACTGATCATTCTCAACGCTTGGCTTTTTGTCCGCCGCGCCAAGCATATCAGGAATGCTAGGACCATAGATATCAGCATCTAATATACCCACTCGCCGCCCCAGCTTTTGTAATGCCAATGCCACATTGACCGTTGTTGTGGACTTGCCCACACCGCCTTTACCCGAAGCCACAACGATAATATGACGAATGCGTGGGTGCGGGGCGATGTCAGACTGCTTAGGGGGTTCTTTGGTGGGCTTATCGTCTGGGTTTGGGGTTTGAGTTGGGATTTTGCTTATGCTAGTGTTGGGAGTAAAATTTTGTACCGTGTTTTTTTGTCCAGTCAAGGGGGCGACTTTATCAGATAAAATCACATTTAGATTCACTTCCGCCACACCGATTAAATGCAGTCTCGCCCGCAGATCGTGATACACTTTTTCAAGCTCAGCTTGATTGGCATCTTTATGCACTTTTAGGGCGATGTTTAGCGTGTCGCCTTGCAATTCTTTATTATCAATGAACGCCGATAAAGGCTCTTGATATAGCTTAAAATCCGATAGCACTTTATCAATGTCATTCATGCCGATGGTTATTTTCTTTTTAAAGGGATTAAACATAACCTGCTCTTTTGGTTGTTAATTTTAAAAATCTTTAAGGTATTGTTAATTTCTTAAAAATTTGGCGTGTAGTGAGTGGATAATATCTGCCTAAATTACGATTTTTCATAGGGCAAAAAAATTTGCACCCCCTGCCATTTTTTTTAATAATGCCAAATTATTTTACAATACCATTTTTTTTAAAATAATAAGGATAAATTTTATAAAATCAACCAAACAGCCCATCGGTGCGTGGCTTTGCCAAAATGCCAATATAGGACACACAAAATAGCCCAAACGACACAATCCACGCCATCTGCGACACCCCAATCCACGTTATATAATCACCGCCAAACATCGGCAAAATCACACGGCACAGGGCGGATATTATCATAAAAATAAAAATCGCAAAGACCGTTTTTGGTGGTTTGTGAATATTTCGCCCTGTATGTCCAAGCGACACACGAGCCATCATAGACACCGTCATTAAGCCTACGCCAAACAACGCCAAGCCGTGCAAGCCAAGTGAATGCAGATTGAGTGAAGTGTGGATAAATGGCAACACCACAAAAAACGCCAAACTCATCGTCATGCCAAAAAAGGCAATCACAAGCGACCATAAAAGGGGTTTTTGCCAAATGGCGGTGTGATACCAATTTTTTAGCCGTGCTAAATTAGCAATTAAGCAAATAAGTGCAAACACGCCTGCGATGATGGGCTGTTTGACAAACAAATCAAAAATGATAAAGCCAAAAAATCCAAATAAATTGGCTCTGTCTAATAACGTGGAATTTTTTTGTTCTATATTTAAGCCGTTTGGCTTGCCGTCATGATTTACGCTCACACCTTTGACAATAAAAAATGGCAGCACTCGTCTGACAATGGTAAACACCACACCAATCACAAGGTATAATGCCAAATATAGCGAAATCTTTTGTATGGTTAATTGATTTAAAAACGCCCCAGCATAAAAAGCGATGTTGGCAAGCATTAAAAGCGTAAGTTTGGCAACGATACCGATTTGGCGTTTTTGGCGAGCGACCCAGACCGCTTTGATGACCGAGTACGCCGTCATGCCCCAAAATATCATGTCAAAGACAAAGGCGATAGCGAGCATGGCAACGCTTGGCGTGGCGTGTAGCCCAAGCCAAAGAAGCCGAGACACCGCCCATGCCCCAAATATCGCCCCCAAATGATAGCCGTAGGGCATCATCTGACCCGTCCACGTCTTGACAGCGGTTAATAAAAATCCTGCAATGACTGCGAGTGCATAACCAAAAACCATCTCATGCCCATGCCAATAAAAGGGGTTTAGCGTGCCGTTAAACGGAGCAAATCCCTGCAAAACCGCAAACCACAGCAACATAGAAACAATAGCAAAAACCGCCGACCCCACAAAAAATACACGAAAGCCCAAATTTAAAATGGGGTGTGGCGATGTCGGACGTGGGGCGGTGTTTTGGATATTCACAAGCATGGCGATTATCCTTGAATATTTATGGATATGATGGGCTTTTTGGGGCGTGCTTGCCTTTTTATATTTGTTGATATGATACGCCTTTTGTGTGGGTTTTTCAAATCCGCCAAAAGCGGTATATGGCGGTTTTGGGCAAATTTTGTTACAATGCCCATCTTATGATGACAATGAAAAAACCACGACCAAACTATGAATAAGCCACTTCTTACCACCGATTTTGATTACCATTTGCCTGATGAACTCATCGCTCGCTATCCGTTGGCGGTGCGTTCTAGTTCTCGCCTGCTTCATGTCAAGGGCGAAAATTTGACCGATTTGCAATTTAGCGATTTGCCAAATCTGCTGAATAAGGGCGACCTACTTGTTCTAAACGACACCAAAGTCATGAAAGCTCGGCTGTTTGGGGTCAAAGACACGGGCGGTGCGGTGGAAGTCTTAATTGAGCGTATCACCGACCACGAAAAGCACATCGCCCATTGCCATGTACGCTCAAGCCGTGCGTTGAAAGTCGGGCAAAAAGTGCATTTGGCGGACGGGCAAATGACGGCAACGATGTGTGGGCGTAGTGAGAATTTGTTTATTTTGCAATTTGACAAGCCGATTTTAAATGATTTGGACAAATACGGACAAATGCCCATTCCGCCTTATTTTGAACGCACGGCTGACGACACAGACGACACGTGCTATCAGACGGTATTTCATGATCCTGCCAAACAGGCAAGCGTTGCCGCCCCCACGGCAAGCCTGCATTTTGATGATGATACCTTGCAAGCCTTGACGGATAAAGGTGTACAGATTGCTTTTGTAACGCTACACGTTGGGGCTGGTACGTTCGCCCCTGTCAAGACGGACGATTTAACCGACCACATCATGCACGCCGAATACGCCCATCTGCCACAAGCGACCGCTGATAAAATCAACGCCACAAAAGCAAATGGCGGACAAGTTATAGCCGTTGGCACAACGGTAACTCGTGTGCTAGAAACCGCCCATTTACACCGAAAAGACGGCAGGCTTAGTGAGTTTATGGGCGACACGCAGATTTTTATTTATCCGCCTTATGATTTTGGCGTGGTGGATAGGCTCATTACCAATTTTCATTTGCCAAAATCCACGCTACTTATGCTCGTCTCGGCATTTGCAGGCGTCGATAATATCAAACAGGCTTATGCTCATGCCATATCACAAGAATATCGCTTTTTCAGCTATGGCGATGCTATGCTACTTGATAAACATAACTAAATCTTACCATCAATAAAAAAAAACCAAACATCATAAGTTTGGTTTTTTTATTTCAAACAGTGTCAAATGTCAACTTTACAAATCAGCTAAAATTAGTTTTAATTTATCCGTAGGATGACTAGCTGTCGTGATAGAACGCCCAATCACCAAAAAATCTGAGCCGTTTTTTAATGCTTCACTTGGCGTGCAGATGCGTTTTTGATCATTATTATCATCGTTTGCCAAGCGAATACCAGGCGTAACAAGCTTAAAATCAGTACCTAATGACGATTTTAGGGCGACCGCTTCTTGGGCTGAGCATACGACACCATCAAGACCTGATATTTGGCTTAATTTTGCCAATCGTAAAACTTGCTCATCTAAAGGGCTTAATACACCTAAACTTTGTAGCACCTCTTGGGTCATAGACGTCAAAACCGTAACAGCAATAAGTAGCGTATCATAACCACCATTCACAAGGCGAGATTTGCATAAAGACATAGCATCAGAACCAATCATCGCATGAACATTCACCATCCAAACGCCCATATCTGCAGCTGCTAACACCGCTTGGGCGGTGGTATTTGGAATGTCGTGAAATTTTAGATCCAAGAACACATCAAAGCCGCGGTCATGCAATGCCTGAACCACGCTAGGCCCACAGGCTGTAAACAGCTCTTTACCCACCTTTAGTCGGCAAAGACTGGGATCTAAGCTATCTGCTAACGCTAAGGCACTGGATAGATCATGCTTATCTACAGCAACGATGATTGGAGATGCAGTGACCGTATTCATCATAAAACATCTCGAGGTGTTGTGGTCGTATTATGAACATCAGCAACGCCAGAGATGACAGGTGGTGCAGCTTCAAGCAGTGTATTTTGACGAGCAATCGTTGCATTAGCTTCAGAAAGCTGGGTTTGGGTTGTTTGAAGTTCTTTTCTTAGGCGGCTAATTTCCCACTTGTTTTGAGGTACTTTAAAGAGCAATAGTGCCAGTAAAATACCGATTAATACACCCAAAAAGATGGTGATCACCAAAAGCAATCCCAAATTCATTGAAGGCACATTTGAGAACATTAAATTAACTGCCACTTCGCTATTATTGATAAGCACAAGAGCGATAGAATAAGCAAAAACCACTGTCAATAAAATTATTAATACAATATGCATAACTTGACTACCTTTTTATTCATCATTTATTAAGTTGACCGATTCACGCAGTGCCTTTCCAGGCTTAAAGTGTGGCACAGATTTCGCTTGTACTGCTACTACTTGCCCTGTTTTAGGATTGCGTGCTTGTCTGGCTTCTCGATGGTGCAAGCAAAAACTGCCAAATCCTCGAATCTCAATTCGCCCATCTTTAGATAGGCAATCTACCATAATTCCGAACATCTCTCGAACTGCTTCATCTACAATGCTTTCTTCTAGATTATCACAGACGGACGCCAGATCAGCTATCAAATCTGACCTGTTTATAGCTTGTTGCATGACATTTATCCAAGAACAATAAAAAAACACTTGATTTTATTTATAAAAGTGCGACAAACGCACTCATTGATAAGGTCTTCTTTCTATCCGTATGATAGCCCAATTTGATACAAAAGTGAATTATTTTTGTTGGTTTTTTGCAATCAAAATCCCATTAACATTTTTACAATAAAAAAGAGTGGTGAAGATCACCACTCTTTAAATGACCTAAAGATGATTAACCTTTAAGTTGGTCTGCAAAAATATCGCCTAGTGTTTTAGGTTGATTTTCTACAGCAGCGTTTGACAGCTCTTTAATTGCTTGACGCTCATCTGCTTCGTCTTTTGCTTTGATAGACAAAGCAACATTACGAGATTTGCGATCCACACGCACAATCTTAGCTTCAACTTCGTCACCAACGTTTAGCACTTTTGACGCATCTTCAGTACGCTCACGAGCAATGTCAGCAACTGATAGGTAGCCTTCAACTTCGTCAGCTAGAGTGATTACAGCACCTTTGGCATCAACTTCTTTCACCGTACCTTTTACGATAGCACCACGATCATTAGACAGTAGGTATTCGTTAAATGGGTCAGAGTTTAGCTGCTTGATACCTAGGCTAATGCGGTTGGCTTCTGCATCTACTTGTAGTACGACAGCTTCTACGGTATCGCCTTTAGAGTAGTTACGGATAGCTTCTTCACCAGACTCATTCCAAGAGATGTCAGACAAGTGTACTAGACCGTCAATACCACCTTCTAGACCAATGAATAGACCAAAGTCGGTGATCGATTTAATAGTACCAGAGATTTTATCGCCTTTGGCATGGTTTTTGTCAAACTCTTCCCATGGATTTGGCATGGTTTGCTTGATGCCTAGGCTGATACGGCGACGCTCACCATCAATTTCTAGAACCATCACATCAACTTCATCGCCCACCTGTACAACTTTTGATGGGTGGATATTCTTGTTGGTGTGATCCATTTCTGAAACGTGTACTAGACCCTCGATGCCTTCAGCGATTTCAGCAAAACAGCCGTAATCAGTTAGGTTAGTCACACGAGCTTTGGTAATCGTACCTACTGGATAGTTTTGCTCAACTTCACCCCAAGGATCAGAACCAAGCTGTTTTAGACCTAGGCTTACACGGTTGCGTTCACGGTCAAACTTCAATACTTTAACTTTAAGGTCTTGACCCACTTCCACCGCTTCTGATGGGTGTTTGATACGTTTCCAAGCCATGTCGGTGATGTGTAGCAAGCCATCAATACCACCTAGGTCAACGAATGCACCATACTCAGTTAGGTTCTTAACGATACCATTAACTTCCATACCTTCTTCTAGCTTAGCTAGTAGTTCATCACGCTCAGCTGAGTTCTCAGCTTCCATAACAGCACGGCGAGATACCACGATGTTATTGCGAACTTTGTCAATTTTAATGACTTTAAATTCTAGCTCTTTGCCTTCAAGGTGAGTGGTTTCACGCACAGGACGTACATCTACCAATGAACCTGGCAAGAACGCACGCACAGAACCGATTTCAACAGTGAAGCCGCCTTTGACTTTAGAAGAGATAAGACCTTTAACAATCTCGTCATTTTCATGAATTTGTTCAAGCACACGCCAGCTTTCTTCACGCTTGGCTTTCTCACGTGAAAGCACAGTTTGACCCATACCATTGTCAACTTTCTCAACAACCACGTCAACACTGTCGCCAACAGCAACTTCAAGCTCACCGTTTTCGTTTAGAAATTCGCTACGAGCGATGATGCCTTCTGATTTTAGTCCAGTATCAACTGTAATCCAATCGCCGTCAATCGCGACAACTGTACCAGAAATCACTGCACCAATTTCAACTTTTACTTCGTTTGCATTGCTTTGCTCAAACAATTCAGCAAATGATACCATTGTGTTTACCTTAAAATTAGCCGTAGCCTGTCTAGCCAGTACGGTTCAAGTGAAATGGCATTGTCAAGAAAGTGCTAGTTTTGGCTTGACAAGCCACAAAAATTCTTATAATTATACCATAAAATCTGCAAGATGACTTAAGTTTTTACAATTTAATTCACAATTTTACCATAAATTCATCGGTTAATCGCCGACAGCCATTCGCCTACAATTATAAAGCCAATGAATACACAAACTGCACGCCTGCCTGCCCCAAATACGTCCGCTGACATTTTTTAAAGCCCACTTTTTCGTATACCTTTTGGGCTGTTACATTGGCATGATTTACCCCAAGTACAATTTCATCGCACTTAGGGACATACGCTTTACAAAATGCCGTTAATAAGGCTTTATCCAAAGCCTGTTTGGCATAGCCTTGATAGATGGGATTGACCGACATGGAGCGGAGCAATAGAGCATTGGGATTGTCGGTATAGCAAAATTTATCTTGCCCAAAATCAAGCACAAAAAACCCCACCACTTTATGATAACAGATAGCAATTTTAAAGGTGTCAGGATTGTTCTCATCAAGCCACTCATGTGGTAGGCTCGTAAATTGGGCTTACTCATCGCCGAGCGAATAAGCAAGCTCATCGACATCAGCCAGATTGATGGGAGCTAACTTAATAGAAGTAGGCGTTATCACGATTTTATCTTCATTTAGCCATATATCACAAATTGCTTAATTACAAATTGCTTAATTACAAATTGCTTAATTACAAATTGCTTAATTGATGTTAGTCGTCATGGAATTTAATTGACCATCAACAAATGCCAAAATCTCATCAAATACCACGTCCACTGATTTATCGGAGCTGTCAATCACCAAAGCATCAGGTGCAGGACGACTGGGAGCAACCGTCCTATTTTCATCTCGCTCATCTCGGGCGACAATCTTGGCTAAGATATCATCATAATCGGCAGTTTTGCCTGCCTGCTGTAACTGCAAAAATCGCCTGTCCGCTCGTGCCTTGGCACTTGCTGTTAAAAATATCTTGGCACAAGCATCAGGAAAAATCACCGTCCCCATGTCTCGTCCGTCCGCCACCAAACCTGTTTTATTGCTTGCGATATTTCTTTGTAAATCAAGCAACGCATTTCTCACTTTGGGAAAGACTGCCACTTTTGACGCATAAGCACCCACCGTCTCGGTGCGAATGTCGTCTGTCAAAGGCTTATCATCAATCAAAATCTGCACCGTGCGTTGGGCAGTATTAGGGCGAAACGACAGATTAATAGAATATATCAATCGCTCCAACTCATCTTCATCAATCTCATCACCAAGCAAACCTTGTTGAAATGCCAACAAACCAATGATACGATATAATGCCCCACTGTCTAATAATTCAAAGCCAAAATGCTCTGCCAAGCGATATGCCACCGTGCCTTTGCCTGCGCCACTTGGTCCATCAATGGTGATGATTTGATTAGTCATTGTCATAAAACTCTCAATTATCTAGCTTGCTTTATTAATTTTATTAATATTGTAGGGGAAAAATGATTATTTTTGGAAATTTTTTATACAAAAAAAACGACAAAAGCGTCTAATTTAGCGTAAAATAACCTAAATTTCATCAAAAAACCGTTATGACACTTTCCACGACTTCTTTAAATTTAACAAACCTTAATCTAAGTACCATCAATCAAGATAGGCTTGCCATTAGCATTCACCCTAATGCTGAATATAACGCCACGCATAATGCTATGCTTGCTCGCACTCTGGCTCGTATTAATGATAAGAAAAATGGTAAAGACCATGCCGATGAGTTATGGCTGGTTGAACACCAAGACGTCTATACGCTTGGGCAAGCAGGTAAAAAAGATCACATTTTATACGACACAGGCACGCCTATTATTCAGACTGATCGTGGCGGGCAAGTCACATGGCATGGCACAGGTCAGGCTGTGGTGTACTGGCTGTTTGATTTACATAATCTAGGAATCGGCGTGCGTGATTTGGTTAGTCATGCTGAACAAGCCATCGAAGACGTGGTGAATGAATACCTGCCCACAGACCTAACGGCAAAGGCTCGCCGTGATGCACCGGGCGTATACATCTACAACACTTTAGGCGATATGCTTGGCAAGATTGCAAGTCTTGGCTTTAAGATTAAGCAAGGCATGAGTTATCATGGCGTGGCAATTAACCTAACCAATGATCTTAGTGCCTTTAATGCCATTAATCCGTGTGGTTATGCAGGCATGAAGATGGTTAAGCTTGAAAATTTCGGTCAATTTGACAGCAGCAAAACCCATGAATTTATACAAAAATTCATCGGCAATATCCAAAAACGCCATGATGGACAGATTGCACTTAGAGCGATTTAATATTACAATGGTACAACTTTAACAATGTTACTTAATTTGGAGTAAAAAATGGTAGATTTTAACAAAGTATTAGACGCAGGCGACGTTGATGGCGGTGAAATTAACGTTGTGGTTGAGATTCCTACAGGTTCAAACCATAAAATTGAATGGAATCGTAAATTAGCTTGCTTTGAGCTTGATCGTGTTGAACCCATCGCCTTTGCCAAACCCTGCAATTACGGCTTTATTCCGCAGACTTTAGATGAAGATGGCGATGAATTAGACGCTTTAATCATCACCGAACAGCCACTCACAACGGGCATTTTCCTAAAAGCTAAAGTTATTGGCGTGATGAAATTCGTTGATGATGGCGAAGTAGATGATAAAATCATCGTTGTACCAGCAGATGATCGTAATAATGGCAATGCATACAACACATTAGAAGATCTACCAAAGCAGCTAATTAAACAGCTTGAATTTCACTTTAGCCACTACAAAGACCTAAAAAAGGCAGGCACAACCAAAGTGGAAGGTTTTTTTGACGCCAAAGAAGCTAAAAAAGTAATCAAAGAAAGCCAAGTACGCTGGACACAAAAATAAGCCAAAAGAAAATAGCCCCAGTTAGGGGTTATTTTTTTGGGCTAATTTATGCTTTAGTAGTGTCTTATAATGCATAAAACATCTGCCGAGCTGCTGATAAGTCATCGCTGCAAATAAAATCACCGTGATGGGTAGCACCATTGATAAAAAGCCAAACCGAGCATACAGTACCACTGCCACAAAGCCACCGCCAAAAAATCCCCACCATAACGCACTTTGCAAGACGATTTTTGGCAGGCTTACTTGACCGCCCATAAGCCACCGCCCAACTGCTGCTCCAAGGTCTGATGTCGTTCCCGTTAGGTGGGTGGTACGCACCACCGTACCACTGTATGTGGTTACCATAGAGTTTTGCAGTCCGCATGCCATCGCAATCATCATTTGACCAAAAAAGCTGTCGGTTAGGTACAGGAGCAAGCTTGCAATAAGTAAGAACGCTTCTAGATACATCGCATAGCCATAATTTCGGTTAATATTTAGCTCGCTTGAACCAATAATCATACCGCTTAACACCGATCCCGACCAAAATGCAGCGATAGAAATCAAAAATAACCGCACATTTATCCAATCGCCAGACATTAGCGAAGTGACCAGCAAGCTAACATTACCTGTCACGTGCGATGCTGACACATTTGTAAATCCCATTAGGGCTATGACGTTTAACATCCCCGCACAAAATGCAAGCACAACTGCCCCACACATTACCCACAGCGGAATACGTTCTTTTGGCATGGCATGGCACTCAACATCAATTTGATATAGCAAAGCACGATTTTAATCATTTTTGGCAAAAAATAAAAGCACAAAGTACACTTTATGCTTTTATTTACCATCAAGTCATCAGATACAGTTACGCTTCATCATCAACCATGCTCATGATTTGTTCGCTGATGGCGACCGTATTAAAGCCTGCATCTACAAACATAATCTCGCCTGTAACACCACTTGCCCAAGGCGATAATAAGAACAAAGCGGCATTACCCACTTCCATCTGGCTAACATTACGGCCAAGCGGAGCGATTTTTTCGCTCACATCTAGCATTCTGCGAAATGACTTAATACCACTGGCTGCCAACGTACGGATTGGACCTGCTGAGATGGCGTTTACACGAATGCCATCTTTACCAAGTGAGCTTGCTAAATAACGCACACTTGCTTCAAGACTTGCTTTTGCCATACCCATAACGTTGTAATTTGGTAATACAGAAATACTGCCTTCATAGGTAAGCGTCAATAACGACCCTTGGCGAGCTGCCAATAACGAGCGAGATGCCTTCGCCAAAGCAACAAAGCTATAACTGGAAATATCATGAGCAATCGCCGAGCCTTCTCTGGTTGTGGCATTGGTGAAATCACCATCTAGTTGATCAGCAGGTGCAAAGCCGATGGCATGTACCACACCATCGACACCGTCCCAAAGCTTACCTACTTCTTTAAAACAATCGTTAATAGAGTCGTCTGAACCTACATCACATTCAAGCACAGCGACAGCATTAAATGCTTCTGCTGCCATATCCACACGCTTTTTAATTTTATCGTTTGGATAAGTTAAGATTAACTCAGCACCTTCACGGTGTAGGCATTCAGCGATTGCCCATGCGATAGATAGCTTACTGGCAATGCCAGTTACGACAAATCTTTGACCTTTTAATAGCATAACATACCTTCATTGGTGGTAAAATAAGACAGATTATAGCATGGATTTATAACAAAAGTAATAAAATAGTACAAATGTAAACCAACTTTAGGCTGTATTATAAATCCAAATTCAATCTATGGCATGATACTTGTGCCATAAACTTACGCAAATCACATCAACTAATTATGCTATAACAAATTCATGCACCGCATCAACAAAGATTTTGGCGTGATCAGGATTTGCCCACTGAGTAATTCCATGACCAAAGTTTGCCACATAGCCTGAATGAATGCCGCCTTGATAGACGTCATTTAGCATATCATTAACCGCTTTTTTGATGGCAGTTGGCGCGCCATACAACGTTGCAGGATCAAGATTTCCTTGGATTGCTTTTGATGTGCCAAGTGCAAGACGTGCTTTATCCAAAGGCATCGTCCAATCAAAACCTAAGGCGTCTGCTTGACTGTCAGCTTGTGTATCCACCCATAATCCACCACCTTTTGTAAATAGCACCACAGGCACATTGGGGTGCTTTTGTTTGAGCTGTTTGACAATTTGACGGTTATAGGCATGGCTAAATTCGGCAAATTGGCGATGCCCAAGTGCCCCACCCCAGCTATCAAAAATCTGTACCAAGTTCGCCCCAGCGACAATCTGAGCATCTAGATATGTAGTAACCGCTTCGCAAATTTTGGCAAGCAAGGCGTGAAGCAGTTCAGGAGTGGCGTACATCATATGCTTGGTATGGCGATAATCTTTACTAGAGCCGCCCTCAATCATGTAAGTTGCAAGCGTCCATGGACTGCCACTAAAACCAAATAACGGCACAGCCCCTGCTAAAGCGTGGCGGATGCTCGTTACTGCATCTGTCACATAAGATAAATCTGCCATGTTAAGCGTCGGCAGACGAGCAATGTCGCTTTCGGTGCGAATGGTTTTTTGGAATTTTGGACCCTCGCCTGTCTCAAAGTATAGACCCAAACCCAATGCGTCTGGCACAGTTAAAATATCGCTAAATAAAATCGCTGCATCTAAATCAAAGCGACGTAACGGCTGAAGTGTCACTTCTGTTGCTCGGTCGGTATCTTTACACAGGCTTAGAAAATCACCCGCTTCGGCACGAGTTGCCTTATATTCTGGCAAATAACGTCCCGCTTGACGCATCATCCACACAGGCGTCGTATCCACAGGTTCAAAGCGTAAAGCACGCAGTAGGCGGTCATTTTTTAGGGTTGGGAAAACAGCAGCATTCATACAATTTCCTAGTAATTAATTAATCATCAAAGTTATAACTATAAATAAATTAGAAAGCCAATCAGACGGTACACACAATCACACAATAATTACAAAGTAATCATAAAACTGCCATCTCGTCACGATGTACCATAACGGCAGTATCTTTATCGGTAATGTTTAGTAAAGCTTTTACTTCGGCGGTGTTCTTTTGGGTGATTTTTTTGGCATTGGCTGAGTCAAATCCCACTTGACCTACCGCAATGCGTGTCTTATGCTCATCAATAATCTCAACCACATCACCTGCATCAAAGTCACCTTGAACATCTATCACGCCAACAGGCAGCAGTGATTTATGCTTTTGTATGATGGCAATTTTCGCTCCATCATCCACCACAAGTGTGCCTTTCATGCGAATATGAGAAGCAAGCCACTGCTTTTTGGCAATGAGTTTATCGGCATCATCAACAGTAAGGTAAGTGCCGATTGCCTCACCATCTGCCAAGCGGGTAATGACGTTTTCCACCTTACCATTTGCAATTACCGTCGGGCAGTTACCCATGGCGGCTAATCGTGCTGCTCTGATTTTCGTCAGCATACCGCCACTTCCCCATTTACCACCATCGCCTGCCACATCAAACAGATAATCTGCCATGGCACGCTCTTGGCTGATTAAGCGTGCATGAGCATCTGTGCTGGGATTGGCAGTAAAAACGCCATCTTGATCAGTCAAAATAACGTATAAATCAGCACCCACCATGGCTGCACTCATCGCTCCTAACGTATCGTTATCGCCAAACTTAATCTCACCATAAGAGACTGTGTCATTTTCATTAATCACTGGGACGACACGCCATTCTATTAGCTGATTTAATGTTTGGCTGATGTTTAGATAACGAGAGCGATGTGCAAGATCGTCATGGGTAAGTAGAATCTGGGACGACTGCACGCCTTTTTGGATTAAAGCTTGCCACCATGTTTCAATCAAACCCATCTGACCAATGGATGCACACGCCTGCAAGGCAGAAAGCTTCTTAGGTCGTTCAGAAAGGTTCATGCGAACAACGCCTTCAGCAACTGCACCGCTAGATACCAATATCACTTCTATGCCACGGGCGTGAAGTAAAGCGATTTGTCCTGCCCATTCATAAATGGCGGTGCGATCAAGTCCACGTCCATTATTTGTAAGCAAAGATGAACCGATTTTAATGACAATTTTTTGATAAGAATTCATAAAATCAGAAAGGTTGAGACATTCATTAAAATTATACCATATTTTAGTAAATGAGCATGAAGATGATTTAAAGGTTTAATGAAACAGTGACATTGATAATCCACAGACATGCAAAGTAATCGACATACTCTTTGTGCATGGGTGAGTCTAAAAATTACACATGTCAGTTGTTATTGATGTTTATAATCTATAGAGCAATTTTTATCTCATCGTGCTTTTGGTGAGTGTTTTTAAATAAAGATGTGCGTTATGACTTTATTGATAAGGCATGTTTTGGTCAAAAAGTTGGCTTGCTGCATTGTGATTTTTAGCTGTTAATAAGTTAGTTAATCAGATTATTACTGTGCTGATATTTAGTAGCATAAAATCCCATAATTCATCAACCGATACATTACCAAGCCCACTCACACTAATACAAAAAACCCCTTACTCATCTAGCAAGGGGTTAGATATTATTTAAGCAATCATTCTTTGACGTATTCTACTGCCACATCATAATCGTCATCATCCCAGTCGTCGTCATCGTCAATATCCACACCTTCACGCTCAGCCTTACGTCTGGCACGATAAGCTTCTTTTTGGATCTCAGTATTATGGCGAACTTCTTCTTCAAGCCTTGCAAAACGCTCAGCCTGCTCTTCGGCAAATAACGGATCTTCACGCTCACGCTCTTGTTCGTCTTCAATGGCTTGCATTAAGTAATGCTTAACATCATCCACGCCTTCACCCGTCAAGGTGGAAGTGCGAAATACCATACCTGTCCAGCCAAGTCGTGCAACGATATCGGTACAGATGGCATTTTGTTCATCATCTGCCAGTTGGTCAATTTTATTAAGTACCAAAATCTGGGGGAGATTTGACAGCTCTTTAGAAAACTTAGCAAGCTCATTTAAGATAACTTCAGCATTTGCTACAGGATCACTACCATCAATCGGCTTGACATCCACGATGTGTAGTAATCTGCGAGTGCGAGCAACATGCTTTAAAAAGCGAATACCAAGCCCTGCTCCGTCTGACGCCCCTTCAATTAATCCTGGAATGTCCGCCATCACAAAAGATTGGTGAGTGCCAACATCCACCACGCCTAAGTTTGGCACTAATGTGGTGAAAGGATAATCAGCAACTTTTGGGCGAGCAGATGACACTTGACGGATAAAGGTGGATTTACCTGCATTGGGTAAACCAATAAGCCCTACGTCCGCCACGACTTTAAGCTCCAATTTTAGGTTCTTAGCTTCGCCAGGAAATCCAGGTATTGCTTTTCTTGGCGCTTGGTTGGTAGATGTCTTAAAGCGTGTGTTGCCAAATCCACCATCGCCACCTTTGGCAACAAGGATGGTTTGCCCTTTTTCGGTCAAGTCTCCAATCACCACATCAAGGTCAGTATCAATGACTGTCGTGCCAATCGGTACAGACAAATAGATATCGTCTGCACCTTTACCAGAGCAGTTTTTGCCACGCCCATTCTCACCACGCTTACCTTCAAACTTACGAGTGTAGCGAAAATCCACCAATGTGTTGGTGTTATCATCGGCAATCACATAAACGCTACCGCCCTTACCGCCATCGCCACCGTCTGGGCCGCCTTTTGGGACAAATTTCTCACGGCGAAAACTCACCGCACCATTACCACCATCACCAGCTTTAACACTGATAACCGCTTCATCAATAAAACGCATTGTCGTTCTCAAAATTAGATAAATATATGACTGTATTCTAACACATATTGCACAAATTAACTAACCCCTACTATTTAATTCTTTTTTTCGCTTATACGTCCCATAAAAAACACCGCACAAATTAAGTACGGTGTTTTTGTTGTCATCTAAGTCAAACCGATTATTTATAACCTGCTTTTTTCATCAACATGATGGCTTGGCGTTGGTTTTTACCAGCTACTGATACATTGATGATGTCACGGCGGAAGTTACCCCATGAAGCGACTTTTGGATCTGGGCTGATACGTGGGTTTGCTGGATATTCGTGGTTTAGATCAGCAAATAAGTTTTGGGCTTCAGATCCACTTAGCCATTCGATGAACTTTTGGGCTTCAGCAGCGTTATCACTGTATTTGACCACGCCTGCACCTGATACATTGACGTGCGTGCCTTTGGCGTTTTGATCAGCGAAGAATACTTTAACGTTTAAGTTTGGTTTTTTATCAAGTAAACGCCCATAGTAATAAGTGTTGGCAATACCCACATCACATTGACCAGCATCGATTGCTTCAAGCATGGCTGTATCATTAGAAAATGGGGCTGCTGCTAGGTTGTTTACCCAGCCTTTAACTACTTGTTCGGTTTTTTTAGCACCGATATTTTGAATCATCGTCCCAACCAATGATTGGTTATAGACGTTATTTGATGTGCGTAGGCACAGTTTGTCTTTCCACTTAGCGTTAGCAAGGTCTGCATAAGTAGAAAGTTGTGATGGATTTACTTTAGATGGGTTATAAAAAATTGTACGAGCACGCACAGACAGACCAAACCAGCGGTTTTTTGCGTCTTGGAAGTTTGATGGAATATTCGCTTCTAGCGTTCTTGATTTGATTGGGCGAAGCAAATCCATCTGAGCTGCCTGCCATAAGTTACCGCCATCTACCGTAATAAATACATCTGCCTTGGTGTTTTTACCTTCGTTTTTTAGACGCTCCATCAAAGGACCCGCTTTATCGTTGATAAGCGTTACTTTAGTACCTGTTTTTTGTTCGTATTTTTGAACGATAGGCTCAAGCAAGTTAGTCGCACGAGAAGAATAAACAGTCAATTCACTTGCCATCGCAGGGGCCACAGTGCCTAGAACAGCAACTGCCAATAAAGATTTCTTTAGCATAATCATTTCCTTAGCTTTAAAATGATGAATAAAATACAGCACACTTATCGGTTTTGGGCTACTCCCAACCATCAGTACAAGGATTATTGTACACACAATTACCACATTTATCAATAGTAATAATTATCATTTTATATCAAAAAATAATTATCATTAGATTTTTTAAGCCAAAATAACTTAACTATGCTAAAATATTGTATTTGCATTTAAAAAAAATGTGGAGCGTTTGTGAAAAATCCCCTACCTACCGCATGGCTACTATTTTGTGCCTGTCTTGTGCTCATACCACTGGCGACAATCATCGCAGGCTTTAGCGAGATTGATTACGAGATTTGGCAATTTTTAATGGATTATCAGCTGCCATTACTGTTCCAAAATACATTATTTTTATTAGTCACTGTGGGATTTGGTGTGTTTATGCTTGGCTCAACGACAGCTTGGCTGACGGCGATGTATCGCTTTCCTTGCCGATGGCTGTTCTCGTGGGCGATGATGTTGCCACTTGCCATGCCTGCTTATGTTCTTGCCTTTACTCAGCTTGGTATCTTTGACTATACAGGCGTGATTAACAGCTATTTTCGGGACACTTATGGTATTGAGACTTTCTTGCCTGACGTTAATAATAAGTGGGGTCTTGCCATAGTGCTTAGCTTAACGCTTTATCCTTATGTCTATCTACTGGCAAAAAGTGCCTTTATGAGTATGGGTCGCCGATCGCTTGAAGCAGGAGCTTCGCTTGGGCTATCGCCTTGGCGTGCGTTTTTTAAGGTCGCCCTACCGATGAGCCGACCTTGGCTAATGGGTGGTGTAGTGCTTGCCCTTATGGAAGTGCTGGCAGACTTTGGGGCGGTGTCTATTTTTGGTGTAGAAACATTCACCACCGCTATTTATGAAGCGTGGTTTGGCTTTTTCTCACTTGAGACAGCCAAGCAGCTAGCGTCTTTAATGATTAGCTTTGTCTTTATTTTACTTGCTTTAGAACAATACAGCCGTGGCAACCGTAAATTCCATCGTATGGATAAATCCAACCATCACACCCTAATCAACCTTAAGGGTATCTCTAAATGGCTTGCATTTGCCTACTGTGGCAGTATTTTAGTGATAGCTATCATCATTCCTATCGTGCAGCTTATCGCATGGGCGATACAGATGTATCCTAGCCAAGATGGTGAATTTGCCATCGCAGGTTGGCATTCTTTAATAATGAGCCTTGTTGGAGCAATCGTCGTGGCGGCGGTGGCATTTTTGGTGGCATTAGCAAGACGCATACGCCCAACCATGCTATCTAATGCGTTAGTGCGTATCGCAACGCTTGGCTATGCCATTCCTGGCACAGTTTTAGCAGTGGGTGTTTTTGCTCCAATTGCGTGGATTGATAACCAGCTGATTGAATTTGGCATGTTCACAGACAGTGATATCCTAAAAGGCACGCTATGGGTTATGCTCATCGCTTACATCATTCGCTTTTTAGCGTTAGGGCTATCTTCTGTCAGTTCAGGGTTTGAGCGTATTGGGCATAATCTTACCGAAGCGGCACAATCTGTTGGCGTATCACAATTTCAAACTGCCAGACAGATTTATCTACCACTACTAAAAGGACCTATGGGTGTGGCGATGATGATGATATTTGTGGATATTATGAAAGAGATGCCACTTACGCTTATGACTCGTCCTTATGACTGGCAAACACTCTCTACTATTATATTTACTTACACCACCGAAGGTCGATTTGACCAAGCTGCCTTACCTGCCTTGCTTATTATCGCTGCAGGTCTGATACCTATTATACTGTTCTCAAAATTACAGGAAAAATCATGATTCACGTTCATCATCTTGCCCTAAGTTTTGGTAAAACCAACGTTTTTAGCGAGCTGTCTTTTAGCTTAGAACAAGGCGAAATTGCTTGTTTACTTGGACAATCTGGCTCTGGAAAAACTACAGCATTACGCTGTATCGCAGGCTTTGAACGCCCACAGATGGGTAAAATCACGATGGCAGGTAAGACGCTTGTTGATGATAGCACCAATCTACCAGCCCACGAACGTAATATCGGCATGGTGTTTCAAGATTATGCCTTGTTTCCACACCTAACCATCGCCCAAAATATCGGCTTTGGTATCAGTCATCTACCAAAAGCTGAGCAAAAACAGCGAGTTGATGAGTTATTAACATTAGTCGGTCTGCCAAACTATCATAAGCGATACATTCATGAATTATCAGGTGGTCAGCAGCAACGAGTGGCAATCGCAAGAGCCTTGGCATGTAAGCCTAAACTCATTTTATTAGATGAGCCTTTCTCAAATCTGGACAATGAGCTAAGAACTCGTCTATCACATGAGATTCGCACACTCCTAAAAAACCAAAATGTCAGTGCCATCATGGTGACGCACGATCAGCATGAAGCCTTTATGTTTGCCGATAAAATCGGACTGTTGCACGGTGGCAAGCTCCACCAATGGGCAACGCCTGAAGATTTGTATCGCACGCCTGCGTCACTTGAAGTCGCTCAATTTATCGGCGATGGTGTACTACTGCCTGCCACCATCCAAGATGGCAAGTTAGATACAGCGTTTGGTTCTTTTGACTGCCAACATACCAACGCCACTTGTGTACTAATCCGACCAGAAAATGTAAAAATTACAGATGATACGCCCATCGCCACCATCACAGATCGACAATTTTTAGGCAGTCACTACCGCTATCAGATAGGTCTTAATGGTGAATCTGTATTCGCCTACGCCCCTTTGCGTCAGCATTATGAGATTGGTCAAATGGTGGGGATTGAGATTTTTGATGGCTGGGCGGTATAGCACCCGCCACGAGCCTATCAAAACCAGCAAATGACACCAACAAAAAAGACCGATAAACATCGGTCTTTTTTATCAAAATAAGCTTATTTTGCCATAGTTTCTGCCACACGGATAACCTGTGTGCTATAGCCCATCTCGTTATCATACCATAGGTACATAACCGCACGATTGTCGGTAGCTAACGTAGATTTGGCATCAAAGATTGCTACTTTGTGCGAACCCACAAAGTCAGTAGATACCGCTTCTGGGCTATCAGAATAAGCAATCTGAGCTTGCCACTGTTCGCTTTGACTTGCTTGTCTTATAAAAGCATTGAGTTCTTCTGCTGAGCCTACCGAATGCTTAAAGTTTAGATTTAAAATCGCAAGAGACACGTTTGGCGTTGGCACACGGATTGATGAGCCTGACAGCTTACCCTTAAGCTCTGGAATCGCCTTACTCACCGCCTTAGCTGCACCTGTGCTGGTCATCACCATATTTAAAGGAGCAGCACGACCACGGCGATCTGCTTTGTGATGGTTATCAACCAGATTTTGATCGTTCGTGAAGGCGTGAATGGTTTCCATATGTCCATTATCAATGCCGTATTTATCGTTTAAGATTTTTAGGGTTGGTGTGATGGCGTTAGTTGTACAAGACGCCGCCGATACGATGGTTTCATCACCAATCATGTCGTCATTTACACCCCAAACGATGTTCTTAATATCACCAGATGCTGGAGCGGTAAGCAGTACTTTTTTGACGCCTTTAGACTGTAAGTGCTTGCCAAGCCCCGCTTCATCTTTCCATTTGCCTGTATTATCAATCACGATGGCGTTATCAATGCCATGAGCGGTGTAGTCCACTTCGCTTGGGTCAGACGCATAGATTACCTTGATGAAACGACCATTCACCACGATACCGTTATTCTCATCATCAACGACAACCGAGCCATCAAACCAGCCGTGCACACTATCACGCTCAAGCAGACTTGCTCGTTTTGCTAAATCGCCATCACCAGCTGGACGTACAACGATGGCTTTTAGTTGTAAGCCTTTATCAGATACAGGACGGCTCATTAATAGGCGTGCCAAGATGCGACCAATGCGACCAAAGCCATAAAGCACAACATCCGTACTTGGGGTTTCACGGCCGTCTGTAAAATCGTCAGCGGTTTTACCTGCCTTAATCGCTTGGACTAGATCTACGGTTGTGTTCTTTAGGTTCTTATCTGCTAGGCTTTTAACAAATATCAAAGTATCTGCTACATCTAGACCATGCTTATCATGCACAGCGATTAATTTTGTTACATCAAGACCAATGCGATCGCCTAAGAATAAAGCCGTCACATTATTTTTAACCAATGAATTTAAAGCCACGAGTAGCTCGATTGCAATACTCTCTTGGTTTGTGCGTTTTGATAAATGAGAAGTGTAGAGATTTGACATAGCTTTTCCTAGTTTGACGAAAAATAAACACCCAAATTGTAAAACAAAATGGGTGTTTTGGCAATGCCAAACGGATAAATTACAGACCTATTTCACCAATGAATGGAATGTGGCGGTATTTTTGGTCATAGTCAAGCCCATAACCTACGATGAATCTATCTTCCACTTCAAAACCAATAAATTTTACATCAACGTCCACTTTACGACGTGATGGCTTACTAACTAGCGTACAGATTTCCACTGAATTTGGATTACGGGCTTTTAAAATTTCTAAAACTTTTGACAACGTTGTTCCTGAATCAATAATATCTTCAACAATCAGCACATCTTTGCCATGAATATCGCCATCTAAATCTTTTAGGATTTGCACCTCACCAGTTGATTGGGTGCCACTGCCATAGCTAGATGCTGTCATAAAATCAAGCTCATGCGGCTTGTCAATAGCACGGCATAAATCTGCCATAAAAATCACCGAACCACGCAAAAGCCCTACCAAGATAAGCTCTTTATCGCTGTCTTGATAGTAGGCGTTAATCTTCTTGCCAAGCTTAGCAACTTTTGCAGCGATTTCATCGGCACTGATCATTACGTTTAAGGTTGGTTCTGTCATGATATT
This sequence comes from Moraxella nasovis, assembly GCF_022701215.1. Taxonomy (NCBI): domain Bacteria; kingdom Pseudomonadati; phylum Pseudomonadota; class Gammaproteobacteria; order Moraxellales; family Moraxellaceae; genus Moraxella; species Moraxella nasovis. The sequence goes on along the minus strand of NZ_CP089976.1, from coordinate 1,724,046 downwards.
CTCATCAAATTATAAAATCAAAAATGCTGTGCCAAACCCAAGAATCAAGAATAAGGCTAGATAAATTTGCTATTTTAAAGAAAAAGCAGTTATTTGGCAAGAATTAAGCCAAAGCGATTGCCATCTCACTAAGTGCAAACTGTCGCACGTCATTTAGCATAACCGTATCAAAGTTATGAATGAACGCAAAAGCAAGTTTACTATCAGGATCACAAAACGCAACTGAGCCATTATAGCCCATATGCCCATAGGCATTTGGAACGTTATGAATGCTAAATAAGCGATGAAATCCTGTTCTCCATTTCATATTTGCAGGCATGACGGCATCTAAGCCATCTACTTGTACACGTCGCAAATCATCGAGCACTTTTGCACTAATAATCGTCTGATTTTGCCATACACCCCCGTTGGCATGCATAGCATAGATGGTTGCCAAAGCATTTGCTGTGGATACGCCATTTGCCGCAGGAATACACGCCTGCATCACTTCTTGACTGTGATAAGATACGCCATCACGCCCATTTGGCATGAGTGCGTTTTTATAGTTCATCAGATTCATCTTAGAAGTATCAAAATACAGCTTGTTAATGCTTGCAGTGGATAACGGTGTATCACCTAAAGCGTCTTGCCATAAATAACTAATGGGGAGATGATTTAACACGTCGCTGATGGCTTTTGTGTCAGGTTTTAAGGTTGGTTTTCGGCGAACTGCTGTATCGGCGTTCTTATCAAAATAATAAACAGGTTTCGCCACTTGATCAAGCTTATCGCTTGGCACGCCAAAATACAACTCGCCCTTAATCCCAAGCGGCTCTGCCAAAAATGTATCTAATGCCGCTTGCAGGGTCAGCTGAGTTACCTTTTCTACCACATGACCTAAAATCCAGCCAGAAACAAGAGCGCTATAAGCACTGGCATAATGATGATTATCTTTTGGCTTTGGTGCTGATGGCGTCATATTTGCTATTTTTTCGCCCATCAATTGCCAGTTTAACAATACTTGGGGGTCATTTGTTACATCGGCGATATTAAATAGATTAGCAGTATGCGTTAAGATATGACGCAATGTGATGTCTTGCTTACCGTTGACGGCAAATTGTCCCCAAACATGAGCGATAGGCTTGTCATAACTAAGCAAACCCTTTGAAACTAAAGCGGCGATTAATGTTGCCATCACCCCTTTGCCGATAGAAAAATTCACCGACAGCGTATGTTCGTCCCACACGACATTTGGCAAAGCTTGCCCAACAGAAGTATTTACCACCACTTGATTGTCTTTAAAAATCACAAGCGAACCACCTGCAGGTGCATCATCAAACTGTAAAGATTTCAAAACATCAGAAAAGTCGTGCCACGTTGCCATCATCGTATCCAATTAAAAAGGCGGTATTGTAAATCAAAATGACCAAAAACACAAAACCGCCCCAACACGCTTATAAATAAGTCACTTGTCCAAGCAAATGTGGTCTGTCTTCTTTATCATAGACCCCAAAGGCAGTTTCATCGGTGTTTTTATTAACAACAAGCTCCACCTTAGAAGGTAAGAATATAGGTAGCTTAAAAGACACATCAATTCGATACGCTTTTGGCAAATCCGTCAAGGCAGACAGCACTCTTGCTTTTGACCACATACCATGAGCTATCGCCTTAGGAAAGCCAAACGCTCGGGCTGATAAGGGGTGCAGATGAATGAGATTAAAATCCCCTGACACGAAAGCATAGCGTCTACCAATGTCTTCTGGCACATCAATAATTTGGATAAAACCTTGACCTTGTGATAGCTTTGGTGTGATGGTGGGTGTCGCTCTTGTGATGGACTTATCTTTTGGCTTTTTTTGGCGTGATAGATAGGTTGATACACCCTGCCAAACCAGCTCTTTGCCAATATGAACGGTGGTTATAAAATCAAACTGCTGACCCTTATCATGTGGACGCAAATTATCCAACTTCACCGACATCGCAACCGTTTCGGTATCAAAGATAGGGCGATACTGTGTTACTGAATTTTCAACATGAACCAGCCCTAACATGGCAAACGGGAAGTCTTCTTTTGCCATCATGTTCATCTGTAGGTTTTGGGAAAGTACCGCAAAATAAGTGACTGGCACTCGCCCATCATCCATAAACCCACAAATTTTACGGTATTCTTTTAGATTGTTTTGGTCAATCGCAAGCTTAAGAATGCTATAAACCGCACCAGGCAATGACTTAGCTGTACTATCGCCATGGGGAATTAAGCTTTTAATGACGTTAGCATAAGTGGTGTGCAGCTTTGGCAATTCTTGAAAGATTTGGTCTGCCATAATTTTTCCTTAAATTTAATCAATCAGCATAACAAATGAACGTGCTTTTATAAATTACCAATCACGCACCTAATACCGATAAGCCGCAGACACGCACGACATTACCATTTAGCCCAGATGCCTTAGGCGATAACAGCCAAGCAATCGTTTCTGCAACATCTACAGGCTCTCCACCCTGACTCATCGCATTCATTCGGCGACCTGCTTCACGAATGGCAAAAGGTATCGCCCCTGTCATCTTAGTCTCAATAAAGCCCGGTGCAACAGCATTAATGGTGCGTGCTGTGCCATCGAACAATTTAGCAGTAGCATTCACAAGACCGATGACACCAGCCTTACTCGTTGCATAATTAGTCTGCCCCAAATTACCCGCTATCCCAGAGATACTAGATACACAGACCACCCGAGCATCATCGCTTAACCCATCATGATCCAATAGATACTGATTAATATCAGCGATGGCTTTAAGATTAACATTTAGCACAAGATCCCACTTCTCTTCACTCATGTTTGCCAATGTTTTATCTTGGGTGACGCCTGCATTATGCACCACGCCATCTAGCACGCCACATGCCTGAATAATCTGCTGTGCTGCGGTAGGGTCTGTAATATCAAGCGGTAAAGCTTTTGCACCCAAGTTGCCTGCTACTTTTTGTAAGTCGCTTAGATTGTTTGGCACATCAAGGCAGTATAACATCGCTCCATCTCTTGTGAGCACTTCTGCAATAGATTCACCAATACCACGACTTGCTCCTGTTACTAGGATTTTTTTGCCTTTTAAAGGTTGGCTGCTGTCAAAATGATCAAGCTGTGCATCCACGCCTTTTTTAAGAATGACGGGCTGACCTGACACATAAGCAGATTTTGCCGACATAAAAAAATGCAACGCATGTGGCAGATGGCTTTCTGCACCTTCTTGCACATAGATGGCATTTGCTGTAATGCCTTTTTTGAACTCTTTACCGATGGACTTTATAAAGCCAAGCACAGAACGCTGTGCTAACGCAAAACCAATATCCGTACCCGTACAACATTCTGGGCGAGCAATGACGATAATCCGACCAGACGGTTTTATTTTACGGGCAATTTTATGAAAAAAGTCATACACTGCCTTTAACCCATCAACATTTTTGATATTGGTTACATCAAAAATCGCTACTTTAAAGCGAGCATTCTCGTCAGTTAGTCGCTCATCAAGCGTGGCTTCGGTGGTAATTTTAGCATCTAAAGCTGTCAATACACCCCCCACCGTCTGTTTTACCACCCCATCACCAGCAGAACCAAAAGCCACCTCGCCACGCAAAATCGGCTGACCTTCTTCATAGCGGTCTAGCTTGATAGGCATCGGTAGCCCTAAGTTTTTGGCGACTTTACGACCCAAGGAAGATTGTACTAATTCACCATAACGATCACTCATAATGTCATCCTTCTTATCAATAAATCAGCGAACTGGTTAGATGTGCTATTTACACTTAATAAACGCATTCTAGCATAAAAATACATGGTTGCTAAAAAATGTCTTAAAATATAAATAAAAGTTATTCTATAAAATATTTTTACAAAAAATTTATTATTATTAAGAAAAAACCTACCTCTTTTAGGTTAATGATGGTAAGCTAGCTTTCATAATATACTTAGCTTTACTAGGAATATAGCTTTCTAGGAATTCTAACAAACTCACAGAAAATAAACAATCATTCATCACTGAAGGAAAAAATTATGACTGATATCAAAAAAGTCGCCATCATCGGTGGTAATCGCATCCCTTTTGCGCGCTCAAACGGAGCTTATGCGGACGCTAGCAACATTGACATGCTAAGTGCCGCCCTAAATGGTCTGGTTGCACGTTATGATTTGGCTAATAAGCCCATCGGAGAAGTAGTTGCAGGAACCGTGCTTAAGCACAGCCGTGACCTAAACTTAACACGTGAAAGTGCACTAAACACCCCACTAAGCCCACAAACACCAAGTTATGACATCTCGCAGGCGTGTGGCACAGGGCTACAGGCTGCTTTTGCTGTCGCTAATAAAATTGCCTTAGGTATTATTGATAGTGGGATTGCAGGTGGTACAGACACCACATCAGACGCACCGATTGCGTTAGGTGATGGCATTCGTAAGCCATTACTTGAGCTTAATAACGCCAAAGACATTAAGGCTAAATTAACCGCCCTAACGCATATCAACCCAAAAGATATACTTTCTTTTCCAGCTAATGGCGAGCCACGCACTCGTCTATCTATGGGCGAACACCAAGCCATCACTGCTTTAGAGTGGAACATTAGCCGCCAAGCTCAAGATGAATTGGCAATGAATAGTCATCACAATCTAGCAAAAGCCTATGAAAGTGGTTTTTTTGATGATCTCATCACCCCTTATAAAGGTCTTAGTCAAGACAATAACCTACGCTTTGACACCAGTCTTGACAAACTTGCTAAATTAAAGCCTGTATTTGGCAAAAAAAATGCCAACCCTACCATGACAGCAGGCAACTCCACCCCCCTAACGGACGGTGCAAGCTGCGTTCTACTGGCAAGTGATGAATGGGCAGCTAAGCATGGGTATGAGCCTTTAGCCTATCTGACACATCAGCAGACAACGGCGGTTGATTTTATTGGCAAAGATGGGCTTACTGAAGGCTTACTGCTTGCACCTGCCTATGCTGTGCCAAAAATGCTAAAAAAGGCAGGTTTAACTTTACAAGACTTTGATTTTTATGAGATTCATGAAGCTTTCGCCTCTCAAGTGTTAGCTACTTTAGCTGCTTGGGAAGATGAGACTTTCTGCAAGCACCGTCTAGGGCTTGACGCACCACTTGGCTCAATAGACCGTAGCAAGCTCAATGTCAATGGCTCAAGTCTTGCTGCAGGACACCCTTTTGCTGCCACAGGTGGGCGTATCTTAGCAACTGCTGCTAAGCTGCTTGCCCAAAAAAGCAAAGGTCGTGCCTTAATCTCTATTTGTGCAGCAGGTGGTCAAGGTGTTACTTGTATCTTAGAACGCTAACGCCATTGATTTATATTACATTTAATCGCACAGTTTTATGCTGTGCGATTTTTATGGTAAAGCGTAATCATAACGGTCACAAGCGATCTTGAGCAATGACACAAAAGTTACACAAGTTAAATACCACTTTACAATCAAGCAAAATTTTTATATCCTAACATCACCGTTTAGCACCATTTTTGCATTCACTTTAGTGAATGGCAGAACCCACCTTTATATTCATTGGAGCTGATTTGGCTAAGTTGTTTGTAAGCCCACATCATTGAACGGTGTACATCTATCTATGGGAATCTAACTATGTTGTGGTTTTTCTTTTGTATCGCCATTCTTATTATTGGCTACTTTGTATATGGCAAGGTTATCGAAAAAATCTTTGTCATAAACCCAAATAAAAATACGCCTGCCTATGCCATGACTGATGGCGTGGACTATGTCCCAATGTCTAAAGGGCGTATTTGGCTAATTCAGCTACTAAACATCGCAGGAACAGGTCCAATCTTTGGTCCAATTTTAGGGGCATTATATGGTCCTGTCGCCATGCTATGGATTGTCATCGGCTGTATTTTTGCTGGTGCTGTGCATGACTATATGTGTGGTATGCTATCGGTGCGTAACGGTGGTGCGTCTATGCCGTACCTGACTGGTAAATACCTAGGTCAACCAGTCAAGCACTTTATTAACTTGCTTGCTGTCGTGCTTTTATTACTGGTCGGAGTTGTATTCGTCGCCAGCCCAGCCCAGCTCATGAGTGCCATCACGATGGACGCCTTTGGCTCAAATGCTACAGGAGCGATCTCAGTTGATAACGCTGAAAGTGTAGCAGCTGCTGCCAGCTCATCAGTAAACACCTTCTTTGGCATGACCAAAGAAACCGTGCTGATTGCTTGGACGGCGATTATCTTTATCTACTACATCATAGCGACTTTGCTACCGATTGATAAGATTATTGGTAAGGTTTATCCATTTTTCGGTGGTTTATTGCTGTTCATGTCACTTGGTATGACTTATGGACTTCTTAAAAATGAGCTTGGCAGTTCTGATACCTATTTCTTTCATTCTATGGGCGGCTTAACAGTTGAAAGCTTCTTTCAAAACTTCCAACCAAAAAACGACCTACCAATCTGGCCTTTGTTATTCCTAACCATCACCTGTGGTGCATTGTCAGGATTTCACGCTACCCAAACCCCACTGATGGCTCGCTGTGCTGAACGCGAAGACGAAGGTCGTTTCATTTTTTATGGTGCGATGATTGCCGAAGGTGTGATTGCTCTGATTTGGTGCGTGGTCGGCATGTCGTTTTATCCTGATTTATCAGCACTTCAAGAAGCGATTGCTGCAGGCTCACCCTCTAAAGTGGTGTATGACAGCTCTATCTCTTATCTTGGCTTGATTGGTGGCATATTCGCTGTCCTTGGTGTGGTTATACTACCGATTACTTCTGGAGATACTGCGTTTCGTGCAGCTCGTCTCATCATTGCTGAGTTCTTAAATATGGAACAACGCACCCTAACCAAACGTCTACTCATTGCTATCCCGCTATTTGTGATAGGCTTTATCGTCTCTAAAGTGGACTTTCAAATCTTATGGCGTTACTTTAGCTGGGCAAACCAAACTGTCGCTGTGGTTATGCTTTGGACAGCGGCAGGTTATCTGTATCGCTATCGTAAGTTTCATTGGGTTTGTAGTATTCCTGCCATCTTTATGAGTGCAGCGTGCTATACATTCTTAGCGTATAATAAAATCGGCTTTGAGCTTGATTATCAGCTGTCAGTCTATATCGGCATTGGTTTGACTATCCTAACAACAGGGGCATTCTTCTTATTTGTCAAACGTGAACAAATCGCAGGCGATCCTGACGCTCTTATTGTAGAAGAAAAAATCACATCGACCGCTATTAAAGTTTAATAAGCTTAGGTCTATAGCACCTTCTAGGTTTAGGCTTAGAAGGTGTTTTTACTGTCCGCCCACACCACCTAAAGCACGCTTAAGCACATTGTCAATTTTTATGCCAAGCTTTAACAAATAGGTGACAAATAGCCCCATAAAGGTAGTCGCCATGTATCATACGCCCATAAAAAACCACCCAGTCGTTTTGGGTGGTTTTGTCAAGTAAGACAAACTTAGCCTTTTAATACTGTAAAAATCTCATCTTTTACTGTATTAATGTCTTTAGTACCATCAAACTGATGATAGCTTGGGGCATTGCCGCCTGCCTTAGCAAGGTTTTGGTAATAGTCCACTAAAGCAGATGTCTGACCATGATACACCGCCAAGCGATCGCGGATAACGTCTTCTTTATCATCATCACGCTGAACCAGTGGCTCGCCTGTCTCATCATCTATATTATCCACTTTAGGCGGATTATATACCATATGATACACACGTCCTGAAGCTGGGTGACTGCGTCTGCCTGATAAGCGATTAACAATCTCATCATCAGCAACACTAATTTCGATCACATAGTCAATATCAACATCTGCATTCTTAAGAGCTTCAGCTTGGGCAATCGTGCGTGGAAAACCATCAAAAATACAGCCATTAGCACAATCTGGCTGACTAATGCGTTCTTTAACCAGATTGATAATTAGCTCATCAGACACCAGCTGACCTTTATCCATCACTTCTTTGGCAGTCTTACCAAGTTGTGTGCCTGCCTTGATTGCCGAACGCAGCATATCACCTGTAGAGATCTGTGGAATGTTAAATTCTTTTGAAATAAACTGGGCTTGGGTACCCTTGCCCGCTCCTGGTGGTCCAAGTAAAATAATGCGTAACATGATATGATCTCCAAAGTGATAAAGTTAAAATGGCTTAATGCTAGAAAAGGAACGGTCTTAAAACCCATTCAATCACGCCAAATAATTAAGCCAACAAGCCAAAAAGACGCTTTTTGCTAAAATTGGGGTATCCCACCTATGACAAAAAATTAAATCATGAATAGGTTTGTAACGTTATAAAACCGATTTCTCACTATAAACCACAAGCCAAAAATGTTCAAGCATTTTATGCAATCTAATCGCTTACCTCACTTAAGGCACGATGCGTGCGATATGAATCTTAGCAGACTTTTGAGCTATTGTTAAAATGACAGGATTAGCAGATAAATCCCCAGATTTAGTGACCGCATCGCCACTGCTACTGATGTGGGCAGTCAGCTTAAGCTTAGCACCGTTTTGGCGAGCCAAGCTTAAGGTGCGTTCTGGCATCACCGCATCTAGATCACTTAGCGTAACCTGAGTCTCACCTTGCTGAAGTTCTGATATAGGCAATCGCTTTGCAGCATAGGGCGGACCTCCTGCCACTTCACTGATGGCAATAAACAGCACTGAGCCACTATTAAGCTTTGGCATCAGCTGCTCATCGACAGTAATAGACACTTCCACGCCTTGCTGGTCTTGGTGTTCTTGCTGATCAATATGAGCGAGCAAGCTGTCTAAGCTACTTAAAGCCTCACTTCTATCGCCTGATTTGGTGGCGATATTTTCACGCAACCGACCAATCCACTGCCTAGCGGCATCAAAATTTCTAGCGCGTGCCTCACCCATCGCCATCATCATCATCGCACCTTCATGAGCTGGCTGTTTTGCCAATACGCCTTGAACAGCATCAAAACCTTGGGCATCAAGCACACCATTTGCTGCAAAAAACCGTGTCTGAACATAACGCATGGCGATATCAATATTATCTGGCTGTAAACGATAAGCCCGTGAAACCGCCTCAACTGCTTGCGACTTGGCGTCAATCATACCAAATAGCTCTGACAGTCGTATCCAACGATCTGCGTCATAGGCATGGCGATGAACATTTGTCTGCATTGCACTAATCAATGCCATGCTATCTTTTGCCGCCCATTCAGGTGGCGTACTAATCTTACCTGTTAATAAATCATCAGCCACTTGCCCAACTGTGTCTTGAGCCTCCCATAACTTAAAAACACTCGTACGGTCAGCCACGAGCAAATAAGCCATAGCCGATAAAATCAGCACCCAAATAATCACGATAAGCCTGCCTTTTCTGCCGACAGGAGTGCTTATTTCGCTCTTAGTCTGTGCCTCTAATAGCTGGCGTTTTAGTTCAATGATCTGGGCTTGGTGCGTCTCATCGTTGATAAGCCCTGTCGCCTTATCGTCATTCAGCTCTGCAATACGCTGCTCAAATACAGCGACATTTACCGACATTAAGCGATTATCTGATGGTGCTCGAGTTCTCATCCATGGCAAAATGACAATGATTGAGATCACAAGACACAGCAGTACCGCTGCACTAAAAAATAATAACAAACTTGGGCTCATGGTCGCTCCCTATCTGCATTCTGATAGCTGTTATGATTATGCTGATGATGCTCTAAAATCTGAGCAATACGCATCTCTTCGTCAGCAGATAGTGCATTTACATCATCTGCCATGACTTGGCGAATGCCTTTGGCTTTATAAAACCAACCCAAAAGCAACATAATCAACAAAATCGGCGGAAAAAACCATAAAATCCAAGTCGAAGGTCTAATAGGTGGCTTATAGCTGATAAAATCGCCATACCGCTCAAACATAAAATCACGAATCTCACGATCACTACGACCATCTTTGATCATTTCGTAGGTTTTTTGTTTAAGGTCTTGGGCGATGGGAGCATCCGAACCTGCTAGATTCTGATTTTGGCAAGTCGGACATCGAAAATCTTCAATCAAAGCATTATAGCGTGCTTCTTGGACACTGTTGTCAAACTCTCGAATCTCAATCGCCCCAAGAGCAGGTAGCGTTAAAAAAGCCATCATGCTAAGGCTCATCAGTAGCTGTTTTATCGGTTTCATCTAACCTCCACATGCTTGGTTTTTGGCAGCTTCGTCTAGGCTATCATCTGCTAGAGCTATCATACAAGGCTTAATTTTATTGGCATAATTGTCAGCATGAATCTCACCCACGATGTGCAGTCTCACCACGCCATCTTGATCCACGATGAAACTTTCAGGTGCTCCTGTTAAGCCAAGATCTAAAGCCAAATCACCTGTATAATCTTGCACTGAGTATAAAAATGGGTCGCTATGCTCATTTAGGTATGTGAGTGCATCTTCTGGCTCATCTTTATAGTTTACGCCAATCATTAGCACGCCTTGGTCGTGCAGCTCCATTAAAAATGGGTGTTCCACTCGGCAAGTTAGACACCATGAACCCCATATATTTAGGATAAATGGCGTCTTAGGTAGATCGTTATTGGTCATCGTGCGTGATGGGTCAGACAGTAGTGGCAAACTAAAGCTTGGTAACTGACGATATGTAGATTTGGTATTGACGATATCACTTGTTCCTGCCTTTTGGACATTATCTTGGCGTAAGGACAGCATAGCGATTAGCCCTGCAAACACCACAAGCGGAATAATAAACAGCCATTTTTGAGTAGATTTTTTCATCACAATTTTCCTACTTATTGTCATTTGCCAATGCGATAACGCTTATCCATCATCGCTACAAACGCACCAATCGCCATCAGTATCGCACCAAGCCACACCCAACGAACCAAGGGCTTAACGTAGATACGCACTGCCCACTGTTCGTGACCTATTTGCGTATCTATAGGCTCGCCTAAGGCGACATAGACTTCATTTAATAGACTTGGGCGAATACCCACTTCAGTCATCGGCATCATTGAGACGACATAATCACGCTTTTGGGGGTATAAAGTCGCTAGTAGACTGCCATTATCTTTTACGGTGATAGTCGCTTGAGTGGCATCGTAGTTTGCCCCTTTAAGAGTACTAAATTCTGACAAGTAAAAGTCATAACCTTGCACATTAACACTATCGCCCACGCCCATAGCGACATCTTTTTCAACATCAAAAGTAGTTACACCACCCACGCCAAGAGCCGCCACCAAGACGCCAATATGAGCAATCTGCATACCATGATAGCTTGGAGCTAGCTTTGTAAACCCAATCCAAAACGAAGACGCATGACGTGTCTTATCCTTAATATCTAATACGATAAATCCAAGCACCCACACAGACAACACTGCCGTCAGCACCACGTGCCAATGAATGCCATGCGTCTTACCCAGATAGCCTAAAGCATATGCCAACGCTCCACCTAGTATGCATGATGCCATCGCTGTCATCACACTTATCTTCATAAAGGAGCGACTGTCTTTTTTATATCGTAAAGTTACACCGATACCCATAAAACCCATTAAAATCCAAGTCAAAGGCACAAACAGCTGATTAAAATAAGGAGTTCCTACCGATACTTGACCAAGCTTAAAGGCATCAGCAATCATAGGATACAGCGTTCCTATAGCCACCACAAGTGTCGCCACTAAGATGATAATATTATTAATCACCAAGAAAGTCTCACGAGATTTTAGCGTGTAATGACTCTCTGCAGTTAGTCGCCAGCCACGCAAGGCAAACAAGATAAGCCCCACGCCAATCACCACTCCTAGAATAATTAAGATTGCCACGCCACGAGTTGGGTCAGCGGCGAACGAATGCACAGACGTAATCGCACCTGATCGCACTAAGAACGTGCCTAGCAGTGATAACGCAAAAGAGAAAATCGCCAGCATAATTGTCCATGCCTTAAACACGCCCCGCTTTTCTGTTACTGCTAATGAGTGTAATAAAGCTGTCGCTGCCAGCCAAGGCATGAGTGATGCATTCTCAACAGGATCCCAAAACCACCAGCCACCCCAGCCAAGCTCATAATACGCCCACCACGAGCCAAGAGCGATACCGAGCGTTAAAAATGCCCACGCCGTCAGCGTCCACGGACGACTCCAGCGAGTCCACACTGCATCTAGTCTACCTGCCCATAAAGCCGCAATACAAAAAGCAAAAGGCACAGCCATACCGACATAGCCCATGTATAGCATTGGCGGATGAAATATTAAACCAGGGTCTTGAAGTAGTGGATTTAGGTCTGTCCCATCCACAGGAATATTTGGTAAGGTGCGATCAAACGGACTAGATGTAAAAATCAGCATCGCCATCATCATCACCTGCACACCACCTAGCACCGACAGCACTCGAGCTTTAATATCTAAAGGCAGTCCACGACTTAGCAGTGCCACTAAGGCACACCATGCTGATAAGATCATAAGCCATAGCAGTAGCGACCCTTCATGACCGCCCCACACTGCTGACATCTTATAGTACCATGGCAACAGCGAATTAGAATGCGATGTAACATAGCTTAGGCTAAAGTCATTTAGTAAAAAGCCTGCCATTAGACCACCGAACGATACCGTCATCGCCAAAAACTGAGCCATTGCAAGGCTTGGGGCGAGCCGCTGCCACTGCACTTGTCGCCTGATAACCCCAAGTGCAGGTAAGATAGCTTGGAGCATAGCTAAGATAAAAGCAATCAGTAATGTAAAATATCCAAGTTCTGTAATCAGCATAAAACCCACCTTACTCGTGTGCCATTCTTATCATCGCCACGCCTAAGATCTAAGCGGTGGCATACAGTTAATCATCTATCTACTTTAGGGTTTAGTAGGCGTCATAGCCATCTTGATAGCCATTATCGCACGCCTAACAAGCCACTCTTTGGCAGCTGTTTAGCGGACGCCTTCTTCCCTTAGCATACACCACCCTAAGATTGTTTGAGTTTTTATCGCCTTATGCCGCTTACCGATAAGTGACATTAATGCTGCTTACGTCATCACAGACGTGCTAGCACACTGCCAGCAGCATGGCTTTATATGATATTCACCACACCCCCTTTCCTTAAAGATGTGTTAAAGCTTAAGATATATTAAAAAAACACCACCACTAAATGTAGCCACCCAGCAAATAGACCTGTAATCGCCCCTAGCACTACCAGCGTCATCTCATCTTCTTTAAAGGCAGGTCTTAATAGGTTCTGAAACTCCTGTGGCGACAGCTCACGAATGCGACTTTCAAATAGCCCAAAGATTTTACTAGCACGAGATGTATTAAGCAGTGGATCACGAATAGGCATCATAGTTGCATCGATCGACTTATCAATAATCGTCTCCTCAAAGCGATCTATCTCGCCTGTATCCATGCTCATTCTTAGAGTTGTCGCTACCACAGGCGACTCCAGTAAGCTGTGCATGTGCGACTTAATCAGTCTGCGTGTCTGCACTTGTCTTGTGCCATACATCATCTCATGCATGATATTTTCAAGCGTCACTAGTTCATTAACGACGATCTGGGCAAATACGCTAGATACCTCATCTTGGCGTTTCATAAAGCCGCCTTGCCATTCATAGCGGTGAAAATGTGGCACGCACAGACGCAGCTTGCCATTTGGCTGTTTAACGAACAATCTAATAAATGAAATCTTCACAGGCTCAACAGGATTAAACACCATCCAAATGGCAATCCAGTTGGTCAACGCCCCCCAAACGGCAGCAAAAAAAGGAACAGTCCAATGCTGTGGCACAAAATAAAAAATCGCCATCTGCACGATACCAAAGCCAAAGCCAATAACCGCACTGATTTTCCAGATGAAATTAATCTCTTTTTTGCCGACACGCAAGAACATATCCACCATCAGCTTGCGATCTTTTTCCATCTTGCGAACAATCATCGCACGCATATCCACAAGATCTTCAACATTATAGGTCAGATCCAGCACGAGATTTTTCATAACACTTGGCAGTTCGTGGTGAGCGTGCGCATAGATACGGCGTTTAATCGCATAAGGTGTATGGCTCCAGATGGCATAAGAGCGTTCCATCATGATCTCATCAATCATGCTTTCTAAATTCTCATCTACCGCATTGGTTACAAAATCCGCCATCTCGCTTGGTTCCATCGCCTCCAAAAACTCTTTGATATTACCAAGCTTGGCTAATGTCTGATCGACAATAACCCCAGAAATCTTACCCGCCTTGGCAGGCACGATACCTTGCCAGCCGATACCCTTTAGCCCAAAAGGCATATTAGCAATGCGAATACCCCAAAACTTAATGGGGTAAAATAGCATTTCTAACGCCATCCATACATGCGCCCATGTTACGAATGCTGTAACAGGGGGTATGGTCAGCATGGCGATAAATTCAGGGTGTTCTTTTAGTAATTGCCAAAGCGTAGAAAACATGACAGGATAATCAATCAATAAAAATCCACCCATTTTATCATAAAAGCTGGATAAAAAACGCATTTATGAACGCTTTTTACATTAAATTAGCCAAATAATCCAGCAAGCACCCCGCCACACGATACACTAGGCAATTAATGGGTTGTAGTAAGGTACTAAAGCTGTGCTTTTTTAACAAAAATCATGCTAAAATAACGCCAACTGATTAAATTTAATCTCCACCATGTCAAAAACAACAATAAGACCCAAATCAAGACCCAAATCCAATTTAGCTTTATGCAGCAGTGTTCGCATTATCGGAGGGCAGTTTAAACGCCGTCAAATCAGCTTTATTGATGCAGATGGCTTACGCCCCACGCCTGATCGACTCAGAGAAACGCTATTTAATTGGCTGATGGCAGATATACACGATGCTGTTGTCTTAGATGTTTGTGCAGGCTCTGGCGTGCTTGGCTTTGAGAGCCTATCTCGTGGAGCTTCCTTTGTTACCTTTATTGAGCCAAACATCGCCCAAGCCAGTCAACTTAAACGCACAAGCGACACCCTAAAACTCACCAAAACCCAAGTCAGCATTTTTAATGCCACCGCCCAAGACACCTTGGCTAAGCTAAATACCGCCTTTGATGTGATATTTATCGATCCACCTTATGCTCTTAATCTATGGCAGACGATTCTTCAGATGATTGACACTCACCAGCTGTATCATGCCGATACTCTACTATATATAGAAAGCGACACACCGCTGGACGCACTTTTAAGCGATTTAAAAATTACCGCCCTAAAGTCGGTTAAAGTCGGACAAGTCTTCGCCTATTTAGCCCAATTTAGCCCAATTAGTACAATTTAATCCAAAACCACCAAAATAACTTGCATAACCAAGCCAACTCGTGTAAAATTACAATGTTTTTTGAGAGCCCTCGTTTCCCCAACTCATAAAGCTAAAGACAGTCAGGCTTTTTGCTTGGTGTTTTTTGTTTTTTAACTCTCAAACTCAACTTAATTATAGGTTTTTTATGACTACTACTATCAGTGCCAAACCCGCTGAAGTTGTACATGACTGGTATGTCGTGGACGCTGAAGGTAAAACATTGGGTCGCCTAGCGAGCGAAATCGCTTCTCGTCTACGTGGCAAACACAAGCCATCGTACACTCCGCACGTTGATACCGGCGATTACATCGTGGTAATCAATGCTGATAAAGTTGCCGTTACTGGTAAAAAAGCGTTAGATAAAAAGTACTATCGTCACACAGGTTACCCTGGTGGTATCAAAGAGACTAACTTCACTAAGTTAATCGCTCATAAGCCTGAAGACGTATTGCATAAAGCTGTTAAAGGTATGCTTCCAAAAGGTCCTTTGGGCTATGCAATGATCAAAAAGCTAAAACTGTATGCGGGTACTGAACACCCACACGCAGCACAGCAGCCACAAGTACTAGACATCTAAGGAGAATTACATGGAACGCAATTATGGTACAGGTCGCCGTAAGACTTCTACTGCTCGTGTTTTCTTGTCTAAAGGCACTGGCAACATCGTTATTAACGGTAAAACACTTGACGAATACTTCGGTCGTGAGACTTCTCGCATGGTCGTGCGTCAGCCACTAGAGCTACTAGATTCAGCATCAAGCTACGACCTATTCATCACCGTAACTGGTGGTGGTGCAAGCGGTCAAGCAGGTGCGATTCGTCACGGTATTACTCGTGCGTTAATAGAATCTGACGAAACTCTAAAACCAGCTCTTAAAGCAGCAGGTTTTGTAACTCGTGATGCTCGTGAAGTTGAACGTAAGAAATTGGGTCTACGTAAAGCACGTCGTCGTCCACAATTCTCAAAACGTTAATCTTATACGTTATCAAAAAAAAACTCTCAGATTATTCTGGGAGTTTTTTGTTTTAGATTTCCATCTAAAACAACGCATTCATTAATGTTTTTGGGTTTACATATACCCATTAAAATCAGTATAATATCAGCCCATCAAAAGATATCATCTACTTAAGAAAACAACCCAAAACCAAAGATGATGAATAATCGCCAGCACCACCAAAATATCTAAAAAATACCCAAAAATCCTTAGTGATTTACTAGGGTATGTTAAAATTTTGCTTAAAATTGCTATTTTTTTATCATTTTATTAAAATTTTTGCACTTTTTTTCACATCTTAGCAACAGAGTAATTTATTTTATTGCAAAAATAGCTTAAAATAGACATGTTTAGCAAAGTAAGATTTTGTTTAATTTTTTGTAATGTAATAGGCACAGCAAATGTGGCATATGCCAAAATGTTTTGGTATAGCCACACACCCAGTATGGGATAGCCCCATTCATTTTCTGGAGGAAGTTTTAATGAGCCATGCCGAAGGCGTGAATATTAAACGCCGTAGAGTTCTGATTGCGTCCACCGCTGCCATTGGTGCAGTTGGCGTGGGTGCGATTGCCACCCCATTTGTTCGTTCATGGTACCCAAGTGCCAAGGCGGAAGCTGCAGGTGCAGCCGTTGTCCAAGACATTGGCGGCGTTGAAAATGGGCAAATGATCACCCTAAAATACCGTGGAAAACCAATCTTTGTCGTCAAACGTACTGATGAGATGGTCGCAAATTTAAGTAAGCTTACCGAGAAATTGAGTGACCCTACCTCTGATGCTTCCGTACAGCCTGAAAGCTGTAAAAACGAGACACGCTCAATAGTACCTGAAATCCTCGTGGTTGAAGGCGTCTGTACGCATCTAGGCTGTGCACCGATGTTCCGCCCAGAAGTTGGTGCGGCTGACTTAGGTGGTGCTGACTGGCTAGGCGGTTTCTTCTGCCCGTGTCACGGATCGATGTATGATTTGGCAGGACGTGTGTTTAAGAGCATGCCTGCACCGCTAAACCTACCTGTACCGATTTATAAGGTTGAAGGTACTGTCTTGACTGTTGGGGAGGCATAATCATGAGCGTTGCTAAGAAATTTATGAACTGGGTTGATGCTCGCTTTCCTGCGACAGAGACTTATGAATATCACATGTCAAAGTACTATGCACCAAAAAACTTTAACTTTTGGTACTTCTTTGGCGTGCTATCTATGGTCGTGCTGGTAAACCAATTGGTTACTGGTATTTGGCTAACCATGATGTTTAACCCAAGTGCTGAAGGTGCTTTTGCTTCGCTTGAATACATCATGCGTGATGTCAAAGGCGGCTGGCTGATTCGCTATATGCACTCAACAGGTGCCTCAGCGTTCTTTGTGGTCGTATATCTACATATGTTCCGTGGATTTATGTATGGTTCTTACCGCAAGCCGCGTGAGCTTGTTTGGATTATCGGTATGGGTATCTACCTGTGCTTAATGGCAGAAGGATTCTTTGGTTATCTACTACCATGGGGGAATATGTCATTTTGGGGTGCTCAGGTTATCCTAAACTTGCCATCAGCCATTCCATTTATTGGTGATGCACTTGGCGAATGGGTTAAGGGTGACTATATCATCTCTGGCATTACCCTAAACCGTTTCTTCGCTCTGCACGTTGTTGCTATCCCGCTGGTGTTGGTTGGTCTAGTATTCATGCATTTGGTTGCCTTGCACCATGTCGGTTCAAACAACCCAGACGGTATTGAAATCAAAAAACTAAAAGACAAGAACGGCATTCCACTAGATGGCGTACCATTTCACCCTTACTACACTGTGCATGACTTAGTAGGTATCGTGGTATTTTTCATCTGCTTTTTTGCTGTGGTATTCTTCTTCCCAGAAGGTGGTGGTTACTTCCTAGAAAAACCAAACTTTGAAGTGGCAAACGCACTAAAAACACCAGCACACATTGCACCTGTTTGGTACTATATGCCATTTTATGCTATGCTTCGTGCTACGCCATCTATGTTTGGCTCTGCTCTTCCTGGCGTGATTGTTATGGGTGGTGCGATTGCGATTATGTTTGTACTACCTTGGCTTGATCGTTCACCTGTGAAGTCAATTCGTTATAAAGGCGTACTATCAAAAATCGCCTTAGCAATCTTTGTGGTAAGCTTCCTAATTCTAGGTTACTTAGGCGGTGTTGCCTCATCACCAACAGCGACTTTAGTTGCTCGTGTTTGCACCATCTTGTACTTCTTGTATTTCCTACTGATGCCGTTTTATACATCGATTGAGAAATGCAAACAACCACCAGAACGTGTAACAGGAGGCCACTAATGAAAGCATTTAATCTAAAAGCACTAGGTGCAGGTCTTCTGCTTGCAACCGCTGGCATGATCTCTGCCCCTGCTATGGCGTCAGGCGGTCATGGCTGTGGTGAATACACCGAAGCTGATGGCACTAAGACCACGTTGGCTTGTAGTACAGCACCGATTGATCTCACTAACAAAGGCTCACTACAACGTGGTGCTGCTATGTTCATGAACTACTGTGTCGGCTGTCACTCAGCTCAATATGTACGTCACTCACGCATCGCAAAAGACCTAGATATTCCACCAGAATTGATGGAAAAATACTTAATGGTAACGAGCGATCAAATTGGCGATCACATTACCGCTAAAATCGATCCTGAAGTCCAAGGCAAATGGTTCGGTGCAGCACCGCCAGATTTATCGCTAGAGACTCGCTTACGTGGGGATGACTGGGTATATACTTACCTATTAAGTTTCTATGAAGATCCAAGCCGTCCATGGGGTGCTAATAACCTAGTACTACATAACGCTGCTATGCCACATGTGCTGCATAATATGCAAAAAGAACTTGGCGAACAAGAGTACAAAGACAGAGTTGGCGACCTAGTCAATTTCATGGCGTGGATGGCTGAGCCTGTGCGTCATGAACGTAAGATCTATGGCGTATTCGTGATTTTATTCCTTCTTATCCTGTTAGTTCCTGTTTATCTACTAAATAAAGAATTCTGGAAAGATGTGAAATAATGCACTGATTAATCCAAAATACAAATAGGCGGTGATTAAGTCACCGCCTATTTTTTTTGCTCAATATCACAGCACAAAATTACAGTATGAATGTTTTAATAAATTAAATCCAATGCGAAACTTATGATAAAAACACGCCCATCTCACTAATACTATTTTTCATGATATGAGTGTTTTTATTTAGTCATTCATTTTGTACGGCCAGTCACAGCTTTACTGACTGTGCTACGACATAAGGACGAACGAATAATTCAAGCTCAAAATGATGAGCAAGGCACAACACACCGATAAATTAGTTAGGGGTGGCAGGTTCGTTTAAAATCGCTGCATTCAGGGTAAGTGGTTAATTGTATAATTTCAATTTTATTTAGCGAATTTTAGCATAAATTGATTATATTTTTGTCAAAATCACTATAAATGACATGGATTTGTGGATTTTGATTATAATGGTTTGTTAGATATGAACTAATCATTACCCTACTCCAAATTATCTTAGCTTGGCTCAAGCGACAGCAAGACCCAACCTTTACTCTTAAAGCTAATAACACCAAAATTTTTATGGGGTATTATCATAGATTTTGGCTATTAAGTCTCATTTATCAAAAACCACTCTCATCATTAACAAAACATCACATACACCACAAACAAAGTAACAAATAATCCCTTGAAATCACTTGACCTAAGTTAAATTATTGGTATAATTAATTTATATCTTAAATGTATGTGTTTGGTTTCATTTATCTAACAAATAAGATGACAGTTACTATACTACTATGCAGTATGCAATTGAAGTACAGCCAGCAGTCGCCTAATCGCTTGATAAACCCAATAAACAAAACACAAGCTTTTAGGATAGAGTGCTAAAATGCCAATACTAGCATAGTAATTGGGTGGATAATTTTTGAATGTATCATTCATTAGATTGACCATAGTTACCTCCCCCCATTAATTTGGCTTTAACCTTAAACTCAATCTCAATGGAGACTCTTCATGAAAAAACTTCAAAAAACCCTACTAGCAACCAGCTTACTTGCCATTGCTGGTGTAGCTTTCGCTCAAGAAAGCCCTCAAGCTACTGATCCACAAGCAGATCAATCTGCAGATACTGCTCCTGCTAAATGGCACACAGCAGAATATTCACCAGCGTGGTATGAGTATTTTGATTCATGGGCATCATATATTGATCAAGAAGGCGGTGATCCAAGCCTATATGATTACCTAACAGATACAGTTGAACGCTTTGATGAAAACGAAGCTGCAATCGAAAATAACTTTAACGCCATCAAAGCAAATGAATTAGGCATTCAACAAAACCGTGCAGCGGTAGAAGGTCTGGCTGGGCTGACTGCTAGAGGTTTTGCTCGTGCTGATGAGAATTTTGAACTACAAGCAGAGCAAATCAAAAATCTAGAAGAAGCACAAGATGACTTGATTGAAACAGTTAGCGAACACGCTGAAGAAATCCAAACAAACAGAGATGCGATCACAATAAACCACGATCACATCAATAGCTTGGCAAAAGAGATAAACCAAGATCGTGAAGGTATTTTAAATAACGCCATCAATATTGAACTTCTCAATATCAGAAAAGCTGAAGCTACCAATGTGTATAGCAAAGCTGAAGCAGACAAAAAATTTGCTCTAAAAAGTGAGCTTACCCCAGCAGGTACAATTGATACTAGCGAGTTTGCCAAAGCCAAAGACCTTGCTAACAAAGCTGATAAATCAGAATTAGCTGGTAAAGCTGATAAGACTGAGCTTACGAAAAAAGCTGACAAAGGTGAAGCATACACCAAAGCAGAGGCAGATGCTAAATTTGCTCTAATAAATGCCGCTCCAGCAGCTGCTATTAACACCAGCAATCTTGCTACCAAAGCAGACGTTGCTAAATTGGAAAAATCAACCAAGCAAGGCATGGCGACCCAAGCTGCCCTTGCTGGTCTATTCCAACCATATAACATCGGCAAGGTAAACCTATCTGCTGCATTAGGTGGTTATAAATCAGAATCTGCTATCGCCATCGGTGCAGGCTATCGTTATAACGAACAGCTTGCTGGTAAAATTGGTGTAGCAACCAACAGTGGTGGTACTGCTTATAACATCGGTGTAAACTACGAGTTCTAATTTTAAGAACCTACAAAAAAAATCCGCTCTATTGGGCGGGTTTTTTTTGTATGGTAATCAAACAAAATCATTCAAATTGATTGCACTTTTTTATCAAAATTTGCTAAACTAAGTGATATTTTGAACAGTCCCAAAAATGGCAGATTTTTCGCACCTTTTACCCACCCAATTTGTACTGTATGGCGATGATGGCTATGACAGTCATGTGGTACGCCTATTATTAGAGCATAAAAATCTGCCCTATGAGCTTGCCTTAGTAACCGATGACCGCCCAGAAGAGATTGCTGAATTAAACCCCTATGGCACAGTACCGATATTGGTCGGACGTGATTTAACCCTGTATGAAATCAATACCATTTTTGAATACCTAGAAGATAGGCACGGTGCGGACAAATTACTCCCCGCCACCCCAAAAGAGCGCGCCTATGTGCGACAATTAGCGTGGCGATTACAGCATGACTGGCTAATCCTAGCTCGCACGCTACTGACTCACCCAGACAGCTTTGATGAGCCATCGGCACAGCAAGCCAAAAAGACGCTGTCAGACTCTCTTGTCACACTCTCGCCATTATTTGGGCAATATGAGTTTTTCTTATCTGATAGCTTTGGTTGGTGCGATGTACTGCTCACCCCCCTGCTTTGGCGACTGCCACAGATGGGCATTGAGCTACCTGCTACATTATGCAGACCACTTATAGAATATCAAAAACGCCTTTTTTGTCGTAAAAGTTTTATTAATAGCACCAAACTCAAGCCCAATTATCTTGATAATACAGACCATTAGCCAATCATAAATGTAACAACGCCCATCACATATCAACTAACACACAGATGATAAACCTATTAACCCATTAACAAACCCAAAAGGATAGCCCCATGAGCCAACCAAAACGCCCCTATATGATTCGTGCCATGCATGAGTGGCTTGAAGATAACGAGTTTACCGCTTATCTACTTGTTGATGCCACCCACCCTGATGTGGTCGCACCGCTTGATTATGCCCAAGATTCTCGCTTGGTGCTTGCGATTAGCTATCAGGCAACCAATAACTTGCAGATTGATAATGACGCCATTTCATTTGCAGGGCGATTTGGTGGCGTGTCGCAAAATGTCTGGATTCCGATGGCAGCAGCGATGGGGATTTATGCCAAAGAAGACCCAAACGAAGGCTTTTTCTTTGACCCAAGCGAATATGACGCACATGACAGCACGCCACCAGATAGCCCAAAAAATAGCCCAACAGATAAAAAGCCAACCCTAAGATTTGTGGATTAAGCATGTATCTTAATTAAAGCACATTGATAGATGTACTTTATTAATACAACCATGCCTTACGACAGTAAAAGCTGACTGGCGTTTAACACAAGAACACAGTAGAAAAATAGCGATCCGTTACTTAGCGTGATAAGAATGTATCGGTAAAAGCATCAATTATGCAATTTAGTTACATTTATGCTATTTTGCGTGATTTTCCCCCTATTTTAAGTTAAAATTAGGGGATTTTTATAACTTTAGAGCAAAACCCATGACAGTCTCAACCCAACGTAAAATTCTAGTCACTTCCGCCCTGCCTTATGCCAACGGACCAATTCACCTTGGGCATTTGGTTGAATACATCCAAACAGATATCTGGGTGCGTGCCATGAAGTCCCTAGGACATCACGTCACCTATGTATGTGCTGATGACGCACACGGCACGGCAATCATGCTAAAAGCTCAAGACAACGGCGTTACGCCAGAAGAGCAGATTGCCACTGTCAAGGCAAGCCATGAGAAGGATTTTGCAGGCTTTCACATAGACTTTGATAACTATTATTCTACGCACAGCCCAGAAAATAAAGCCCTATCTCAAGATATCTACACCAAGCTAGAACAAGGCGGCTACATTTTTACCAAAGATGTCGAACAGTTGTTTGATACCGAAAAAGGGCTTTTTTTGGCGGATCGCTTCGTTAAAGGCGAATGCCCAGAATGTGCAGCAAAGGATCAGTACGGCGATAACTGTGAAGTGTGTAGCACTACCTATAACGCCACCGAGCTAAAGAACCCCTACTCAACTCTAAGTAAATCCAAGCCTGTCATTAAGTCAAGCAAGCATTACTTCTTTGACTTACCAAAATTTAGTGAATTTTTAAAATCATGGACACGCACCGATAACCGCCTACAATCATCAATTGCCAACAAATTAGACGAATGGTTCACAGCAGGACTTGCTCCATGGGATATTAGCCGAGACGCTCCTTATTTTGGCTTTAAGATTCCAAATACCCCAGCTGATGAACCTGATAAATACTTCTATGTGTGGCTAGACGCTCCTGTTGGCTACATGGCAAGCTTTAAAAACTTATGCGATAAGACAGGGCTTGATTTTGACGAATATTGGAAACAAGACAGCACAGCAGAACTATACCACTTCATTGGTAAGGATATCGTGTATTTTCACGCACTATTTTGGCCAGCCATGCTAAAAGGGGCAAACTTACGCACGCCAACAGCAGTGAATGCTCATGGATTTTTGATGGTGAATGGTGAGAAAATGAGTAAATCTCGTGGCACATTCATCAAAGCACAAACTTATCTTGAGCATCTAAATCCTGAATATCTACGCTATTATTTTGCAAGCAAATTATCTGATACGGTTGAAGATATTAATCTTGATTTAGATGATTTTATGACTAAAGTCAATTCAGACTTGGTCGGTAAAGTGGTTAATATCGCTTCTCGCTCAGCAGGATTCATTCATAAAAATCATGATGGCAAGCTCTCAGATAACATCACTGAACCACAGTTATTACAAGACATTATTGACGCTGGCGATGAGATTGCACTCGCCTACGAAAACCGTGAATTTAGCCGTGCGATGCGTCTTATTATGGCGTGTGCAGATAAGGCGAACGCATACATTGACGATAAAAAACCGTGGGCATTAAACAAAATAGATGGTAAAGCCCAAGAAGTGCAAGACATCTGTACAGTGGCGATTAATATTTTTCGCCAATTAGCTGTGTATCTAGCTCCTGTTTTGCCAGTCTTAACCAAAAATGCTTGTGAGTTTTTAAACGTGGATAGCCTTAATTTTGCCAGTCGCAAGCAGGTTTTAACCAGTCATACCATCAACGCCTTTAAACCGCTGATGGCACGCATTGAAAAAGATAAAATCAATGCCATGGTAGACAGCTCTAAAGACAGCCTAGCCCAAGATAAACCTAAAGATAAAACAGCCAACAAAGCAGTGGATACACAAATGAATAACGAATTTATCAGCATTGACGACTTTGCTAAAGTTGAAATGACAGTCGCTCACGTCCTAGAATGTAATCATGTAGAAGGAGCAGACAAGCTGCTGCAGTTTACCTTAGATGTTGGCGATGAAAGCACTCGTAACGTCTTTAGCGGTATCGCCAAATTCTATAAACCAGAAGAGCTAAGCGGTAAAAAAGTCGTCTGCGTTACCAATCTTGCTCCGCGCAAAATGAAATTTGGCGTATCTGAAGGCATGATCTTATCAGCAGAAAAAGACGGCAAATTACAGGTAGTTATTTTACCTGACGATATGGTCGTTGGGGCAAAGCTTGCCTAAATCAGCCAATATCTAAACCCTATCACCCATAAATAATGGTGAACTTGCAATAAAAGACAAGTTCACCAAAACCACTCACTGATGCGTAGACAATCAATCAAACAGCTACTCTACTTAATGCATGGTGCTTATCTTACCCATCACTTAAAAAAGCTGGGCAAGCTTTTTAGGACTTCACAAGTAGCAAGTGCTTACAATGAGTCGCCTAACATCGCTCTTATATTACGTTCACGGTAGATAGCCTATCCATAAAAACTACAAACCATTTATACATGATACAAATCACAAATGGCAACATCATTTTTATATAGTTTTATACATAAAACAAATCAAAGCCTTAGGCTAGCTTTTGCCAAATAAGCCTTTTGCTAACTGGCATTTTTATCGCCAATCTCTACTAATTTTAACGCATTGACGCCCTAGCTGACGATAATTAGCCAGTAAAAGCCCTTTATTTAAGCAAAAGCACTTGTTTAAAAGATGGCGTGAATTAGGCTATTTTGGCATAAAAAAATCCCCAAGCCCGGGGAGACTTGGGGTTAAACTGGAAAACCCAGTAAAATGGCGCAGCGGACGGGACTCGAACCCGCGACCCCCGGCGTGACAGGCCGGTATTCTAACCAACTGAACTACCGCTGCTAAAGTTAGAATTCTTTCAATCCAATATGGTGGGCGGTAACGGACTTGAACCGCTGACCCTCTGCTTGTAAGGCAGACGCTCTACCAACTGAGCTAACCGCCCAATCTACACCGTATCATGTATCGGCATATCTTGGTATACTTACGAAGTATCCTTCGTTGTGGTGCGTATTATACGTGATTTTAAAATGATGTCAAACAATTTTTTGATTGAATTTAAAAAAAATAGATAAGCGTTTGATTTTATTAGTTTTATTTTATTTGCTTGATGTGGCTTTCAACTTGATTTAGACGCTCTATCGTACCGACATCTATCCAAGTGGTATCATCATCCATTTTCTTACCACCAACCAAACCTTTATCCATAGCAGCTTTAAGGATAGGAGCAAGTGGCATGGCGGTGTTTTGTGGCACATCGGCCACAAGTTTTGGGGATATAAGGCTAATACCGCTAAAGGTAAGAGTCTCGCCAAAATCTTGCTCTGCTGTCTTTTGGTAAACTCGATGATGAGCTAAATTAAAATCACCATTAGGGTTATGGCTAGGATTCTTAGTTAGCACAAGGTATGCCATATCATCTTTTAAATCGTGGTGAAGTAATGAGCTAAGATTAAAGTCTGTCCACACATCACCATTAATTAACAAAAATGGCAAATCAGATAAAACCTTACCATCAAGTGCATAGCGAATACCGCCAGCCGTCTCTAACGCACCATCAAACATCGTCTCATCAGAAATTTTAATGCACGCTTTAAAGGTATGCGTATCAAAATAATCATAAATCTGCTCCCCCAAATAGCCGATATTAATAACAATCTCTTGCACGCCTGCACGGATTAATCTTTCTATATGCCAAACAATCAGCGGCTTATCACCTACCATAATCAAAGGTTTTGGCGTGGTCAGCGTCAAAGGCTGCATGCGAGTACCTTTGCCTGCCGCCAAAATCATTGCCTGCTTAATCATATTAACCCTTATGCTGTCTTATTGCCAAACTTTCGCTGATAAGCGGGTAAAACTTCTGCCTGTAGCCAATCATAAAATGCCTTGATGGCTGTATTTTCATCGCTTAGTCGCATGGCAGTATGCATAAGGTCGCTAAAGACTTTAGGAATATCTTGTAAATACCTGTCTTTACCATCACGCTTGGATAAACGAATAAAAATTCCCAGCACCTTTAGATGTCTTTGCATACTCATGACATTGACATTTTTGGTGAACTCATCAAGCGATATATTGGGGTTTTTAAGGTGATAAAACTGCTTAATTTGCTCATACACCCAATCGTCGCTTTCACGGATATAAGCGTCACGAATTAAGCTTGCCAAGTCATAGACATCGCTTCCAATCACCGCATCTTGAAAGTCAATCACGCCTAAATTTTTACTACCCTTATCCACCATCAGATTACGGCTGTGATAATCACGATGAACGATAACTTTAGGGTGGGTAGAAATCTGAGCGATTAAGACAGATTTTAGATCGTACCACTGACTTTCTTGAGCTGTAGATAACCTAACACCGACATAAGGTAAAAACCATTCGCTAAATAAATTCATCTCTTGATTAAGCTTATCGGCATGATAGTCAGGCAGCCCTACTTGAGTGGGTATAGATTGCAAGCTGATTAGCACCGTTAAGGCATCTTGATACAAATCATCTTTACGCCCATCTTCTAAAATGGCTTGGGCAAACTCAACACTTCCAAAATCCTGCAGTAGCAAAAACCCCTGCTCTATGTCTTTAGCAATGATGTCAGGCACGTTGATTTTTTGGCTCATGATGTCAGCAACTTGGATAAACTCAGCCACGCTTTCTTTATCTGGCGGTGCATCCATCAATAAATAAGTAACATCATCTGCATAAATGCGATGATAACGGCGAAAACTTGCATCTCCTGCCAAGCTTTCTACCCGATAGCCCTGCGGTAATTGGGCGGATAAAAAAGCGTGCATTATCTTTTCACGGTTTAGACTCATAAAAAACCTTTGATATCATTACAATAATTAGCATTAGTGTAGCTGATTTTGGGTTTTTTCTCTAGTAGCATATGGCAATTTAATTAACCCAAAGCCAAAATGTTTATGCCAAATGCACTGTTTTCATGTAAAATAAGCAGGTTATTTGCTTGATACAAGGCTATTTGCTGTGAATTCTATCTCCACTACCAAGAAAAACGCTCCAAAATGTTTAGCTGTCGGTATACGCATGGCTTTATTTGGCATAAGCTTAACGCCCTTTATCAGCTTTGCAGCACAAGAAGACCTTTCTAAGATAGCCTTGACTGATGGCGTCAGCACCCCTACTGTTAATACAGATACAGATACAGATACAGATACAGATACAGATACAGATACAGATACAGATACAGATACAGATACAGATACAGATACAGATACAGATACAGACATTAGCACGAATGAAAGCCTAGGCAAGGAAATACCCAAAAGCCAAGCAAACAGCCTACTTAAGCTTACAAGACACTATAAAGACAGCAACCAAGATGCCCAAGCAGACCAAGCACGTTGCCAAGGTCAATGGATTACTCCAAAAACCCAAAGTCTAACCCAAAAACTAGGTGCTACAACAGATACCAAGCCCCACAACTATTATGCCACCGCTGACTATGGTTATTATCACGAGACGCATGCCAAGCTGTCAGGCAATGTCGTGCTTGAACAAGATGGTCGGCAAATTTTTGCAGATAAAATCACCCTAAATCCCAAAACGGGCGAATCAAAGGCTGTAGGCAATGTCACATTTTATAATGCAGATGAAAAAAATACCTCCAATAAAACAGATGGCATAATAGGCGTAGCAGACTCATTAGAACGCACTTCTGATGGCAAAACCACCGCCGAAGATGTCGCCTTTGCCAGTACAGCAATCAATGCTCACGGCTATGCCAAAACGCTCAAGCAAAACGATAACCATCACTACCAAATGCAAGAAGTGATGTTTAGCACCTGCCCGCCAACCAACCGTAAATGGCAACTAGACGCCAGTAGCATTGACATCAATACAGATACTGGGCGTGGCATTGCCAAACACAGCACCCTAAAAATTGGCAAAGTCCCTGTATTTTATCTGCCTTATTTTAATTTTCCAATTGACGATCGTCGCTCTAGTGGTTTTTTATTACCGACTGCTGGGCTTAGCTCAAAAGACAGCCTTGAAGTTAGTACACCTTATTATCTTAATCTTGCCCCAAACTTTGATGCGACAATTACGCCTACCGTCTTTAGTAATCGTAACCCTAAGATTGCAGCTGAATTTCGCTATTTGACAGCCAAATATGGCTCAGGCACACTTGATACCGCCTATCTCCCAAAAGACAAAAAAAGAAACGATCAAGATCGTAGCCACGTCTTTTTTGATCACACATGGCACTCAAATAGCATTAAAAACTTATCAGTAAATGCAAATTACCGCTATGTCTCAGACGCTGATTATCTAAACGATTTTGATACCTTAGGCTTACAAAAAAACCAGCTAAACCTATCTCGACGTATTGGCGTTAATTATTATAACGATGCCATTCAAGCCTCGCTTAGAGTAGAAGATTTTCAAACCCTCTTTGCAACAACCAACGATGGCACGCCAATCTTAGATAAAGACCGTCCTTATGCACGCCTGCCACAGCTGTCAGCAACCTATCATCTGCCTAAATTTAACACGGACTTACTAAAGCCACTAAACGCACTGACCATCTTTGGGGTTCATGACTCAGCTTATTTTAAAAAGTCAATCAGAGATGGCTCAGAAGCTGAAAAAAGCGGTGTGCGTGCATATAACCAAATATCGGCAAGCTATCCTGTGCTAAAACCATGGGGCTATTTCACCCCAAAGCTTAGCCTAACTCATCTATACGCCTCTTACGACGAAGACAGTTTGGCTAACCGCAATCTCACCAAAAAACAAGGCACGAACAGTATTTTTGCTCCAACGCTAAGTATTGATAGTGGCTTATTCTTTGAAAAATCAGGCTCACCTTTTGGAGTGTTTGATAAAAAATTAGGCGGCTATCAAGTACTAAGCCCACGCATTAAATACACCCGGACACCTTACAAAGCACAAGACAACATCCCAAACTTCGATACTTCTATCGCATCAATCAGCTATGATCAGCTATTATCTGACACTTGGTTCTTAGGATATGATCGCATCGCCGATACGCACGCTATCACGCCTGCCATCAGTTATCGCTATATCGATAACCAAGGTAAGACTCGATTTGATGGGGGTATTGCAGAGCAATTCTACCTTGATGATATGAAAGTCAATATTGACACCCAATCACGATTTAACGCTAAAAGCTCAGGCACAGCCTTTAGGGCGAATGCTCAGCCTTATAATAACTTATGGCTAGATACTGCAGGCGTATTCACAAGACAATATACACTAAATAATATCACAACCCAAGTACGCTATCAGCCAAATGAAAAAAGTCTATTTAGCCTAGGTGTGGTACATCGTAAAGAAAATCCAGCTTTTAATCAGCGCAGCTTATCTACCTACACTGGATCTGCCATTTTCCCAATCAATAATAATTGGCGAGTGCTTAGCCAAGCTCAGTATGATTACAAGCATAATCGCCTAATGGACGCCCTGCTTGGATTAAACTATGAAGATTGTTGTTATGGCATGTCTGTCTATGCACGTCGTTATCGCAATAACCTAAACCCAAAAACAAGTCTAGATACTGCTATCATGGTCGAACTTCGCCTTAATGGTATCACGAGCAGTGGTAAATTAAACCGCCTACTAAGCAGTAAGGTGATGGGATATGACGATGCCCAAAAAGCATGGCAACGTGCTTATTAGCCACTTTCGTAAACACCATGATTGACGGCATACAGTGCAAATGCTAAACTTAACCCAGTTTGAATGGCAACTTGCCAACCACTAAGGAATTCGCATGAATCATAAAAAAACCCTATTAATCGCAGCAATCGTTAGCCTTGGCAGTATCGCCTTGCCTTCAGTAGCCATTGCTAAAGACACCCCAAATACCAACACACTGACCCAGTATGGCAGTAATGACGGCATTATTGCTAAAGTAAACGATCAAATTATCCTAAAAAGTGAACTAAATGATGCCACTTATGACATCATTAATCAGTATCAAGCACACGACCTAAGCATTACGCCAGCTCAAGCCCAGCGACAAGCCTTAGATGAGCTAATCGTTCGCAAAGTTCAGCTTGGCATGATTAATCGTGCAGGTTTTACAGTGAGCGATGAAGCCATAAATCACCAACTCATGCAAATCGCCCAATCTCAAGGGTTAAATTCTATCGCCCAGCTCCAGCAGTCTATGGAAACCCAACAAAAAGGCAGCTATAACGCCCTAAGACAACGCATTAATGAAGATGCTGGTATTAGTGCTTTATGGCAACACCAAGCTTCTAGCCGTATCAAAATCAGCGATGATGCTGTCACTTCTTTTCTAAAATCGCCAGAAGCAGCCAAAATCCCCAAGCAGGTTATCGCACCTGAATGGAAGACATCGCACATCCTTGTGCAAGGCGATACCGCCGCTGCCAAACAAAAAATTGATGCTTTATATGACGAACTACGCAAGGGAGCTGACTTTAAGACACTTGCCGCTTATCACTCAGATGATTTAGGGTCGGCTGTAAATCATGGCAATCTAGGCTGGGTCAAAGAAGGTCAAATGGTACCTGAATTTGAGGCGATGATGAAAAGAACAGAAGCTGGCGACTACTCAGCACCGTTTCGTTCACAGTTTGGTTGGCACATCCTAAAAGTCGATCAGACACGTGAACAAGACATCAGCAAGCAGTACCGTGATAATGCGGCACGTGAAATTTTATTTAGTCGCCTTGCACCACAAGTCCAAGAAGACTGGCTAAACGAGCTGCGTTCTGATGCTTATGTCGAAATTATAAATTGATTTTAAGCACTGACTGTAGCATTTGTAGCACTAAAAACCACGCCTAATTAAGCGTGGTTTTTAGTTTGGTTATATTAATGCAAAGGCTATATTAATCAACGATTTTATCTAAAAACAAATCTACTTAAGAACCATCAAAGGATCAACATATACGCCATTTTTAGCGACACGAAACTCAAGCAATGCTGCAGAACCTTGTTCACGCATTTTAGCAATTTGTTGCCCTGCTATAACAGACTGACCCACCCTGACACCTGCATCCTTGATATGGATATAACTGCTTGTAAAGCCATCATCATGACGAATCATCACCATAGCACCTGCCACACCATTACCATCTACATGCGTTACCACCCCTGAGCGACTGGCAAAAACCAAATCACCGCCATTGCCTGCAAACCACATACCATCACTGGTTACTGATTTATTACCAATGGTGTTGGTTCCAAAACGGCGTACCACAGGATTATTCTTTGATACTGGGTATGTGAACTGCATTAGTCCTGCACTGCCCACGATTGGTGCTACACCTGTTGATGATACAGGTGTATTAACAATAACAGGTTTTGGCTTATTTTGAGAGATTTGCGGCTTAGGCGTATTAACCACAATGGGGGCTACTTGATTTGGTCTTGGGGTATAAATCGGTTGTTGCGGTATTGCTTTGACTTGAGATTGAACAGGTGGCGGTGTACGCTTAGTAGGTGCCAACTCAGCTTTCTCCCATAAAGTAAGCCATTGCCCAACATAAATGGTATAATCACTATCTAAGTTATTTAGTCGTGCAATTTGACGCCACTCCACGCCATAACGCTCAGCAATCTTACTAACTGTATCGCCTTGACGCACAAGGTATCGGTTAGGTCCGCTGTAATTTTTGGTTGATTTAGAATTTGGGTGGTAGGTGGGCTTACTAGCACACCCTGTCAATGCCACAATAGCTGCCACGCTTGACACTATCATGACACGATTGAAAGCCTTTTGTTTTAATACATTCATCAGATACCACCTTATTTTTAACGCTTGACCATGCTTTAGCTTATAGCTTTAAGCATAGCGATTCCCATAGTCATCTGGCTTAAAATAATAACAAAATTGGTTTTTTGACCGCCAGTACTAAGATTGCACCATAAGCAATCAGTGCAATGAACATGCCAAATTTTGCCTGAGCTTTTGTCGCAGTCGCTCTCATTGCTTTCATGCTGGCAGATACTGCAACAATCAATAAAATCAGCTTGGCAATCGCCCACATTGCAGTGAATTGATACCATACCGCCAACATATAAAGACCACTCACCACAAGCAATAACAATGAAATGTGTGTCATGATGGTCAGATAACGAGATACTGCTACCTTCTTACCCATCAAAACTACAATCGCATGGTACAAAAAAAGCCCAAGCGTTATCACGACCATCAATAAATGCAGATGTTTCATAATCAATCAACTTATTCGTAGATAACTTCTAGAATTTCAAATTCCACCAAACCACTTGGCGTTTGGATTTTAGCTTCATCACCTTCTGACTTACCGATCAAGCCACGAGCAATCGGAGAGTTAACTGAGATTTTATTAATTTTAAAATCTGCTTCATCATCACCAACAATCTTATAACGGCACTGCTCATCAGTATCCAGATTCTCAAGCACGACTGTTACCCCAAACACCACTCGCCCATCTTGGGGAAGTGTCTTAGGGTTGATGATTTGGGCACCGCCAAGTTTTGCCTCGATATCACGGATGCGTGCCTCACACAGTCCTTGTTGTTCACGTGCAGCATGGTATTCAGCATTTTCCTTAAGATCACCATGCTCACGTGCCTCAGCAATAGCAGTCGTAATTCTTGGACGATCGACGGTCTTTAGTTGCTTAAGTTCTGCCTCAAGATCGGCATGACCTTGTGGTGTCATTGGATAGCGTTGCATAAATATCCTTTTTTAAACGTATAAAAAAACTCGCCAAAGCGACTCTGGCAAGGGTCAAAAAATAAAAACTTATCAAGCTATTGTAAGTCTTTTTAATAAAAAAGCAAGAGTGATTTATCGATTAAATATAATTTTCCAATGTGTTAAGACAGCAAAAGCCTTAAAAAATCTACTCTTGCACATCGCAAGCCTCATATGGTTTGTTTAAAATACAAACAGACAAGGCGAGAACTTTCCAAATGCAAGTCGTGCATAAAATTGCTTAACACAATATCATTGCAAGTTTCATCGGCTGGTAATTAGGCACTCACTAAAGCTTGGGTAATTATAAAGCTTGGGTAATTACCGAGCAATCGCCAAATACATCGGTAGATAGTCCATATTAAAAAAAATAAAAACAAGGGCTATCACCCTTGTTTTTATCGTTTGATTGATTAATGGTTAATCTTGTAGCTTATACACATCAAAGGGCAGCTCGATTTCATAAGCATCACATACTGCCTTAGCAGCGTTCAATGTAGCAGCATTAAACACCTTATGTTGCAATGCAGAGCGGCGAATAGAGAAAGAGTCTTTTAAAGCCTGCTTGCCTTCAGTGGTGTTAATGATAAGATGGATTTCACCATTTTTAATGGCATCTACAATGTGTGGACGACCCTCGTTTACTTTATTGACACGCTCGCATGGAATGCCAGCTTCATTGATAACCGTGTACGTCCCGCCTGTTGCCACAACCTTAAATCCAAACTCCACTAAGCGTCTTGCGACATCCACCACCCCACGCTTATCGCTATCACGCACCGAGATGAATACGGTTTTGGTCTCTCCATCTTTTGGCAAGCCAGTTAGTCTATCACCACTACCAACAATGGCTTTATAAAAGGCCTCACCAAAGGTCTGCCCCACACCCATCACCTCGCCTGTGGATTTCATCTCAGGACCCAAGATAGGGTCTACGCCTTGGAATTTAGCAAATGGGAATACCGCTTCTTTAACCGAATAATGGCTTGGGATAATCTCTTTGGTAAAGCCTTGCTCATCAAGACTTTTGCCTGCCATACAGCGAGCTGCCACTTTCGCCAAAGAAACACCGATGCACTTAGAAACAAACGGCACAGTACGAGAAGCACGGGGGTTTACTTCTAAAATATAAACCGTATTATCTTTAATGGCATACTGAACATTCATAAGACCCACAACGTGCAATTCTTTTGCCATTGCGATGGTTTGAGTTCGGATTTGATCTTGGATTTCTTTACTCAATGAATACGGTGGCAAAGAACATGCTGAGTCACCAGAGTGCACGCCTGCTTGTTCAATGTGCTGCATGATACCGCCAATCACGACATTATGCCCATCAGACACACAGTCCACATCTACCTCAATGGCATCATCAAGGAAACGATCTAGCAACACTGGGGCTTCGTTCGATGCTTGTACAGCAGTCTTAAGATAATGGCGAAGCTCATCTTCATTATAGACGATTTCCATCGCTCGTCCGCCAAGCACATAAGATGGACGCACCACGAGCGGATAACCTACACCATTTGCCTTAATGATACCATCATCTGTGCTGGTAGCGAGTGCATTTGGCGGTTGATTTAGACCTAGCTTATCAATCATCTGACAAAAACGCTCACGGTCTTCGGCACGGTCAATCGCATCAGGGCTTGTACCAATGATTGGTACACCTGCCTCTTCTAGGCTACGAGCAAGTTTAAGTGGTGTCTGTCCGCCATATTGCACAATCACGCCTTTGGGCTGCTCTGTACGCACAATTTCTAACACATCTTCAAGCGTTACAGGCTCAAAATACAAGCGGTCAGACGTATCATAATCGGTTGAGACGGTCTCAGGGTTGCAGTTTACCATGATGGTCTCGTATCCGTCCTCACGCATGGCAAGGGCAGCGTGTACACAGCAATAATCAAACTCAATACCTTGACCGATACGGTTTGGACCACCACCAATCACCATGATTTTATCTTTATCAGACGGATTTGCTTCGCATTCTTCATCATAGGTGGAATACATATAAGCGGTGCTGGTCTCAAACTCAGCAGCACAGGTATCCACACGCTTATACACAGGATACACGCCTAATGCCCAGCGACGTTTGCGAAATTGCTTTTGGCTAATTCCCATCAAATTAGCAATACGTAAATCGCTCATGCCTTTACGTTTAAAAAGTCTTATATTTTCTACGGTCAAATCACCAAAGCCAAGCGATTTAATGGTATGTTCAGTTTGAACAATATCTTCAATCTGAACCAAAAACCAAGGATCGATTTTAGTTAAAGCAAACACATCATCTACGCTAAGACCACGGCGAAACGCTTCAGCGATATAAAAAATTCGCTCAGGTGTAGGAATGCTTAGACGGTTTTTAATATCGCTTACAATCACATCACTTGGCTTGTCATTTAGCTCAGTAACATCGTCAAAGCCTGTCGCACCTGTCTCAAGACCACGCAAGGCTTTTTGCATACTTTCTTGGAAATTACGTCCAATTGCCATCACTTCACCCACAGACTTCATCTGAGTGGTGAGCGTATCTTCTGCTTGGGGGAATTTTTCAAAGTTAAAACGTGGAATTTTAGTAACCACATAATCAATGGCAGGCTCAAAGCTTGCTGGCGTTTTGCCACCTGTAATGTCGTTTTTGAGTTCATCTAGTGTGAAACCCACTGCTAATTTAGCGGCGATTTTGGCAATCGGAAAACCTGTCGCCTTTGATGCCAATGCCGATGAACGACTCACTCGTGGGTTCATCTCAATCACCACCATACGCCCATTATCAGGGTTGATGCCAAATTGTACGTTTGAGCCACCTGTCTCCACGCCAATCTCACGCAGCACCGCAATAGACGCATTACGCATAAGCTGATATTCTTTATCCGTCAAAGTTTGAGCAGGGGCAACGGTAATGCTATCGCCTGTATGCACGCCCATCGGATCAAAGTTCTCAATAGAACACACGATGATGCAGTTGTCTTTTTTATCACGCACCACCTCCATCTCATATTCTTTCCAACCGATGAGACTTTCATCAATGAGTAGCTGATGTGTGGGGGACAAGTCAAAGCCACGCTCACAAATCTCGATAAATTCATCACGATTATAAGCAATACCACCGCCTGATCCACCCATCGTAAAGCTTGGGCGAATAATCACAGGAAAACCAAAACGTGCTTGAATTTCTAAGGCTTCTTCCATCGTCTCAGCAATGTCAGCCTTAGGACATTCTAGCCCAATTTTTTTCATGGCTTTATCAAAAAGCTCACGATCTTCTGCTTTTTCGATGGCGTCTTTGGTCGCACCGATTAACTCACAGCCATACTTGGCAAGCACGCCATGCTTGTCTAAATCCAAAGCACAATTAAGAGCCGTCTGCCCACCCATCGTTGGTAAAATCGCATCAGGGCGTTCTTTGGCGATGATTCGCTCCACCGTTTGCCAAGTGATCGGCTCAATGTAGGTTGCATCCGCCATAGATGGGTCAGTCATGATGGTGGCAGGGTTTGAGTTCACCAAAATCACACGGTAGCCTTCTTCACGCAAGGCTTTACAAGCTTGGGCTCCTGAATAGTCAAATTCGCAGGCTTGTCCGATGACAATAGGGCCTGCTCCGATGATAAGAATGGAGTTGATGTCGGTACGTTTTGGCATAAGTTTCTCGCTTATAAGTTAAGTTTTCTTTTTAAAACATTTGCAATTTCAAGTAGGCAATCTCCATTATTCCACTCCATGAATTTTCTAGCCATTATCATGGGTGGAATATTTGATTTATCAGATATATTTAAAATTACAAGACATTTATCATTAAATATTAAGTTTACAAATGAAGACAATTCTTCATTTGCCCATTTGCTATTTAAAAAATTTTCAGTAATTACAAATATTGCAAATTCTGAATTTTTAATACCTTCATTGATTTTGAAATAAATATTATCACCATAATCAATTTCATATTTATCAAGCCATACGTGAATTTCACGACTTTGCAAATATCTAAACATTGGCTCAACAACACTTTCTTTATCCAAAGACGAATGACTTAAAAAAATTCTTGGTTGATTTCTGTTTACAAATGCGAATTGTGGGTGATGATTTTCTAGAAAATCTTTTTCTGGAAAAATAAACATATGATTAGAATGGCTTGTAATAGCCAAATCAATACCATTTTCATCACAAATACCGCAAACATTGGCATGAAAAACTAAATCAAGAAATTTCATATTAGATTTAATTATTCTATCAGGATGATTTTGTTTCAACCAAATATCAAATCTATCTCTTACTTGGTCATTATCAAAAAATATACCCAAATGAAATTGTTTATTATAAGGGTTATTGTTAATATATAAGTTAAAACCCACAATTTCATCTTTTGTAAAATTATTCAATATATCTTTTAAGAATGGTTTTTCTTTCGTGCGGTTTGCATAATCACATTCAAAACAATAAAATATATTACTCATCTAAAACTATCCTATTCAATTCCATACAAACAGTGTTCATAAGTCCAAGCTATGATTTTGTCATCATCATTCGTTTCATAAAACTCAGACAATAGATTATTCCAAATTTCAAGCTGGTTTTCATTGATATTTAGAATGCCAAGCCCTGATAAAATCAGCTGATAATTCGCACAAATAATCGCCGTGCGCTTATTGCCGTCCCAAAAAATCTGCTGTCTCATCATATAATACATCGTTTTGATGATAAGCACGGTTTTGGATAAAGGCAAATTGTGGATTTTATTAAGGGTGTTTTCAATATCTGATTTTATCGGAATGCTCGGCACATAGCCAACACCACTAATACCGACATTGCCAGTCCGCAAAACACCCCAAGCTAAACTTTCATTATAGGCAACAAAAGCATTAACCCTGCAAGCAAAATCCAAATCAAAAGGCGTGTCTGACTTTAAAATAAACTGCCACGCATTTTTAAGATTTAACACCACTTGAATATCATGAGTAGAAATTCCGCCCACGCTCATGCCATCAATGATGGTTTTGGTTTGGGGAAATGTTGTATTTACCTTTTCTAACCGTGAAATACTGTGAATGACTTCTACGATATTTTTGCGAGCCAAAAAGCGGTTTTGGTCTAGGGTGAGATTAAATTTGTCAGATAACTCTACTTTCGTTGCACTCACAATTGCTACTCACCTACTCAAAGAAATCGTCATCAATTTCACAGATTTCAAGCACTTCTTTTATTTGAATACCAACTTTGTATTTAATCATTAAGGTAACCAGTTCTTGACCATCAATTAAGACAATTTTACCTAATAATTTTTGTGCATATTCTTTGGCAGATTTGGTAAAAGATGACGTGGTAATAAAAACGCCTCTTTCCACCCCATTGCCCTGCAAAGCACCTAAAAAAGATTGCAACTCTTTTGAACCGACCGTATTGTTACTGGCATATCTTTTGGCTTGAATATAGATATTTTGAATGCCTAGCGGGTCTTGCTTAATCACACCATCAATACCGCCATCATGCGATTTACCCGTATGCTCAAATAAATTTTCTTTACCACCATATCCCATCGCAAGTAACAGCTTTAAGACTGCCTTTTCAAAAAATAAAGGCGTACTTTGTTGCAATTTATTTAGTAATTCAACAGCAATTTCTGTTTCAATTTCTTTAATGGCATTTTTGGCTTGGATTTTAAAATCCAATTCTTGACCGTCAAGATTTTCAGAGTATTTCACATGCTTATAAGATTGTGATTTTTTACGTTCTAAAAGATTTTTTTGATAATTATCCCAATCATTTAATCCGATAAAATCTTTTTCGGTAATCTCAGCTTTGCCTTTCCACTGTTTCGCCATTTTTAAACCCAAAGGCGTAACTTGATATATAGACCGGCTAATGCGATTTAAAACCCCCGCCTTAACAAAACTAGAAATTGCCCAACCTAAAGAATTTAATAAACGGCTTTGCCCTGATGAGATCTGATCGCCGATCTCATCATCACTAATCTTTGCCAAATCAATCACGCCTTGATAGATGTCTTGGCGTGTGCGAACTTGGTTGTCCATCATTAAACAAAGCACCCAGACTCGTGATTGATTATGATTATTTATTATCATTAAGCTCACTCTTTAAATTTGATACTATCAAATTTATTAAGCCTTCGCTTGTTCCATCTCCCCCACAAACCGATCAAACAACACCCCACAATCATGCGGACCGGGGCTTGCCTCTGGGTGTCCTTGAAAGCTAAATGCTGGGTGGTCGGTCAGCTCAATACCTTGGTTTGAGCCATCAAACAATGAGCGATGTGTTACACGCACATTATCAGGCAGGCTACTTTCATCAACGCAAAACCCGTGGTTTTGTGACGTAATCATCACCGTGCCATCGATGATATTTTGTACAGGGTGGTTAGCACCATGATGACCAAACTTCATCTTAATGGTTCTAGCACCACTTGCTAAAGCAAGCAGCTGATGCCCCAGACAAATCCCAAATACAGGAATTTTGGTGTCATTTAAGATAGTCTTGATGGCGTCGATGGCATAATCACACGCTGATGGGTCACCAGGACCGTTGGATAAGAAAATACCATCTGGATTGTGCTTTAACACGTCAGATACTGGCGTCTGAGCAGGAACGACAGTCACCTTACAGCCTCTATCCACAAGCATTCTTAAAATATTGGTCTTCACACCAAAGTCATATGCCACGATGTGAAAGCGTTTTTGGATATCTGTGCCAAGCTGCTTAAAGCGTCCGCCTGTCTGGCTTAACTTACCATTTTTACCATCGTGATTTAGCAGCCAAGAGCCTTCACTCCAAGTATAGCCTTGTGAATCACAGCAGACTTTCGCTAAATCTTGACCTGCCATATTTGGGGCGGATTTCGCAAGCTCGATGGCTTTTGCTTCATCAAGATGACCATTTTCGTCAGCGGTTAGGATACAGCCATTTTGAGCACCTGTTGTGCGTAGTAGATTAGTCAGCTTGCGAGTGTCAATCTCACCAATCGCCACGATATTATGGGCTTTTAGATAATTACTTAAAGATTGCTCAGCACGAAAACTACTGTGAGTCAATGGCAAATCACGAATGATTAGACCATTTGCCCATACTTTATGAATGCGTCCAGACTCACCATCTTCACGATTACAGCCAGTATTGCCGATGTGCGGATAAGTCAGTGTAACCATTTGACCTGCATAACTTGGGTCGGTCAATATCTCTTGATAACCTGTCATGGCGGTATTAAATACCACTTCGCCACTTGCTTGACCGCTCGCCCCAATCGCTACGCCACGAAAAATCGTACCATCTGCCAATGCTAATATTGCTTTTGTTGTCATGATGCTCACCGCTATTGTCTTTGTTCGTTATCTTTAAGTCAAATTTTAGACAAAATTTTTTGGCGAATTTACCGCCAAAAAATGTCAATTTAATCAATCGTTACTAAATTTTGCCCACAAAAAAGCGACTGATTAAAAATACAACTTAATTCTTTAATGATTAAAAAATTTAAGCTTGTTATTTTCATAATCACTCGCTTGTGTTTGATTTTGGCTATTATATATAAAAACTGAACAATTTACCAGTAATTTTATTACAATTTTTATACTCAGCAATCATAACTTTTAGTTTTGATGGCGTTTATTATACTCAATAGAATTATAGAGCGATAAGCCAATAAATGCCACGCCAATCAGCCCTGTCACCACCTCAGGCACATGAAAATGGGTTGATAATAGCATAATCACCGCCAACGCTCCGATGGCATAATGAGCCCCATGCTCTAAATACACAAATTCACTCAATGTGCCTTTTTTGACCAAAAAAATCGTCATAGAACGCACAAACATCGCACCAATGGCAAGCCCCAACATGATGATGATCACATCATTAGTGATGGCAAAAGCACCAATCACCCCATCAAAACTAAATGAAGCATCTAGCACTTCTAAATACACAAAACCTGCAACACCGCCTTTTAAAATAGTCGCAGAGACCCCTGCTGTGTTTGTGATGGGCTGACCGTTGGCATCTAACACCTCGTCTGCTTCATCTTCATGGCTTTGACCTTCAAGCAGTGCTGAGATAACACTCACACCCAAATACACCAAAACTCCCCAAATTCCTGCCACCAGCACTACGCCTTGCTTGGCTTCATCCACCCAAGACATAGATAGCATGAGTACCGCCAATGCCACAAATACGCTCATCGCATCAACTTTACTAAACCGCATTAGTCTATCTTCTAGCCAAGTAAACCAATGAATGTCTTTGTCGCCAAACATGAAATTTAAAAATACCAACAACAAAAACATACCACCAAAAGCAGAAATCTCGGCATGGTGAGCATTTAGATGTTCGGCATATTGAGCAGGATTATGTAGGGCAAGATTCACAACTTCTATCACGCCAATCTTTGCGGTAACTGCCACAATGACAATCGGAAAAATAAGACGCATACCAAACACGGCAATCAGCATACCAACCGTCAAGAATATCTTTTTCCAAAAATCATTCCAACCTTTTAAAATAGAAGCATTGACCACCGCATTATCAAAGGATAACGACACTTCCATAATCGCCAAAATCGCTGTAACCCCTAGTGCTACAAACATAGCAGACATACCGCCATGCGAATAGCCCCACCATGCTGCGATGGCTAAACATACAGCAGTAAAAATAATGTCAAATAAAAAATGTCGCATACAGTTCCCAAGATATTCGCCCAAACAGGCGTGCTCATTGATAAATCATGTAAAAAAAACCAACAACCCCATGGTTATTGGTTTTTTAAATATGGTGGGGTCGGAGAGACTCGAACTCTCACAGGTCGCCCCGCTGGAACCTAAATCCAGTGCGTCTACCAATTTCGCCACGACCCCGTGACTTGTCAAGCTTTGCTTGCCTACTAGATGGAGTGCATTATAACCTAAATTCATCATTTGGCAAGCGATTTTAGTCATAAAATAATAAAAAATATTGTAACTAATTGATTTTATTTAAAATATCTGACGATTGACTAAACGCCACACCTTTTTCTTTCATCGCCTTAATCGCTTGATTAAGCGAACCATTTATATTAATACTGGCTGTGGCATCCATCACTACCGTGCAATCAAAGCCAAAGGTTCTAGCATCCATCGCCGTCCACGCCACACAAAAATCGGTGGCAATCCCCACAACGTACACATGGCTAATATCTCGTTCTTGTAGATAGCCTGCAAGCCCTGTCTTCGTCCGTCTATCTGCCTCTAAAAATGCCGAATAACTGTCAATCTGACGATGAAAACCTTTACGGACAATCAATTGAGCCTTATCCACCAAAAGGTTTTGATGAAAATTAACATCATCTGTGCCAATAACGCAGTGTGCATTCCACAGTATCTGCTTGCCATAAGGCAGGTTAATGACATCAAAAACATTTTTATTAGCATGATTTTGATAAAAACAAATATGATCAGCTGGATGATAATCTTGGGTTAAAATGACATTGTCAAACGCATCAATCAGCTCATTAACCGTATCAATTATAAGCTCACTACCTAATACCGCCAAATTACCCCCAATAAAGCTGTTTTGCATATCCACAGCAATTAAAGCGGATGTACGTTGATCAACCATAAACCACCATACCATCATAAATAAAGTTCTATCATAACTAAATATTTGATATACTGCTACATTCATTTAACAATTCAACTATAATATCGTGCCAGTTATGAAAAAAGTGCTATCCACATTAACCACTCCAATCTTCAGCGTTCAACTTAGCATAATCATCATTGCTTATATATTTTTACTCAATCAGTTACATCATTGGTCTTTTTCTTCTGCCTTGCACTCGCTTTGGGTTAGTTTGGCACTTTTGATATTAACGCTAAGCTTAGGAATATTTCATCGTTTTATCTTAAAATCCTTACTTATCGTACATGTAGCACTCGGCTCTATTGCCATCTTTGCTAAGCAAAATTACGGCACTATCATCACTGAAGATTTAATGCTTAGTGCGTTGATCAGTGAACAAGATCTTACCGCTGAGATGATTTCTCCTTTGTTTATATTTTGGTTTATACTGACTGCTGTGTTGCCAAGTATTTGGATAATTTTAGTAAATATTCGATCGCAGCCTTTATCGGTGCTACTTAAGCAATACGCCTTTACTGTGTTCATTTGCCTATCTATGATAGCTGCATTTTTTTGGCAGCAAGGCTACCACTTTCGTAGTGCAGGACACATTCGTGATGAACGCTTTACCCAAGATTTAGGTTATTTTTCACCTGTTGATGCTGAGTATAACTTGCATCGTGCAGTGCGTGCCTCAAAAAAGATTCAGCAGACTTACGCTAATGCTAAATCTTTAGCATCACAATACCATTACCAATCCCAAGTTGATGATTTACTCGTGGTCTTCGTGTTGGGTGAAAGCACACGTGGCGATCATTTTGCCATTAATGGCTATAATAAGCCAACTAATCCACTGTTGTCTAAAGTGCCTCATCTGATCAGCTTTTCTCATGCGACATCGTGCGACACCTTAACGATTAATTCCATTCACTGCTTAGCATCGCCCATGCTTAAGACCCAAGGCGATCGCAACATTACGCACGCTTCATTTGGTGAAGTCATGGCTAAGATGGGTTATGATACCGAGATTTATGCACTACAAACATTGACGGGATTTTATCGCTATTTGCACGCAGACACGCTAAAAACTAAGTATGCCATCGTCAATGAGCAATCAACAGGGTCAAAGGACATTTCACTTATCCCGTATGCCAAAAAGACAATTGAAAATTACCATCAAGGCAAAAAACTGCTGATATTACACACGCTAGGCTCTCATCAGACTTATGTTGATCGCTTTACTAATGAGCAAGCAGTATTT
The DNA here is from genome assembly GCF_022701215.1 of Moraxella nasovis. NCBI lineage: Bacteria > Pseudomonadati > Pseudomonadota > Gammaproteobacteria > Moraxellales > Moraxellaceae > Moraxella > Moraxella nasovis. The sequence goes on along the minus strand of NZ_CP089976.1, from coordinate 1,679,720 downwards.
ACGCCCTACTGCACCAACCCTGATGTGGCACAATGCCAACACCAAGAGCTGATTAATGCTTATGATAATTCTGTGGTGGCAGTAGACCAACTGCTTGGTACGCTGATTGACGCATTATCCACCAAAAAAGCAGTATTAATTTATGTGTCAGATCATGGCGAAAGCTTGGGAGAGCATGGTTATTATTTTCATGGTCAGCCTGTGAATACCGCTCCAAAAGAACAATTTAACATTCCATTTGTGGTTTGGCTATCAGACAGCTATCGTCAAACGCCGCACGGTAGAGCATTTCACCACAACCTACAACAAGCCTTAGCCAGCCAAACAGAGGTATCGCACGATCATGTCTTTCATAGCTTATTAGGGTGTGCAGGCATTTGGTCTGACGATGGCGGTATTGATAAAACGCTAAACCTATGTGGCGATTACCAGTAATTTTCTACTGCAATATTACCCACACCACGGCGATTCATGGTGAGACCCTGTGCTTTTAGCGCTTCTTTGGTGTCATCGACCATCTGTGGATTACCGCATAGCATAACGTGAGATGAATTAGGGTTAAGTGAGCATCCTGCTTGCTTTTCAAGTTTACCTGACGTAATTAAAGTCGGTAAACGTTCACTTAAACACCCATCAGCAGTTTCACGAGTTACAATGGGGATAAAACTAAGCCTTGCAGGACTTTCCACCAGACTGCCAAATTTATCAGACAAATGAGCAATTTTATCTAAATAAGCCAGTTCTGCATGCGTGCGTACACTATACGCTAAGATAATGTGCGAATAATTCTCCCATGCAGTGAGTTCTTGCAAGATTGATAAAAACGGAGCAAGCCCTGTGCCTGTGGCAAGTAGCCACAAATCTTGCGGGGTAGGCTCTTGATAGCGAGCAAGTGTCAAAAAGCCAAAAGATTCTGGATTAAGATACAGCGTATCACCCACAGCCAAATGTTGTAATTGACTGGTGAACGCACCATCAGGCACTACCACCGAAAAGAATTCTAAGAACTCATCATAAGGCGATGATACCACTGAATAGGCACGAAAAATCCGCTCGCCCGACTGGTGGGAGTCATCAATGCCTAAACGAACAAATTGACCTGCCTGAAAACGAAAGCCATCAGGCCGGCTTGTTTTAAAGCGAAACAGTGTGGGTGTAATCGTTGATTTCTCCAATACGGTCACATTAACCGCGCGATCATCGCTCATAAAACTCTCCCCAAATTATTTTTAACTTAAACTTATCATTTATAAAAGACAATATTTTATGCCATTTAAAGTCAAAGGGTGTATGACATACACCCTTTTTTGGTTGATTTTCCAATCAGCATTACACACCGATAATCGATAAGCTTGCTAAGGTGAATAATGGGTTAGGAAGCACACCTAATACAAAAATCAGCAAGGTGATTATGATAACAATAATACCGCCCACTTTAACCGACCAATCATGACTAGCCTCAAACGGACTATCAGTCAATGGACGCTTAAACATCACAAGCAATACTCTTAAATAGTAGTACAGTCCAATAGCACTGCCCACAACCAACATAATCGCAAGATCAAAACGACCACCTTGCACCGCAGCAAACATGACTTGAAACTTAGTGATAAATCCTGCTGTTAAAGGAATACCTGCCATAGATAAAATCATCACCACCATGACTGCTGTCAAGATAGGGCGATGCCAAAAAATACCTTGATAGTCGCTGATTTTTTCAGCTTCATCAGGTTTAGCATGAATGCGATAATTATTTGTCATCACTGTCATAACACCAAAAGCTGCTAAGCTTGTCAATCCATAGACTGCCATGTACATAGTGATTAGCCCAACAGCAGCATGACCCAAACTGACTAAGGTGATCAGTGCATAACCCATATGGGCAATCGATGAATAAGCAAAAAGACGCTTTAGATTGTCTTGTTTTAATGCCAATAGGTTGCCAATAATCACTGACAATACAATCAGCCAAGTTAATATCACATCGCTTGAAGGCAAAGCAGGCAATGCTGTCTCAATAAGCAGACGAGTTGCTAATGCCATCGCCGCTACTTTTGCTACGCTTGCCAAAAATGCCGAAATTGGTGCAGGTGCTCCTTGGTACACATCGCCCGCCCATGCATGAAACGGTGCTAATGATAACTTAAAGGCTATTGCCACCAGCATAAGACTACCGCCTAATATCACAAGTGGCGTAACGCCTTGTGTAAGTATCGCTTCTTTGATAAAGACAAAGTGCAGCTGACCTACATCTGCAAGAATAAACGCCATACCCATTAGTAATGTCGCAGAAGCAGCAGCTGATAGCACCAGATATTTCAAGCCAGATTCTAGCGATTTTTGCTTTAAGAAAGTATAAGCAAGCATACCATACATTGGTACCGATAAAAGCTCAAGCGATACAAAAAATGATGCTAAATGCTGTGCACCTGTCATCAGCATCGCACCAAGCGTACTGATAAGCATGAGTAAATATAGCTCTTCTTTATTATCGTTAAATGTACCAAAAAACCCATAACTTAAGCTACAACACGCCAACGCCATAATCAGCACAAGCGTGCCATTCACCATAGCAAAACCATCAAAGCTAAATAACATACTTGTGGCTGTGCCGACACTTAGCATCCCTGTTAGCATGCCAATCTGAGCAAGCAAGGCGATATTTAAGCCCACCACAGAAAGTGTACCCACTAAATAATGGCTGCGTTTAATTGCGATAGCACACATCACAACCAACGCTGTTATTGCCACAATCACCGCAGGAAGCATACCGCCCAACTGCTGCCAAAAACTTGGCAAAGTCATTACTTCGTTCATTGACTTGCCTCCTGTACATCTGTTTTATTTGTCATTGGTGTTGTTGCTGCATTTAGGTTGTTTAGCATATTTTTTAGTGGTGCATGGTGATAACTGTTCGAGATATATGTCATTGAACTTTCAGAGACGTCCATGATAGGCTTAGGATACAATCCTGTATAAATCAATCCAATCGCCAAAATACCAAGCAAACTTAGCTCTCTTTTGCCCAAATCTTTTATGATGCGTTTATGACCACCCAAGTCAAGCTGACTTGTCGCATCCTGACCAAATAACGCCTTATGGATTAAAATTAGCGAATACAAGCCTGCCCATACAAAACTGACGGCTGTGATCATAACAAATGCAGGATAATGTGAAAATGAACCCAGCAGTATCACAATCTCACCAATAAAGTTACCTGTCCCGGGTATGCCAAGCAAAGCAGCACAAAAGAACATGAGTAGCGGTGCAAAATACCGAAAATGTCCCCACATACCACCCATCAAGGTCAAATCACGAGTGTGCAGTCTTTCATATAGCTGACCTGCCATAATAAACAATGCTGCACTTGATAGTCCGTGAGCAATCATTTGTACCATCAAACCTTGCAGTGATAAAATCGTACCAGCATAGATGGCAAGCACCACAAAGCCCATATGAGATACGGACGTATAAGCAAGCAATCGCTTAATATCAGTCTGTGCAAAGGCAAGCCACGCACCATAAAAGATACCGATTAAGCCAAGGGTAATAGCAATCGGTGCAAAATCCGCTGACGCATTAGGAAATAATGGCAACACAAAACGCAATAAGCCAAAAGCTGCCGTCTTAATCAAAATCCCTGCCAAATCCACCGAGCCTGCCGTAGGTGCTTGGGCGTGAGCATCAGGTAGCCAGCCATGTAGTGGGAATACAGGTAATTTGACCGCAAAACCGATAAAAAAGCACAGCATAATGATGTATTCATACGGACCCATCGAGGTGCCAAGCAGTTTTTCATAATGGAAAGTTAATACGCCAGTTTGTAAATAATTTAAAATCACCAGCATACAGATACCGATCAGCATCACAAGACCGCTAGCTTGAGTATAAATAAAAAACTTAGTGGCTGCTGCCGACTTTGGCTTGATAATGTTGCCTGCTTTATCCTTAACGTCATGACCCCAAAGTGCGATTAAAAAATAAATTGGGGTTAGCATCATCTCCCAAAAGAAAAAGAATAAAAACAGATCGATTGCTAAAAATACACCAATCACACCGCCAAGACTTGCCAAGAGGTTTAGATGGAAAAACCCAACACGATGTCCGATTTCATTCCAAGAACACCCTACCGCTAGCACGCCAAGAAGTGCTGTTAAGCCAATCATCAAAAGTGACAAGCCATCCATCGCCAATGAAAAACGAATGCCAAAATTCTCAATCCAAGGCACATCAAATGTCGCAAGCCAAGGCAAAGTATCGCCTACATGGCCAGATGCGTTAAACGCTGCAATGTCTGCATTGAGATATAACCCCACTGACAGTAATAAAGTAGTCAGCATACCAAATAAAGCAATCCATCTTGGCAACTGTGGCGTTTTCTTTTCTACCAGCCAGCAAAAAAAACCTGCAATGATTGGAATGGCGATTAACGCTGGTAAAGCCCAAGTTTGTTGTAAATCCATGTTAATTCACCACCTTTATCATGACAAGCACTAATACTAAAACTAGTCCCAAACCAAAACTAATAGCTTGTGTGCGAAGCTGACCTGTTTGCGTACCACTCATCACACAGCCCATCATACCTGTTAGTTTTGGTAGTACATTCCACACCCCATCAACAGGGTCTTTTTTAAATAATCGTGCAATCATTAAGAACGGCTTAACAAACACGATATCATATAACGCATCAAAACCTAAGCCATGATAGCACCAGTGGTAAACTGCACCGCCAAAACTACTTTCTTTAAATTTTTGTAATGCTCGTCCGCCATTAACGACATATAAAAGATAAGCAAGAATCAAGCCTGCTGTCGTCATACCAATCGCAATATATTCAGCGGTGTGCTTACCTTCGGTTAAGGTAGCACCGACACTTTTGGGCAGAACATTTGCCAAAGGTGGGTGGATTAGAGCACCCAATCCTGTCGATAATACCATCAGCACAATGAGTGGCAAGGCATAAGATATGCCTTTTAAAGCGTGAGCATGGGTTTTTTCTTGTCCAAAAAACGTCAGCCAAATTAAACGGAAGGTGTAAATCGCTGTTAAAAACGCACCAAATACGCCAGCATAAAAAAGCCCCATATGACCTGTGGCATATGTCTCCCAAAGAATGGCTTCTTTGGAATAAAAGCCTACAGTCACAAAAGGCAAGGCGACCAATGCCCCGCCGCCAACCACGAACGACCAAAATACCAAAGGGATTTTTTTACGCAATCCACCCATCTTAAAGATGTTTTGTTCGTGATGGGTACTGATAATCACCGCCCCACTTGCCAAAAATAGCAACGCCTTAAAAAACGCATGCGTCATCAAGTGAAAAATTGCCACTTGCCACGCACCCACACCTAACGCCATAAACATATAGCCAAGCTGGCTCATGGTAGAGTAAGCAAGCACACGCTTAATATCAGTCTGTGCCAAGGCACAAAAACTAGCGACAAGCATAGATAAAGCACCAACACCACCAACTGCATACACCAACATATCTGGCGTTAAAACAAAAAGTGGGTGCATACGTGCGATTAAATACACGCCTGCGGTTACCATCGTGGCAGCGTGAATGAGTGCGGACACAGGTGTCGGACCTGCCATCGCATCAGCAAGCCAAGTATGCAATGGGATTTGGGCAGATTTACCAAACGCACCGCCAATAATCATCAGTACAGATAAGACAAGCATCGGATCATTAGTTGTAAATACTTGAGAAGCTTGCTGTAAAATCGTAGAAAAATCCAGCGTACCAAATTTATAAAACAGCAAAAACAAACCAATCGCTAAAAATACGTCGCCCACACGAGTTACCGTAAACGCCTTCATCGCTGCCTTACCATTATCACGGTTATCAAAATAATAACCAATTAACAGATAAGAGCAAATACCCACGCCTTCCCAGCCTAAGTACATCAGCAATAAATTATCTGACAAGACTAAGATAAGCATGCTTGCAACGAATAGGTTTAGGTAGCTAAAAAATCTAGCAAAATGCTTCTCGCCTGTCATATACCAAGATGCAAACAGGTGGATTAAAAAACCGACGCCTGTAATAACACCCATCATGGTAACCGACAGCCCATCAAGCGTTAAAGCAAATTGTGGGGCAAAATCACCAACTGCAAACCACGTCCATAATGAGATGGTTTGAGCAGCCCTGTCGCCAGACAAGAATCCAAAAATAGACATAAAGGCACAAACAGCAGACAAGCCCATCATGCCAACACCAATCCAAGTTGCTAATGTCTCACTTAAGCGATCTCGGCCTATGGCAAGCAATAAAAAGCCAATCACAGGGAAAATAAAAGTCATCGCAAGCATCATCTACCCCTTCATGCTATTAGCTTTGGTTAAATCAAGACTTCTAAAGCGATGATAAAACTGTAATAAAATCGCAAGTCCAATCGCCGCTTCTGCTGCCGCTAAAGTCAACACAAAAATAAACATTACTTGACCATCAGCAGAACCATGTAAATTACCCGCCATGACAAATGCCAGTGCTGCAGCGTTCATCATAATCTCAAGGCTCATCAATACAAATAATAGATTGCGTCGCACCATTACGCCAGTTAGACCAATGGTAAATAATATACCTGCTAAGATTAGACCATGCATAGCATTAATACCAAAGCCTGCTACAGCTGTTGCGACATCATGGACGTATGGGGTACTTCCCGTCGTATGTATCATAAATTATCCCCTTTGATCTCATCCATGCGTTCTTGGGTGTGGCTGACATTCTCATCATCTAGGGCTTTTTTACCAAGATGATATGCCGCCACTAATGCTCCAAGCAATAAAAACGCTGCTGCTTGTACAAGTAGCACATATTGTGTAAATAGACTGATACCCACTTCTTTAGCTGTGATATTTACATCTGAAAAATACACATTGCCACCAATAAATGCAGGGGTTGCATTTAAAATCAATCCACAAAGCACAGCAAAGACAATGACTCCTAATGCCATTGGCATTGCCCACGCATTGGCGGTAAGCCAAGATTTTTCTTCTAGGGTGTCTGTACCCAAATTAAGCATCATGATGACAAACACAAACAGCACCAAAATCGCCCCTGCATACACGATGATTTCAAGCACGCCTGCAAAACTTGCCCCCAAGATAAAGAAAATCCCTGCCACCGCAAGCAAAGAGACAATCATGGATAAAATGGCATGAACAGGATTGGCATGGGTAACCACACGCAAACTTGCCCAAATCGCCACCAAGCCCAAGACATAAAAGCCCACCACACTGCCATCAGACAGTAACGCATTCAACCAAGCTATCATGGCAACAAACTCCTTACATCAATCGGTGTCGCTTCTTTATCATGCGAGCCTTTGGGTCTATTTTGTGTCGCCATGCCCGTAACACGGTAATAGTTGTAGTCTGGGTATTTGCCCACACCGCTGATCAGCAAATGCTCTTTTTCATACAACAGATTTTGGCGGTTGTATTCACCGATTTCAAAATCAGGGGTCAGCTGAATGGCGGTGGTTGGGCAAGCCTCTTCGCACATGCCACAAAACACACAACGACTAAAATTGATCTGAAAATCCGTGGCATACCAACGCCCATCTTCACGTTCGCCTTTTTGTAGGCTAATACAGCCCACAGGACACGCCACCGCACACAAATTACACGCCACACAGCGTTCATCGCCGTCTGGGTCTCGGGTCAGCACAATACGCCCACGAAAGCGTGGCGGTACAGGCACAGGCTGTTCTGGGTATAAGATGGTGTCTCTTTTTCGTAGGGCGTGCGTATTTACCATCCACATAGAACGCACAATGGTAAAAATGCCCACCGCCGTATTTTTTAAGGTTGCAAACATAATTTATCCTTGATAATGCTCGTTCAAGTGTACAGGTTTTTTTGGTTTAGCACAGCTACCCAAACATGATAAAAAATCGTATCCACAGGCAAATTGACGAACAATTCTTTGATTGGCGATTTGCTTATTGTCATTCAAAACCATCTTAGTTCACCATCAAAATCACCAATGCTGTCATCAGCAGGTTCACCAAAGTAACAGGCAAACACACTTTCCAGCCAAAATTCATCACTTGGTCATAGCGTGGACGCATGAGCGAGCCACGAGCAAGCACAAACATCGTCATAAAAAATAAGGTCTTTATCAAAAACCAAAACACAGGTGGTATAAAGGGAATATTAAGATTAAAAGGAGCAAGCCAACCCCCAAAAAACAAACAAGTCATCAAGGCAGAAATCACCACCACATTGACATATTCGCCAATAAAAAACATACCAAATTTCATGCCAGAATATTCCACATGATAACCTTCGGCAAGCTCTTGCTCGGCTTCTGGCTGGTCAAAGGGGTGTCTGTGCGTTACCGCAACACCTGCCACCACAAAGGTCAAAAAACCAAAAAACTGCGGTATCACATTCCACACAACCGCTTGGGCTTCTACAATCTCACGCAGGTTGAATGAGCCTGCCATCGCCACCACACCCATCAAAGACAAGCCCAAAAACACTTCATAACTGATGGTTTGGGCAGCAGAACGCAGACCACCCAACAGCGAAAACTTATTGGCAGATGCCCAGCCGCCAAACATCACCGCATAGACTGCCAAGCCTGCCATCGCAAAAAAGAACAAAATACCAATGTCCCAATCTGCCACAAAGGCGGTCGGCGACAATGGAATGATGGCAAAACTTGCCAAAGCAGTAAACATCGCAATGGCAGGGGCTAATACAAATATTTTTTTGTCGGCAAAATTGGGGGTCCAGTCTTCTTTAAAGAAGATTTTGAGCATATCAGCCACCAGTTGCAAACTGCCTTGCCAGCCCACACGGTTTGGACCATAGCGGTCTTGCCACAAAGCAAGCATACGCCGTTCATAGACAATCATCAAGGCTGCCGTCATCACAAGACCCAAAAAAATCACCAACGCCTGCACGCTTAAATAGGCCAACGACCACCAGTCAAACGACAATCCACTCAACAACGAAGGCACATCAGGGATTATACGCACGCTCATTTATTACACCTCCATTGCGTTTGGTTGGAACAAGCTATTGGGCTGTTTGGTCAATCCTGCCAAACTTGCCAAATAAGCAGGCACATAGATGTTATCAAAGTCGGTGGTTTTTTTGACCACCGCTGGCAAATGGCTATGAAGTGGCACTTGTCCAGCAGGATAGCCAATGCACCCTTCTGCCAAATAATCGGTCGTCATCACAGGTAGGATAATGTCATGACCGTTTTGGCTGATGGCAAGCAAATCGCCATCTTTGATTTGCCACAGCAAGGCATCGTCTTTGCCAACCGTCCAGACGGCAGGCTTAATCTGCTCTGCCACCACAGGACTGCGACTGACGATGGCAGAACTTGAATACAGCTGATAAATTGGCACAAGTTTGGCACGATTTTCAAAGACACTGCTTGTGGGCGTGTCATGCACCGTTTGGGTGCCAAAATTCATCTTGGTCGTTGGCAATGAATCAAACAATCGTACGCCAACATCACCGCCATTAAGCTGTCCGCCGACCTTATGTTGATATTTATTCCACGCCTGCGGTGAATTCCACCCTGCACTCCACGCAAACGGAATCAAACTGGCGTGTGTCTTTTCACCCACATAACCCTCCATTGAGAAGGTCAATGGCGAATCGGTATCCTTAGGTTGCATCGGCTCATGAATGGATATTTTTGCACGCATGGACGTTCGCCCAGAATAACGGCGTGGCTCACGGGCAACTTTTAGCCCTGTGATTCGGTAATTAGCCTGTGGGGCAACGTCTTTGACTGGGGCAAGCTCGCCATATTCATGGATAAGCTCATCAATCACATCATCTAAATGATACCAAGTCGGCTCGCTGATTGTCTTTGATTGCCAGTCGTTTAGGGTGTTGTGCAATGCGTGTAGCCATCGCCAGCTGTCTTTGATGTCGCTCGTTGGCTCATAGTATTTTTTGTCATAAACAGCAAAAAACCGCCCTGCCCGACCCTCTGCCGATACCAGCGTGCCATCACTTTCAGCGAATGAACCTGCTGATAACACAAAGCCGGCTTTGGTGTGCCAATCATGGCTTTGGTGGTCAAGTACGATGAGCGTTTTGTCGGTGAACTGCTCAAATTGGCTGGGTGTTAGGTTTGCCAAATCATGCTCTAATACCACCACCGCCTCAAAATCACTCGCCAAAATCTCCTCGATAGATTGCCCACCGAGCAAATGCACGCCGACACTATTAGCGTCAGGCATGGCGACATATACGCCTGTTTTGTCGGTGTATTCATGATTGGCTTTCAGCAGGCGTGCGTTGAGCTCTTTTTCAAAATCGCTCAAATCTCGCTCGGTTTCATGCACGCCATCAGTGCGAGCGGTTTTTTCAGGGTCAATGAATTGGCGTTCAACGTCATCACGGATTTTGGCGTTTTGAACCTCCACAGATTCACGCTCCACATGGGCAATTTGGGTGCGTTTTTTGGTCAGCATCTGGGCGATGTAGCCTGCCGCCTCCAAAATCGCCTTTGATGATAGGCTTGTGCCACTGATGATGAGCGGACGATTTGCCATAATCAAATCATAAGCGATATGACGTGCCAAAACCGCCATGCCGTCTACACCTGCCACCTCGCCATCTGCCACCGTAGTACTAGCTTCTTTTGCCAAAAACTCATCATAAGCGGTAGCAATCTCGCTAAGTCTATCGCCAAACTCTTTGATGGCATCACCGACCATAAAGCCTAAGCGTGCGATGTCGTTTGGTGTGGCGACCGCCGACACTTTGGCGATGTCATCAAGTTTGGTTTCATTGACACAAGCGACATAAATGGGGCTGTATGCGTCTTGACCGATACGCTTTAATGGCTCGGCAAGCCAATGCTCGGTTTTTAGGGCAGCTGCCATTTGGCGTGCTTTATTTTTGGCGGCTTGGCGAACAGACAAAGCGACACGGCTGGCGGTTTGGGTCAAATCTTCCCCCAAAATAAACACGCTGTCGGCAGTTTCTAATTCAGCCAAAGAGACATTGTGCGTATCTTCGTGCCGTAGAATTTGCACACCAAGCGACACCAAATCTTTTAAATAAGCTCGCTCGCCTGTGCTGTAATTGTCATTGCCCACCAGTTTTTTTAGGGCAAAATTACTCTCCAAACTGGCTTTGGGCGAGCCAATGCCAATCACTTTTTTGTCTTTTAATAAATCTGCCACGCCATCAACAGCAAAGTTGGCAGTCGTTTTGACCAATTGACCACCCACATTATGCAAAGGCTGAGTCGGACGGTCTGCACGATTCACATAACCGTAGCCAAAACGCCCACGGTCGCACAAAAAATAGCCATTGACATCAGGATTGTAGCGGTTTTCTATTCTGCGAAGTTCGCCATATCGCTCACCTGCCGAGATACTACACCCTGTGCTACACCCATGGCACACGCTTGGGGCATATTGCATATCCCATTTGCGGTTGTAGCGGTCAGAATGCGTTTTGTCGGTGAACACCCCTGTTGGGCAAATTTCGGTCAAATTACCACTAAATTCGCTTTGTAGCTGACCGTCAGTTTCACGTCCAAAATATACACGGTTATTACTGGCATATACCCCAAAATCGCTACCGCCTGCATAATCCTTATAAAACCGCACACAGCGATAACACGCAATACAGCGGTTCATCTCATGATTGATGAACGAGCCTAGCTCTTGGTTGTGGTGCGTGCGTTTGGTGAAGCGATAACGTCTGCTCCTATGTCCTGACATATAAGTCATGTCTTGTAGATGGCAATGTCCACCCTCTTCACAAGTGGGGCAATCGTGGGGGTGGTTGGTCATGAGATATTCCACGATACGCTTACGAAAATCACGAGCCTCAGCATCGTCCACCGAGATGTACATATTATCCGTGGGGGCGACCATACAGCTCATCACAAGCCGTCCACGCCCTGCTTTGTAGTCATCTTCTGTCATGTACTGCTTCACAGCACATTGACGGCATGAGCCTACCGACCCTAAGGCAGGGTGATAACAAAAATATGGCACGTCAATGCCCAGCGACAGACAAGCAGCAAGCAGATTGTCGCTACCGTCCACTTCTACGGTCTTGCCATCAATATGAATCACTGCCATGTTTATGCTCCTACATTCTTGCTACTATCAGGCGTTGCTACTACTTGCTGTACGCCCACTTTGGCTTCAAATTCATGGCGAAAATATTTTAACGCACTCATTAAAGGCTCCATCGCCCCTGGGGCATGGGCACAAAAGGTCTTGCCAAGCCACAAATCACGAGTCAGCTCAGACAGTTTATCAATGTCTTGTGCTTGCCCTTGTCCGTTTTGCATCGCATCTAAGATTTTTACCCCCCACGGCAAGCCATCACGGCATGGCGTACAAAAGCCACAAGACTCTCTTTGGAAGAACTGTTGCAGATTTCTTGATAACGCCACCATGTCTTGGGTCTCATCAACAACCATCATCAGACACGTCCCAAGCCGTGAACCTGCTTTCATGACGGGGTCAAAATCCATCACCAAGTCCAGATGCTCATCACTGGCGGTCAAAAAGTCGGTACTCGCTCCCCCCGGTAGCCATGCTTTGAGCGTTAAACCGTCCTGCATACCGCCTGCCAGCTCTATCAGCTCTCGTGCGGTATAGCCAAACGGCACTTCCCACAGTCCTGCATCTTTGACACGACCGCTACACCCCATGATTTTGGTACCAGGGGTATCAGATTTGCCTTTGGCTTTGGGCAGATTTAAATACCAATCCACGCCATTTAATAAGATGGCAGGCATATTATTCAAGGTCTCTACATTATTGACCACAGTCGGTCTGCCCCACGCCCCTGATACTTGCGGAAATGGCGGTTTGGTGCGTGGGTTGGCACGTCTTCCTTCTAGGCAGTTGATGAGTGCTGTCTCTTCACCGCAAATATACCGCCCTGCCCCTGTATGCACGTGCAACTCAAATTTAAAATCACTGTCCAAAATATCATCACCGAGCAAGCCATTAGCCAAACACTCATCAATGGCGTTTTGTAATCTTTGGGCTGCTAAAATATACTCGCCACGAATAAAAATATAGCCGACACTCGCTCCGATGGCATAGGCGGTAATGAGCATACCTTCAATCAACTGAAATGGTATCCGCTCCATGAGCAAACGGTCTTTGAATGTCCCTGGTTCCATCTCATCGGCATTACAAATCAAATACCGCACACCGCCATCAGGGGGTGTCATGAATGTCCATTTGAGTCCTGCATTAAAGCCTGCACCGCCACGCCCACGCACATTGGCAAGTTTTATCATCTCGCCCACTTCTTTTGGCGTTTTGGCAAGGGCGTTTTTAAGACCTTTAAAGCCGTCCAAATTTTCATAATCCGCTAAATTTAGCACCGCATCATGATGATACAGTCGCCACGTCAAGGGGTGGGTCAGGCTTGTCGGTGCTTGCCCTTCTGCCAAACCTACGCCATAAATGGGCGTGCGTTGGCGGTTTAATTGGCTTGGGGCAAGTCCATTTTGGCGTGCTTGAATTTGCTCAGCGATGTTTGGCTTGGCGGTATGGGCGGTTGATAGGGTTGATACCACAGTATTCATGCGTATTGCTCCAACAAAAAGCTCACCTCAGACGGCTCAACAGGTCCATAAGTATCTTCATCAATCAGCACGCTTGCCCCCTTATCGCAGTTGCCAAGACAACAAATCGGTAATAGCGTAAATCTGCCGTCCGCTGTCGTCTGACCATAGTCAATACCAAGCTCACGGCGAAATGCGTCCGCCAAGCTCTCATAGCCATTCAAATAACAAGCGATACTATCACAAATCAAAATCACATGGCGACCGACAGGCAGACGATAAATGCGATTAAAAAATGTCGCCACACCTTCTACATCGGACGGCGGTATGTCTAGCAGATTGGCGATGGCGTGTAGCTGTGCATCATCTATCCAGCCGTTTCGTTTTTGTACAAGTTTTAACGCATCAAGCACCGCTGCACGAGCTTGTGGATAATGATGGACATATTCATGTATGCCATCAATTTCTTGGGGCGTTAAAATGGCGTTCACGTCCACTTTGGGGATTTTGTCGGTTACTATTTTCATGACACTACCTATATTTGCTTGGACAATCCTAGCTTGTTTGCTTTTATCTTCATCTTATCTTGGTTTTTTGTCTTATCTTGTGCAGGCAAGCTGACGGCTCATGCGTTTTGCCCTGCTGTTCTGATGCTTTAATTCATGGTACTTTAATGGCACGATTTTGCCCACTACTCTTTATATTCACCACTCTTATGCTCACCGTCTACTCTTGATGCTCACCGTCTTTCATGTTTACTGCCTTTTATGTTCACTGTCGCCACACTTTGTCAAAGTACAGCTTGATTACCATAAAATCAGCGATTTTAACCCAAAACATAAGCTTTAAGCCAAAACACCAGCAACGCCTGAGTAGCCAAGTTTGACAGACAATATCAACAGCACAAAAAACACCAATGTTTTAAAAAAATTGGCACTGATTTTATTTCTCAGCCAAATGCCCACATACAGCCCAGCCACCGAGCATATCGTCAGCACGATGATCAGGGTGTATTCATGCGACTCTAGCAATAGATACTCATTTCTTAGCATATAAATTTGAACAATTTTTGCCAATAAATAGCACAAATTACTTGCTTTGACGATGCGGTTTTTGTCATCGGTTTCGCTAAACAAAAACATCAGTAATAATGGCGACATGACATTGGTCGCACCGCCAATCACGCCTGCCAATAAGCCAAACAACAGCATATTTTTTTGATTGGCGACAACGTTTATTTGTTCTACCTTTTTGTATAGTCCAAACAGTCCGCTGACAGAATAATACAACGTAACGCCTGCCATGAGCAAATACAGCAAAGACACTGGCAATATAAGCAGCAGCTCAACCCCCACCACACTACCAATCACACTCCCCACAGCAAGCAGTTTATAGGCGTTAAAATAATCAATAATCTCTTGATAAAATTTCTTCTTGCTATTGCTACACAGCACAAGCCAGCTCATCAGTAGCGTAGGCAGTGCAACCAACGCCACCACCTTAGGCAATGGCATGATGAACGCCAAGGCTGTTGTGCCAAGCATCGGAAAGCCCATACCTGTGATGCCATGAAGCACAGCAGCGGCAACAAAAATAATGGACTGTATTATTTCTTGCACAAAAAATCCTTTTAGTGAGCCGTTATTTTAGTAAACCGTGTTTTGATTGGACTAGCTCCCAATACAACTGCCATCAAGCCTAGGTTTGCTCTGCCATTGTTTTTGCTATATTAGTCTAAGTTTTTTTTTGTATTTTAACGCACCTATTAAATAAATTAAGAGTGTTTACTAGAAGTCGGCTGACTGCTTTTATTTTTAATTTGTTGAAGTGTAGGGGCGAATAACATTCGCCCTTTTATGCAATCCATCTATATTAGCGACCAAAAGTTAGGCATAAAATATCCAAATTAAAGCAGTTTTAAATTTTAAAACTAAAACATAGCCTAATATACCTCATTGCAAAAACTCTTCTTTGTACAACAAAAAGGTGATAAGTCCAGATACAAAAATTATTGGCACTAAAATATATTGAATATAGACACCAACATATTGTAATCCAAAAATTAAAAATCCAAGTAGCAATGCTGATAATAAAAAAATACTACCAAAAAACTTAAATAACATTTTCCTTAATTTAGACAACATTAATCAATCCTCATCAACGATCACAATCTGCCATCACAATGTCAATACTCGCCAAATAAATGATGGCATCGGACACCAAAGAGCCGTTAATCACACTTGGCATTTGTTGTAGATGAGCAAAGGTTGGCGTACGAATGCGAGTGCGGTAGCTCATGGTGGCGTTGTCAGACGTTACATAGTAGCTGTTTAGCCCCTTGACCCCTTCTACCATGCAAGCACTCTCGCCGATAGGCATGACAGGACCCCATGAGACGGACACAAAGTGGTTGATGAGCGTTTCAATGTCGTGTAGTGTCTTATCCTTAGGCGGTGGCACGGCAAGCGGATGTTCGGCTTTATATGCCCCACTTGGCATATTGTTTAGGCACTGCTCAATGATACGCAAAGACTGGCGAATCTCTTCAATCTTGACCAGACATCTGTCATAGGCATCGCCATTGTAGAACACAGGCACATCAAATTCAAAATTCTCATACCCCAAATAAGGGCGTGCTTTACGCAGGTCAAAATCAATGCCAGTTGCACGAAGTCCTGCCCCTGTTACGCCCCACGCTAGGGCTTGTTTTGCGTTGTATTGGGCGACATTTTGGGTACGACCTTTTAGCACGGTGTTGGTCATGGTTGCCTTGTAGTATTCATCAATGCGTTTTGGCATCCAGTCCAAGAACTCACGCACAAGACGCTCCCAGCCATTGGGCAAATCGTGAGCTGTGCCACCGATTCTAAACCACGCAGGGTGCATACGATAGCCTGTTACCGCTTCTATGACATCATACGCCTTTTGACGGTCGGCAAACATATAAAACACAGGGGTCATACCACCAGCGTCTTGGATAAACGTCCCCCAATAAAGCAGATTATTGGTGATGCGGAAAAACTCACTCATCATAATGCGAATGGTGTTCGCTCTATCAGGCGTGGTAATGCCTGCCAATTTCTCCACCGCCATGATATAGGGTAGCTCATTCATCACCCCACCTAAGTAGTCAATGCGGTCGGTATAAGGAATGAACGAATGCCACGTTTGGCGTTCTGCCATCTTCTCTGCACCTCGGTGGTGATAGCCGATGTCAGGGATACAATCAATAATCTCTTCACCATCAAGCTGTAACACCAAACGAAACGCCCCATGTGCCGATGGGTGGTTGGGACCGATGTTCAAAAACATAAAATCTTCATCACGCCCACTTCGTTTCATGCCCCACTCTTCTGGGATAAAGCGTAGATTTTCTTGTTCAAACTGCTGCTTGGCGGTATTTAGAAAATACGGCGTAAACTCGGTGGCACGAGCGTGGTATTCTTTGCGAAGTGGGTGTCCTTCCCAGTACTTTGGCAAAAGTATGCGTGTCAGGTGGGGGTGTCCGTCAAAGACCACGCCAAACATATCCCACACTTCACGCTCATACCAGTTGGCATTAGGATAAATCCTAGTCGCAGATGGTATCGTCTCGCCTTCGGCTAGGGCAACTTTGATGCGAATATCAGAATTTCGCTCAATGCTCATCAGATGATAAAACACGGTAAAATCGCTATCAGGCAAGCCGTGGCGATGTTTACGCAGTCGCTCATCAATGGCGGACAAATCCACAAGCATGACAAAAGGCTGTGGTACTGTCCGCAACGTCAAAAGCACGTCCAAAACGTCCGCTTTGTCCACCCAAATGGTCGGAATGCCGTCTGCGGTTTTTTGTTCGGTAAAGGTGTGTTTTTGTGTTAAAAGTTCTAAAACGCTAAAATCGTGCTGATGATGAATGCTCATGTTAATTCCAATTTTATGTAACTATAAAGCGATTACTTGCCGTCATTTTCATACATGGCGATAATTTGGGCTTCGGTCAATTTGGGCGTATCATTGGCAAGCTCATAATAAGACGCTTTTTTATCTATAAAAAATTGTGTTGCCAATTTAAATGCTTGTTGGTCAAACAGTCCAGCTGATACAAAATAATTATCCGTACCTGTCTGATGAAAGAATAAATTTGTGCCACAATTTTGACAAAAATTGCGTGTACCCCACTCTACCAGCTGATAGCTTTTGATGTGTTCTTTACCTATGATGTCAATGCCTTGGGCTTGAAATGAAAAAGCCGAACCACCGCCATTCCATTTACGGCAATTATTACAATGGCAAGCGTGTAATTCTTGGGTTTCTGCCGTTTCAATGGTAACGGCTTGACATAAACATTGACCTTTCATATTTTTTGCCTTTTCAAGTTGGAACATTCACTATTGTATTTAGGATAATTCAAATCACAAACAGATGATTATCCCATACAATCCATAAGCTTTTTTCCATAATAAATTTGATTACCATTCACACAAAAATCAAATCCAGAAAACTGCTGACCGCCTAAATCATAATGATACAGCATAAAATGATATATCTTTTTATCATCAAGAACGTCTTGATAATCATCTATACTTACTGCCGATATTGGATAACCAAAATCCTTACTATAAACCGTTTTGCTATCGTATCCAATATCTAAACCACTAGCATAGTCTTTTTCAATGGTGAAAATTAAGTCATCGTTCTTGATGGCTACATTTTTTACCAATCCTTTTTTAACAAGGTCTTTGGAATTGGCATTATTAAAAATAAACACAACGCCAATCAATAAAACAGCCACCAAAACCAAAATAATGGATAAAAATTTAACAAATTTCTCTATTTTATCGCCATTAAAACGCATCATCTTGACTTCTTAAATTCTTAACCGCAATCCGCTCGGCATTTTTTCTGTCCCTTTCAGGGGTCATTATCGGCTGATAAATGTCTTGGTCAAGATGAATGCCAAGCGGACGGCGTTCGTGCGTGATACTGTCTTGTAGGAGCATGAGTGCCTGAATGAGTGCCTCTGGCCTGGGCGGACAGCCGGGGATATACACGTCCACAGGCAAAATTTTATCCACGCCCTGCACCACCGAATAAATGTCATACATACCGCCAGAATTGGCACACGCCCCCATGCTAATCACCCATTTAGGCTCAAGCATTTGCTCATACAGACGCAAGATGACAGGTGCCATTTTCATAAAACAGGTGCCTGCAACTATCATCACGTCTGCTTGTCTAGGAGACGCACGAATCACCTCCGCCCCAAAACGAGACAAGTCATGCACACCTGTCAAGGTCGTGGCGTATTCTACATAACAGCAACTTGTGCCAAAGTTGAACGGCCACAAGGAATTTTTACGCCCCCAGTTGGCAAGATTGTGAGTTAGGTCAGTCAATCTGCCCATAAAGACGTTTTTGTCTATCTCATCTTGGCTGACACCATGAACGTTGGGAGCGT
This sequence comes from Moraxella nasovis, assembly GCF_022701215.1. Taxonomy (NCBI): domain Bacteria; kingdom Pseudomonadati; phylum Pseudomonadota; class Gammaproteobacteria; order Moraxellales; family Moraxellaceae; genus Moraxella; species Moraxella nasovis. The sequence continues at coordinate 1,660,740 of NZ_CP089976.1, read as the reverse complement.
CCACAATTTGGCGTGATTGGTGGGGATATTGAGCCTGCCCATCGGCTTTTGTGAGTGTGTATTTCATAAGGAGCTACTTTAATTTTGGCGATTTGCTGATTTAACTTAAAAAATCATTCGCTGATTTAAATTTTTTAAAAATAACTAAACACGAAAACTAACTAAACTAGATAACTGATATTTTTTAACCAATACAATCGCTTGCAACTAACCATTTTTAACTAACATTTTAATTTTAACTGGCGATTTTCATTGGCAATTCACCAAAAAATCACTGATGAATTGACCGACAAAAAGGTAAAATACTTTTTGCATTTTACCTTTTATGATTTGGCTTTTGGGTGGTTTTATCCATAAAGTCCTGCGTGGTAATACGTCCTGTGGTGTTGATGTGGTCAAGGTTTGCCATGTGGGCTTGGTTGGTTTTGATGTCATTAGAGACGTTGATACGTCCTGATGATTGGGCAGGGACTTTGCCTGTGGGGTCGGTGTGCAGTTCATCAATCCCGCCCCAAGCGGTAATACTCGCCAAATCAAAATTGGCAGGGCGTGCATTTAAGCGTGGGCGTTTGTGGCGTTTGTCAGCAGGAGCCCAGTTCATCGCCCCCAAACGCATTTCATAAATCAAGCCCACCACCAAAATACCAATAAAAATGGCAGCCGCCCCAAAGCCTAGCCAGCTTACCTCTCTGACGCTCACCGAATAAGCATACAAATACAAGGCTTCTAGGTCAAAAATCACAAAAAAAATCGCCACCAAATAAAATTTGGCAGATAAGCGAATGCGTGCTGAACCTGCTGGCACAACCCCTGCTTCAAAGTTTTCTTGTTTTTGAGAGCCTGACGAGCGACCACCCAAAAGGCGTGGCACGAACAACATAAAAAGCACAAGCCCTAAGCTTGCAAGTAAATAGACAATGGCTGACCATTCGGCTGGCATAATCACCCCTGTGACTTTATATGAAAGCACATTCCTAGTGTTTATTTGAAATGTTAAAACCGCGTAATTATACCATAAAATAGTAAAATGTCTTACACAAAAAATGCTTTATTGAAAAGATTTTATGACAAAATGTGTCAAACCGCTGTCATTCCTCATCAAGCTATGACTACTTGTCACACCTTTATTAAAATTACCACCCGCTCCACATAAATATCGTATAATACCCCAAATTTTAGCTTTTTTGCTCACTAGGCAGCCAAACGAGCGATAACTAACATAAAAAAAGTACACCCATGATACATCTGATGAATGATAAACGCATATCACTTGCACCAATGATTGACTATACCACTTCTGATTTTAGGTATTTTGCTCGTCTGTTCAACCCAAAGATTTACTTATACACAGAGATGATTAGCACCAGTGCTATCTTAAAGGGCGATACTGATTATGTCTTAAGGTTTAATGACACCGAACACCCAGTCGTACTTCAGCTTGGTGGGTCAGACCCAAGCAAGATGGCACAATGCACAAAAATTGCCGACGAATATGGCTATGACGAGATTAACATCAATGTCGGCTGCCCATCTGACAAAGTTCAGCACAATAAAATCGGTGCCTGCCTAATGAAAGAGCCAGCTTTAGTAGCAAAGATGGTGCAAGCCATGCAAAATGAGACGGACAAGCCCATTACTGTTAAGCACCGTATCGGCATTGACGACATGGATAGCTATGAATTTATGCGTGATTTTGTGGCGTGTGTCTCACAGGCAGGTTGCACGCATTTTATCGCTCATGCTCGCACCGCTTGGCTTCAAGGTCTTAGCCCAAAGCAAAACCGTGAAATCCCGCCATTGCGTTATGAAGACGTTTACCGCCTAAAGCAAGAATTTCCACACTTATTTATTGAAATAAACGGTGGTATTGACAGCTTAGACGCCATAAAAACCCATTTACAATACGTTGATGGCGTCATGGTTGGGCGTGCCTTTTATCACAATCCTATGCTAATGAGTGAATGTAATAAATTATGGGGGCTTAATACACCCAGCCAAAGACAAATCCTAGAACAGTTATACCCTTATCTACAACAAAGAGTAAGCCAAGGGGCTAATCTTGGTACGCTTACTAGGCATTTTTTGGGGATTTTTCAGGGGCTGACTGGTGCAAGAAAATGGCGACAAGACTTAAGCGGTAAGAAAAACCTAACCGTTGCCGAGATTCAAAAATCTGCCAACCACATCTTAGAGCAAAATAATTTATAAATATCACAATTAGTATTTGGCTGTATAACACTTTGTTTGTATTATGTAAAAAGCAAATTTTGGCAGTTGTCGCTGTCTAACTAATAGTGTAAGATGAGAATATTGGTCATTTTATTGGCAAATTTATTGTAAAGAGTTTCCCGTTTGGCTGACAAAAAAGGATTAAAAATGAGTTATTTTGGCACTGATGGTATTCGTGGTCAGTTTGGCGTATTTCCCATCACGCCTGATTTTTTATTGCGATTAGGCTTTGGGGCAGGACGAGTATTAACTGCCACTAATGCCCATAAGCATAAGCGTCCTAGCGTTATCATCGGTAAGGATACACGCCTGTCAGGTTATGTTATTGAAGCGGCCTTACAAGCTGGCTTTAATGCTGCAGGTGTAGATGTCTATATGCTAGGACCACTGCCCACGCCTGCCATTGCTCATTTGGTAAAAAGTTTCCATGCGGATATGGGCGTTGTTATCTCAGCTTCCCATAATCCTTACCAAGACAATGGGGTGAAATTCTTCTCCCACGAAGGCAAGAAAATCTCCGATGAAGTACAAAATGCCATTAATATTGAGTTAGACGCTTTAGTAGGCGATGCAGATGCTCATCTTTCACGCCTAGCGGGTATTCAGCCTGATAGCATTGGGAAAAGTTATCGTGTGGAAGACGCCAAAGGACGCTACATTGAGTACTGCAAAGGCAGCTTTCCTTACCACCTAAGCTTAAATGGCTTAAAAGTTGTCGTAGACTGTGCTAATGGTGCAGGTTATAGCGTTGCACCTCGAGTTTTGCGTGAACTTGGGGCGGATGTTATCGCCATTCATAACACGCCAAATGGCATTAATATTAATGACAACTGCGGCTCCACCCACCCAAGCTCATTACAAGCTGCTGTACTAGAGCATAGTGCCGATGTCGGCATTGCCTTAGATGGTGATGGCGATCGTATCATTATGGTGGATGAGCTTGGTCATATCGTTGATGGCGATGCGATTTTATACATATTAGCAAAATGCTTAAAGCCTGTCGGTGTGGTTGGCACACTGATGAGTAACGTCGCTTTGGAGTTGGCACTAGCCAAGCACTCCATCTATTTTCATCGCTCAAAAGTAGGCGATAGATATGTCATGCAAGACCTAGAACAAAGGGGCTGGCTAATTGGTGGAGAGCCATCAGGACATATCTTATGCCTAGATAAGAGTCGCACAGGTGATGCTATCGTAGCAGGCTTGCAGGTTTTGACATGCCTTGCACAAGAAAACAGTACACTATCTCAGCTTACAGCAGGTTATACCCCCTACCCTCAGACACTGATTAATGTTCGCTTAAGTCAGATGAGTGATCCACACGAGAATGATGAGCTTGTTGCAGTGTTTCAAAATGCCAAAAAACAATTAGAAGGTGAAGGCAGATTACTAATAAGAAAGTCAGGGACAGAGCCTGTGATTCGTGTCATGGTTGAATGCAAAGATGAAGCTCTTTGCCAATCGCTTGCCAAGGATATTGCAGCAAACATAGAACGCATCTTAGCTTAGGAATGATTTATCATTAAAGCTTTATCATTAAAAAACTGGTTTAGGACGAAAGCCTTGTGTGTCGTTTAATAAGATTTGCTTAATAAGTCTTTTGCCTAACCTTTAATATCAGTGAGTGTTTTGCAATATCTGCAACAGTTGCGTGGTTTTATTTGCAATTTTATCCTAGATTGTAAGATAAAAATCTGTCACAATATTATTATTATTTCTCATCTCAAGGAGATACCATGTCTTTTATGACATCTAAGAGTACAAAAATAGCACTTGGCATGACTGCCATCTTAATGACACCGCTTATGCTGGTAAATACGTCACATGCTGCAGCTGCTAGTCCTGCAGTTGCAGCCAAAAACCTAAATGAGCTACTGTCTGGCGTAAATTCCATGACTGCCAATTTTAGCCAAACCATCCAAACCAATAAAGGCAAAGATAGTAAATTTAGTGGCACAATGGCTGTACAACGCCCCAACCTATTTCGATGGCACACCACGTCCCCTGCCGATCAGCTGATCGTCGCTGATGCTAAAACCATGTGGATTTACGATAAAGACTTATTCCAAGCAGTCAAGCAATCTACTGGTTCTCAAATTGGCGATACGCCTGCAATACTACTGTCTGGCAGTGCCGAAGAAATTGCTAAAAACTTTAAAATTAGCCAGCCAGATGCAGCAAAAAACTATTATGTCCTAAAGCCAAAATCAGCCCAAAGCAAGTTTAACAAACTATCGATCAGCTTTAACGGTGGCAAACCTGTTATGATGGTGCTAAATGACAGTGTTGTTGGCAAGGTCACCAGCATTCGCTTTAGCAATGTAAAATTAAATCAAAAACTACCAAACAGCCAATTTACATTCACACCACCAAGTAATGTTGAAGTCATCGAGCAGTAATCTTATTTACTAAAATAAACGGGCATCAATGCCCGTTTATTTTTTACAGTGAAGGCCAAATTTGCTATTTTTATGGATTTGATAAATTTTTCGCCCCACGCCATGATAAAAATGCTACAATAGTAAATGCATCTTATATTTTACAAATATCCCAGCCATACCGTTTACGGTGCAAGCTAAGGTGATTTTATGTCCGAACAAGAAAACAAAAATCCAATCAGTACCTCCACTGATCAAGAACCACCAAAACCCAAAAAAAAGCAACGCCCCGCCCCAGAAAAAATCATTCCACATTCTAAAGACATGGATGCCACAAAGCATCGTGTTCACCCACGTTTCGTTACTGGAAAATATCAAAATATCCGTGTTTTTTCAATGTATGCGATCATGGTGTTTTTTTTAATTTTGCCATGGATTCGATGGGACGGTCGTCAGGCTATCTTATTTAATGTGATTGAGCCTAAGTTTTATATTTTTGGGGCTACCTTCATGCCTCAAGATTTTTACTTCTTCGCTTTCGTCTTTATCATTGCTGCAATGACCCTATTTATGGTTACTGTTTATGCAGGGCGTGTGTGGTGTGGTTATGCCTGCCCTCAGACTATCTATGTGCATTTGTACCAGCATATTGAGAAGTGGATTATTGGTGAGCGTAATAAACGCATTAAATTTGATAAAGAACCTTGGAGTGTTAGTAAAGCTGCTAAACTGCTTGCAGTTCATGCTATTTGGCTGCTTATTTCTGCCATCACCGCCTTAACCTTTATCGCCTTAATTACAGGTACAGATTATCTGTTCTTTAACGGTGCGACCCCATTTTTTATGGGTTGGGGTAAGATGACATGGATTTTTTTCTTACTGATTACATTTGTCACCCAGACCAATGCTGGCTATATGCGTGAGCATATGTGCGTGCATATATGCCCTTATGGACGTTTCCAAAGCGTCATGTTCGATAAGGATACACTAATCGTATCTTATGATTATGAGCGTGGTGAGCCTCGTGGGGCTCGCAAAAAAGGCACTCACCCCGAAGGTTATGGTGATTGCGTTGATTGCAGTATGTGCGTGCAGGTCTGCCCAACAGGCATTGATATTCGTGATGGGCTACAAGTAGAATGTATCCAGTGTGCTGCCTGTATTGACGCTTGTAATGAGATTATGGATAAAGTCGGCTATCCACGTGGGCTAATTCGCTATACCACAGAACGTCAGCTCGTCGAAAAACAAAAAACCAAAGTCATAAGCCCTCGTATCTTTGCTTATATATTTGTGCTTGGTGCGTGTATTACTGCTGCAACACTAGTTGCCGTGGGACGATCGCCACTTGAGATGGAGATTCGCCACGATCGCAAGCAGCTTAGCACCGTTGGTCGTGATGGCTTAATTGAGAACAGCTATGTGCTTAAAATCGTCAATAAAACAAATGAAAAACAAATCTATAAAGTAAAATTAGAACCAGTAGAAGGGCTAACTTTACGCTCACGATTTAAGCAGTTGCCTTTACAAGCAAACGAGCCATATGATTTGCCAGTAAGTATTTTTGGCGATGCTAGTAAAATTACCGCCAGTAGCACGCCAATTACCATTACTGTATATACCGAAGATGGTCAATACTCCGCCAGTAGAGAAGACGTGTTTCTTTATGAACAAAAGTCAAAAAATAAGCCCTAACAACAAAAGACCAAGCTCTCCTTGGTCTTTTTTTTCATTCTTATAAAAATCATTTTATGCTACAATATCTCAAATTTTGATTATCATCTGCATTATGAACTCTTTTAGTCACCAAAACAGCACATCTCAGCAAAAGCAAGCTTGGTACAAAAATCCCTACATGACAATTTTTGTCGTCGGGCTACCTGTTTTGGTGGTGGTGGTCTGTATATTTTTCATCATTTACTCAATCAATATCCAAGATAGCACTGTGCGTGACGACTGGTACATGGATGGTAAAACACTATATCAAGACGCCTCTCGAGATAAGCTTGCACATGACTTGGGCATAACTGGCGTCATGCGGTTTGATGGTCAATCGGTACTGTTTGAATTAAACTTCCCTAAGTCAGCTAAAAACAGCCACAATGATAACTCACCTTATACCTATCCACACACCTTATCTGCAAAATTCTCGCACGCCACCGACAGTAGCAAAGACCGTGATTTTACGCTAACGCATACCACAGCTAATCGCTACACAGGCACAGTCAAGCTTGATGATATACCATCTAAATACTACATGCACATCAGCAATGATGGTAAATACAACTGGCGTCTTATTCACGCCCAAAAACTGCCTGCTAAAAATGCCGTTTTTATGCCGTTATCTGCCTTTGACGAAACAAAGATGACTTTGCCAGATCAACGCAACAAACGCCCTACTGCTGACGCAAACACCCCTTAAGTCTGCTCTTCTTCAAGCTGGATTTGGCGTGCAACATGAATAATCAGCTGCCTTAACCATTTATGGGCTGGGTGGTGTTGCAAAAGTGGTGACCATGCCATCGTCAGTTCAAATTCAGGAATGAAAAACGGCGGTTCTTTTACGACAATCTGTGAATTATTATGTGCTTGTAGCTTTGCTACACGAGTAGGTAAAGTGGCTATCAAGTCCTTATTTGCTGCAAGCATGGCTGGCATTTGGTAGTGGCGAGTAAAAACGCTGATATGACGTTTCGTACCCAACCGTAATAAGGCTTGGTCAATAGAACCAAGTCCGCCAGATTTTTCAGGATTAACCCCAAAACCTACGCCCATACCTGTCTTTGACACCCAGACATGCTGTGCCTTTAGGTAGTTTTTTAGGTTAAAGCGATTAACATAAGGACTTTGGGCAGATAACAGGCAACTAAACGTATCACGCCACACGAGTACTTGGTGGAAACTTTGGGGGATTTCATTAAAGCGATTAATCGCCAAATCCACCCTTCCTTGCTCCATATCTCGATATGACACATCAGACGGTGTCAAAAAATCCAAAATCACATTCGGTGCTTCGCTTCTTAATGCCTTTACAAGACGTGGTACAAGAGTCGCTTCAGCATAGTCGCTCGTCATAATACGAAAGACACGAGACGTGCTATAAGGGCGAAATTCGGTGCGTGGCTCAAGTAATGTTGTGACATCTGAAAGCAGCTCACGAATGCGTGGTTGAAGTTCGCAAGCACGTTCGGTTGGCGTCATGCCCTCGGACGAACGAACCAGCAAAGGATCGTTAAATAATGACCGCAATCGCCGTAAAATATTACTCATCGCAGGCTGGGTAATCCCTAACTGCTCGGCGGCTCTTGTGACGTTTTTTTCACGCAGTAGCACATCTAGGTGGATCAATAAATTTAAATCAACTTTTTGTAAGTTCATCTTATCACCTGCTTTTAATAAGTTGTATGATACACCAAGCACACATCTATACAATCAAAACCTTCGTGCCGACAGCTACCTTATCATACAGCCACACCACATCAACATTTCTCATGCGTATGCAGCCATGTGATAGTGGCACACCCATCGGCTCAGTATCAGGCGTACCATGGATATAAATATAGCGTTCACGCGTATCACATAAGATGCCTTCAAGCGTCTTTCCACGATTCACGCCCACCTCTAGACCCTCAAGCCATAATATCCGACTTAAAATCCAATCTCGTTCTAAAAAAGCTTGTCCTAAGCACTCATCATAAATCTCGCCTGTAAACTGTCGCCCAACAAAGACCGAACCTAGCGGATAACTACCACCAATTTTATCGCTAATCTGATGCCAGCCAAGTGGCGTACAGCCTGAACCCTCAAGCTGACCTGTGCCATTTTTGGCGGTGGAAATACGCAAAGTTCTGACAGCCATACCATCTTGGTAAAGCGTGAGTGTCTGAGTGGTCGTGTCTATCACAATCTGAGAAATGGAGTTGGTAACTGACATCATGCTGGCAAATAGATATTATTTTTAAAAATGATAGTTTAACAAATTTCCCAGCAAGATGGGGCTTTTTTCATAATGGAATTGAAATTTTTCCATACGACTGCTTATAATTTCCATGCGACTGCTTATAAAAAGTGCTATAATTTTACGATTATGCTAAGGTCATTTGTAAGCTTATAAAGCCTGCTTAAATCATTTACATTTGAAATTCTAACGAAGATAGCAATAAAAGTCGTCATTAATTTTGTTCACCATCAACCAATATAAGGAAATCGTATGAGTAACGCCACTATTTTACAAAAATTACCCGAAGGTCAAAAAGTAGGCATCGCTTTTTCTGGCGGTCTTGATACTTCTGCTGCCTTATTATGGATGAAGCAAAAAGGTGCCATGCCCTATGCCTACACCGCCAACCTAGGTCAGCCTGACGAAGACGATTATCACGCCATTCCTGCCAAAGCCGAGCAATACGGAGCAATCAAAGCACGCCTTATCGACTGCCGATTGCAACTTGCCCAAGAAGGCATCGCTGCCATTCAATGTGGTGCGTTTCACGTTATCACAGGTGGCATGCCGTATTTTAATACTACGCCACTGGGTCGTGCGGTTACTGGCACAATGCTCGTTAGTGCTATGAAAGAAGATGACGTGAATATCTGGGGCGATGGCTCAACCTACAAGGGTAACGACATTGAGCGTTTTTATCGTTATGGGCTACTGACCAATCCAGAGCTTAAAATCTACAAGCCTTGGCTTGATATGGATTTTATTGATGAACTTGGCGGACGTGCCGAGATGAGCCAGTTTTTGATTGACAATGGCTTTGATTATAAAATGAGTAAAGAAAAAGCCTATTCTACTGACTCAAATATGCTTGGGGCAACTCACGAAGCCAAGGACTTGGAATTTTTAGATGTTAGCCATAAGATTGTAGAGCCAATCATGGGAGTTGCATTTTGGGATGAGAGCGTTGAAATTAAGCCTGAAACTGTTACGGTAGAATTTACCGAAGGTGTGCCGACAGCCCTAAATGGTGAGCGTTTTGATAACTTAGTTGATTTAATGCTAAAAGCCAACGAAATTGGCGGTCGCCATGGGCTTGGCATGACTGACCAGATAGAAAACCGCATCATTGAAGCCAAATCTCGTGGTATCTATGAAGCCCCCGGTATGGCATTACTGCACATCGCTTATGAGCGTTTGGTAACAGGCATTCACAACGAAGATACCATCGAACAGTATCGCATTAACGGTCTGCGTCTAGGTCGTCTGCTATATCAAGGTCGCTGGTTTGACAGCCAAGCACTCATGCTAAGAGAGACGGCACAGCGTTGGGTTGCCAAAGCCATCACAGGTACGGTTACGCTAGAATTACGCCGTGGTAACGATTATAGCATTCTTAATACCGAGTCTGCCAATCTAACCTACCATGCCGACCGCCTATCTATGGAGAAGGTTGAAGATGCAATGTTTACAGCAACCGACCGTATCGGACAACTGACCATGCGTAACCTAGACATTGCTGACACCAGAGATAAGCTTGGGCTGTATGCTGGTGCTGGGCTGCTCGGTCTTAGCAGTAATAACGCTGTGCCACAGCTTGATCACAAATAAGACCACAAGCACAAATCAAAAACCAACCACCAAAACACGCTCAGATGGGCGTGTTTTTGGTATGAACTCGTAGATACCATCTCTCCTCACCCCTTGTCAAGCCATATTTTCTATCCTAACTTGTGGGGTGTAGGGAGTTTGGTGTTTGATCACACCAAAGCAGATTTGTACCAATTTACGCATACAAGCACATAAAGCTTGCATTTTGCATTTGCCATTTTGTTGTAAGCGTTCGTATTGGTCTTTAATGTCTGGATTGTACTTGGTGGCAACAACTGCTGCCATATATAGCTTAGCTCTTAATTGAGCATTGCCTGTTTTGGCAAGTCTTGATCTGCCTTTAAACAATCCTGATTCTTGTTGTTTGGGAATTAACCCTAAAAAGGCAGAGACTTGTTTGGCATTGTTAAATTGCTTGGTATTAAACAGAGTTAGCATTTGTCTTGAAATGACTTGTCCTACTCCTTTGATGCTTTGTAAGAGTGTTTGCTCTTCTTTAAGTTTGGGGTGGTTGTTGATATGAGTGTCAATGTCTTGGTTTAATTTGCTGATTGCCAATTTTAATGCCACAATCATCTCATCAATGGATTGTTTAACAATGGGGGTTGTGTCTGCCACTTCTGCTTTTTCTTTGCGGTTTTCTTCTCGTTGTAAGTCTTCATTTAGAGCATCAAGACGAGAAAGCAAAGACTTTAAATGACGAGCTTCAATACTTGGGGCAATCCAAGCATCAGGGTGGGTGGCTCTGCCGTATCTGGCAAGGACAATACTGTCTTTTTTATCTGTCTTTTGTCTTACGCCTAAACTGTCTGCATAGTGCTTGACAAAGGCAGGATTGATGATAGAGACTTTAAAACCCAAATCGTGTAAATAATACGCCAAAGGTTCATGATACACCCCTGTGGCTTCCATAATAAGATGAATGTCATTGAAGCTGACATCTGTACCAAGATTGGTTTTAAGCCAATGAATGATGTGTTCAAAATCATCAAAGTGATTATTAAAGACTTTGGTTTTGACTTTCATTGTACTTAACTCTTTAAGCCAAGCCACATCCAGCTTGTGCTTACTAACATCAATACCAACATAATAAGTCATTGTCATCTAGCCTTGTTCATTCAGCGTCATGATTGAAAATCAATCAAGCGCTTGGATACCATTCAGATTGTACGATGATTAAAAAGTTACTCGGGTTTAATCTACGAGACAGCATCAAAGTACTCAGGTTGGGTAGAAACTGCCAAGTAACTTAGGGTGATGGTATAATCTACCATGCCATCACCAAGATAGCTAGTCTTGGTGGTGAGATACAAGGTTGGGCTTGGGAACGAAATCCAACAAATGATGGGGGGAAAACCCAATAAAATTTGAATGATACACTTAAAAAACGTTGGGGCCGCAAGCTTGACCCAGCCTTGTATCTCACCACCAAGACTAGCTATCTTGGTGATGGCATGGTAGATTATACCATCACCCTAAGTTACTTGGCAGTTTCTACCCAACCTGAGTACTTTGATGCTGTCTCGTAGATTAAACCCGAGTAACTTTTTAATCATCGTACAATCTGAATGGTATCCAAGCGCTTGATTGATTTTCAATCATGACGCTGAATGAACAAGGCTAGATGACAATGACTTATTATGTTGGTATTGATGTTAGTAAGCACAAGCTGGATGTGGCTTGGCTTAAAGAGTTAAGTACAATGAAAGTCAAAACCAAAGTCTTTAATAATCACTTTGATGATTTTGAACACATCATTCATTGGCTTAAAACCAATCTTGGTACAGATGTCAGCTTCAATGACATTCATCTTATTATGGAAGCCACAGGGGTGTATCATGAACCTTTGGCGTATTATTTACACGATTTGGGTTTTAAAGTCTCTATCATCAATCCTGCCTTTGTCAAGCACTATGCAGACAGTTTAGGCGTAAGACAAAAGACAGATAAAAAAGACAGTATTGTCCTTGCCAGATACGGCAGAGCCACCCACCCTGATGCTTGGATTGCCCCAAGTATTGAAGCTCGTCATTTAAAGTCTTTGCTTTCTCGTCTTGATGCTCTAAATGAAGACTTACAACGAGAAGAAAACCGCAAAGAAAAAGCAGAAGTGGCAGACACAACCCCCATTGTTAAACAATCCATTGATGAGATGATTGTGGCATTAAAATTGGCAATCAGCAAATTAAACCAAGACATTGACACTCATATCAACAACCACCCCAAACTTAAAGAAGAGCAAACACTCTTACAAAGCATCAAAGGAGTAGGACAAGTCATTTCAAGACAAATGCTAACTCTGTTTAATACCAAGCAATTTAACAATGCCAAACAAGTCTCTGCCTTTTTAGGGTTAATTCCCAAACAACAAGAATCAGGATTGTTTAAAGGCAGATCAAGACTTGCCAAAACAGGCAATGCTCAATTAAGAGCTAAGCTATATATGGCAGCAGTTGTTGCCACCAAGTACAATCCAGACATTAAAGACCAATACGAACGCTTACAACAAAATGGCAAATGCAAAATGCAAGCTTTATGTGCTTGTATGCGTAAATTGGTACAAATCTGCTTTGGTGTGATCAAACACCAAACTCCCTACACCCCACAAGTTAGGATAGAAAATATGGCTTGACAAGGGGTGAGGAGAGATGGTATCTACGATTACTCATGATTTTTGGCGTTGTCCGTGTTTTGGTATGACCTCGTAGGTTGAGCTCCGGCACGAAACCCAACAAATAAACGAAATCCAGCCCATGAACACACAAGTTGGATTTGACAAGCAAGGCCCAATCGACAATGAAGCCAACCCACCTTTGCAATTTGAGAGCTTTTTAAGCTTGGCGTAGGGTAACCAATAGCTATTTTTATTTGATTTATGTATAGTTTTAGCTATATAATAACAGAGTTATAATTATTCAATCCTATTGGGACTTGTCATGACAACACCATCTAAAAGACCAAACCCAGAAAAAATGTAAAATTAAGTCAAAGTGCGACAGCAAAACTTGGTTGGCATTAGCCAGCTAACTTGTCAAGCACTAGAATCTGACAAAGTTCAAAAAACAGCGTATTTGGCAAAAATAGCCCACACTTTAAAAGTCAGTCCTGATTGGCTGTTCACAGGTAAGACAAGGTGTCTACCAAGCCAAGCATTGTCGATTTACAAACACAGACAAATGGCATCACAAAGCCCAAGGGTGAATGAGAAAAAAGTAGTTTTTTGCCCACAGTTAATCCTGAATCAATCATCAGCTGGGTGGTGGCAGACTTTTGGAGTAATTGCAAACCTATGAAATATATTACAAAAGATATCGAATTTTTGCCACGTCCTGCCAATCTGTCGGTGAAAGGATTTTGCCTGAGAGCGCTTGGCATATCCATAAAGAACGAGTGGGCGATGATTGGTAAGCTAGTGGGTAAATGGGCAGTATGAATGGGTGGGTGGTGAGATGATAACAGACGAGCAGGCGAGAGCCTTTATTGAGATTTTAAAGCATATTTTAGGCAAACCAATTGATTTTGACTTTACCAAAAAAGTAATCAACATCAAAGACGATATTGGTAGAGAAGAGTACTTGCTAGACATTATCCCTAATCGCATTAAGCCTAGCAAAATCAGCACCACCTTACGAGTGCGTAAAAATGTGCTGTTAGTTCGCCTAGATGTTAATGGTCCACCCCATAGAAACCCAGATGATACTGAAATACCCTGCCCACATTTACACGTTTATAAGCAAGGATATGAATTAAAATGGGCTTATCCTGTACCGCCCATCTTTGGTGATTGCACTAGCTTAGCTAATTATCTTGATAGCTTTTGCCAACATTGCAACATTCGTGGTAAAATATTTCTCCAAATCCCCATTGAGTATCACCCATGTTCATAGATGATATCAAACAATATCATGACAGCTACATAGCGTGGCTTATGGATAAGACTTGTCTAAAAAATATGGACGATGATACGGTAGAAATTACCACACCCCATTTAGACCGTCACAATGATTATTTACAGTTTTATATTCAAAAGATGCCAGACGGTTTGTTATTTAGTGATGGCGGTTATATTTTAGATGATTTGGCAACTAGTGGTGTACTATTTAACACACCTAAACGTACCGCTTTATTGCAACAAATCCTAAATGGCTTTGGGGTCAAGATACAAGATGATTGCCTAGTTACAATGGCAAATGCTCAAAATTTTCCAGTACGCAAAAATAGCTTTATCCAAGCCATGTTGGCTGTGAACGATATGTTTGCCATGTCTAATAGCAATGTTGCCAATTTCTTTTTTGAAGATGTGGAGTATTGGCTTGATGAAATTGGTGCAAGATATACCCAAAACGTCAATTTAACAGGTCAATCAGGGTTTAATTTTAACTTTGATTTTCTAATACCGCACTCAAAACAAGAGCCAGAGCGACTACTGCACACCATCAACAATCCAACCAAAAGTAATATTGAACATATCTTATTTGGTTGGTCAGACACCAAAGAAACAAGACGAGCTGACACCCTGCTGTATGTGGTATTAAATGATACAGACCATGCCATCAGCGGTAGCTCCATACAGTCTTTGGTTAATTACAATATAAACCCCATTAAGTGGTCGGATAGACAACAGGCAATACCACAACTTGTCAATTAAGCACCGCTTGATATTTTTATTCAAATTTCACCAATCCTTACATTCAGTGAAGCGTTAAATTTCAAGCATCAACGCACAACTTAGCAAAACTATACCAAAAGTCAAGAGATTTACACACTTTTTATGATGTGTTTATTACTTGGTTTTTGTCTTTTTTGATATTCATCTAAAACCCCGTTCATCCAAAACATTCATCAAAAAACACCGCCCATCAAGACTGAGCGGTGTTTTTAACAATTCATCAGTCATTGTAGGTAGGCTTTGGTACGAAACCCAACAAATAATAAGGAGTAAAATCCAACCTACGACACCAAATTACCAAATGACCAAAACCCACCTCCCTCTGTCAGCCGTCCTATACCACTCATAGACAAATCAATTTTGGCAAATGCTCATTTCATGCTAAAATAAGCCAATCTTAGACAATTGAGCGACCTATGCAGACCTTGACCCTAATTCAGCCAGATGATTGGCACATTCATTTGCGTGATGGACAAGCCCTAGCCACCACCGTACCGCACGCAGCGACCAGCTTCAACCGTGTCATCTGTATGCCAAACCTTGTGCCACCCATCAAGACGACCGCACAAGCAATAGCCTACCGTGAGCGGATTTTGACTGCCTTGGCAAATGCCGACATCAGCGACACTCGCAAATCTGCCTTTGACCCACGCATGGTATTATACTTAACCGACCACACCACCGCCGATGACATCGCCACCGCCAAATCATCAGGCATCGTGCAAGCCGTCAAGCTCTACCCTGCTGGGGCAACCACCAATTCAGCCGATGGCGTAACAGACATTCTAGGACGTGGAGCAGTCTTTGAAAGTATGCAAAAACACGGCATTCCCCTGCTCGTGCATGGCGAAGTTACGCATAACGATGTAGATATTTTTGACCGTGAAAAAAGATTTCTTGATGAGATTTTATCCGTCATCATCAAAAACTTCCCAAACCTAAACATCGTCATGGAGCATATCACCACAAGCGATGCGGCTGATTTTTGTCTTGCCCAAGATGAGCATATAGCAGCGACCATCACACCACAGCACCTACTATTTAACCGCAATCATCTGCTTGTGGGCGGGGTCAAACCACACTTTTATTGCCTACCCATCTTAAAGCGTGAAAGCCACCAAAAACGCCTACTAGAAGTCGCAACTTCTGGCAATCCCAAATTTTTCTTAGGCACAGATTCTGCCCCACACGCCACACACACCAAAGAAAATGCCTGTGGCTGTGCAGGGTGCTATTCAGCCGTCCACGCCCTACCGCTATATGCTGCCGCCTTTGATGGCGTAGGTGCGTTAGACAAACTAGAAAATTTCGCCAGCGTCTTTGGGGCAAAGTTTTATGGCTTACCTGTCAATACCAGCACCATCACGCTCATCAAACAAGAACAAACTATCCCACAAAGCTATTCTTATTTAGACGGCAAAACACTTACTCCCCTACTTGCAGGGCAGACGCTTGCGTGGTCAATCCAATGAATGACACTGTAGCCAAGCACGCCCAAAAAGCTGAAGAAACCCCACTTGCCAAACGCTTTCGTGGCTTTATGCCTGTGGTGGTGGATGTTGAGACAGCAGGCTTTAACGCCCAAACAGATGCCTTGCTTGAAATTGCCTGCATTCCCATCTTAATGAATGATGAAGGACTATTGTATCAAGGTGAGCCATTAAATGCCCACATTGAGCCATTTGCTGGGGCAAATTTAGAAAAGTCAGCCCTAGAATTTACAGGCATCAACCCTGAAAGCCCTTTTCGTAAAGCCATTAGCGAAGATGAAAAGGTGGCGATTCGTCGGATTTTTAAGGCATTAAAAACCATTAAAAAAGAACATGGTTGTCGTCAGTGTATCTTAGTGGGGCATAATGCACATTTTGATTTAGGCTTTTTAAATGCTGCTATTGCACGCACGAACAGCAAGAACCAATCCCCTTTTCATGCCTTTAGCGTACTAGACACCGCAAGCCTGTCTGCCTTAGCCTTTGGGCATACCGTACTGGCTCGCACTTGCAAAATAGCAGGGATTGATTTTGATAACAGTCATGCCCATTCAGCACTTTATGACACCCAAAAAACCGCAGAACTGTTTTGCAAAATTTTTAACCAAACACCAATGATAACAATAACAGACAGCCAGTCTAAATAATAAGCTAAGCCGCTTTATATGGCGACTTTTACGGTCATGGTCACAAGCATACTGATAACCTTAAGATGTTCTGTTTTAAATTTCAATTATTATATTGTAAATAAATCTTATTTATTTTTAAGATAAAACCGAGTAAAATACTCAACCACTTACAATCCATCAATCAAAACATTCAGTCAAGGAGTGATCATGCTTACCCTTTTGGCATTATTGCCTATTTTAATCGTGTTTATTTTGCTTGTAGTCATGCGACTGCCTGCTAAAATTGCCATGCCTGTGGCTTATGTCGCAACTGCTCTTTTATCGTTATTCGTCTGGCAAACGTCATCAGCCCAAGTTGCTGCTGCAAGCGTGCATGGGGTTTTGACAGCAGTTAATGTCTTATTTATCGTCTTTTCTGCCATTTTACTGCTAAATACACTAAAAGAAAGTGGAGCGATTGTCGCCATTCGTCAAGGGTTTATGGGCATTTCTCCTGACCGCCGTGTACAGATGATTATTGTGGCATGGCTTTTTGGGTCACTTATTGAAGGCTCAACAGGCTGGGGTACGCCATCTGCTGTTGGTGCACCGCTACTATTAGCACTTGGCTTTCCTGCGATGGCGTGTGTTATGGCGATTCTTATTATCCAATCAACACCTGTATCTTATGGTGCTGTCGGAACGCCAATCTTAATTGGGGTAAATTCAGGACTACAAAATAAAGAAGATGTAGCTTCTGAGATTGCTAAATATGGGATGGACTTGCCACAATACTTATTGCTTATTACCGAGCGTGTCGGCTTTATTCATGCAACCGTTGGCATGCTAATTCCACTTATTCTATGTTGCTTTTTGACCAAGTTTTTTGGTGCAAATCGTTCATTCCGTGAAGGTTTTAAGGCAGCACCTTTTGCAATTTTTGCAGGTCTTGCGTTTACCATTCCTTATTATCTAACCGCTCGCTTTGTAGGTCCTGAGCTGCCATCGCTACTAGGCTCTGTCGTGGGTCTTACCATCGTAATCACTGCTGCTAAATACAACTTTTTAACCCCAAAAGACACGTTTGATTTTGAAAGTCGTGACAAGTGGGATGAGAGCTGGAAAGGCTCGTTAGCACCGACCGAGATCGATGTAAACGAAAAAGCTAAATTCTCTACAGTAAAAGCATTCTCGCCTTATTTACTAGTCATTGGAATTTTGGTTGCAACTCGTACCATCAAGCCACTAAAAGACTGGCTTAGTAATCACGCTGTTATTACATTTAGCGATATTTTTGGCACAACTATTACCAATAAGACACAGCTGCTATACTCGCCTGCTGCCGTACTGCTTATCGTCTCTATCATCAGTATTTTTATTTTTAGCATGAAAGGCGATGTCGTCAAAAAAAGCTGGCGTGATTCTGGTGTAACCATGCTTGCTGCAGCACCTGCTCTACTATTTTCTATCCCCATGGTGCAAGTATTCATCAACTCTGGCACATCGCCTGATGCTGCTGTACAGATTCTTGCCATGCCAAAAGTACTGGCGGCAGGTGCTGCTAGTGCCTTTGAAGGGGCGTGGCCGCTATTTGCACCTTGGATTGGTGCATTAGGAGCGTTTATTGCTGGCTCTAACACCGTGTCTAATATGATGTTTAGCCACTTCCAATGGAGTACCGCCGCTCAGATTGGGCTAGACGGCACCCTAGCAGGAAGTGTGGTCGCACTACAAGCGATTGGTGGGGCAGCAGGTAATATGATCAGCGTTCATAACGTCGTCGCTGCCTGTGCGGTCGTTGGCATGATTAATAAAGAAGGTCTAATCATTCGTAAAACCTTAGTAGCTATGACCTATTACTGTATCCAAGGCGGATTAATCGGCATGGCGATTATCTTTAATCCACTGTGGTGGGTAGGAGCTGTTATTTGGCCAATTATTTTCTTTGGTACAATGAGCTCACTTGATAAGAAAAAAGCGTAATGCTTTAAAGCAAAATGGGTTTATCCTTGGATAGACCCATTTTTTTTGTATAAGTATGCTGTCATGATTTTTAGTCATACTATTATGCTTTAATATGCAGATTTTTAACTTAATTTTTTATCCACTTATCATTTACACTTTTAAAGCGTATAAACATTTTAATATATTTATAAAATCCATTCTATTTTGAGCTAAAAAACGGTAAAATAGTACTAATTTTTATAAAAATTCTCACAACCAACCAAAGGCGTGTTATCTTATGGCAGATTTAAGCAAAATTACCGAAATTGAAGACCTTCGCCGTGTCGCTGAGCGTAAAGTTCCTAGAATGTTCTATGATTATGTAGATAGCGGTTCATGGACTCAGACGACTTATCGCAATAACGAAACCGACTTTGACCGCATCAAGTTGCGCCAACGTGTGCTAGTAGATATGGAAGGCCGCTCGCTTGCCACCAAAATGATCGGACAAGATGTACATATGCCTGTCGCCATTGCACCGACTGGCTTTACAGGCATGATGTGGGCAGATGGCGAAATTCATGCCGCCCGTGCCGCAGAGAAATTTGGCATTCCGTTTTCATTATCCACGATGAGCATTTGCTCTATTGAAGATGTGGCAGAAAATACCACCAAGCCATTTTGGTTTCAGTTATATGTCATGCGTGATAAAAAATTCATGCAAAATTTAATTCGCCGTGCCAGAGAAGCCAAATGTTCAGCACTGATTTTGACGGCAGATTTACAAGTACTAGGTCAGCGTCATAAAGACATCAAAAACGGTCTTTCTGCCCCACCAAAGCCAACCTTAAAAAATATCCTAAACTTAATGACCAAGCCTGAATGGTGCTTTAATATGCTTGGCACAAAACGCCACACCTTCCGCAACATCGTCGGTCATGCCGAAGGGGTAGGCGACTTATCTAGCTTGTCATCTTGGACAGCGGAGCAATTTGACCCACGTCTAAATTGGGACGATGTCGCTCGCATTAAAGAGCTATGGGGCGGACCTCTTATCATCAAAGGCATCATGGAGCCAGAAGATGCGATTTTGGCGGCTCGTTCTGGTGCTGATGCCATGGTCATCTCCAATCACGGTGGTCGCCAATTAGATGGTGCACCAAGCTCTATTGCAAGCCTCGCTGACTGCGTGCAAGCGGTACAAGCTGAAAACTCAAATTGCGAGATTTGGCTAGACAGTGGCATTCGCTCAGGTCAAGATGTCCTAAAAGCCATCGCTATGGGAGCAAAAGGCACAATGATTGGTCGCTCATTTCTTTATGGCTTGGGTGCTTATGGTGAAGATGGCGTACGCCGTGCCTTAGAAATCATCTACAAAGAATGCGACATCACGATGGCGTTTTGTGGTCATACCAACATCAACACCGTCAATGAAAATATCTTTGTCAAAGGCACTTACGAAAACCTAAAAGCAAGCGACCCACATATTTTACCTATTAGATGGTAATAATATTATACATTACTGCTAAATGTGCGTTTTAGTTGTAAATTAGCTTGGCTATAAATTAGTTTACTAACTAAATAGAGTAGTGCATACACAAATAAAAAAGGCTTAACCCCATCGTTAAGCCTTTTTATATTAGGGTTGGTTTTTTAGTGAGTTTGACCTGTTAAGGCATCTTGATTAATTGTCACTTCATTGGTAGTGCGAAGATACTGCAGATAATCTGACAGTTGATCTTGTCCAACATTGCTACGAATCATAGCTGCCGCTTGTAGTCTTTCAGTAAGGCTTAGCTGCTCATGTGTCTGTGACAGCACAGGACCCCCAACCATAATACTAGCACCATCTTCAGTTTTCACCGTCCACACATCATGCCCTGACGCTGATTTTTTTGAAAACAAGCTGGCACGCTCTTGGGTATTTAAGGTAGGTGTGCTACGAGTGACGATGCCAAGATTAGCCTGCGGCACCATTAATGCTTTAATAGCGTTCTCATTATTCGCATCATTTACTGCTTCATGTGCTGCTGCCAAAGCCTTCTCCACCGCCTTTTGTTTAACCAAAGCATGTTTAATTTGGTCATGTGCCTGAGCAAGTGTTAAAGGTGCTGATGCTTGATAGTTGCCTGGTTGCACCCATACTGTTTTATCGCCCAAGCTAATGTTTGCACTTACAGCCTGATCTTCGATGGCAAATTCATCAAATGCTGCTGCAATCACCGCAGGCTGTGGCAATGCTGTTTGATTCTGGGTTTTTGGATAATCTGTAATGCGTTTTAATTTTAAGCCTAGCTCAGCAGCGATGTCAGCTACGCCAACACCTGTCGCTGCCATCTCATTGATTTTAGCAATTTTTTCATTAAGCTCAACTTGACGCTTATAGTTAATGGCACGATTTTGGAGTTCGGCACGCATACTTTCCATAGATGGTGCATTGCCAAGCTTAACCACTTTAAAGATTTGGTAGCCATATTTTGTCTTGACAGGCTGGCTAAAATCACCCAACGACAGCCCTGATAATGCTTGAGTAACTGCTGCTGCATCATCGCCAAATACTGCAGGATTATAAGCACCTATTAGCCCGCCTGTCTTACCACTTGGATCGTCAGAATATTGCTTAGCAAGTTTCTCAAATGACTGCCCTGCTTTTAGTTTAGCAGCAATGTCTTTTGCACGTTTTTCGCTGTCTGCGCCTGTCAGCAGAATCTGTGCAAGCTCACGTCCATCGCCAAGTCCGTTTTCTTGAAGGTAAGCATCGTACTGAACAGCGATTTCGTCTTGGGTTGGCTCTGCAGTTTTAATATCTTGAGCAGACAGTTCAATATATGATAAATCCACTGTCTCAGGACGAATCAGACTTGCTTGATTTGCATCAAAGTACGCTTTAATCTCGCTGTCAGACACGTTAATACCGTCAGCATAATCTTCCCAAGCAAACCGATGCACCCACACTTCTCGAGATTCTAGCTGTAAATCTAATAAACGACCAACCTGACTCTTTGGATAAATCGCTGTACCCAATACCCCAGAGCTTAACTGACGTAAGGCAAGTTCTTGGCGAAAATTTGCAAACAGCATGTCTTTGGTGAGACCATTTTGAGTCAAGTATTGGGCAAATCGTTCGTTAGAAAATTGCCCATCTTGCCAAAATGTCTGCTCTTGCTGAAGCAGCTGCGTAATCATCTCATCTGATACTGTCATACCCAAAACTTGTGCTTGGTTTTGGAGTAAGGCTGAATTAACCAAACTTTTTAGCACCTGATCAGACAATGCCGCCTCATCAATCATGCTAGCATCGACTGAGTTTAATAGCTCACTGCGATAATTATTCAACTGATTTTGGTAGGTTGACACATCAACAGTCTGATTACCCACCTTAATCAGCTGATTTGGGCTAATTGACGTACCAAGTGTTCCTTGCACACCTAAAAAAGCCATAGGTACCAATACCGCAATCAATGTGATACGTCCTGGCCAGCTTTGTAAAAAATTACGCATTTTATCCATAAGATTTCACTTCTTTTATCTTTATTACAAACCTTATATCATACGCTAGTTTTTAAATTTTCTCAAAGATTTTTATCTACCAAGCAATATCTGTCAAAACTGAGTCAAAAAAAACACCATTTAAACAAATGGTGTTTTGATGGTAAATAAAAATTACTTATTTACTGCGTCTTTTAGACCTTTACCCGCTCTAAAGCCTGGCACTTTGCTTGCAGCGATTTCCAGGGTTTCGCCAGTTTGTGGGTTACGACCAGTGCGAGCAGCACGCTCTTTTACACTAAAAGTACCAAAACCAACTAGCACAACATCGTCGCCACGCTCTAGGGCACCTTGCACGCTTGAAATGAATGCATTAACCGCTTTTGTAGCGTCGTCTTTGCTTAGACCTGTTTCAGCCTTGATACTATCGATTAATTCTGACTTATTCATGATAAATCCTCAGTGGTTTAAAAAATGTATAAAACTCTAGGCTAATACGCCCGTGTGTTGTACATTTTAAGGTTATCGCCATACTTTGGCAAGCATAAAATCAAAAAAAATACATAATTTTTTCAAAAAATGCTGTTTTCTTACTCAAATCTAACAGGCATTCACGAAAAATTACCAATTATTCATGAAAAATGTAGCAACCCCCTTGAAAGTCTTTTGTTTTTTGTGCTAATTTGCGTTACAATTTCACCCTAACAACATTTTAGGAATTTACAATGACACGATTATCACCAAACGAACAGCCAAATGATATACCAAATCAGAATAACACGTTATCCCGTGGCATTTTGAACGTTTTATTGGTGTTTATCGAATCGGCTTTAACACTGGTATTACGCTTTGACCCAAAATTGCGTCGTTTCGCCTATCCGCTGGCACAGGCAGATAAAGTTGTCTGCATTCGTACCTATTTGCCACATACCCAAGTTTATGCGACGTTCGGCTACCGTGGTATTTTATTAGACAATGAATTGCCAGCTGGTCGCACTGCTGCTGATATCACTATTAATGCTTACAGCTTTCAAATCATCAATGCACTGCTAAATCACTCTGAAGATAGTGTTGAAGCTTTACAGATTCGTGGAGAGGCTGAAGATGTTGACAATCTAAAAGCATTCTTAGTACAGCTTGGCTTAGGTGGTGTGGTTCATAATATCTTATCAAAATTCACTGGTAAGTCTAAAGATGATAGCGAAACTGCCACCGAAAGCAAAACTGATAAATTAACAGAATACAAGAACACCATAAGCGAACAAAACGACAAAATCAGTGCTCTAGAGACTGCCAACCGCAGGCTTAACACCCAAGTGGTCGAACTACAAAACAAACAGCGAGCAACTTTGATCGGCTTAGTCATTGTAGTAGTGTTGGCAATAATCCTTGCGATTACTTGTGGTGTCATGTTTTTTTAATACTCCATTGGTATAATAGCACCTTACAACCAATAAATTTGCAACCAACAAAAAGGCGTATCATCGCCTTTTTGTTATAATTTTTGTCACAAGTTGTTAAAGATTGCCTTATTAAGTACCGCAAAATGGATGTGATTATTTAAATTTCACCAAAAAAAGACTTAAAATAATCTTGACTGATTTACTAGGAATTACTATAATATCGAATTGATACATTCATCACCTTCGATGACTAACAAAATTTTTTGGATGACGATTATGCGATTAACCACACGTGGACGCTATGCTGTTACCGCCCTGCTTGACTTGGCGGTACAAGAAAGCCGTCATCAAGGTGCAGTGTCACTGTCTGACATCGCCAAACGTCAGTCTATTTCTATCTCGTATTTAGAGCAACTGTTTTCTAAATTACGCAAAAAAGGATTGGTTAGCAGTACTCGTGGGGCTTCTGGTGGCTATCATCTAGCAAAGCCTTTATCTGAAATTGATGTCATGACCATTATCACTGCCGTTGACGAAAGTGTGAATGCCATGCAGTGTGGCGGAAAAGGCGATTGTCATGATGGCTCTATGTGTCTTACGCATGATCTTTGGCGTCATCTGTCAGAACATATTGAAGCTTACTTGAAAAATGTCACACTTGCCCAACTATTAGAATCAAGAAATACCCAAACCATCGCTGATCGCCAAGAGCGTGTCAGCATCAAAAAAGACAACAACATTAACACCATAAATTTATTTGGAGCCTAGCCACTATGAGCCAGCTTATTTATCTAGATTACGCCGCCACCACGCCCATCGCCCAAGAAGTGGCTGACAAGATGGTCGAGTACATGACCTTTAATGGCATCTTTGGTAATCCCGCCTCTCGATCGCATGGCTTTGGCTGGCAAGCAGAAGAAGCGGTAGAAAACGCTCGCTTGCAGATTGCTGAGACGTTAGGTGCAGACCCAAGAGAGATCGTCTTTACCAGTGGTGCTACAGAATCTGACAACCTTGCCCTAAAAGGCGTAGCACATTTTTATCACACCAAAGGCAAGCATATCATCACAAGCCAAATTGAACACAAAGCCATTCTTGATACTTGTCGTCAGCTTGAGCAAGAAGGCTTTGATATTACTTATCTTGAGCCAGAACATGGCACGGGTAAAATCAGCCTTGATCAAGTCAAAGATGCAGTGCGTGAAGACACCATCTTAGTCAGCCTAATGGCAGTAAATAACGAGCTTGGCACAGTAACCGATATCGCAGCCATTGGTGAGTTTTTACGCGAAAAAGGCATCTTATTCCACGTTGATGCAGCTCAAGCTGTCGGTAAAATCAAGATTGACTTAAGCGAGCTAAAAGTGGACTTGATGAGCGTAAGTGGTCATAAAATTTATGGTCCTAAAGGTATTGGAGCACTATATGTGGGGCGTAAACCTCGTGTTCGCCTAAAAGCAGAACAACACGGCGGTGGTCATGAGCGTGGTATGCGTTCTGGTACTCTAGCTACTCACCAAATCGTCGGCATGGGCGAGGCTTTTGCCCTATCTGTTGAACGCTTTGACGAAGATCATGCCCACGTTAAAGCCTTGCGTGATAAGCTATGGAATGGATTACAAGACATCGAAGAAGTCTATCTAAATGGCTCGCTTGAAGATGGCATTCCTAATATTTTAAATGTCAGCTTTAACTTCGTAGAAGGTGAAAGCTTAATGATGAGTCTAAAAGACTTGGCAGTATCTAGTGGCTCAGCTTGTACATCTGCAACTCTTGAGCCATCTTATGTATTGCGTGCCATCGGTCGCCCTGATGAGCTGGCACATTCATCGATTCGCTTTAGCTTTGGGCGTTATACCACCGAAGAAGATATCAATCACGTGCTTGCCCAAATCCATGAAGCAGTAGATAAGCTGCGTGAACTATCGCCTTTGTGGGATATGTTTAAAGAAGGCGTGGATTTATCAAAAGTACAATGGCAAGAGCATTAATTTAGTTTTTTAATCATATTTTAGTACACATTGGGCATATCTTATATGCCCAACATTTAAAACCCATTTAAAAATATTTAACAAAACAGCAAGCGATAAAATCGCAAGCAAACGGAGTAAAAACATGGCATATTCAGACCAAGTCATTGACCATTACGAAAACCCCCGCAATGTCGGCAACCTTGACAAAGACGCTAAGAACGTCGGCACAGGCATGGTAGGCGCTCCTGCGTGTGGCGATGTTATGCGACTACAAATTCAGGTCGGTGATAATGGCATCATCGAAGATGCTAAATTTAAAACTTACGGCTGCGGCTCAGCGATTGCGTCAAGCTCACTTGTTACCGAATGGCTAAAAGGCAAAACACTTGATGAAGCCAGCCAAATCAAAAACAAAGACATCGCAGAAGAGCTGGCTTTACCCCCTGTTAAGGTACATTGCTCGGTACTTGCTGAAGATGCAATTAAAGCAGCAATTAACGACTACCAAGCTAAAATTAAGGCTTAAAGTTAGAGCGATTAACAAAATCATTTTTTTAACTTTATTTAAGCCAAGCGTGCTTATTGTTATTTTAGTAAAGCCAAGAATTTGGTGCATATATCATGCACCAACCGTTAATAATAAATCGTGTTTGTGCCGATTTTTTTAACTCAAAATCCCTCTGCTAAAGTCAGATTGGTGTTTCTGATTTAATAAAAAACTAGGGCATAACAATGAATGCGTTGATAATTGCACATAATCAACAAAAGACTATTAGCCAAAAATAATTTGGAGTAAAAATGATTGAACTGACCAAAAGTGCAGGCACACACGTTCGTAATTTTCTAGATAACCGTGGTCACGGTGAAGGTATTCGTGTGGGTGTGCGTACCGCAGGTTGTTCTGGTTTGCAGTATGTACTTGAATTTGTTGATGATATTGATCCCAATGATGAACACTACGAGTCAGAAGGCGTATCCATTTTTATTGACCCAAAAAGCAAAGTGTATTTGCAAGGCTTAAAAATGGACTATGTCAAAGAAGGCTTGAACGAAGGCTTTAAATTTACCAATCCCAACCAAAAAGGCGAGTGTGGTTGTGGTGAGTCATTTACTGTATAAGGCATTGTTATGAATTTTTTTGATGTGTTTGGGCTACCGACAAGTTTTATTATTGATAAAGAAAAATTACATGCACAATTTTTACAGTTGCAGAGCCAGCATCATCCAGACACACACAGCAGCAAAACTACCAAACAAAATGCCGATCAACAGTCTGCTGTTATTAACATCGCCTATAATACCCTAAACTATGCCGATAGTCGTGCCAGCCATTTACTTGAGCTTGTCGATCAGGCAGACCAACTACAAAACTCCATTACAGACTTAGACTTTTTAGAGCTTGCCATGGATTTTCGTACCGAGCTTGATGAAGCAACTAATGAGCAACTGCCCACTCTAAAGGCACGCTTAGATGAATGGCTTGATAAGCTTGGTCAAAAGTTTCATCAAGCTTATAACAATCAGCAATGGGAAACTTGTATCCTTATCGCCCAAAAACTAAAATTTTTGGTGAAAATTGATAAAGATCTCAGTAAGCAATACGATAAGCTTGCAACTGTCTTTGATGACGATGATTTATATGTCTAACCTTATTGATGCGTGATATAATTTTAACCTTATCTATCATTACACCATAACCATTACATTAATTTGATTTATCATTCTTATCTTGGCAAAAAATATGTCGTTATTACAAATCGCTGAACCCAATCAAAGCAAAAAACCCCACACTCATCGCTATGCACTTGGTATTGATCTAGGCACAACTCGCTCGCTTGTGGCAGTCGTTCGCTCAAGCAAGCCACAGGTCATCGGTGATAAAGCAAGCGAATGCCAATCGGGTGAAGCAAATACTGCCAAGCTTGGGGCTGATTGCCAAAAACTACTGCCATCGGTCGTATATTTTGGCAAAGATAATCAAGGCAATGATATTACGCTTGTAGGTTCGCCTGCCGAGAAGATGGCAGATAGCGATCCCCAGCATACCATACGCTCAGTAAAACGCTTTATGGGAAGAAGCCTTGCTGATATTAAGTTTAATCACCCTTATGAGCTAATAGATAATGGCGAATACATGCCAAGTATCGTCACGCCACAAGGCAATAAAAACCCTGTGGAAATTTCATCTATCATCTTACACCATCTGTACGAACGTGCCAAAAGTGCTTTGCCTGCCGACAGTATCGCAGGAGCGGTCATTACAGTGCCAGCTTATTTTGACGAAGCCCAACGCCAAGCCACCAAAGACTGTGCCACCATGATTGGGCTAAATGTTATCCGCCTTTTAAATGAACCGACAGCTGCAGCGATGGCGTACGGTCTTGATAAGGACGAAAAAAGTGCCTACCATTTAATTTATGACTTAGGCGGCGGCACTTTTGATGTGTCTTTACTTAAGCTAAATCACGGTGTTTATGAGGTGCTTGCAACAGGAGGAAATAGTGCTTTAGGTGGTGATGACATTGATCGCCTCATTGCTCATTTCTTAATTAAGTCTGTAGGCGTTGATCCTAAAACTGTAGATAACCACCAAAAACAAGCCATCAATCTCATCGCCAAACAAGCCAAACAGCAGCTGACAACAGACGATGCGATAACCGTAAACTTTCAGATTAATCAACAAGACTACCAAGTATCGCTAGACGGTATAAAGCTTGGTGAGATTATCAAACCCGTTACCGACAGAACTTTAGCCGCCTGCGAGCAAGTCTTAAGAGATGCAAATATTGATAAAAGCCAGCTAAATGATGTAATTTTGGTTGGTGGTTCAACACGCATGCCAACAATTCAATCAGTGGTAGAAAACGCATTTCACAAAAAGCCACTATGTCGCATCAATCCAGATGAAGTAGTAGCACTTGGGGCAAGTCTATACGCCGATCAGCTAATTAACGAACAAACCAATGGCGTTTTACTGCTTGATGTCACCCCTTTATCTCTTGGCCTTGAGACAATGGGCGGACTGACCGAGATTATTATTCCTCGTAACACCCCCATCCCTGTCAAGCGTAAGCAGGTGTTTACCACCTATCAAGACTACCAAAACGCCATGATCATCCATGTGGTGCAAGGAGAGCGCGATACAGTGGCGGATAATCGCTCTCTTGGGCAGTTCAAACTGACTGATATTCCTGCCATGAAAGCAGGTATTGCACGTATTGAAGTGACTTTTGCCATTGATGCAGATGGTCAATTAACGGTTAGTGCCCAAGAACTGACCACAAAAAAGCAAAGCGAAATTTTAGTTAAGCCATCTTATGGGCTGTCAGAAAGCGAACAAGAAAAGCTACTACAAGCAGGGTTTGATTACGCCAAAACAGATAAAGAGAATCGCAGCCTTATAGAAGCGAAAGTAGAAGCTCAAAGAGAGCTGCTCGCCATTGAGTCCGCTTTGCTTGAGTTTTCTCATCTGTTAGATGATGATCAGCAAAACAACTTAAAGATAAGCATCAACGCTGTGCAACAAGCGATTGATAACAATGACAAATCTGCTCTTAAAGATGCTGAAAAGTCACTGAAAATTCATAGCGACGCATTTGCTAGTCTAATTATGAATCAAGCGGTCCATACCAGCATGACTGGAACAACTACCGCCGACTGGACAAAATAACCTAATAGCCAAACGCCAACATAGGAATTATCATGCCAAAAGTTACCCTACTACCCCATCATGAGATTTGCCCAAATGGAGCAACCCTTGAACTAAACGAAGGTGAAAATCTTTGCGAAGGCTTATTAGAGCGTGGCATTAAAATTGAACACGCTTGCGATATGTCAAAAGCCTGCACAACTTGCCATGTCATCGTTCGTAAAGGCTTTGATAGCCTAGAAGAGATGGATGATATTGAAGGCGATTTACTTGACCGTGCTTGGGGGCTTGAGCCAGATTCTCGCTTGTCGTGCCAATGTATTATTGCAAACGATGATTTAACCATTGAAATTCCAAAATACACCCTAAACCACGCTAAAGAAAATCACTGATTTTTCGCCCTATTACATAAAAGCCAATGTGCGTTTACATTGGCTTTTATTATTAGTTGGGGTAAAAGCGATAAGGCAAAGCCATAAGCTGATGTGCATGGTCAAGATTTTTTAGATCAAAGATATTTTGTTCAATCAGATGAATGGTAAATGGTAATAACTGATGCTCAAGCGTATGTACCCGCTGAGCTAAACTATCAGACGTATCACCTACCGCCACATCAAGCACCGCTTGGGTCAGCACTTGCCCTGCATCAAGCTCACTCGTTACCAAATGCACGCTACACCCATGCTGCTTATCGCCTGTTTTTAGCACTCGCTCATGAGTGTCAAGCCCCTTATAATTAGGCAATAATGATGGGTGTAGATTTATCATTGGAACATTTAATTTATCATTCACGCCATCAATAAACAAAGGTGTTAAAATTCGCATAAACCCTGCCAATACCACCAAATCAGGTTGCCATGCCTGTAGTACGTCTAACGCCTTTTGCTCAAAGCCAACACGAGTGTATTTTTTACCATTATCATCTTTATCAATGACAGCGGTGTTTATACCTGATTTTTTGGCACGTTCTAAGGCAAATGCGTCCGCACGGTTACTAATCACACCGACAATATCAATGTTTAAGTCTTGGCTTAATTGCTTGTCAATTAAGACTTGCAGATTGCTACCACTGCCTGAGACGAGAACGGCAATTTTTAGGGGATTTTTTTGCATCATTTTCTTGCTTTCGTTAGTAAAATTAATGAGATATTTAACGATATATCCATTAATAGTTAAAAGGGTTAAGTTTTAGGCTTGCAAGATAAGCAAACGGTCAAAAATCTTTATGGGTAAATCTTAACTACTTCAAATTTATCATAAGCACGCCCAGCAAATAGCCAGCCATATCACTTTTTAGCATTTATACAAAATCTCATTTTTTCAAATCAAAAACCATCGCCCAAATGCTCATCAAAATCATAAATATTGTCATGATACTTTTATGGCACTAAGGGCGGTATTTCAAAACAAATCACTCTTGTTTTTTTGTTTTGCAGCTTTTAGTTTGCAAATCACTAAAAAATGTATGATAAAAACTTTTATTCCATGCTTAATTTGGCAAGCGTTGGCAAAATTTGCCAAAAAGCTTACGCTGGCAAATTTAAGTCGTTACATTTACATAATTTTGCCACTGATCGCAATCACTTAGCAATAAACCACCGCTTGATTTTCTCTTTTAACAATGCTACCGATTTGCCAAGCAGTTTCGCCTTGTTCTTTTAGGAAGTCTAAGGCAGTTTGAGCCTTATCCTGCGGCAGTACAATCACAAAACCTACGCCACAGTTAAAGGTACGTACCATCTCAGATTCCGCGATATTACCGCCCCTTTGTAGCCATTTAAACACGCTTGGCATATCCCATGAAGTCAAATCAATGCTTGCTGATAAGTCATCAGGCAGCACTCGTGGCAGGTTTTCGGTTAAACCGCCGCCTGTAATGTGTGCCATAGCGTGAATGTTGGTATTACCAAGCTGTTTTTGCAAGGCGTTGACCGATTTGACATAAATGCGTGTGGGCTTCATTAAAGCATCTGCTAGATTTTCACCATTATCAAGAGTAGTGTTGGCAACGTTCGTTTGAGTAACTTCAATGACTTTTCGCACAAGCGAGTAACCGTTTGAATGCACGCCAGAACTTGCCAAAGCAATTAGCACATCACCTGCTTGCACGTTTTGCCCTGTAATAACTTCACTTTCTTCCACCACGCCTACACAAAAACCTGCCAAATCATAATCTTCAGCCTGATACATACCCGGCATTTCGGCAGTTTCACCACCGATTAAGGCACAATTTGAGAGTTTACACCCTTCGCCAATGCCACGAATAACCGCTTCGGCAGTATCTACGTCAAGCTTACCTGTGGCGTAATAGTCTAAAAAGAATAAAGGCTCTGCTCCGCATACAAGCAAATCATTAACACACATCGCCACTAAATCTTGACCAATGGTGTCATGACGATTTAGGTCAAGAGCAAGTTTAAGTTTTGTGCCAACACCGTCAGTGCCTGATACAAGCAAAGGTGATTTATAACCTTGTGGAATGCGACATAATGCCCCAAACCCGCCTAATCCGCCCACCACTTCAGAGCGTGCGGTGGCTTTGGCGACCGATTTGATACGAGAAACAAGAGCTTCACCTGCGTCAATATCTACGCCTGCGTCTTTATAACTAAGAGATGTCATAGCAATACCTTAAAATAGCAAAAAATTAATCTAATTATAACAAAAAAATAAAGCGTAAGGTCTCACTTTACCCCCATCTTTCATCAATTTTTTAATTTTTTACAAATTTTATCTGAACGCCTTAACACAAAACATAAAAATTTTTGTAAAATAGCCGATATTTTCACTCATAAGCAGAAAAGCTACCATGTCATCTTATCGTATTGACCCATTTTTTAAACGGTTATTCATCTTAGCCCTTATGGCGATCATGCTGTACGCACTATTTTTAATGCGTTCAATCATCGCACCATTTGTTGCAGCGTTTGCTTTGGCATATTTTTTAAACCCCTTAGTTGGCTTTTTGTCACGCTTTATGCCAAGGATTATTGCCATCATCGCTGTATATCTTAGCTGTATTGCAGTTGTAAGTGCTTTGCTTGTTTGGCTAATTCCTATGTTATGGGCTCAGTTACAGTTGGCTTGGGAGTCACTACCATCGCTTGTGGCTTGGTATAACGAAACAGGACGACTTTGGATTGGGCGTTATACCAATAAAAATCCACCAGCACTACATCTAAATGTCATCTCTAATTCTGCGATTGATTTTTTTCAAAATAATTATCAAGTCTCTGATGCTCAGTCATTAATCAAGCAAGCCCTGTCATCTGGGGCAAGCGTTGCTAATAACTTTGGGCTTGCAGTCATGGTGCCTATCTTGACATTTTATTTTCTTATTGGCTGGCGTTCTCGACTAAAAACATGGCAAAATGCCATTCCCAAGCCTTATGAGAATAAAATCGTTCAAATCGCCAAAGACTGTGACGATGCTCTGATGAATTTTGCCAAAGGTCAGCTGCTTGTTATGCTTTTACTCGGTGCAATCTATGCTGTTCAGCTAGAACTCATCGGATTAAAACTAGGACTCATCATCGGTATCAGTTCAGGCATTGCAAGCTTTGTACCTTACTTAGGCTTTGGCATTGGTATTATTGCTGCTATTATCGCAGGCTTATTTCAATTTGGCTTTGATTGGCTACACCTAGGCATGATTATCGGTGCTTTTATGATTGGTCAAATTGCTGAAGGTTATATCTTGCAGCCGCTTTTGTTGGGGGATAAAATTGGTCTATCGCCACTTTGGGTTATCTTTTCGGTATTGGCGGGGGCAAGTTTATTTGGCTTTATAGGTATGTTAGTCGCTTTGCCTGTTTCTGCTGTACTAAATGTCATATTTAACCACGCTTATAATGCATATTTAGCCAGCAGATGGTATAAAGGCAAGCCACAGCTTGACCTTTGGAGAGATGTGGATTAGCACCAAATGCAAGCACATTGTTAAATTTAGCTTGCCTAATTTTCTAAAAGTGTGCTATATATAGACAAACCTACGCAACATAACGATACATCATACTTAGGATATTCCCTTAATGAGCGATTTTTTTCAGACTGCCCTTAATCTTGAGTTAAAACAAGATGTCAGTTTGGACGACTTTAATGCGGCAGGCTTCTCACCCATTCGCCATGCCATCGATGAGCTTGCCGCAGGTAGTATGCGTGAGCTTTATATCGTAGGTGGCGAAGGCTTTGGCAAGTCCCATTTGGCAGCTGCCATTTATCGCCACTTTAATGATCTTGGCAAGAGCGTTATTAGTCTCACCCTAAAAGAGATGGTTGGCAGTAATTATGATGCATTTGATGCCCTCATGGGGCTTGAAATATTCAATCTTATTATCATTGATGATTTACAGCTATTGAGCCGTTCTAGAGCATGGCAAGAAAGCGTATTTGACTTAATTAATCGTGTTCGCAAGCAAAATAAACAACTAATTTTTCTATCAACTGAGTCTGCACGTGAGCTTGATGTTGGCTTACTCGATCTTGTCACTCGCCTATCGCTTGCACCGACCTTTCACTTGCCTGATAATGATGATGTGGCAGACAGGCAGGCATTAATTGAGACCATCTTACACCGCCGCAACTGGCGATTACCTGAGCAGATTCGGCAATACTTACTCGATGAAGGCCCTAGAAATGCAGGCGATATCATGCGAGTTCTTGATAAAATATCACCTTTGCTAACACACCTAACTCGTGTGCAAGTACCCAAAAAAACCATCGAGGAAGCTAAACAAATCATAGAAACACAGACGTTACTGCTTGAGGTCAGTGATAAAAGCTCACTTGACTAACCAAGCCTTTCATTAATTTAAGGAACTAT
Source organism: Moraxella nasovis (assembly GCF_022701215.1). NCBI lineage: Bacteria > Pseudomonadati > Pseudomonadota > Gammaproteobacteria > Moraxellales > Moraxellaceae > Moraxella > Moraxella nasovis. The sequence goes on along the minus strand of NZ_CP089976.1, from coordinate 1,626,538 downwards.
CATGAAAAATGTCATAAAAATCACCGCAATAACAGCCATAGCACTAAGCCAAATCACTTTTGCAAAAAGCGAGTTAACTGTTGATGAGTATATTAAAGTAACTGCCATTAATGGCAAAGAGATTCATCACGGCATATTGCAGCCACTACAAAAAACTTTCAACCTAGATGCAGGTCGCCACATCATCACTGCACGTTATGATCGCTTGTTTGACTTGCCACGTGGCGAGCATGATTACCTAAAATCAAACAACATTTCTCTAAGTGTTAATCTAGCAGATAACCAACACTATCAGCTTATCATGCCAAACCAACCAAACAGCTATAGCACTGCTAAGGAATATGCCAAAAAACCCACCTTGGCAATCGCCCAAAATGGCAAAATCATCGCATCAGAATCTACCACCGAGAAACGCTCTGGGCTACTAAGCTCCATCTCAGGGAAAATTGGCGGATTATTTAATCAAGATGACGCCCTATTATCAAACCAAAAAGCCATCGCTGCATTAAATCAGCCTGAGTCACAAGCCTCAACCAACCAAGATACAGCCAATAATCTAGATGGCTTTATGCAGTTATGGCTCAATGCAAGCGAAGAAGAGCGTGAAAAAATCCGTCAATGGATACGAAAATAATCTATCTAAAAAAAAACCTTGGGGAGTACTCAAGGTTTTTATTAATCTAACCCAAACCTCTCATGAAAATCAGCCATCTCACCAAAGATCAAATCCGCCTGCGTATCGCCACCCAAGATGACACGCCCAAACTCGTTACCCTGCTCAACCGCTGTTATCGCAGTGATGAAGGCTGGACCAATGAAGCTAATCTTATCGGTGGCATTCGCACTACCGATGATGAAATCTATCGCTTTATTCAAAATGACACTGCTTATTTATTTGTCTTTGAGCACCCCAATGACAAAGGCGTAATTTTAGCGTGCATTGGTGTTGAATTTATCACTATGTATGAGAAAAAGGTAGCCTATATTGGCACATTTGCCGTGATTCCAGAGCTGCAAGGCAAAGGGGTTGGTGACACGCTGCTGTCGGCAGTAGAGACCTTTGCCACACGTCATGCTGATAAATACAACTTAGATGGTTATGCCATGTCCATACTGTCACACCGCCCAGAATTACTCAAATTTTATCAACGTCGTGGCTATCAGATGAGTGAGTACGCCATACCATTTCCCACTGATGGTAATAATGGAGAACCCAAGCAAGAAGGCTTACTATTGCACTGGTTATTTAAGCAGATAGACTAAAAACATAGCAAAATAAAACTAAGCTGTTTTAGATAAAATTACTAGAGCTTACTAGAGCTTACTAGAGCTTACTAGAGCTTACTAGAGCTTACTAGAGCTAATGTGGATTAAGCTTCAATCTACACTATTTTTTTAATATTTTAAGCTGATTACAGGCAGCTCATATTAAATATAAATTTTCGTCTTTAATAAAAAGATAAGTTTAATAAAAAGATGGGTTTAATAAAAAGATGGGATTTTTTTTATCAATGCCACTATATTTACAAAGAACACTTTTAACTTACAACCAAAAATCTTCTTGTGCCTTGATTTTATTTTGATGATTATTTGTCTATAAACACTTTTTAGTTATTGACACAAGATAAGCCTTGAATGGTCATTTAGTGCGAAAAATTATGGATAGCTCATCACCAATCACTGCTAACGCACTTACAGGACCAATAAAGCACTTAACAGATAACCAACTTTCTTATCCATTCACCCATTAAATAACACTAAGCTTATCGCCATCACCACCATGCCACCCACCATGCCATATACCGCTTCATGGCCTTTGGAATATTGCTTGGCAGCAGGCAGCAACTCATCTAATGCCAAAAATACCATAATCCCTGCAATTAGCCCAAACACCATGCCAAACACTGCATCAGAAAGCACTGATTTTAGTACAAAGTAGCCAATCATCGCTCCCATCGGCTCGGCAAGCCCTGAAATAAGACAAGCGATAACGGTTAATTTTTTATCCTTAGTGGCAAAATAAATGGGGGCGGCAATAGAAATACCCTCAGGAATGTTATGCACTGCAATCGCTAAAGCAAGGGGTAAGCCCACTGTTGGCGATTCAAGCGTAGCAAAAAAAGTTGCCAAACCTTCAGGAAAGTTATGAGCAGTAATGGCAAAAGCAGACAGTATGCCGATACGCTTGATGTATGCTTCGCTTTCATCATGAAACTTAGGATCATCGGTGTCAAGTGTGGCGTGTGGATTAGGAATAAGACGATCAATCATCATCACGGCTATCAGACCTGCCAAAAACGCAAACGTAGCATAGTTATAACCCACATTACCAAATACCTGACCAAAGCTCTCTACCGACTTACCAAGAATCTCCGTCAATGACACAAATACCATCGCTCCGCCTGCAAAAGCAAGCCCAAAAGCAAGCACTCTGGGGCTTGGCGTCTTTTGAAAAAACACAAGTGCACTGCCAAGTACGGTGGCAAGCCCTGCAGCAAAGGTGATGGCAAAAGCGATAAGTACGTTTGATAAAGCGATGTCCATAATATGACTGTCTTATAGATATTTGATTTTAAGGGATTTAGGCTGTTTTATAACACGAAAGTGATGCACGTGCTAACACCCATTGGCATAATAAAAATCAAAAGCCCATTGAATAAACAATGAGCTTTTAGCGAATTATGTAACGCTGCACTAACGCTTATTTAGCAAGTACAGATACATAACGGCGGTTAAATTGACCTTTGGTCTCAAACTTAACAACACCTTCAGTCAAAGCAAATAGGGTGTGATCACGACCCATGCCTACGCCTTCACCTGCGTGGAATTCTGTGCCACGCTGACGTACGATGATGTTACCTGCAACAACGTCTTGACCACCAAATACTTTTACACCAAGCATTTTTGGGTTAGAATCACGACCGTTACGAGTAGAACCTGCGGCTTTTTTATGTGCCATGAGAAAATCTCCTGTGTGAATGCTTAAAAAGCATCAAAACTAATGGGTAAATGAAGCAATTAAGCGTTGATTGCAGTAATCTTAAGCTCAGTGAACCATTGACGGTGACCTTGCTCTTTATGGTAGTGCTTACGACGACGATGCTTAACAATACGCACTTTCTTGCCACGACCATGACTTACTACTTCAGCTTCTACGCTTGCACCTTCAACAACTGGCTGACCGATTTTAATATCAGAATCATTGACAACCATTAGCACATCTTCAATCTTTAGCGCGGCACCAACTTCTTCTTTTAGAAGTTCAACTTTTAGTGTTTCGCCAACGCTAACACGGTGCTGTTTACCGCCACTTTTGATAACTGCGTACATCTAAGTTCTCCAGATAAACCTGTGTGCCGTGGTTGCCGACTTGACAACGCTTGATAACGAACACGACAAGGCAAAATAAAAGGGCATTTTACAAAATTTTTACCTTAATAGCAAGAAAAATCTGATAAATTTAGCCATCATGATTTATTTTAACACGATTACTTCATCAGGCAGTTCATTCCCCATCACATCATCGCTAGGAAAATGCTGTCTTAAAACATCACCGACCTGAATTAATAATCGCTCAAGCCCCTCTTGCATCTTACCCTGTCTAAACAGTACTATGGTATCTGCTGCCAACTGCTGCCAAATCGTCTCGGTAGCACAGCGATCAATACCACGATCAGCGATAATCTCCAGACTATGTTCACAGATATTTACATAAATCAGCACGCCTGTATTTTGTTCTGTATCCCATACATGGTGGCTTGCAAATAACGATAATGCTCTTTCACGACAGTTAGTCGCGTACGCCATCGCAATGGGTAAATGCTCTTCAATAATCAGACGAATCTCACCATCATGCCCCTGCTCTGCACGAGAAACGACCCCTGCTAAGTCTTGGGCGTAGTGCTTAGAAAAATCGTGCCGATGTAATAGTGGAATAAAACAAAGCTGGCGAATCAGACGTCTTAAGCTTTTAGTTGATTTTATGGTTTGCATGGTTATTTCTTATTAAAGTGAGTGTTTATACCAACAGTACTTGCATTGCTATTACCAAGAGCCGCCTGCACCGCCACCGCCAAAGCTGCCGCCCCCACCGCCAAAGCTGCCTGAGCCAAAACCTCCACCGCCAAATCCGCCACCTAGCCCACCCATAGAGCCACCGATGAAACCGCCGCCACCTCTGCCACTGCGTCCACCGCCACTACCCCCCTTAAATAGTAAGAATAGCCAAACGATAATCGCCGCCACAACAGATAAGAAAAATCCTGAGCCTAAAGTTAGACCCGCCAATCCCACACCACCTGCCGTTAAAGTAGCACCGATAAACCTACCAAAAATGGCTATTAATATCGATCCAAAAACGATACCAAAAATCAGTAACGCAATCATCGGCACACCCTGTGCCACGCCAACCGACTCATCTTCTGGTGAAAGTGTGGATGGATCTGCGTGCAGTCGCTCACTAATGCGAGCGATACCCATCGATAGACCTTGGGCATAGTTACCTGTCTTAAAAGCAGGGGTGATGTCATTACGAATGATACGCTTTAGTACGACATCAGGCAGCACACCTTCTAGGCCATAACCTGTCAGAATGTGCATGTTGCGATCATTAACAGACACTAAGATCAAAAGTCCGTTATCCACGTCTTTATTACCCAGCTGCCAGCGATCTGCCACCGCCATCGCATAATCAAATACTGGGATACCATCAGTGGTCGGCACGATAACAAGAGCAGCTTGAGCCAAGCGATCTTGGTGGATCTGCCTTAGCTGGTCAGATAGCTGCGCCTTGTCAGTAGGGCTTAGAATGTGGGCGACATCGATAACAGGCTCGTTTAAGATAAGCTTATCATGAGACACAGCATCTGCTGTTGATGATGTAGGATTGACAGGCTGAGACTTTGCCACTGCCACATCATCATCTTGCATCTGCGAGACAATCTCACCCATAGGCGACATTGCCTCCCCCATGCTCTCAAAGGAAGTGTGATCGTCAGACTTGGCCTTTGTCATCGTGCTGATGACTGCCAAATCTGTCAAATCTTGGTCAGCATCTGTATGCTGGGTGATCGTGGCATGAGTTGTCTGCGTCAGCATGGTCATGCTTAAAAGCACCAAGCCAAGACTTCGCCCCATACCACTTAGCCGACTTTTTGTCATATGATTGACTTGCATTAGCTTAGTTGGTAGATGATGATGTGTTATTAAAGTTCACGCTTGGAGCACTTGATACTTCAGCTTCATTTTGGACGGTGAAGTTGGCTTTTTTATCCATGCCAAAAACCATCGCCGTAAGGTTCGTTGGGAATTGGCGTACGGTTGTATTATAGCCTTGAACATCTTGAATGTATCTTTGACGAGCGACAGTGATGCGGTTTTCTGTGCCTTCAAGCTGTGCTTGCAAGTCTTGGAACATGGCATCTGCTTTTAGCTCTGGATAACGCTCAGAGACTGCCATCAGACGTGATAACGCGCCTGTCATTTGGGCTTGGGCTTCTTGGTACTGCTGCAGTGCTTGCGGATTGTTTAGTACTTCTGGGGTAATCTGGACACTGCCTGCGGCTGCACGAGCTTTGGCGACATCAGTAAACACCGCTTGCTCATGCTCAGCATAACGCTGCACTACTGTTACAAGATTTGGAACAAGGTCAGCACGGCGTTGGTATTGATTCACCACTTCTGACCATGATGCTGTTACTTGCTCATCTTGGGCTTGCAATTGGTTATAGCCACAGCCTGTTAATGATAGCGAACCTGCCAACATTAGTGCGATGGTGGTTTTTTTTGCAAAAGCTTGGGTGCGTTTTACATGTGTCATCATATTTCACCTTAATAAATAAATCTTACTTAATTATAACTTAATGGGATAATCAATCACTCTTTTCAAGCATTTTACTAGATTGGTGCTTGCTCAAATCATTATTTTTGTAAAATTTCGTAAAATTCTTACAAAATTTACTAGTATTTGTTAAAAAAATATGGCAAATTATGCAATTAAAACCAGCTTTTAGCAGGTTGTTTATCATTTTCTTATTTTGTTTATTTATTTGGCTTTTTTGAGTTTGGCATGCTGATGTCATTTTTAAGATAAATTATTTGCCAAATACAAAACAATTCCTACTCTCGGAGAGTATATTCATGGATATGAATGCATTAGTAGATTGGCTGAACGGGATCATCTGGAGCCCTGCTCTGATCTACCTGTGCTTAGGTGCAGGTTTATTTTATTCAATTATGACTCGCTTCGTGCAGGTACGCCTGTTCGGTGAAATGGTGCGTTTAATGTTTAGCAACGTTAAAAGTGCTGACGGTATCTCATCATTTCAAGCGTTCGTGGTCGCCCTTGCTAACCGTGTTGGTGTGGGTAACATTGCAGGTGTAGCAGCAGCTATCGGTTTTGGTGGTCCATCTGCTGTCTTTTGGATGTGGGTTGTGGCATTCTTAGGTGCTTCCACCGCTTATGCTGAGTCTACCTTATCTCAAGTCTATAAAGAGCGTGATCCGCTAACAGGTCAGTACCGTGGCGGTCCTGCTTATTATTTTGAAAAAGGCTTAGGTCAAAAATGGTTTGCTGTATTATTCGCTATCGCCGCCATTATCTCTTGTGGCGTATTTTTGCCAGGTGTACAGGCAAACGGTGTTGTTAGTGCCATCACCCATATCACAGGCGAAGGCAATCCGATGAACTTTGCAGGTATGGAAGTGGGTAGCTTGCGTGTCGGCATTATGGCAATCATCGTCATCGGTCTAGGTATCATCATCATCGGTGGTATTAAGCGTATCGCAGCCTTTGCTGAATTGGTCGTGCCTTTTATGGCGGTCGGCTACATCTTACTTGCACTGCTTGTGATGATTATGAACCTTGATAAAGTGCCACAAGTATTTAGCTTAATTATGAGCGACATCTTTAACCCAATGGCAGGCTTTGGTGCAGCGATTGGCTGGGGTGTCAAGCGTGGTGTCTATTCTAACGAAGCAGGTCAGGGTACTGGCCCTCACCACTCAGGCGCTGCTGAAGTTGACCACCCTGCTCAGCAAGGCTTAGTGCAAGCCTTCTCTGTTTATGTAGATACCTTGCTTGTTTGCTCGGCAACTGCCTTTATGATTCTTACGATGGGTACTTATAACATCCAAGGCGGCCTGCCTGAAGGTCAGTTCCTAGTGCAAAACATCGATGCAACAGTAGAGATTGGCACACCTGCCTTTACACAGATGGCACTTGAAGCTACCTTTGGACCGTTTGGCACATACTTTATCGCCATCGCTGTCGTATTTTTTGCCTTTACCACTATGATGGCGTATTATCACATTGCTGAGATTAACGTCGTGTACCTGTCTCGCTTCATTGGCAAAGATGCTCAAAGACTTGGGTTGTGGCTTGCCAAAATCGTCATTTTATTCATGGCAGGCTACGGTGCTTTAAACAGTGCAGGGGCTATCTGGGCATGGGGTGATGTGGGTGTTGGCATGACTGCATGGTTGAACATTATCGGCATCTTAATCATGTTCTTTATGGGTTCTCGTGCTACCATACGCCTACTGAACGACTATGAACACCAGCGTAAGCTTGGCGTTGATAAAATCACCTTTGACCCTAGCAAATTTGGTATCAAAAACGCCACTTTCTGGGAAGAGCGTCTTAAAAATCAAGCTCACAAATAATCTTCTCATTTAACAAAATAGACCCAAAGTTTGGGTCTATTTTTATGCGATGATTTATCATAAAGTTATCCAATTATACAATCTTTATCAAAACTACCAAAAGCTTACATATAATAATCACACAGCTTTTTAAGCTCAATTTAAACCTAATAGGTCGCTTAATCTCAAAATAAGACAAGACAACCACGTCTAAAAGTACACATGTATAAGAAACTACAACATAATATCCTTGCAAGTTTAATCAATCATGCTTATTATCACGTCATAGGATTTTTGATGGCTACATAGATGGTAAGTAGATGATACATAGATGGCTAGATACCAACTTAATAATAACAGCTTAGTAACAGTTTGACATACGATGGCTATCACTTTACCACAACCATCGCCAAAACTCATCACAGCCCAAGCCATGGACAGTTCATTAAAAGACAGCCATAAAAAAACACCCCAAAGCATGCTTGTTTGGGGTGTCTACATCTAGCTAGTATTTTGTCAGCTCTTGCTCAAAATCACTTCGGCTAACTTCACCGAGTAGAACATTGACCAACGTGCCATCTTTATAAAACAGCAGTGCAGGCGGTCCAAATAACTGATAACGAGCTAAAACCGCACGGCTATCATCGGTAGTCTGCGTGATATCAAGCTTCACCAGCTGATAATCAGCAAGGGCTTTTGGTCTATTCGTGAACAGTGTTCTTTCCATAATACGGCATTCTACGCACCAATCTGCGGTAATATCTACCACCACCTTATCATGCTGTGCTAATATCGTATCTAGTTCGGCTAGGGTTGTGATGTGTAGATCTGCTGGTGCATTTTGAGTATCTACAGTAGTGTGCGATGACAGCCCTGCCAGTGGTCGCCATGGATCACTTTGACCACTTGCCACGCCTATCATAAGACAAGCCGTCCAGAGCATACTGACAAGTGCCACAGCATAAGTTAGCCAGCGACCCACTTTCCATCCCCACACCGCCACGAGTGCAAACCATAACGCCCACAGTACGAGCATAACAGGTGAGAATAACAGCCGTTCGATCAAAGATAATGACACCGCAAGCAGTAACAGTCCGCAGAATGTCTTCACATGGTTCATCCATTCGCCCGCCTTTGGCATAATCTTACCTTGGGCAGCACCGATAATCATCAGCGGAATCGATAAACCAAGCCCAAGTGCAAATAATGCCACAAATCCGAACACCACGCTATCACTGACCGATACAGCAGCTAACGCCCCTGCCATCGGTGCAGACACGCATGGCGAGACGACCAAGGCGGACAGCACACCTGCCACAAAACTACCGCCTACACTACCAAGCTTATCATCAGCGGCTTGAGACTTACTTTGTAAGCGGTCTTTTAGACGGCTTGGTAAGCCCACTTTCACCAAATCAAACATATATAAAGCAAGCAAGGCGAAAATGATAGCAAAGACAATGAGAACAACAGGATTTTGTAGCCACCCCAAGATATTCACTGCACGTCCAAGCCACGCTATCAAGGCACCGAGCAAGCCATAAGCTGTCGCCACGCCCACGCCATAAGCTGCCGATAACGCCAAGCCTTTTTTACCACTGACATTGCCCTGACGTGCAACGATATTTGCCACAATCGGAATCATCGGATAGACGCATGGCGTAAATGACAGCAAAAGCCCTGCCAAAAACAGCAGACCGATTGCTAATATGGGGTTTTCTTGGATGCCAAATGGATCAGATGCTGCCCCATCATGACGAAGCTTATCCACGCCTTCTGCGGTCGTGGTAGATGGCGTGGCTAACGCACCATCATTGATACTCTCAGAACCATCAGAACTATCAACGACTGCCGACCGGATATCTGCACTGTCCGTATCGGTATCATCTAATATAGGCGTTACTACCGTCGCTGATGGTAAATTAGCAGATGGCTTGGCGTCTGCGGTATTAGCTGTCTGAGCATCTGCGTCTTTTTTATCAGTTTTTGTGTCTGTCTGCTTGGCAGCTTGGGCATTGGTATTCTTAGGCTTAGATATGGCTGACGCATTAGGCGACTGATCACTGTCAAGCTTATCAGCACTTGAGCTTAGCTTGATGGTAAACTGACTGTCTTCTGGTGGATAACATAGCCCTGCTTTGGCACAGCCTTGCCATCTTAATGCAGCTGTACTCTCTATACTCTGCGATGATGTGAGCGTCGCTGTGGCTGTAAAGCTTTCTTCAAAGACTGCCACTTTTCCAAAGCTTGGATCGTCGATCATGCTTGGCTTAGCGTCAAACTTCCAATCGCTCGCTACCACACCATCTGGCAACTTTAACTTTAGCTTATCACGATAGATATAATGCTTAGGGGTAACGTTAAACGTCGCCACGACCTGATTACCATTAGTCTGCACACTCACCTTAAATGCCTGTGTGACAGGTAAGAATCGCTCAGATTTTTGGCTAAATAATGACGCAAGTTCGTCTGCGGCATGACTTGGTAAGGTCACTGTCGCTGCACTAATACCCATCAGAGCAGCAGCAAAGACACAAAGGCTTGATCGCTTCATGTTTGATTGTTTCATGATAATCATCCTCGTCTTAAGGCATCCATTTCTTAGAGCTTATGTTGTCGCCATATAAGTCCTGTCATGGCAAAAGATTGGGTTAAAATGCGATGTAACATACAAAAGTGATCTACAAAATGCAGCTCATCGGCTAAAAATCGCAGTATTCTATCACATTAACCTATCATTGTGTCATTTATTCTAATCAATAAAAGCTGACCCAAACACTCCCAATAAAAAACCCACCTAAAAAGGTGGGTTTTTATGCAGACTTTAAATCAAATTAGAATTTGTACTCAAGACCTGCACCGATGCCATAAGAGTTGTCTTTAGCAGTAACGTTCGCTGCTTTTAGCTCATCTCTTTTATAAGCACCATAAACGTGGCCAGTGGTATTTTTGTTGATGGCGTATTCACCGCCAACGACTAAACGCTGTGCCTCAGCATCTTGAACACCTTCAGCATTATCTACTAGATCAACTTGACCATAAGCAGTCCAAGGTGTTGCTGTTTTTAGCTTGGCAGATACAGTAATTAGCTTTTCAGTTCCTGCAGTTTGACCAAACTTAACTGCATTGCCTTTGTCAGTTTGCACTAAAGCACCAACCGTTAGGTCTTTATTAAGTGCGTAAGCACCGCTTACACGAGCAATCTTACGATCGCCAGCTTGGGTGTAGGCTGCACCAGCTTTGATTTGACCCACTTCGTATTTGGCACCGATTTGGAATGCGTCACGACCTAGGCTGTCTTGACCTTTGTTTGGAACAGATTTAGTATCTCGAACTAAAGTACTTGTCCCATCAGCATTAACAACAGTTCTGAAAGTATCTAGATTTTCTTTAACCGAACCTTTAGTTTCATCCATTACATACGCACCAAATACTTGTACGCCGTTACGCTCTGGAGAAAAATAAGCGATGGTGTTGTTTACACGAGGGCTATCAAATGCTGCTAGAACGTTATCACCACCGATAACACCGCCTTTGGTTACGTTTGCATAGTCAACAGTACCATCAACCGCTGATAGACGACCTGCTACCACAGTACCGTATTGTTTGTTTGCAAGACCTAGGTAGGTATCACGAGCTTTAAAAGTATCTGTATTATCATCAACTCTTACGCCGTACTCCAACTGATAAACAAGATCAGTGTTTGTAGTTAGAGCTTCTGAGCCTTTAAGACCGATACGTGAACCGTTTGATTTAAGTTGGGTACGAGAGTCTTTAGCAAGGCTGTGCTCACTACCGTCTTGAAGGTCAAGAGTTAAGAAAGCTTTACCGTAAAGAGTAGGCGCAGCTTGAGCAGCTGATACAGATAGAGCAGCGATTGCTGTTGCTAAAAGTACTTTTTTCATGGGTTTTCTCCACATTACATCTTTTAGTTTTTGGGCCGCAAAATGCTTACGCCCATGCAGACATATCAGATATGCCTGCGATCGAGTTGCCTAACACTCCCTGTAAATATCAAATCTAGCACATCAGGTGATGGCTAGGTCTGTTATAGCGTATTCTTGCCATATTTGTACGTTTTTGAGTATTTTTGTAAACTTTTATACAAAGTTTGTCAAAAACAACAAATACCGCTAAAACCATCTACGCTCACACAATAGGATACCAACTTTGACATATTTTGCAACACCTTTACCCAAAAAATAAATAAATTTTTTTAGGGTTAATTTTATTTATATAATAAAAACAATAAGTTATATTTTATTTATCCATTTATTTTTTTGTTAATAATAAGAATAATTCTTAATTTTTACCAGTTTGTAACACATTTTTATGGTGATTTTCACTTAGATGAGTCATCTTTTGTGATGGATTTTAGCGTAATTAATGATTATGATGTAATTTATAGGGGATAAACCTATCATTTAAGCAAGGCAAGCCAAAACGTGTTTGTAAAAATATGAACGATCTTGTAAAATTACTGCCATCATATTAAGGTGAATCATCATGAACCAAGAAGACGACTTAAAGCAGATCACCGCCAAGGCAAGAGCTACCACAGACATTAGTCATATTCATGCTTTTTTAGGCACAAAAACGAGCGAAAGCTGGCTAAAGCTTGCCAAGGCAAACCTACCGCTACTCATGCAAGATCATGCCAACTGCGAGAAAAAAGCAGCAGGCACAGCGATGAATTTAATTTTCCGTTATGAATCTCACAGACAGCTCCAAGAACGATTGGCACAGCTGGTGCGTGAAGAAATGCTCCATTATGAACAGGTGCTATCCTTGATGAAAGAGCGTGGTATCAAGTGGTCGTATTTGCCTGCAGGGCGTTATGCTAAGGGGCTGCTAAAGCATAAGCGGACGTGGGAGAGTGCTGCCATGGTGGACGTGCTGATTATCGGAGCGTTCATTGAAGCTCGTTCGTGCGAACGATTTAAAGCATTGGCAGATGTCATTGATGATGAAAAATTAGCACGCTATTATAGGTATCTGTTAAAATCTGAGAGCCGTCATTATGAAGATTATCTTATGCTAGCTCAGTCGGTCAGCAAAGAGCCTATCGATGAGCGGGTGGCGTTTTTTCGTGATGTGGAAGCGGCATTAATTGATGAGACAGATGACGAACTGCGGTTTCATAGTGGCGTGCCATCACAGGCACTGCTTGGGGAGCTTGGTGCGGCATAATGGTTATGGTGGTAGTCAGATGCTCTTGAGTAAATCAGCCCATAACCCACAGCACCGCCATCGGTAGCCATACCGCTGTAATTAGCCCATTAATCGCCAGACCAAATGCTGCATACCGCCCTGCTGTTGGGCTTATCGTCCATGCTTCTACTGTGCCAATAGCATGAGCGACTAAGCCAAGCGATAGCCCTTGGGCTCTTTCATCTTCGATGTTTTTAAACACCACACGACAAATACCCGCTCCAAGTATGCCTGATACGATGATAATAAGGTTTGCCATCACAAGCGGTGCATTGATAATCTGGGCGACAGATAAGCCCACAGGCGTCGTTACCGAACGGGTCGCAAATGCCAATATCGTCTCAATATTTAAGAAAAAGGCATAGGCAAGCGACATCGGCAAAATTGCCCCTACGATACTGGCAAGCACGACGACCACGCCAAGCCTCTTTACAGGCAAACCTTTAAAATCCATTCCAGCTAAAGGTACGGCAAGTAACACCGTGCTATATCCCAACAAGCGATCAAACACAGGCTTAGCATTAGCATAATAGGTCTGATACGGCATATTTATCATCAGTAAGATAGTCAGCGTTAAGATAATGGCGATGATAATCATCGGCACACCACGAATGTAGCGATTAAGATACCTTAGGACGTATTTTGCTGTGATATGGGCGATAAGCGTTACCATAAAGGCTGTGATGATGGTCGTGCTGTCAATGGCTGGCATAGCTTATCCTTTATCAGATACTGTGGGCGATGGACGTTCTTGAAGCCACTTGGCAGACAGCTTGGCAAATACCCAAAGCGGTATAACCACACTAATGATAATAACAGCTGACACCGCAAAAAAGTCTGAGCCTAAGCCAAATAATAAGATACCCGCCCCTGCTGATACAGGTAAGAACGCAAAGCCACTATCTACAAGTAGCACACTGGCTGATGATGACAGCCATTGTGGCAACTGCCCTGACGCCAGACGTAAGCCTATCAAGGCGACAAATAACGCCACAAGACCGACGATATTTGCCGCTGTCGGCATACCAAACCAAGTACAGACCACCAAAGCTAGCTCACGCACACTCACCACTAAGGCGATGGTGGCGATCAGACCTTTATAAAGCTTAGGGTTTAGATAGGGGGATTTCATACGTATCCTTGTATTATGGCTTATACAGCATGCCTAAAGTGGATGGTTATTTAACCATCAATTTAGCCGATTGGTCAAGGTTTTACGATGAAATGTTGGGTATTTTATGGGTGAATGTTATAAACAAAATTCATCTAAATCCTGCTCATCACTGACTGTGAGTGTCCGCTGCTCAAACTCTTCAAGCTCTGGCAAGAGTGTATCGGCTTCGTCCTGTGGCAGTACATCATGTGCCATCAGCCCAAACTTGCCAAGCAACTCTTTTAGCTTGTCTTTAGCTAAAGTAATGGTAATCATCTCACGTCCATCATCACCAAACGTAGCGTCATCAATCACATCAAGCTCATGTAAGGCACTCTTTAGCTGACCTGCATTAAAGGGCAATGTCAGATGATAAGTAGAAAGTTTACCGACGAGTAGCTCACTGACTGCTTGGGTAAGCTTATCCATGCCTAGGTTCTTTTGAGCAGAAACATAGACACGGTGCGGCACGCCTTGCTCTTTATAAACAATGGTCGGATCTTCGCCACTCTTATCAATCTTATTATATACCAATAAAATCGGAGCATCTGCTTTAATCTCATCTAGCACATCATTCACCGCATCAATCTGCTCGTGTAAGGTGTCACTTGCTGTATCAATAACATGCAACAAAAGGTCGGCTTCTAACGTCTCTTCTAAGGTGGCGTGAAAACTTTCAACCAGTTCATGGGGTAGATGACGCACAAAACCTACCGTATCAGCAAGCACGACATTTCCCACGCCTGCCCACTTGACACGGCGTAAAGTCGGATCAAGCGTAGCAAACAGCTGATCGGCAGCATAGATATTATCATCAGCTAAGCGGTTAAACAGTGTGGACTTACCTGCATTCGTATAACCTACAAGCGAGATGGTTGGCACGTCTGATTTTTGACGTTTTGCTCGTCCTTGCTTACGAGTTTGTTTAACTTTATCTAATTTCGCCTTTAGCTGACCGACACGAATCTGGAGCAGACGGCGGTCAGTCTCTAGCTGGGTCTCACCCGGTCCACGAAGTCCGATACCCCCCTTTTGACGCTCTAAATGCGTCCAGCCACGCACCAAGCGAGTCGCCAAATGGTTGAGCTGGGCTAGCTCTACTTGTAGCTTGCCTTCATGCGTCTTAGCACGACTTGCAAAGATATCTAAGATAAGTCCTGTACGCCCAAGCACTCGGCACTTAAAGAGTTTTTCTAAGTTGCGTTCTTGGCTTGGGCTAAGTTCGTGGTTAAAGATAACGATATCTGCACCATGACGCTCAACCGCTTGAGCAATCTCGTCTGCCTTACCTGTCCCGACGAAGTATTTGGCATGAGGCATTGCTCGGCTACCTGTGATAATCTCAAGCTCGTTCGCCCCCGCCGAATTCACCAACAGGCGGAACTCTTCTAGGTCATTTGGATCGCTCATCTTTGAGATGGTTAGATGTACTAAGATGGCATTCTCACCGCCTTCTGCTCGTTCAAAATATTGCAAATGTATTCTCTTTATTAAAAAAAATATAAGCATAGATTGTGGTGATAACCTTCATTTTCAAGACCTTAAATAAGCTGTTAAAGCTTAATTGGCTTGTTATGGCTAAATAAACATGGGATAATAATCACAACAAGTGGCGATAAATACCCACTTTTACACACACCACCACAAAAAGACACTCATGACCGCCATTTTTAATCCACTACCTGCCCACAAAATTACCCACCGCACTAAAGTGTTGGATTTATCTACCCCTAAAGTTATGGGCGTGCTAAATGTAACGCCTGATTCTTTTTCAGATGGTGGGCGATTTAATACCCTAGATTACGCTTTAAAGCACGCTGAGCATATGCTACATCTTGGTGTAGATATCATCGACATCGGTGGAGAATCCACTCGCCCAAATGCTGCCGTTATCAGTACAGACGAAGAGCTGCGCAGAGTTATCCCTGTTATACAAAGTATCCGCAAAAATTTCGGTGATGAGATATGGCTGTCTATCGACACAAGCAACCCCACCATCATGAAACACGCCATAGAATCAGGAGCTGACATCATTAACGATGTTCGAGCCTTACGTCGTCCACTTGCAGCACAGACTGCCGCCAAGCTTAATTGTCCTGTGGTACTGATGCACTCTCGTGGCGAACCTGATACCATGAACGACTTAGCCACCTATGAAGATGTCCTAAGTGAGCTAAAAACAGAATTGCAAGCCGCTATCAGCTGTGCTGTGCAAGCAGGCATCAAAAAAGACCACATCATCATTGATGTGGGCATGGGCTTTGCTAAAAACTTTAGTCACCATCAGATAATCTTAAAGCACATAGATGAGATTATAAAACACTTTAATCTGCCCATGCTCTTTGGCGTATCTCGCAAGCGTTTTTTGGGTGAAATACTAAATAAAATGAACTTAGCCCATTTACAAAACCATGCAGCAATCGATCGTGATGGCATTGGCGTGTTAGCCCATCTGCTTGCCATTCAGCAAGGAGCAAGCATTGTGCGAGTGCATGATGTCGGACCTATGGTACAAGCGGTTAAATTTTGGCAAATAATGTTAGAAAATAATAAGTAAAATCAATATATTATGATATTTTTAAGCCATTATCATTTATTTTTTAAGAAAATTACTTGCCAAATATTAAAATTACGCTATAATGCTCCCCATCCAAAGCAAGCCGTGCTTGTTTATTGGGGTCGTGGCGAAATTGGTAGACGCACTGGATTTAGGTTCCAGCGGGGCGACCTGTGAGAGTTCGAGTCTCTCCGACCCCACCACATTAAAAAAAAGCTGATGTTCATTCATCAGCTTTTTTGTTATGAGTAAATCCAAAATATGGCATAAGCAGACACTGCCCGATGTGATATAATGGCATAAATTTAGTATCCATAAATTTAATATCAAGGACAGCTATGATATCCCCTAAGATTAAAAACAAATTCTCAAACCACCCTGAAATCATCACACGACCTGTACACCTGCGACTGTCTGAAGATATCATCTGTCATCTTGAAGATACCGCAGGACAGCATGGCTTTCGTCGTATCCAAGGGCTGATTCGCCTGTACATCCGCCAAGGTCTTGATAGGGATAATAACAACTACTCGCTAGCAAAAGACACCTTATTTATCGAAAAGCTACGCAAAAAAGGGGTAAGCCAAAGCATTATTGATGAAGCCTTAGCTGATCTTAACCGACCTAACGGACTTGACGGCTAAACTAACCAATAAAAACGCACCCCTTGTGAGTGCGTTTTTATTTATCGTCATTATATTACTGTAACTGTGCTTGCGACTGCTCTTGCAAGCCGACTTTAACACCTTCTCCAAGTCCTTTGCCCATCTGCACACCAAAACGGTCAAAAAAGCGTTGCATCGGATCAGTATAGCTATAATCTACATCAGGTAGGTCAAGCTGTTTTTTTAGCTTCATCATACCACCAAGCTTATCTGCCAAGCCAAGCTCCACTGACTGTGAACCAGCCCAAAACAGACCTGTAAAGATTTGATTTTTCTCAGGGTCTTTTAGCTTATCGCCACGACCTTTTTTAACGGCATTGATAAAGTTTTGGTGCGTTGCATTCAGCACGTTTTGGACATGGGTACGCTCTTTATCAGACATCGCACGAGTTGAGCTTAAAATGTCTTTATATTCGCCTGCTGTCATAGTTGTATCTGAAACGCCCACCTTATCCATCAGACCTTTAACATTATAGCTTGACATGATAACACCAATAGAACCCACCAAGCTTGATGGATTTACCCAAATCTCATCGGCTGCCGAAGCGATATAATACGCCCCGCTTGCACCGATATCGCCAATCACAGCATACACTTTCTTATCAGGATGCTCTTGGCGTAAGTCCATCACCATCTGCCAAATCTCATCTGACTGCACAGGCGAACCACCCGGTGAGTTAATATCTAGGGCGATAGCCTTAGCGTTCACATTTTCAAATGCGTCAATCAAAGCAGCGTTGATATTGTGAGCACTCGTCTCGCCAGTATCTGTAATCGCTCCATGAACATGAACCACCGCCAAATGTGGCTCAGATGCGTCTATCGGCATTGCCATACCTGTTGTCGGCGTGGTCGTACTGCACTGACTTAATAATAAAATCAGTGCTGCTATGTATAAGAACGTAAGAATCTTAAAAAATATTGACCACCTACGAGAACGACGCTGCTCATCGATACTAGCAAGCAAGGTCTTTTCAAGTAAATGCCACTCTTTGGTTGTTGGTCTTGTGGCGTCGGTTTGCACCGCTTGTGATGTTGGGGTTTTATTGGGGTTTGGTGGCCAAGCCATAATGACACCTTAAAATAAAAATTTACCTATTGTATCACGAAATATCCACCTTAGGTCAATCCTTAGCCGTCTGCATTTGTTGCCACTGCTGTATCTGTCTTTGGGCGGTGCTGATATTTTGTGCGGTAGGTTTTGCGATGATTTTTAGGTGATGCACGCCAAATCTATCCATCACCTGAGAATCTGACTGCGCCTGAATATGACTAAGCCACATGGTATTTTGGGATAAATCAGTCGTTAGATCTTGGCAAATCCACAGCCACAGTTGCCATAACTTCTCGGTGGTGGCTGCATTGATGATAACGCTTGTTATGTCGCTATCATCATCCATACCAATGCCACCTGTAAGATGCAGCTTAGGGGCGTTAATTTGTATGGTGCAATCCCACACTTGACTGTCTATAATCTGCGGCCACCCTGTGATGGCTTTAATGCTAAAATCATCACCTTGCCATGACTTGTTTTCATGACAAGATTGGGTCGCTAGATTGACAAGCTGTCTTTTGGTATGCCCTGCTTGCCAATACTCACCGACAGGGATAACACCCTTAATCTGTGCAACTGTCTGCACTAGATGATCGCTTGGCGTCTGCACGATAATACCTGCTAAGCTACTTACACTGTGTCTTTTTAGCTGATGGATAAGTGTGTCTGTATGAACTTTAGTGAGAGGCTTATCATCATAGCTTGCTAAAATTAGCCAGTTTGTTGTTCGTTTAGCATCTTGGATAAGAATCTGCTTAGCACCTGCCATATCACTTGCTAAGACAATAACCGACACGCCTGACGATCTTGGTTTTTCTGACCCATTTATCACGGTGAATGTAAAAATAAGCAAGGGTAACACCACAAGCGATTTTGGTAGAATTTTTGGCATAAGCCAAATACCTAAAGCCAAAAGTAATAACAATAGCCCCAAGCCACCAAAAAATGAATGCACCCATATCGCACCGCCATCACCAAAACGAATGAGCTCAAGAGCATAATGCACCCTATATAGAAGGTATGTAGAAATCTGCCATAGCCAATCTGCAAGATGTGGCAAGAACATAAACAGCACACCTGCCAAAAGATTAATCGGCACAATCACTATCCCAAACAAAGACACTGCCCATAAGTTTACAAACAGTCCCCATAAAGAAACCTTGCCAAACAGCACCAAGGATAAAGGTAGCATGGCAATAAACAGCCACATCTGCATTTGACATAGCATGATAAACCTAATAAAAATACGCCGTGATAATGGCAGCTTGTCTAAATCTAACGCCGTCAGCTGACTTTCATATCGCATTAAAATAAGCACAGCAATAAACGATAACCAAAAGCCTGCCTGCCATAACACTGATGGATCAAGCCAAATCATCGCCAGTGCAACAATCACAAGCACGCTGGCTGCCGATATCGGCAATGCTAACTGCTGTACCACCACAACTGCTAAAAGCATATAAACCGTACGCACAGCGGGCACATCAAAGCCTGTAAACCAAGCATACACGAAAGCCGCCACTGTCATAACCCATGCTCGTAGCTGCCTTCTAGGAATGTATTGATATGCTCGTGGGTAAAGCTGATTGACCATCGTCGCAAGAAAACCTGCCAATATCAATGCCAAGAACATCACATGAGTGCCAGAGATGGCAAGTAAATGGGAAATACCAGCAAACTGATATAAGTCCTTAGTATCACGATTAATGAGTGCACGGTCGCCTGTCAAAAGACTAAGCACTACTGCCTGAGCTTGGGCAATCTTTATGTCATACTGATACCAATTTTGATAAAAATGCTCTCTTAACTCCCATCTAAGCGACTGTAATTTTACGATAAAGCTACCGTCATCAGCAGATCTAGGCTTGCCATGCACCGCCACTATCTTTGCATTTGCATGGATATGGCGAGTATAAAGCCAGCGATAACCGCTAAAGCCATCTGCATTGGCTTTTTTATTTGGGGGTTCGATTAATAAAGTTAAGTCAATCTTAGTGTTTGGTGGTAAAGGTGGCAACTTAATTGCTTTGCCAAAACGCACGTCTTGGCGTAATAGTACAGTCATCGTACCAGTAAGGGGCGTATCATCTAGGCGGTCAGCTGACCCATCTTGCCAAAAAGGATTATCAGCGTGATCTGATACTGCATGATGATGAGCATTATGAACCAAAGATATGTCTGATAACTGAGCAACTTGGCGATAACTTGACCCTGTCAGCTCATCATAAACGCCATCGCTTATCTCTAAAATAGTGGCGGTCGCTCGCACAGTCTGGGCTTGGCGTGGTACGCTTTGCTCAAAAACTGCATGCGTGCTTAGCACTCTTATTATAAATAAGCACGCCATCAAGCCAAGTAAGCCAAACATAATCAGACGATTTATGCCAAGCTTTAAGAAAAAGCGGTCAACCCATAGATGACGATTAGGTTTTGCCACACCATCGGCATGGCGACGGCTAAAAACAGCATGCAAGATACAAAGCACAAAACAGGATAAGCTAAGCCATATAAAAAGCCTGTCGTCTAATAAAAAGGCTGAGTTTAGCAAACTTGGGGGCAGGTTTGGTGTAATGGATAGTAATCCTAAACATAACGCAATCACAACGCCTGCAAAAACCCAAATCGTCAAGGCAACGCCTCATCATCAAGTAAGTGATTGACAATAAGCCCAAGCAGTGGTAAGTCCTCAGGATAGGTTAATTTCATATTTAGCCTACTGCCCTGCACAATCTTAACAGGCATACCCACCATCTCAAAGCCACTTGCTTCATCAGTGATGGTTAAGTTTTCTTGTTGGATGGTGTTTAGCACCTTTTCTAGTTTATCAAGCCGAAAAGCTTGTGGCGTTTGAGCTTGCCATAAGTTTTGGCGTTCAATAGTGTGCGAAATAGTGACGCCATCTGCATACCTTAAAGTATCCACAACAGGTGTCGCCAATATCACCGCATCATTTAAGCCTAAACTTATAGCAGCCAATAAACATTCTAAATCTACTCGAGGCAAGCAAGCTCTAGCAGCGTCATGAATTAGCACCCAATCATCATCTTTAGCACCTTTTTGGCGAATTTGGCAGACGCCTGATATGACAGAATCCACACGCTCTGCCCCACCTTCGGCATAATTAATCACGCCATGAAACTTTGGCTTTAAGGTATGTACACGCCTATCGTCTTTTGCAACCACTATCGTCATATCTGCGATACTTGGGTGGTTTAGTCTTAATATACTATGCTCTAGCACAGTCTTATCACCAAGCGTTAAATACTGCTTGGGAATATCAGAGCCAAAGCGAGACCCCTTGCCTGCAGCAACAATCAGTGCGTGGATTTTTGGTGGTGTTTTTATAATTGACATAAAGATTTCCATATCAACGGCTAAAAATAAGACCAGCCAAAGCCAGTCTTAAATTTATAATTCAGGGGCATCTATCGGCTCTACTGCGTCTTCTTGCGACCGAGTCTCTTCTTGTACATAAGTGATGGGAGCATTTGACAGCTGGACGAATGTCTCGCCCGACTTAATTAGACCTAAGTCTAAACGTGCGTGTTCTTCAACTGCCGCCATGCCAGATTTTAGGTCTTTGACATCGGCACGCAGAACGTTATTGGTGTAGATTTTCTCTGCATTGATTCGCTCTTGCTCTTTGACTTGTTGTTGTAGTATGACTAAATTAGCGTGGCCATTTTCACCACGCCAATACTGATGTTGCAATAAGATAAACACAACAAGAAATAAGATGATTAAAGCGATCAATCCATAGATAGACTTATTGTCTTTATGTTTCGCTAAAAAAGTCACTTTACTCTACCAACTAACCACGTAAGCCAATAAATTCTTCACGACCACGATAGCTTGCCGTTACCATCTGCTCAATGCGAAGTAATTGGTTATACTTAGCCACACGGTCACTACGGCATAGCGAGCCTGTTTTAATCTGACCTGCTGCCGTACCAACGGCTAAATCTGCGATGGTGCTGTCTTCAGTTTCGCCCGAACGGTGGCTGATAACTGTCGCATAGCCATTTTGTTTTGCCAAATAGATGGCATCAAGCGTTTCAGTTAGCGTGCCGATTTGATTATATTTAATCAAAATCGCGTTAGCAATATGCTTATCAATGCCTTCTTGTAGGATTTTTGGGTTGGTAACAAATAAGTCATCGCCGACAAGCTGCACTTTATCGCCTAAAATTTTGGTGAGATAAGCCCAGCCTTCCCAGTCGCCTTCATCTAAGCCATCTTCGATCGAGATGATTGGGTATTGACGCACAAGATCTGCTAGATAATCAGCAAAACCTTGAGAATTAAAGGCTTTATTACCCTCGCCTGCCAATACATACTGACCATTTTTATAAAATTCACTTGACGCACAGTCTAACGCTAAATAGATATCTTGACCTGCTTTATATCCTGCCTTTTCAATCGCTTCTAAGATGACTGTAACCGCTTCTTCATTGCTACGCAAGTTTGGAGCAAATCCGCCTTCATCGCCCACAGCTGTATTTAGACCTTGTGCCTTTAATACAGATTTTAGACTGTGGAAAATCTCTGCACCCGCTCTTAGGCTTTCTGAGAAGCTGTTAAAACCAACAGGCTCAATCATAAATTCTTGGATATCCACAGTATTATCAGCGTGAGCACCACCGTTTAGAATATTCATCATCGGAACAGGCATAGAGAGCGAAGTCTGACCGCGTAGGTTTGCGATATACTGATGTAGTGGTAATTTTTGGGCGATTGCCGCTGCACGAGCCACTGCCAATGACACAGCCAAAGTGGCGTTTGCACCAAGTTTGGCTTTATTATCTGTACCATCTAGGTCGACAAGCTTATCATCAATGGCTTTTTGGTTGGTAACATCGCTATCTAACAAGGCTGCACGAATTTCACTATTCACATTAGCGACGGCTTTTTTTACACCTTTGCCCAGATAGCGATTTTTATCACCATCACGAAGTTCTAGTGCTTCACGAGATCCAGTTGATGCACCACTAGGTGCTGTACCACGACCAACTGTACCATCTGCCAAAATAACATCTGCCTCAATGGTTGGGTTACCACGAGAATCTAGAATTTCACGAGCAATAATATCTTTAATCTCGATTGCACTATTGGTTTCTTCTGCGTACATGGTAGTTCCTATTGTTTTGGTTAAAGTTTAGCTAAATACTTAGGGCGACTGTCACAGCTTTGCTGTCATAAATTTTATCAAGCAGCTAGACAGATCTATCTTTTAATATGTATCAAGCACATCAAAGCTCTTAACGGTATCGTCTAAGGTCTTAATCTGAGCTAAGAATGGTTCAAGCTGGTTTAATCTTAAGGCACACGGCCCATCGCACTTAGCTTCATCAGGATTTGGGTGAGCTTCTAAGAATAATCCTGCCAAGCCTGTTGCCATACCTGCTCGAGCAAGTGTTACGATTTGGTGGCGTCTGCCGTCTGCACTATCGCTACGCCCGCCTGGCTTTTGTAGAGCGTGCGTCACGTCAAAAAAGACAGGCACATTCATATCTTTCATGGTGTCAAAGCCAAGCATATCTACAATCAGATTATTATAGCCAAAGCTTGAGCCACGCTCACATAATATGACTTTGTCATTACCTGCATCAAGACATTTACCAATGATATGACGCATTTCGTGGGGTGCAAGAAACTGGGCTTTTTTGATATTAATAACCGCACCTGTTCGTGCAATCGCACTCACAAGATCAGTTTGGCGACTAAGAAAAGCGGGTAACTGTAAAATGTCCGCAACTTTTGCAGCAGGGGCTGCTTGATACGGCTCATGAACATCTGTGATAACAGGCACGCCGTATTTTTCTTTAATATCATTTAGCCAAGTTAAGCCTGTCTCAAGACTAGGTCCACGAAATGAGTGCAGACTGGAACGATTTGCTTTATCAAAACTTGCCTTAAACACATAGCCAATGCCCAAACGCTGACAAATATCAATGTAGTTTTCAGCGATTTCAAAAGCAAGCTCACGGCTTTCAAGCACATTCATACCGCCAAACAGCACAAACGGCAAATCATTACCAATCTCAATACCTGCCACATTGATGTGCGACTGTGCAACCAACTGTGTCATCGTGTTATCCTCAATTTTACCAAACTTATAAAATTAAACGCACCAAACATTTTGTCTGGTACGTTTATTCCTTAATGCTTTTGATCAATGGCTGCTTTAATAAAGCTATTAAATAGTGGATGTCCACCACGGGGCGAGCTTGTGAACTCTGGGTGATATTGCACCGCCACAAACCACGGATGGTTATTAATCTCAACTGATTCCACCAAATGCTGCTTAGCCGAATAACCAGAGATGGTCATGCCTGCATTCTCAAGCGGCTCAATATAGCGGTTATTCATCTCATAACGATGGCGGTGGCGTTCAGTGATGGTGCTTGAACCATAAATCTTAGCAAGCTTAGAACCTGTAACAAGTTCTGCTTTTTGGGCACCAAGACGCATCGTGCCACCTAAGTCGCTGTCATCGCTACGAAGCTGTAATTCGCCTTTTTCATCAAACCATTCGGTAATCAGACCGATGATTGGATTGGCAGTTCTGCGGTCAAACTCGGTAGAATCCGCCTCAATGTTAAGTACGTTACGTGCATACTCAATGACTGCAAGTTGCATACCTAGGCAAATCCCTAAAAATGGCACATCATTCTCACGGGCATAGCGAATCGCCATCATCTTACCAAGTGTACCACGCTCACCAAAGCCGCCAGGAACCAGCACCGCATCGCAAGCCTTAAGCTCTTCTAACAGCTCACTTTGGGTTTCTAATTTCTCAGCGTCAATGTAGTGGATTTTGACTTTAGTTTTATTGGCAATACCTGCATGCAACAAGGCTTCATTGACTGACTTATAGGCATCTGGTAGCTCTACATACTTGCCCACCATCGCAACAACAATTTCACCTGTAGAAGCAAATAAGCCTTCAATCACTTTATCCCAGTCAGATAAGTCTGCCTCTGGTGCTGTAATGCCGAAACGCTCACAGATGAGATCATCTAGGTCTTGTTCATAAAAACGGCGTGGAATCTGATAGATGCTACGTGCATCTTCGCATAGGATAACTGCTCGAGCCTCTACATTGGTAAATAGTGCGATTTTTTGGCGGTTATCTTCTGAGATGGGCTTTTCACTGCGACAAATCAGCACATCAGGCTGCAAGCCAATAGAACGCAATTCTTTTACCGAATGCTGAGTTGGCTTGGTTTTGCTCTCGCCTGCACTAGCAATGTACGGCACTAATGTTAGGTGCATGAGCAATGAGTTATCACGCCCAAGCTCTACTTGCATTTGGCGTACTGCCTCCATAAATGGCAAGCTTTCTATGTCGCCAACCGTACCGCCAATCTCGATGATGGCAATATCATAACCTTCGCCTGACGCACGGATTTTATGCTTGATTTCATCGGTGATGTGCGGAATAACCTGTACGGTACCGCCAAGGTAATCACCACGACGTTCTTTAGCAAGCACAGTTTGATAGATACGTCCAGAAGTGAAGTTGTTTACTTTACCCATTTTTGAATGGCGTAAGAAACGTTCGTAATAGCCAAGGTCAAGGTCTGTCTCTGCACCATCTTCGGTTACAAACACCTCGCCATGCTGAAACGGACTCATCGTGCCAGGGTCAACGTTAATATAAGGATCCATCTTGGTCATGGTAACTTTTAGCCCACGAGCTTCCAAAACGGCTGCCAAAGATGCGGCGGCGATGCCCTTACCCAAAGATGAGACTACGCCACCAGTCACAAAGATAAATTTAGTCATAATAATCATCGTCTACTGGTAAAACCGAATTTTACTAAATTTTGGTAAAAAAATACAGTCAAATCGATAAATTTTTATAGCCGCTTTGGTAAACTTAAGCGACTACCCCTAAAGTGTCGTTTCGACAACCGCTAAATCCTTAATGATAAGCTGTATATTTTGAACACCTTTCCATTCATTAATGTCAAGCGTATATAAGATATGCACAAGGCTTGCTCGATAATCCCATCGATCAGCATCATAATTAAACCAAATCGCATCAATAGGATACATCACGCCATCGTGCTTAAGTGTTAATTTTAAATGTTTGTCTTTTAGCACTTTGGCATCTACGATATGAAAGACCCCATCAAAGCTTGGCAGAACAAAGCCATTACCCCATACACTGATATTTTTTAGATCGGTTGCAAACTGTAAGCTAAAATCTTCAGGTAAAAGCGTGCCATCTGTGAACTGCTCTTCACTAAACACTTTATCATCAAAGCTGTTCATTACCTGGTTAAAGGCCTTAGCAAATGCTGTAAAATGACGCTTATAAATGGTCAGCCCCGCTGCCATCGCATGCCCACCAAAATGTAAAATCAACTCTGGATTTGCCACCGCTACCGCTTCAATGGCGTCTCTAACATGAATACCTGCGATGGAGCGTGCCGAGCCTTTAATCAGATCATCATCGCCCACGCATTTGGCATCCGCTGGTGCAAATACAATGCACGGACGATACAGACGCTCTTTAATGCGCCCAGCCACAATCCCAATTACTCCTTGGTGCCAGCTGTCTTGGTATAATACGACAGATTTTGGCAGCTCTTTTGTCTCGCCACATTCATCAGTTAAATGCAGTGTTTCAATAATGCTATTTGCCTCATCACGCATCTGCATCTCGACACTTCGGCGAGATTGGTTGAGACGATTTAGCTCAAGAGCAAGTGTATGTGCTGCACCCCAGTCATCGGCAAGCAAACACTCCACGCCAGTTCGCATATTATCCATACGCCCTGCAGCGTTAATGCGTGGGGCGATGGCAAAACCAAAATCATCACTGGTGATTTTTTGGTAATCTCGGCTCGCCTGCTCTAGTATTGCAAGCACGCCTAAACAGGCACGTCCTGCACGGATAGCATTTAGCCCATGCGTGACTAAGATTCGGTTATTTTGGTCAAGTACACCGACATCAGCAATCGTCCCAAGTGCCACCAAGTCCAAGTATCTTGATACATTCGTTGTGGTCTTATTCGCTTCTCGGCGAAGCTTAGCGACACGACCCATCACATAAAACGCCACACCAACACCCACCAATGACTTAGAGCCAAATTGACAGCCTTGCTGATTAGGATTGACGACAGCAGCAGCTTTTGGGGATGGCTTAGTGGTCAAATGGTGGTCAGTGATAATAACTTTAATACCAAGGTTGGTCGCTTGTTGGACACCGTCATGGCTTGAGATACCATTATCTACTGTGATAATCAAATCAGGGTTAAACTTATCAGCACTGTAAGTGACGATTTCTGGCGTCAAACCATAGCCAAACTTAAAGCGGTCTGGCACGATAAATTCCACCGTCGCGCCCATCTGTCTTAGACAGCGAACCACCAGTGCAGTCGATGTCGCCCCATCACAATCAAAATCACCCACAACCAAGATACGCTCACCTGCATCAATCGCTTGATCGATAAGTCTTGCTGCTTCATCTATGCCTAATAAATCAGTCGCTGGCAATAGGCTGCCCACCGAGACATCCAGCAGGCGTGTATCATCAATGCCTCGAGCCATCATCACCAAAGCTAATGTCTGAGAACCTAGCTGCTTCGTCAGCTCATCGGGTACTTTACCTGTGTAACGCTGAGTTAGGTTTAAAGATGTTGTTTTGATTGTCATAAGTGTCATTATTTTAAGGATTTTGGCAGACTAAATGTAATATTTTCTTCAATACCATTTAATTCTGTTGGCGTATCTGCTCCCCACGCTTGCAAGGTATCTAATACTTCTTGGATTAGCACTTCAGGAGCAGAAGCACCTGCAGTTACTCCAACTTGGGTTATGCCATCAAACCAAGATTTATCCATCTGAGAAGCGTTATCTATCAGATAAGCTTTTGCCCCCAGTCTCTCGGCAAGTTCACGTAAGCGATTTGAATTACTCGAATTAGGCGAGCCTACGACAAGAACGATTTGACACACTTTGGCTAACGACTTAACTGCATCTTGGCGGTTTTGAGTGGCGTAACAAATGTCGTCTTTACGGGGTGCATTAATCTTAGGAAATTTATTTTTTAGGGCGTCAATTACCACCGCCGTATCGTCCATAGATAGCGTAGTCTGAGTGACAAATGCCAAATCTTTGGCATCATCGCCATCAAAGTTTAGGCTAGCAACATCGTCAGCATCCTCAACCAAATGAATGCGGCCACCAAAACTGGTATCAAACCGTCCCATCGTGCCTTCAACCTCAGGGTGTCCTGCATGCCCAATCAAAATAGCATTCATGCCATCTTTGGCAAATTTACCCACCTCCATATGCACCTTGGTAACCAGTGGGCAGGTGGCGTCAAACACTGTCAAATCACGACGAGCTGCCTCATCTTCCACCGCCTTAGATACGCCATGAGCTGAGAAAATCACGATTGCCCCATCAGGCACTTCATCGAGTTCTTCAACAAAAATCGCCCCGCGAGATGCCAAATCTTCTACGACAAACTTGTTATGCACGACTTCATGCCGCACATAAATGGGCGGATTAAAGCGTTCTAGGGCGACATTAACAATCGCAATGGCACGGTCCACGCCAGCACAAAATCCACGTGGGTTGGCAAGTAAAATTTTCATGATTGTCTTTCTGTATGTACACTTTTAGGGTAAATTTGCCCACAAATTAAGCAGGCTTAAAGCCGTCTTTTAATCCTACAATCTGATAAAATACAGGCTTATTATCTTGGATGCTGTCTAAGATAAAGTAGCTTTCTCGCTCAAACTGAAAACGCTCACCAACCTGCGCTACTAAGGACGGCTCAACAACAGCGTCGTACACTGTTTGTGAATTGGGATTATAATGTGTAAGCACCCAAAGCGTATCATCGTCTGCATCAGGATGATTTGCCTTAATCTTGGCAATATGCTCATCTGTTAACTCATCATCCTCAAAAAGCAAGTGCTCAAATGTATATACCGCACTTGGCACACCCAAATCTGCCGATACCCAGTGAATCACCCCTTTAACCTTACGTCCTTCAGGATTATTGCCCAGCGTTTTTGGGTCGATGGTGGCGATAAGCTCTATCACATCTCCATTATCATCGGTCTTAAACTCTTCTACCTTTAGGATATAGCTATTACGTAGACGGATTTCACGATTGTCAGGCGATAGGCGTTTATAGCCTTCTGGTGGATTTAGCTCAAAGTCGCTTTGATCAATATAAATGGTCTTTGTAAACGGAATATCACGGTGACCCAAATCAAGGCTTGGGTGCTTAGGCTGACTTAGCCATAATACGCCATCTTTTACTTTAGTTGCGACCGTTGGCTTTTTAAGCGTTTCTACTTGGCTGATAGCTTCATCAAAATTGGTAATGGTGACTTTTAAGGGGCGAAGCACCGCCATGCCACGAGCTGTGCTATCCTCAAGTGAATTTCTTACACTAAATTCAAGCTGGCGAAAATCAACCACTCCATCTGCCTTACTAACGCCGATACGCTCACAAAAATCACGCAAACCCTCTGGCGTGTAGCCACGTCGTCTCATACCTGCAATGGTTGGCATGCGTGGATCGTCCCAGCCACTCACCACACCCATCTCAACTAGGCGTTTAAGCTTACGCTTAGAAGTTAGCGTGTGATCAATATTTAAGCGACTAAATTCGTACTGACGTGGGGGAATCTCAAATCCGACTTGCTCTACTACCCAATCATAAAAAGGACGATGATCTTCAAACTCAAGCGTACAAACTGAATGCGTAATTCCTTCTATTGCATCACTAAGTGGATGGGCATAATCATACATCGGATAAATGCACCACTTATCGCCTGTTTGGTGGTGGTGAGCATGCATCACACGATAGATAACAGGGTCTCGCATATTCATGTTAGGGTGATTCATGTCAATTTTGGCACGAAGCACTGCCTCGCCCTCTTTGTATTTGCCGTTTTTCATGTCGTCAAAGCGAGCCAAATTCTCCTCAATACTCGCCTCTCGCTGTGGCGATGGCACAGACGGCTTACCAAAGCCACCACGATTCTCACGAATCTCTTCGGGTGTTTGTAAATCGACATATGCCACGCCTTTTTTGATAAGCTTAACTGCCCATTCATACAGCTGGTCAAAGTAGTTTGACGCATAACGCACATCACCTGCCCAGTCAAAACCAAGCCATTGAACGTCTTTTTTAATGCTATCCACAAAGTCTTGCTTTTCGGCGGTAGGGTTAGTGTCGTCAAATCGCAAATTACACAGACCCTGAAATTCTTGTGCCAAGCCGAAGTTTAGGCAGATTGACTTAACATGTCCAATGTGTAAAAAACCATTTGGCTCTGGTGGAAATCGCGTAACGATACGCTCATGCTTATTATTTGCTAGGTCATCTTTGATGATGGTGCGGATAAAGTTATTTTTTTCGGTGTCAGGTTTGATGTTGGTCATAGCAGTCTTATTTAAATAAAATAAATCGTTTATTCTAGCACAAGTTATAGCGACTTGCTATTTTTAACCCCTAAGATTGCATAACTTATGATAATTACTTTTATATCACCCAAAAGGTTGCTCCAAAACACACGTGTTATTTTGGCGTTATGATTAAATTACAATTATATACTTATTTTTTTGTTAAAAATTTGATAATATGGTATGTGTTATTTCACATTCATTTATTTTTGGAGATTATCATGGATATGCCTATTGTAGAGCTTGACACTAACTTTGGTTCTATCGTCATTGAGCTTAATGAAGAAAAAGCCCCACAAACCGTTGCTAACTTTTTAGATTATGTTCAAAGTGGGCATTATGACGGCACGATTTTTCATCGTGTGATTAACGGCTTTATGATTCAAGGTGGCGGCATGGAAAGCGGTATGAAGGAAAAACGCACTGGCACACCAATTAAAAACGAAGCAGACAACGGTCTAAAAAATGACGTGGGTACGATTGCGATGGCTCGCACAAATGATCCACATTCTGCAACTTCCCAATTTTTCATTAACGTAAATAATAACGATTTTTTAAACTACTCAAGCCCAACACCTCAAGGCTGGGGTTATGCTGTTTTTGGTAAAGTTATTGATGGTATGGACGTGGTTAATCAGATTAAGAACGTAAAAACAACAAGTTATGGCTTTCACCAAGACGTACCTGTGGATGCTGTCGTTATTAATTCCGCTAAAGTCATCCAAAAGTAATGCCTAATTCATCACAAGTATTTTTAAGCTTTGAGCATTTACTTACTACAAAACCGCATGATATTCGTGCGGTTTTTGTCAGTGATTTACATTTATCTGAGCAGACCACGTCGCTGACTGCGGCATTTAACCATCTGTTAATGAATCTGATTAAATTACCAAATTTACAGCACTTATTTATTTTGGGAGATTTTTTGGATGCTTGGCTTGGTGATGATGATTTTATCAATCAAACATGGCTTAAGCAAACGACAGATCTATTGCAAGCCTTAAGCGATCATTGTCATATTTATATCATGCATGGCAATCGTGACTTTACCCTTGGGCAACAATTTTGTGATATTTTTCGTGGCACGCTGATTCAAGCACCGTATTATCATGCCATAAAAGGCAAAATCATTCGCCTAGAGCATGGAGATGCACTATGCACTGACGATATAAGCTATCAGCGTTATCGTGCGATTATCCAAAACCCTGTGGTAAAATTTTGTCTATTAAATACGCCTTTAGTGGTTCGCCAAAAACTTGCCAAAACCATCAAAAGCCAAGCCCATAAAGACAAAAATAAAAAGCCCAAAGTGGTGATGGATGTCAA
The DNA here is from genome assembly GCF_022701215.1 of Moraxella nasovis. Taxonomy (NCBI): domain Bacteria; kingdom Pseudomonadati; phylum Pseudomonadota; class Gammaproteobacteria; order Moraxellales; family Moraxellaceae; genus Moraxella; species Moraxella nasovis. The sequence goes on along the minus strand of NZ_CP089976.1, from coordinate 1,594,490 downwards.
TGATGCCGCTGTTCAGCTTGCCTTAAAAACGTGCGATATACTCATTCATGGGCATACGCATCGCCCTGCTGTGCATAATCATCATGATAAAACAAGAGTAGTACTCGGTGATTGGCACTATAACGATAATCAAGTAACGGCTGTTATTGGGGTAGCTTGTGAAACGGTGGCGTTATACACATTTAAGCACCAAACATAAAGCCCATCACTCACACCAAGACCAAAACCCAGCCTTGTAGCACCCACCACACGCCCACAAATCCAAGGCTTAGCACTGCTGCAGATAACCAAAACAGACTAACCAATCTGACTTTTATCATGCGTAAATCTGCCACAAAAGCAAGCCCAAGCAATGCTCCAACAATTAAACCGCCAATATGCCCTGCATTATCAATGCCATCAACAGCAAAGCCCATAATGACATTAACACCCATCACCATCGCTAAGTTTTTCGTGCTTAAAATAAATGGCGTACGAGCTTTCGTTGCTGCCAGCACGAATAATGCTGACCCAAGACCCATGATACCGCCTGAAGCACCTGCCGACAGCCCAACAGGCCCACCTGCCAATACATCTTGCCAAGTGATAAACAGATTTAGCAAATTACCGCCAATTGCTGATACCATAAAAACCACAAAAAACCGCAAGCTATTTAAAATCTGCTCTGCCACTTGACCAAAAAAATACATAGCAAAGGCATTAAATAACAGATGGATTAAGCCAATATGTAAAAACACACTGCTGACAATCCGCCATGGCTCAATCGTCAAAGATAGCGGTAAGAAGTTGGCTCCAAAATGAATCAAATCATCTGAATTTGGTGAGTCAAGCGATACGCCAGCCACCGTTTGCCATAGTGCTACGATAACAAAACTAATGATTAAAAAAAGCGTAACAGGTGCAAGACGAACAAGTTGATCTAATTTCATTTTTGGTATGATATGATTAAAAATAGGAGTTAAGCTGTGGCAATATTAGCATTAAAGAATATGGCATAAATACTATAAATGCAAATCATGCCCACAGCGGTCGCAAAATTTGGCATTGGACGCATGACCAAATTTGCCGCAATTCGGGCAAGAGATGGGGTGTAGCTGTGGTCGCATGGTGCGTGTCAGCTCTGCGGTAAAAATCCCTGTCGGCACCGCAATGATGGCATAACCTGTAATCATCACCATACTTGCGATGGCTTGACCTAGTGGTGTTTTTGGTGAAATATCACCATAGCCTACGGTGGTCAGCGTAACTATTGCCCAATAAATAGATAAAGGAATACTGGTAAAACCGTTTTCAGGGCCTTCAACGACATACAATACCGAACCAAAAATCGTGACCAACAATAACAATGACACAAAAAATACGATGATTTTATGCTGGCTGGTCTTAAACGCCGCCGCCAAAAATCCCGCCTGCTGCATATAAGACTTAAGCTTAAATACTCGAAATATCCGCAAAATACGCAAAATACGCACCACAAGCAGATATTGCGTCCCCACAAAAAATAAACTCAGATAGCTTGGCAATAATGCCAACAAATCCACCACCCCAAAAAAACTAAACGCATAACGGCGACGATTGGGGGCAGAATACAGCCGCAGCATGTATTCTATGGTGAATAACAGCGTAAAAAACCATTCTGCATAAAAAAATAGCTTGCCATATTGCAATCTTAAAATCAGCACACTATCTAACATCACCACCGCCACCGACAACGCAATGGCAATCAGTAGCACCACATCAAAAAATTTACCCATGCGGGTATCAGTGCCTTCAATGATGATATGAATACGTTCTGCAAGGCTGTGCTTATGATGGGTTTTCATAGAATGATGATGAATAAAATTTACGCTTATTTTACCAAAAAATTTCATCATGTGCTGGTGTTGTCAATAAATTGTCAATAAAAAAGAGCGTTGGCTGGCGTGGGTGTATTTTTTGTGGTGGATTTTATGGTAAAATAGGCGATTATTTTTGTGTAGTAATTTTCAATCAAATCAATAAAAAGGTAATATTATGGCAGGTCATAGTAAATGGGCGAATATCAAACATCGCAAAGCCAAACAAGATGCCGCAAAGGGCAAAATTTTTACCAAAATCATTCGTGAGATTGTCTCTGCTTCTAAGGGGGGCGATCCAGACCCTGCAAGCAACCCACGCCTAAGAGCCGTGCTAGAAAAAGCCAATGCCGCCAACATGACCAAAGATGTCATCAAGCGTGCCATTGAACGTGGACAAGGCGGTGGTGAAGGCGACAACGTCCAAGAGATTACCTACGAAGGCTATGGCGTGGGCGGTGTGGCGGTCATCGTGGAGACCATGACCGATAACGTCAATCGCACGGTGGGCGAAGTTCGCCACGCATTTAGCAAGCACGGGGGCAATCTTGGCACATCTGGCTCAGTGGCATATTTATTTAGCAAGCGTGGCGAGATTGTCTTTCACGATGTATCGCTTGAAGATAAAGTGATGGAGATTGCCCTAGAAGCAGGAGCAAGCGACATTGAAAACGATGGCGAGAGCCTACTTGTCATCACCGAACCTAATGACTTTGGGGTGGTGGTGGACGCACTAGCAAATGCAGGACTAAAAGCAGACAGCATGGAAGTTACCATGTCGCCTTCTACCACAGCCGACATTGATGATATTGACGATGCACAGCGTGTGCTAAAAATGATTGATATGCTAGAAGACTTAGACGATGTGCAAGAAGTCTATACCAACGTCAATTTTAGCGATGATGTGATGGCACAATTAGATGCTTAATTTATCATAGGCTTTAAAATAAGATATGATAAATTCATTTATCATATCTTATTTATTTTTGACCGATAACTCATCATGAAATCATATCCTATTTTTGAATTAAAAGCATTGCATGGACTTTGCACCAATCATAGAAATTTATTGAAAAAATATCAGCAATGTGCGTGTTTTCATTGTTTGACCTATTTTGATTATAGCGATATTCAAAAAGAAGACTGGATTGATAATAATGATACAGCCCTATGCCCTTATTGTGGCATTGATGCTGTGTTACCCAACGATTTTAACAATCTGATTGAAGAAAATTTATTAAAAACCATGCAAAAGTATTTCTTTTCATGATATTTAATGGGTTTTATTTTAAATCGAATAGCCTATTAAATTATCGGTTTTTGTTTATCATACTGACAACCAACCATGTCGATACAAACAAAGGAACCCTATGCTCACCCATTATGTCCGCTCTATCATCACCGCCACTGTCTATGATGTCGCCATTCGCACGCCCTTAGACCAAGCCGTGAAACTGTCGGCACGCTTTGATAACGACATTCGGCTAAAACGAGAAGACTTACAGCCTGTATTTAGCTTTAAACTGCGTGGAGCTTATAATAAAATCAGCCAATTATCCACCGAACAAAAGGCAAAAGGGATCATCTGTGCATCTGCTGGCAATCACGCCCAAGGGGTGGCATATTCAGCAAGCAAATTAGGTTTACACAGTACCATCGTCATGCCAACCACCACGCCAGACATCAAAGTCAAGGCAGTCAAAGCATTAGGTGGCAATGTCGTGCTACATGGCGACAGTTTTGATAAAGCAAACCAATTTGCCATAAATAAAGCAAACACAGATGCTCTGACCTACATCGCCCCTTATGATGATAAGCTTGTCATCGCAGGACAAGGCACGGTGGCATTGGAGCTATCGCAGGATTGGCGTGAGATGGAATATGTCTTTGTGCCTGTGGGCGGTGGCGGTTTGATTGCGGGGATGGCGGCATTTTTGGGCGAGATTGCCCCACACGTCAAAGTGATTGGTGTAGAATCTGACGGCTCTGATTGCCTAAACATCGCACGAAAAACAGGCGAGCGAACACGTCTGCCACAAGTATCACTCTTTGCTGATGGCGTGGCAGTCGCCCAAATCGGACAAATCCCCTTTGATGTCGTCAGCCTCCCCAAATCAGATGGACAAAAAAGCGTGGTAGATGATGTCATCACGTGCAGTAACGATGAGATATGTGCCGCCGTCAAGGATATTTTTGAAGAAAATCGCCACATCGTTGAGCCATCTGGGGCGTTGGCGTTGGCAGGTCTTAAAAAGTACATTCAAACCCATCATTTACTCGGCAAAAACTGCGTGGCGATTGTATCAGGGGCGAACATGAACTTTGATAGATTACGATACATTGCTGAACGCACCGAGATTGGCGAATCCAAAGAAGCGGTTTTTGCAGTGCAAATCCCAGAGCGGACAGGGGCATTTTTGGATTTTTGTCGCTCACTACAAGGGCGAAACATCACCGAATTTAACTACCGAGTCAAACCATCATCAAAAGATGCTCATGAGTCTGCCAGTATTTTTGTGGGCATCGGCTTAAAAGATGGACAAAAAGAACGTTCAATCATCGCCCAAAAATTAGATGAAGATAACTATCATGCCTATGATTTGACAGACGATGAAGTCGCCAAAACACACATTCGCTATTTGATTGGCGGACACGCCTACCTTGATGATGAAGAGATTTTCCGTGTCGTATTCCCAGAGCGTCCTGGGGCATTATTAAATTTCTTAGAAAAATTAGGTCAAGATTTTAATATCACGCTGTTTCATTATCGCAATCACGGCGCTGCCGAAGGACGGATTTTGGTGGGGTTACAAGCCACCGCCCAAAGCTCACGACAAATCTTGGACGCACTGACCGACATCGGCTATGAATGTGAAAAAGTGAGCGATAATGTAGGGTATGGGTTATTTTTGAAATGACAGACGTTCCTGACGACATGGACGGCAAAGTCAGCGGCATTCATCAAGATGGCTTTAGTGTACTTGATGAATGCCACGAGTCTTTATCATCAGCTTATCCGATTAGCCATGATTTTGATGACGGCATTCTCCTTAGCCAGCATTTGCCAATTATCTTGATTGCCTTAGTGTTTGGCTTTAATTTAATCAATACATGGATTGGTTTATTTTATGGCAATGGCGATGTTATTGCTGTATTGATAATCTCACTTGCCTTTGTGGGGGTATTTGGATTTGGGCTATATTTGCCAATCATTCACTTTATCATGTGGCGACATCACAAAGATATGCTCGTCATTGATAAAGACCATTTGGCGTGTATTTTAAAATTTAGTGATAAACAAAAGACCGTCATCAGTTTTGAGCGCATTTATCACATAGAACTAAAATCTTACACCCACACATGGCAAAAGCTGGTGCTTTATCACATCAGTTTTAGCGATGACGGTCAATTTTATAAAAAACACAAAAACACCATTGGTTATGTCAGCGGATTTGACAAACAAAAATCCAAACAAATCCTTAGCGACATTACTCACGCCATGCTAACTTATCACGCCAATCATCAGGTTTGTCTGCCTAAGATAAACCGCATTCGTCAGCGTTAAATTACTCAAAATCCGCCTGCCTTGCCTTAAAAAATTCATAATACGCCCTGACATTATCCAATTCTGTCCATTTTTTAACGACAGGGATATTATCCACATCATAAATTTTGGCATTTGGCATGGATAATAAAAACGGCGAATGCGTGGCAATAATAAACTGACAATGATAAAAGCGTACGCTATCGGTAATAAAGTTCATCAGCTCCATTTGTCTGTTGGGCGATAGGCTATTTTCTGGCTCATCTAATAAATACAGGGCATTATCCGTAATTCGCTCGGTAAAATAAAAAAACGCACTCTCGCCATTAGACTGCTCTTTGATATGATGAATATTTTGCTTGTGCATATAAGCAAATTGGCTTTTACTCTTTTTTTATCGCTTTATATTTATCGGTATCTAGGGCTTTAAAATCAGCCAAGGAACGCACTTTGATATTGCTATATTCTTTGTAGTCATTGATGAGATTTTGGCGATGATTTTCAATGCCTTGATTTAAATGGCGAACCTCAAGCATATAATCAAAGACATCATCGCTTGTGATAATTTGGCTATCATCAGGAATATAATCAATATCCGTCAAACAAAGATTTAGATAATTATCAAAATAAGGCGAGCGATTAAAAGCGGTTTTGCGGTGTAATGCCAATTTTTCGGCAATGATATTAAGTAAGGTGGTTTTGCCAGAGCCATTAGTACCATAAAAAAAAGGTCAGCGGTTCAAATTCAAACGTAATGGCGTGGTCGTAATCTTGTCGTTTGTGGGTAAAGGCGTTAAAGGGGTGAAAATTGGTGGCGTTGCGTAAGTGTTCTAAAATGTATTCATATTCCACCCTTTCGGTGGGTAGGGCAAAGGATTTTAGGTAGGTTTTCATGATGATGTTGCATGGCAAATGATTTGTTTAGATTATCACACAAAAACCCAAAACCCAAATCATTTCACCGTCTCATTCATGGGGATTTTTACCCCAAATTTACTCCCCACACCCACTTCACTATGCACGCCAAGCACGCCGCCATGGCGTGCCAATGCGTGCTTGGCGATGGCAAGACCAAGACCACTGCCACCTGTTTTGCGACTTCTGCCCTTATCCACCCGATAAAACCGCTCGGTCAAATGTGCCAAATGCTCGCCACTGATGCCCCCACCATTATCTTGGACAAAAAACTCAATTTCATCATCTGCCGACAGATGTACACGAACCTCTGTGCCATTTTCGGTGTGGCGAATGGCATTAAAAATCAAATTACTGAACGCACTGTACAGCTCTTTATACACCCCAAGCATATAAATATCAGGCGTGATGTCGGCATGAATATGATGGCTGTCTGATAGATGACGAGCGTCTTTGACGATACTGTCTATCAGCTCGGATAAGTTAATATTTTCTTGGTGTTTGGTGCGTGGGTCGTCATTTTCTAGGTGGGACAGGGTCAATAAATCTTCAATCAGCCCAAGCATTCGCCTGCTTTCACTACTCATCATACCGATAAATTCAAGCTGTAATTCACGGGGAAGTTCATTATCCTGCAAGGTCTCTAAAAAGCCCTGTATGACCGTCAAAGGCGTGCGAAGTTCATGGCTGACATTGGCGATAAAGGCATTTTTGGTGATGATGAGCTGTTCGGACGCACTGACATCATGAGCGATAAGCATACGGGCGTTAGCTTCTATGGGTATGAGCGTACACAGCAGTGTTTTTTGATTTAATGACAGCTTTTGCTCTACACCACTCTCTTCCTTAGCACTCAAAAACTGGATAAAATCTTTGTCATTCACTTGTTTTATCAGTGGTAGTTTATTGTTTTTTAAGGATAAATAATCTTCTGCCAAGCCATTTTTCCATGCGATACCGCCTTTTTCGTCCACAATCAACACCGCACTTGGAATGGCGGTCATCATGCGATTGAGTCGATTGATGGTGCGATGTAGGCGGTCGTCTCGTTTTTGACGACTTCTTTCTTTTTTGAACAATTCGTCATATAAGCGTTGCCAACCCAAAAGCTTGCCCACATCACTCGCTTGCAAGGCATTATCGGAGTTTTGTAGCCACAGTGTGAGTCGTTTGAGATGATAAAATTGACTTACCGCCACCAAAAATAGTACCGCCACGCACAACGACAATACACCAACAAGCACCATCATCATACCGCACCAAAGCCATAGCCCACACCACGCACCGTCTGCACATAGTCTGATACACCCACAACTTCAAGTTCACGTCTTAGCCTGCGAATGTGTACGTCCACCGTTCGCTCCTCGATGAACACATGATCGCCCCACACTAGGTCAAGTAGCTCACCACGACTATAAATTCGCCCCGTGTGCGTCATAAAAAAATGCAAAAGCTTAAATTCTGTTGGGGCAAAATTGATCAATACACCGTCCACGCTCACCGTGTATTCGGCAGGGTTTAGGGTAATTTTACCCACCTGCACGACATGGTCGCTTTTGTGTGGTGTCCTGCGTCTTAGTAGTGCTTTGATGCGTGCGATGAGTTCTCTTGGAGAAAACGGCTTGGTAATATAATCGTCCGCCCCAAGATTTAACCCCATCTCTTTGTCCATCTCTTCGCCACGAGCGGTGAGCATGATGATTGGCAAATCTGCCGTGCGATTATTTGCCCTAAGCACCTTGACAAAATCCACACCACTCATGGTAGGAAGCATCCAATCTAACAAGACCAAATCAGGCAATTTATCATCAATCACCCTGCGAGCATCTTCACTGCTGTCCACACAGATGACATCAAACCCCGCTTGGGTCAGTCCAAATTCTATTAGGCGTAAGATGTTTGATTCATCTTCTACCACAAGTATGGTCGGCATGATTATCTCCTTTTTCATCTCTTGGTATTTGGTGCATTAGGTGAAAATTCACCTCCAAACTTTAAGATTTGGTATTGATTAGACGAGCATATTGTAAAAGATTTTGCTACCAATCCTAAGCCACCACCATCAAAGGAGGTGAAATTTAGGCTACTAAGTTTGCCACAATTTACCACAAACATTACCACAAACAATTTTTTAACATCTTTGCAAAACAACACCAAAGTAACGCTAAGTAATACCAAAGCAATACTCAAAATTATTCAATCAAGCATCATTTGTTCACACAACGCCAAACAAACATCACATTTATCATCACAATAATGTATCATAATTTTTAATTTTTTGACAAAATTTTAGAGTATACCTACCCTTTGTAACACTTTTTGCAAAATAAAAATTATTTGGTAATATTTTAGCCAAATTTGCCTGTGATATAATCATAAGTCGCTTTAAGTGTTGGTTCGCTAAATATCTTCTTGGTGTCGCCCATTTCAATCAGCTCGCCCAAATACATATAAGCGGTCTTATCGGAGATACGCTGGGCTTGTTGCATATTGTGTGTAACAATGGCAATGGTGTAATCTTGCTTTAACTCACCAATCAACTCTTCAATAAAGCCTGTAGAAATAGGGTCAAGGGCGGACGTTGGCTCGTCTAAGAGTAGCACATCAGGACGGCAAGCGGTGGCTCGTGCGATACACAGACGCTGTTGTTGTCCGCCTGATAGTGAGTTGCCTGATTGCTTTAATTTGTCTTTGACTTCATTCCACAGAGCGGACTTTTTTAACGCCCATGCCACTCGCTCATCAAGCTCGGATTTGGACAGATTTTCGTACAGTTTGACCCCAAATGCCACGTTGTCGTAGATGGACATCGGAAATGGCGTGGGCTTTTGAAAAACCATACCCACCTTGCTACGCAAAAGATTGACATCGGTGTGTTTATCCAAAATATTTTGTCCGTCTAGCAAAATCTCGCCTTCGGTGCGTGAGCTGTCGTATAGGTCATACATACGGTTAAAGCTACGAAGGAGCGTGGATTTACCACAGCCAGATGGTCCAATGAATGCCGTAACTTGCCCTGTGGGAATGGTGAGACTCACGTTTTTTAGGGCGTGGAAATTGCCGTAGTAGAAGTTAAAATTTTTAACGGTAATTTTATCAGCAGGTTTGCTAATTTCAGAATTGGGAAAGTTCATTTTTTTATCCTTTTGAATTTAAAAGTAAAATTAGTGCGATTTACTATTTAACACCCTTGCAATCACATTGGTGGTCAGTACGGCAAGGGTGATGAGCAACGCCCCACTCCACGCCAGAGCCTGCCAATTGTCATACGGACTCATGGCAAATTGATAAATGACGTTTGGCAAGTTTGCCATCGGAGCGGTCATGTCGGTGCTAAAAAATTGGTTGTTCAAGGCGGTAAACAGGAGCGGTGCGGTCTCGCCCGAGATACGAGCCAGCGACAGCAAAACACCTGTCATCACGCCTGCTTGGGCGGATTTTAAAGTTACCAGACCCACCATTTTATATTTGGGCGTACCAAGGGCAAAGCTGGCTTCACGCAAGGTATCTGGCACAAGATTAAGCATATTTTCGGTGGTGCGAACGACCACAGGAATGACAAGTAGCGACAACGCCAGCGAGCCTGCCACGCCTGAAAATCTGCCCATCGGCACAACCACAAGGGCATAAATAAACAGACCAATCACGATGGACGGGGCGGACAGTAGCACATCATTCATAAAGCGAGTGGCAGACGCTAGGCGAGATTTTTTGCCAAATTCGGCTAAGTAAATCCCGCACATGATTCCCACAGGCGTACCGATAAACAGACCGCCTGCCGTTATCATAAGACTGCCGACAATGGCGTTTTTTAGACCGCCCATACTCATGGGAGCAGGCGTGTTTTGGCTAAATACTTGGGCGGATAAGCCTGATAAGCCTTCGCCAAAGAGCGTGATTAAAATCCAGCCAAGCCAAAGCAGTCCAAATCCCATCGCCCCATAAGCAAAGACGAGCAGGGATTGATTGATAAAACGGCGTTTGGCGTAGGTTTTTTGACATAATTGCTTGACGGCTGGCAAACTTGGTAAGTTTACGTTTGATAGATTTGGACAAGATTGGCTGATATCGTATTGCATTTTAATTTCCATTTTAAAATTGAGAGTTGGATAGGTTTTTCGTTCGCCCTGAGCTATGCCTGCGGGTAGGAAAACCACCGAAAACCATTATGGTTCGACAGGCTCACCACGAACGGTTTTCTTGCCTACATCATAATTTCACAAATTATCTGCCTTCATGTTTTTGCATTTTTAACAGCATAATTTTGGAGATACACAAGACAATAAACGTGATGACAAACAAAATTAAGCCCAAAAACAACAGCGACGAGATGTGCATGGGGTCTATCGCTTCGGCAAATTCATTGGCAAGGGCGGACGTGATGGACACCCCAGAGCCGAATAGGTCAGCCGACAGATTAAAGGTATTACCGATGATAAAGGTTACCGCCATCGTCTCGCCTAAGGCACGCCCCAAACCTAAAATCACACCACCGACCACGCCTGATTTGGTATAAGGCAAGACCACATGGCGAATGACTTCCCAGCGTGTCGCCCCCAATCCATAGGCGGATTCTTTGAGCATATTTGGGGTAATCTCAAACACATCTCGCATGACAGACGCAATAAAGGGAATAATCATAATCGCAAGGATAAGCCCCGCCGCCAAAATCCCAATCCCCATCGGCACGCCTGCAAAAAATTTGTCAAGCACAGGGATTTGCCCGATGGTCTTGGCAAGAGCAGGCTGAACGTAAGTGGCAAAAATCGGTGCAAACACAAACAGCCCCCACATACCATAGATGATAGACGGAATGCCTGCCAGTAGCTCCACAGCGATGCCAAGGGGCTTTTTTAAAAATTTAGGGCAAAGCTCGGTCAAAAAGATGGCAATGCCGAAACTGACTGGCGTGGCGATAGCAAGGGCAATGACAGACGTAACAAGCGTGCCATAAATCGGTGCTAATACCCCATATTCGCCTGCGACCACATCCCAGTTTGAGCTTGTCAAAAAATCTAGCCCAAACGTGCGTATGGCAGGCATTGCCCCATAAATGAGCGACAGCAAAATCCCACCCAAAATACACAGCACAAATAGGGCAAAAAATTTGGTTGTGCCGACAAATAAGCTATCAAGCCTTTGTTCGCGCTTTAACTTGTGTGTTAGTGATTGTTTGGCGAGTAACGTATCCATTTGGGACATTCTCCATTCGCTTTTGATTTGGTAAATGTAATGTGTAGGGACGAAAAATTTTCCGCCCATTTGGTTGAGCAGATGATTATCTGCCCCTACTCCATACATTTGATTGTATTTTTAACAAAAAAGGAAAACCGCTTGCACGGCTCTCCCTATAAATTACTTGGCAGTATAAACCGCCTTACCGTCCGTACCAACAACATTCGCCCACTGCCCACGCACCAAGTCTTTGACGCTCGCAGGTAGTGGCACATAGTCCAGCTGTCTTGCCATGTCATCGCCCTGTTTAAAGGCATAATCAAAGAACGTCAAGGCTGATTTGGCGTTGTCGGCATTGGCAGGCGTTTTGTGCATTAGGATAAAGGTGGCGGCAGCCAGTGGCCATGCGTTTTGGCTGGGCTGGTTGGTTAGGATAAGGTTAAAGCCTTTGGCTGATGACCAGTCCACGTCCGCTGCGGCAGCAAAAGTCTCTTGGGACGGCTGAACGAATTGCCCTGCTTGGTTTTTGAGCGACACATGAGCCATATTATTTTGCTTGGCATAAGCGTATTCTACATAGCCGATGGAGTTATTCACACGCCCCACATAGGTCGCCACGCCTTCATTGCCCTTGCCTGCCGTGCCTGTCTGACTGGTTGGCCATTTGACGGTTTTGTCCGCACCGACTGTCTCTTTCCACTTGGCAGACACTTGGGATAGATAATTGGTAAAGATGAAGCTCGTGCCAGAGCCGTCCGAGCGAAATACGGTTACGATGTTTTCGTCAGGTAAGGGGGCGTCAGGGTTTAGCTCTTTGATTTTTGGGTCGCTCCATTTGGTAATCTCACCCAGATAAATCTGTGCTAAAATCTCGCCTGTGAGCTTTAACTGCCCTGCCGACACGCCTTGGATATTGACAATCGGCACAACGCCACCGATGACGGCTGGGAATTGGATTAGACCTTCTTTATCCAACTCTTCGGCGGACAATGGGCTGTCAGTCGCCCCAAAATCTACCGTCTTGGCGATGATTTGCTTAACCCCGCCTGACGAGCCGATGGACTGATAGTTGATTTGTCCGCCACTTTCGGCAAATTCGCTTGCCCACTTAGCATAAATCGGTTGTGGGAAAGATGCCCCTGCACCTGTGGCACTTAGGGCGATTTGTTCGTTTGAACCTGCTTGGGCGGCAGCTTGTGGGGTGGTCTTTTCTGCCGTTTCTGCGGGTGCAGATTTATCTTGACAGCCCACCAATGCAACCAGTGATAAACACAGTGCCGAGATGACGAATTTATTTGCTTTCATGATTTTACCTTGTAAAATGACCCAAAATCGGGCGTTTGGAATGACCGCTAACTTATTGGTGCTAAGTTTAACAAGCAAAAATGACAGTTGTATGACAATCAGCGTGATTTGAACAACCAAGATAAAAATTTGTTTTATACAAGATTTGGCGTCATGACAAAATCACCCAAAAAGCCAAAGCCATGGTTTGACCAACTGACAATCAGGGCGTTTTATTTTGCTTAAATCAGGACATATCACACTTTGACAAACTACAAATATTTTTAAAAAATTTAGGCGTTTTTGCATGAAAGAACGTGTAATTTTTCTTATTGTGCTTTTTATTTGCTGATTTTATTTGCCAATTTTTTTCCTAAAATAGGTCAAAATTTAGTATAATATCAAGCTTTCTCATCATTTAATTTATAAAATCGCCATGACCATTTTATCCACGCTTCACACCCCCATCAAAACCGCCATGATACAAGCAGGGGCGGACGAGACCACCGACCCTGTCATCAAGCAATCAGGCAAGCCCCAATTTGGCGATTATCAAGCCAATGGCGTGATGGGCGTTGCCAAAAAAAATTGGGCGTAAACCCACGAGAATTTGCCCGAAAAGTGCTAGATAACTTATCCCAAAGTGGCGAGCTAGACGGCATTGCCGAGCGTTTTGAGATTGCAGGACCGGGTTTTATCAACATTTTTCTTGATAAAGATTTTTTGGCAAAAGAAGTAGAAAACGCACGCACCGACCCCCATCTAGGCATTCACTCCGACCACACCGAAACGGTGGTGGTGGACTATTCATCGCCCAATGTCGCCAAAGAAATGCACGTTGGACATTTGCGTTCCACCATCATTGGCGACAGCTCGGTGCGTGTCATGGAGTTTTTGGGCGATACCGTCATTCGTGCCAATCATGTGGGCGATTGGGGGACGCAGTTTGGTATGCTCATCGCCTATCTTGAAAAAATGCAAAATGAAAATGCGTCTGATTTAGAATTGTCCGACTTAGAAGCGTTTTATCGTGCTGCTAAAGAGACCTATGATAATGATGAAGAGTTTGCCAAAAAAGCCCGTAGCTATGTCGTCCGCTTACAAAGTGGCGATGAGTATTGCGTAAATATGTGGCAAAAACTTGTCGCCATCACGATGCAGCAGAACCAAGCCAGCTACGACCGCTTGGGTGTAAGTCTGTCCGACAAAGACATCATGGGCGAAAGCCTATACAATCCCATGCTACCTGACATCGTAGAGAGCCTAAAAGAGCAAGGGATTGCCGTAGAAAATGATGGGGCACAAGTGGTGTACTTGGACGAATTTAAAAATAAAGAGGGCGACCCCTTAGGCATCATCATTCAGAAAAAAGACGGTGGCTATTTGTACACCACCACCGACATTGCCGCCGCCAAATACCGCCACGAGACCCTGCACGCTGACCGTGCCATCGTCTATTCAGACACTCGCCAAAGCCAGCACATGGCACAGGCGTGGGCAATCGCCAAAAAAGCAGGCTTTGTGCCTGATGACTTTAAACTTGAACATCACAACTTTGGCATGATGCTGGGCAAAGATGGCAAACCCTTCAAAACTCGTGCAGGTGGCACCATCAAACTTGCCGACCTAACCGCCAAAACCTTAAAACAAGGCTTGGGGCTACTAGGCATTGGCACGGTGGAGAAAATGTAGTTATTTATAGCAAAGGTTAAAGCAAGGGCAAAAAATTTTACCTTTATTTACCTGTGAATTTATCTAGGAAATCATGCCAAATCTTGCAAATCATAACGTCAGCTATCTGCAGTTAGAAGAAAAAATCGGACGACCATTAGTGGTTGTACTACCTATTGTTTTTATTGCCTTGGCGGCTTTTGATAAAATGACTTGGGAAAATGCCATTTCTTTTTGCTTATTTAGCACCATTGCTGGTTATTTTAAGTTTCGGCATTTTCATAAAATCACAAAATCCCTTGTGCATGAAGTTTGGGATAATGGCACGCACCTACTCATCAAAAAACATAAAGACGAATTACGCTTAGACTACGATGATATTAGCCATGTCAACTATCAATTTTATTTTCATCTAAAATCCAAATACGCCATAGAAATTTATTTAAAACAAGACAGTAAATTTGGCAATCCTATTTGCTTTATCAGTTGGGCGGACAGCTGTAATTATGGTAGAGAGTTTCATATTTTACCAACCAAAACACCAGAAATGCTCGCTTGGGTTGAAAAAATCAACCAAAAAGCCCAACAAACCAAGACAACAAAGAAAATCCAAGCACATGATAAATATTAACGATATTAACATCACCACCCTGCCCCACTCGTCATTTGGCGACAGCCCAAAGCTGGCGGATGAATTGGTAGAGCTTGTGATACAAGGTAAAAAGACGGCAACTTGTGGCTCTTTGGTGGAACATTTACAAGACCCAGCACCGCCCACAGGTAGCCTGCAAGTCATCACAGACGGACAAGACCGCCCACGCTGTGTTATCCAAAGCACCCATCAATTCATCATTCGCTTTTGTGATGTTGATGAAAATTTAGCCAAATTAGAAGGCGAAGGCGATTTGTCACTTGCCTATTGGCAACAGGCTCATCGTGAATTTTTTGGGCGATTGGGTGTTTTTGATGATAAAATGTGGTTACTTTTTGAGAAGTTTACCGTAATTAAAATTTTGGAAAATTCATGATAAATGCCAACAAAACCCAAGAGTTAACCAAAGTGCGTGCCGACAAATGGCTGTGGGCGGCACGCTTTTTTCGCACCCGCACGCTCGCCAAAGAAGCGATAGAAGGTGGCAAGGTTCACATGAACGGTCAAAAAATCAAAACCAGTAAAGAACTCTTAGTTGGCGACACACTCACCATACGTCAAGGACACGCAAACGTCCAAGAACAAAAAACCATCATCATCAAAGCCTTATCGGATAGTCGTGGCAACGCCACCATCGCCCAAACGCTCTATGAAGAAACTGACGAGAGCATCGCCACACGAGAATTTTTTGCTAAGCAGCGTAAATTACAAAACCTTGCCCGTCCTACCACCAAACCGAACAAAAAAGAACGCCGAGATATTCAAAAGTTTCAAAATCAATTTTAGATGGCATAATCACAAGAATGCCATCATTTATCTATGGTGTGGCATGGTATGGCAAGGCAAATCAGCAGTGTCCCATACACATGCTTAACCAACACCGATGGTAAAATCTTTATACATACTTACTTTAATAATCCAAACCAACAAATTAGGATAACCAAATGATTACTCCAAAATCCATACTATTTGTCTGCCTTGGTAACATCTGCCGAAGTCCGTCCGCTGAAGGCGTCATGCGTGCTAAGTGTAAACAAGCAGGTCTAGACATCACGATAGATTCAGCAGGCACAGCAGACTATCACATTGGCGAACAGCCAGATTCTAGGGCTATCGCTGTGGGTAAGCAGCTTGGCTACCAACTTGAAAATTTGCAAGCAAGACAAGTTAAACCAGATGATTTTCATCAATTTGATATAATTTTTGCGATGGATGATAGCAATCTTGCTAATTTACAAAAACTGCAAGCAGCCGTAGTGCAGCCCACTGCTAAGTTGTTATCTTTTGATCCAAGCGGTCAAATTGCCGACCCCTATTATGGCGATAAAAATGATTTTGTAAAAATGTTTGACCATATCATAAAAGTCACCGATAATTGGCTAAAACTTTGGCAATCTTACTCATGAAACTGCACCACGATTACGACTTGTCGCATGCTAACACCATGGCACTTACTTGCACAGCACACACCGCCATTGAGCTTTTTGATACAGCAGACATCACGCCTGCCATCACATATGCAAAGCTTAACAGCTTGCCTTTACTTGTGCTATCAGGCGGTAGTAATGTGATTTTGCCAAACAAACTAAAAGCGTGCGTATTACTACCAAGATTTAACGGCATTCACACGATATCCAAAAGTGACACGCACGTTCTTATCAGTGCTAAAGCAGGTGAAAATTGGCATGAATTTGTACAGACATGCTTAGATAATGGTTGGTACGGACTAGAAAACTTAGCCTTAATTCCTGGACTTGTTGGGGCGTGTCCTGTACAAAATATCGGTGCTTATGGCGTCCAAGTGTCCGATTTTATTGAAAAAGTAATCGCATATGACTTGACGACTGGCACTCAGTGTGAGTTTAAAAATGCCAAATGCCAATTTACTTATCGCCACAGTTTATTTAAGGATAATCCAAATCGCTACTTAATCAGTGAAGTTATTTTTAAGCTACATACGTCCAGCGACCATGTGCAATCTAACTATGGGGATTTAGCGGCGTTATCACTAAAGCTTGCCCATCAAGACAATCGCAAAACCATACACCCAAAAGACGTATTTAACGCTGTTATCGCCATTCGCCAAAGCAAGCTGCCCGACCCGAAAGTTTTAGCAAATTGTGGTAGCTTTTTCCAAAACCCCATCATCAGCATGGCGCAATTTACCAGCCTAAAAACACAGCACGCTAGCTTGCCAAGCTATCTTATTGATGATAATAACGTAAAAATCCCTGCAGGTTGGCTTATTGATATGGCAGGACTTAAAGGCGGTGGCATATTTCCTATCCTTACGCATAGACTCCAAGCCTTAGTGTTGACCAACCACACACCGCACATCGCTACTGCCAATGATATTCAAAAATCCCAAGACTTTATCATCGATACCGTGCATGATAAATTTGGCGTGCAGCTTGTGCGTGAGCCTGTCTGGATTGATGAGCAAGGATATCATGCTTAAGTGGTTTTTTAGATTGCTAAAGCTAGCTTTTGGCATGATAATAATCGCCTTTTCGGTGTTTACGCCTTTGTTTTCACATGTGGTGGCATTTGGACTGTCTGCATTCTCAAGCCTAAGCCTAGAAAAACCCAGCACTGAGCCATCGATAATTGTCGTGCTTGGCGGCGGTCTGTCAAAATACACAGTATATGATAACGATCATCATCGCACCATCATTGAGCTAAATCACTTTAGCCAAAGCCGAGCAGACAGCACACTTAACTTATACAATAACACGCCAACAAAGCCGATTATCATCACCAGTGGTGTAGAGTCGCCTTGGCTTGTGGACTATCTACAAAGCCAAAGCCGCTCCTTTGTTCATATCATCAGCGATAATGCTAGCATGAATACCTGTGAAAATGCCATCTTTACCAACGAACTACTCACCCACCACCATTTACCAAAAATTATATATTTAGTAACCGATCGCTATCATATGGCACGAGCAAGACGTCAGTTTGCCAAGGTCGGTGTACAGACCTTAGCTTATAACGCACCACTATCTAAGCCGATCACATGGCTTGACCCTAAGGCTAATCTTATTCACTCTAGACGGGCTATTTATGAAGTGGTGGCATTAATCCGTGATATCACAAAACCCCAAGACAACTGTCGCCGTGCTGATGAAATCACAATACAACAAATCAACACGCCAAGGCGAGTGCTTAAGACTTTCTAATAATGCCATCAATAACAGGCCAGACCAAATAAAACAAATAAAAAAAACAGCGAATCAATCGCTGCTTTTTTATAAAACTACAAATTTATACAATTACAAAGATTTAAGCGTCTGCTTGCTTAGACTCTTCGTTTTGTAACTCAGCTTGAGCTTGTAGGAATGCTTGGTCGAAGTTTACAGGAGCAAGTAGCAGCTGTGGGAAACTACCGCGGTTTACGATGTCGCTGATTACTTCACGAGCATAAGGGAATAGCACATTTGGGCAGTAGGCTTGTAGTAAGTGTGGCAAGTCCGCTTCTGGAATATTACGCAATAAGAAAATGCCTGCTTGTTGAACTTCTGCGATAAAAGCTGTACTACCGCTGTTTTTGGCAGTAACACTAACTGACAACACGATTTCTTTATGATCCTCATCAAGCTCATTGCTTGTGGTGGTGACGCTTACATCAAGCTGTGGTTGCCATTCTTTTGTGAAAACTTCCGCACTTGGCACCTCAAAAGAGATGTCTTTTACATAAATACGCTCAAGACCAAGTTGTGGGCTTTGTTGTTCTGCCATGATTATTCTCCTAAGTTAAATATAAATATTATTAAGCGTTTAGTAGGCGGTCTAACTCGCCCTTGCTATCAAGTTTACGCATATCATCAAAACCGCCGATAAACTGCTCACCAATAAAAATCTGTGGTACAGTACGGTAATTGTTGGTTTTTTTGGCGACTTCTGCACGCTCTTGTTCGGTTAGGTCAAACACGCTGTGAGCGGTATAATTTACGCCTTTTGCATCAAGTAGCTGTTTTGCTGCGATGCAGTATGGGCAAGTTTCTTTGATATATAATGTAACAGGTTGCATGTCTTTCTCCGATGTGTATTGGTACATTTATAAGGGCAATTTTGTTAATTTCAAGTCACTTAAAAATTGCCAATCACCATACTCATTTGCTTATTTTTTGGTTTTTGTTATGCCAACTAATGGTAAACCCGCTGCTTGATAGCCATTGATACCGCCTTCAAGTCGCATGGCATTAGGCGTTCCTATCATTGCCACTGCAGCACCTGCCTGCACACCCATATCACAGACGATAATCAGCGGCTCTTTGATAGCACGAAGTTCTTCTAGATGGTCTTTAATGGCAGTAAATGCAATGTTACGACTGCCAGAGATATGCCCTGTGGCAAACTTATTTGCAGGGCGGATGTCTATGATTTTTGCTTGATGATTATTCACCAATAGACCCAGCTCATTTGGTGGTACTTTCTTACCGCTACGTTTACTTTCAACCATAAAAAACGCAATAATCAGTACAAACAAAATCCCAAAGAGTACAGGGTGATTCCCCATAAATGTCAGCCAACGCTCCAAAGCTATCTCCAAAACTTAAAATAATCTATCATTATAACAAAATAACCAAATTTGTCATCAGCATGGGTGTTATTTTGTTGAAAGTTTCACGCTTGTGCCAATTTTCACTTCTTTAGTCATCTCAATTAAGCTTTCAATTCGCCGTGGCAACACTTGACCTGCTTTAGCTGCTTGCCAAAATGCACAGCCTTTTGCGTTCTCATGGTGATTACAGTCTCTAAATTGACACTCGCCATTTAACGCCATCAGCTCATCAAAGCCTGCCAGCACATCATCTGCTGACAAATGCCAGACGCCATATTCACGGATACCCGGCGTATCAATAATACCGCCCTTATTAAGATTAGTGCTGTCATAAGCAAGCAATCGGCTTGTGGTCGTGGTATGCTGACCTAAGCCTGAGCCTTCAGAAATGACGTTCGTGGACTGCTTGGCGTATGGTAAAAGCTGATTAATTAAGCTAGATTTACCCACGCCTGATTGTCCTGCAAATATGGCAATTTTACCATCAATCCTTGTCTTTAGTTCGGTAAGATTACGCCCATCTATGCTTGATGTTTGAATAATGTCAAAATCGTATTTTTTTGCAAGCTGCTCATATTCATCATAAATGACTTGGCATTCTGGTGCTTCTGCCAATAAATCTGCCTTATTTAGCACAAGTAACGGCTCTACACCAAATGTGCGCGCTACTAATAAATAGCGGTCTATCAGATTCACAGCAGGCTTAGGTAGTGGTGCAAAAACAATCACCAATACATCAGCGTTCGCTGCCACAGGCTTGACTTTATGGTAGCGATCTGGGCGTGTGATGAGCGTATGTCTTGGCTCAAGCATCTCAATCCGCCCTGTCCCTGCCGTCGTATCAAAGCTAATCTTCACCACATCACCTGCTGCTAACATAGGTAAATTGGTGCGTGCATGACATCGCCACACATCGCCAATACAAATCGATGTCGGCTTATCAGCATTCTCATCAGTGTTCTTAAAAATCTTTATGTTAGTTTTAGGGAATGCAGGCATTTGCTCTGGCAGCTTAGTAATCTGCACGGCAAGCTGCTTGCCAAAGTGAGACACCACAACGCCTGTAGCCAAGCTACTTTCGTCTATCGGTGCATCTTGATTCTTTTGGATTTGGCGGGCTTGATTTTTGGTGAGTTTACGACGGCGAATTAAAGACATATGGTAGATTTATTAGATGAAAGCCGTATTGTAGCCTACTTTTATAGAATTCACAAACGACCAAGCACAAAAAACCGCCCATAAATAGACGGTTCTTGATTACGGCAGCACCAAATAGTGCCGTCATAAATAATGGCGGAAGCTGAGAGATTCGAACTCTCGGTGGGCTACAAACCCACGCCGGTTTTCAAGACCGGTGCATTCAGCCGCTCTGCCAAGCTTCCTAAAAAGGGAATTACGATAAGATATGTGGCGGAAGCTGAGAGATTCGAACTCTCGGTGGGCTACAAACCCACGCCGGTTTTCAAGACCGGTGCATTCAGCCGCTCTGCCAAGCTTCCGTAGGCAGGTATTATAGAGCATTTTTGGTAAAATGCAAGCAATTTATAAAAAAAATTTCGGTTGCAGCAGGTAGATGTCGTGATAGTCTCTTGTCATTTTTCATGCTAGAATATCAGATTTAACCAAATCGCACGCCACATCATGCCAAAACCCATCATCAGCCAAGCCCCCACACTTGCCCAAAAATGCACCATTGCCATGGTTGGGTTTTTTGCATTTTTACAAGTATATTCTGTTCAAGCAATCTTACCCATCTTAATGACACAGCTACACGCAAGCGAAGTGGCTATTGGGCTTGCAGTTGGAGCGACGGTTTTTGCCGTGGCATTAATGTCGCCTTTTATGGGTATGCTTTCAGACGCCTTTGGGCGTAAAAGATTCATCGTCTCATCGCTGTTTTTACTTGCTGTACCGACCGCCTTACTTGGATTTAGCCAAAATGCAGAACAACTGACATTTTGGCGGTTTTTACAAGGGCTGTTCGTTCCTGGCATTACTGTCGTACTCATCGCTTATATCTCAGAAGAATATGCCAAGCACCTACCCCAAATGATGAGCTTATACGTTTCTGGCACAGTGCTAGGCGGTTTTAGCGGGCGGTTTTTGGCGGGGCATTTGCACGAGATAATCGGCTGGCGAGCAGGCTTTTTGGCCATGGCATTGCTTACTTTTATTGGGGCGATTTGGGCATTAAAGCTGTTGCCAAATTCGCAGCATTTTATTCGCAGTCATAATGTAACTTCTGCCTTTAGCATCTTATTATCTCACACCAAAAACCGCCACGTCATGAGTGCTTGTCTTTTGGGTGGCTGTGTGCTGTTTTCGCTTGTCGGTTGTTTTACTTTCATTAACTTACATCTAGCAGATGCTCCTTATCAGCTAAGTGCGTCTGGTCTTGCAAATATTTTTTCGTTATATCTTATCGGCATGGTGATTACGCCACTGACAAGCAAGATTACTGTAAGATTTGGCATGAAATGTGCCATCATCATAGCAGTGTTATTCTCAATGGCAGGCATGGCATTAACGCTTGCCACGCCACTTTATATTATTATTTTAGGTCTTGTGGTTATGTCCACAGGCGTGTTCATCACACAATCAGCCACGATAAGCTACATCGGCAGTCATGTCAGCGAAGGACGAAGTTTAGCTAGTGGGCTATATTACATGGGCTACTATGGTGGTGGTAGCATTGGTGCTTGGGCGTGTGCCATTGCGTATGCCAAAGGCAGCTGGCTTGGAACGGTGTTATTAATTTTAGCAGCCCAAGCGACTGCTTTAATGGTCGCACTTGGCTTACTAAAAAGCCACTAACCGATATAGTGATGTCGCTTCATGCTTGATTTTCATGAGATTATGAAAATTATTCATTAGCATTTTAAGCGTTTTTAATTTATAATTCTCCCCCAAATATCTAGGTGCGTTTAACATTATAACGCCTCCTAAATCTTTCGTGCGTGTTTGACATCATGTCATTTTGTAAAGCCTAAAAAAGCCACCAAAATTCACGCATTTTTCTTTTGAATTTGGTTATACCATAAATATTATTCACTTTTTGCAAGTACACTATTTTTGTCGTTAGCTTGCATTGCCACTATTAACAAGCGATTTACTCATGAATTATCAATTATTTACCTCAGAATCCGTCTCAGAAGGTCACCCTGACAAGATGGCAGATCAGATTTCTGATGCTTTGCTTGATGCTATTTTAACTAAAGATAAGGACGCTCGTGTAGCGTGCGAAACCCTTGTAAAAACAGGGGCTGTGGTACTAGCAGGTGAGATTAGCACTCACGCTAACATTGATGTAGAACGTATCGTGCGTGATACTGTCAATAAAATCGGCTACAACCACAGCGATTTAGGCTTTGATGGCGGTAGCTGTGCCATCATCAACATGATTGGCAAGCAGTCGCCAGAAATCGCCCAAGGCGTAGACAGACAACGTCCAGAAGATCAAGGGGCAGGTGACCAAGGTCTCATGTTTGGCTATGCTACGAACGAAACCGATGTGCTTATGCCAGCACCCATTCAGCTGTCGCACCGTCTTATGGAACGTCAAGCCGAACTTCGCAAAAACGGTACTTTAACTTGGTTACGCCCTGACGCTAAGGCACAAGTTACCTTGCGTTATGATGACAATCATCAGCCCATCGCCATTGACGCACTGGTGCTATCTACTCAGCACGACCCAGACATTAGTCAGACTGACCTAAAAGAAGCGGTTATTGAAGAGATTATCAAAAAGGTGATTCCTAGCGAACTACTGCATAAAGATACGCTTTATCACATCAACCCAACAGGTAAATTTGTCATCGGTGGTCCTGTGGGTGATGCAGGTCTGACAGGTCGTAAGATTATCGTGGATACTTATGGCGGTATGGCTCGTCATGGCGGTGGTGCATTTAGCGGAAAAGACCCAAGCAAAGTAGATAGAAGTGCTGCCTATGCTGGTCGTTATGTCGCTAAAAACATCGTAGCGGCAGGCATTGCAGATCGCTGTGAAGTGCAGATTAGCTACGCCATCGGTGTGGCAGAGCCGACTTCTATCTCGGTTAATACCTTCAATACAGGTAAAATTAGCGATGCTGACATCGTTCGCTTGATTCGCACGCACTTTGATTTGCGTCCTTATGGCATTACTCGCATGCTAAACCTACTACAACCCATGTATGAGATGACCGCAAGTTATGGACATTTTGGGCGTGCAGGCTCGAACAATGCCTTTACTTGGGAAAAAGTGGATAAAGTGGACGCATTAAAAGCAGACGCCAATTGGTAGTGTTATTTGCAAAAGATAAGGGGCATGATGACTGCCCCTTATGCGTTTCATGACTGGAAATAATACATAAATGAATTTTTTAGTTCTGTGACAAATGCCAAATTGCGATACTTTGATTTAAATACTCATATTAAAGACAAAGCACCTTGTATATTTATTCATGATTGGCTGTGCGTCTTCATTTGAATACCCTACGGTCGTTGCATAGCCTAATTTTGATAAAAGGCGGTGTATTTTAACTGAATTTAATAGGGGTGGATTTAGCGATAAACCTTTAAATTTTGGTTATTCTACAACAGATAATGCCAAAGTTGTGATTGAGCTTGTTTGCCACTTATAATTACCGTCATTTTATTTATACGGGCATAGCATGGGTGGCAGTATTGCCATTGAAGTGGCAAACAATTGTAATAACATAGCAGGATTGATCGTTTCTGAATGCAATTTGGATATGGGCGGTGGTGTATTTAGTAAGCACATTGGCAGCCAAGGTGAAGAATAGTTTATTAATCACGGCTATAAGCAGTTATTAAGAGATACCCGCACGCCTTGGGCAGGTTCATTACAAAATTATACCCCTTATGCTTTATTTAAAAATGCTGAGAGTTTAGTAAAAGGCATTGAACCTTCGTGGCGAGAGTTGCTATGCCGATTAGACGCACCAAAAACCTATATTTTTAGCAAAAACAGTCTGCCTGATGATGATTATCATACCTTGATGACTCACGGCGTAAACATTGCCATTATCAAAAATGCTGGGCATTTTATGTCTTGGGAAAATCCTATGGGGTTTGCTGGCATCTTACATGACCTAATGTCTAATGAATAGGGTCATAAAAAGCCCTAAAATTTCAATTTAACGCCACACTTTTTAAAATAACTCTTTATCACTATAAAGATATGATGTTAACCAATATAAGCAAAATTAGCTGGCAAACAATTTTTAAACAACTGTTATTTAAAGATTGATTGTATTTTAATTGCAATTTATCAAAATCGCAGTTTTTATTGCTACAAGTCAATGATTAAATTTATCTTTGTGCTATAATGGGGCTTTTTAGATTAAGCTATACCATGACAACCTTAAACGAACAACTTACCAACAACACCGCCAAACTCCCCGCTGATGCCAACGCCTTTTTTGAGCGAGCAGACAGCGTGATTATGCTTGCCAACTCACAACTATCGCCAAACTCGCACTCAGGTCAAGTGGCAGCCAGTCTCACCTATGCAGCGGCTCGATTTGCGGTATCAGCTGCGAGCATTGGCTTTGTCAAATCAAGTGATTTTGCCAAAGAAAAAGAAGACATCGTTAAATTTTATACCAAGCAATACGAACAAATGCTTCGTGACAACCTAGATGACTACATCAAAAACTTCGATAAATACACCGCTTTAGGCAAATAATCCTACATAAAATAAAACTGGCACTTAATTTGTGCCAGTTTTTATGTTTAGCCATCAAGCAACTTAAAAAAATGCTCACGATAATGTCGCAATTCACGAATGGAATCTCTGATGTCGTCCAACGCCAAATGAGTACCGCCTTTTTGGTAACCACTTGCTACATCAGGTCGCCAGCGATAGCAAAGCTCTTTAACACTTGATACATCTAAATTACGGTAATGAAAAAACCGTTCAAGCTTTGGCATTTGCCTTGCCAAAAAACGACGGTCTTGGCAGATAGAATTACCGCACATTGGTGATGCGCCTGCATCACACCATTTTGACAAAAACTCTATCGTTTCACGTTCTGCCTGCTCAAGCGTAATCGTACTTCTGCGAATGCGATCCACCAGACCTGACTGCCCATGCTGTTTTTTATTCCAGTCATCCATGCTATTTAGCACAGTATCTGGCACTTTAATGGCAAAAACAGGACCTTCTGCCAAGATGTTCAGATTATCATCGGTAACGATGGTGGCAATCTCAATAATCTCATCTGTCATCGTATCTAAGCCTGTCATTTCAAGGTCAATCCAAATGAGTGCTTTTTTGGTGGGTTTTTTGGTGGGTTTTGGGTGTTGAATTTTTAGTTTATCTGTCATAATCACTTACTAAATTGTTATATTGTGGTTTAAAATATAAGACTTATTTTAGCACAATTTATCTTATTTTAAGGCAAGTTACACAAATTAAACATAAAAACCACTCTAACGAGCAGTTATTTATCAATAAAAATTAGTATAGATAACGATTTTTAATATATAATAGCAAATATTTGAACATTTGATAGTTATGCCAAAACAAAAACTTAAAGCATGGCTACCCTCGCCAGAAAAGCTACGCGAAAATCGCATTATTGGATGGTTTGGACCATTTTTAACCGACCCTCGTTTATGGCATATGAACCGTAACTCACTTGAGCGTGCGGTATATGTTGGCATACTGTGTGCTTTTTTTCCTTTGCCAGGGCAAATGCCGCTTGCTGTGCTTGGTGCATTACTGCTGCGTGCCAATGTACCCATGGCGGTCGCCCTAACATGGATAACCAACCCTTTAACTGCCATTCCTGTGGTGTGGTTTGCTTATTCTGTTGGTGCATATATCTTAGGCGAACCTATGATTGGAGTGCGCACCATTAAGCATATTTTATCTGACATGGCACAGTGGTTCACCAATCAAGACATCAACCCACTAGCTGCCCACACTTCTTTCTCGCTGCATGCGTTTTTATTGGGATTAATCATCTGTGCTGTGGTTTCTAGCGTCATCGCCGGCTTGTTATTTCGAGTTTTTTGGCGATATCATATCGTCAAGCAGTGGCAAAAACGTTCTGGCTACAATACTAATATTCAAGGTTTTGAACCAAAAAATCACTACGACACAAAAACAGCCAAGCACAAATAACTTGCCTGATTGCCAATTTACCAATACAAAAAGAGTTGCCGTCTGACAACTCTAAAACTGGCATAAAATCATCACAGATACTCCGCTTTTTAGAGCAGTGCTTAAGTTATACCCATCTAATCATTACTCAGACGGCTATGCCGCATATAATAACTCCATTTAGCCCTAAATCTACTACACGCCGATTGACACGATAATCCTAGCGATTCACCCACGCACCTGATCGCATCTCAAGCTGTCTGTCTGCCATACTCGCCAAATTTCTGTCATGCGTTACCATAAGCAGTGCCGTGCCTAGCGTGCTTTGTAGCTCAGATAATAAATCAAACACCGCTTTAGCATTATCATCATCCAAATTCCCTGTCGGCTCGTCTGCCAAAACGAGTGCAGGCTGTGTCACCAACGCCCTAGCAATCGCCACACGCTGACGCTCGCCACCTGACAGCTCGCTAGGTCTGTGGTGCGTGCGATGGGATAGTCCCACCTTATCAAGCAATGCATTTGCTCGGCTACGTGCCTCTTTTACCGATATATCAGCCCGCATGAGTAACGGCATAGCGACATTCTCAGTAGCAGTAAACTCAGCAAGCAAATGATGAAATTGATAAATAAAACCTAAATGCTCATTACGCAAATGCCCTCGCTCAGTCTCATTTAGGTGATTTAGACAAATACCTTTTAGCCAAACCTCGCCTGTGGTAGGAGTGTCTAATCCGCCAAGCAAATGCAGTAATGTTGATTTTCCCGATCCGCTTGTGCCGATGATGGCAACTTTCTCTCCTGACTTGACCGTCAAATCAAGCCCTGTCAAAACAGTTGTGCTGATTTTTTCTTCGGCATAAACCTTACTGATATTATTGGCTTGTAAAATAATACTCATGGCATATCACTCATAACGCAACGTCTGTGCAGGAGCAATGCGAGAAGCTCGCAGTGCAGGATAAATCGTCATTAAAAAGCTCAGTAAAAAAGACGCACTCACGATAATCAATACATCAATCAGCTTCACTTGAGATGGTAAATAATCAACAAAATACACACTTGAATCAAATAGACTAATGCCAAACACTGAACTGATAAACACCAAGATATCATTAACAGTCAAAGCAAGCGTCACCCCTAAGACAGTACCTAGCACTGTGCCAATCACCCCAATAATCATGCCTTGCACCATAAATACTTGCATAATTAGCTTGGGTGATGCCCCAAACGTCTTTAAGATGGCAATGTCTGACTTCTTATCTGTTACCAGCATGACAAGGCTTGAGACGATGTTAAAGGCAGCAACAATAACGATTAAAAATAACAGCAAGCCAATCATCGCCTTTTCCATCTGAATGGCACTAAATAGATTACCATGCGTGCGAGTCCAGTCGCTTGGCATTAGTCTGCTATCTAGCATAGATGCGTTAATCGCTGCCGATGGTGCTTTAAAAATATCCTTCATCTGCATACGGATGCCTTGAGCCCCCTCTGGCAAACGAAGCATCACCCCAGCATCACGCATGGCAACATAACCCATAACATTATCAAGCTCTGGACTAATCTTAAATGTCCCCACAAGCGTAAACCGCTTAAATCGTGGTATCACCCCTGCAATAGATGGTGTCGCTTCTGGCAGCACCAATGTGATATGCTCACCGATACCCACGCCTAGCGACTGCACCAAGCTCTCACCAAGCACGATACCAAACTCGCCTGCTTTAAGACCATCAAGAGAGCCTGATGTCATATGATTATCAATCACTGAGACTTCTTTTTCGTATTGTGGCTCTACCCCTGACACAACGACGCCCGCCACTTGCCCATTGGCAGTAATCATACCTTGTAAAGTGATAAAAGGGGCAACAGCAGCCACGCTTTGGTCTTGTGCTTTAATCTCATCTGCCAGCTGTTTCCAGTCAGGAATGACTTCTGCTGCAGTTACCGTTGCTTGTGGCACCATACCTAAAATACGTGTTTTTAATTCACGATCAAAGCCATTCATCACCGACAAGACAGTAATCAGCACAGCAACGCCAAGCGTCAGACCAATCATCGAGATAAGAGAGATAAACGAAATAAAGCCATTTTTACGTTCGGCACGAGTATACCGAAGTCCAATAAACAGCGACAATGGGCGAAACATAGACTTCCTACAGCTTGTCAAAACTAACCCAATAGTTTACACCATTTTTCCTAAAAGTGGTGATATTTGATATTTTCACAGTGATAAATAATGCATTAGCTTGATTTTTCACATTTTCACCCTATTTAAGACAGCATAAATCACGATACGTTATATTTTACACCTTAACCAAATCAATAAGCACTCATCATGACAACACAACATTATACTTATCACCATAGACAAGCTCCGACACGCATTGATTTGCCATGCGATAAAAATGCAAGTCATGGCGACCATTGGGCAATACTCACAAGCGACATTAATACAGACGTACCAAGATGGCTTGGGCAGATGATCGAAAAAGCCGCCTTACCCTCAGGACTTGGGGTAAATAGCACCCAAAATCGCCACTTATTATTAGCGACAAACGACACCTGCCACACCAAACAAGTGCTGAGCATGAAAGATGGCAAGCCTGAAGCATTCATTAATGCCTTTCCAGCTGTTGATGGACCTTACGGACTAACCTGCCGTATTGAGCGTGTGATTAGCTGTGCAAAAACCACTGATGCCATCTTACGCCTAAAGACACCAGATGGTGCAACCATTTATGCCTTTGATCAGCTGCACGCCATCAATGCCAACAGCTACGATGCGTATACTGATTATTTTGTAAATTTTAGTGCGTGGGCATATCATATCGCACCAAGCGATAAAAACGAATCCATTTTAGTCGAAGATCAAGACGCTATCCGCTATCACCGTGCTTTTAATGATATCGTTAGTGCAAATGGTGGTACAGTACCTGATGATATCGAAGCTCAAATCAGTCAATGGCAACCAAGCGACATCAAAGAAGGCGAACCGCTTGCACCTGTGGAGATAAATCTTGGGCATAGCTGTATTTATTTATTTGGCGAAACTTTCGGTCAAGAAGATGAAGCGTGGTGCCAAGGTCAGGTGCTAGGCATTAGCCAAACCAAAGCCTTTGATAAAGACATTACGTTATTTGATGTCGTCATTTTACGTGAACCAGATGCTCAGCCATTAGTCGTACGCATCGCTGCTATAAGCACCAAAGATACCGCAAAAATTCAAGTCCACGACTATATCCAAGCTAATATCTGGCTACAAGCTGCCATCTACACTGACAATCAAACCGCTTAACTAGATTATCAAAAGGGCGTATTATTAACGCCTTTTTTATTGATCAACCCATCTCTTGTCAGTCATCACTCATGGCAATCACCACAAGCTTAACCATGCAAAAGTTTACACATGTGCCATCAACTAAAAATTGCATAATAAAAAAAAGACCCCAAATCGTTGGGGTCTTTTTTTATGACAGAATAAGGATTATTCTGCTGGGTTTTGTGATAGTGAACGCACATAAGCTGCAAGAAGCATAACACGCTCATTACCAAGCTTACTTGCCCACTCAGGCATCACGCCAGAACGACCGTTACGGATTGTTTCTCTAATGACTTCACGCTCACCGCCAAACAACCAGATATCATCGGTTAAGTTTGGAGCTGCCATTGCAACCATACCTTTAGCATCTTCACCATGACATAATACACAGTTGGCATCAAAGATTGCCTTGCCTTGGTTTACTTGCTCTTGGTTTAGCTCATAGCCATTTTGGTTGCCAGAGATTGATAACACATATTCAGCAGCGGCACGAACACCTGATTCGCCCAATTGTTGCTGCCAAGCTGGCATTCCACCTACACGACCATTATGAATCGTGGTCAGTACATTTTCTGCTTCACCACCGTACAGCCAATCATTATCTGTTAGGTTTGGATAGCCTGTTGTACCTTTAGCATTGGAGCCGTGACATAATGCACAGTTTTGTAGGAATAGTCTGTTACCAACTTTCTGAGCTTCAGGGTCGGTAGCAAGCTTATCTACATAAGGAGCTAGTGCTTTTAACTGCTCATCAATTTGTGCTTGAATTTCTTTAGAAGGAGTTTGGCTTGCACGTTGCTGTGCTTCTAAATCATTCAATTTAGCCAAGATGGCTGTTGCACCTGTTGCACCTGCATTTACCAAAATACCTTGTTCAAAGTTATCTATGAACACTTTATTGTTGGCTTGCAGCTGACTGTTTAGTTCATTTTCTGATGTCCAAGGCACGGCTTGACCATCAACTTCAACGGTTGTAACACCTTTCCAAACATTTGGCTGAATAGATGGGAATAGAACAAAATAGCCCAGACCCCAAATCAATGTACCAAAGAAGATGACCAACCACCATTTTGGTAATGGTTTATCATATTCACGGATACCATCGTAAGAATGCCCTGTCGTTTCATCTTCTTCTAAGACAGGCTTGGATTTTAGTGTCCATATCAGTACGCCGAAGATAAATAACCAGCAGCCTAGCGACAGGACGGTAATCCAAGAACCCCAAAAAAAGCTCATTGTATATCCTTAGTGTGCTTGCTTTTTGATACGGTAATATCATCAAGCACAAGTTGTGCGTCTTCTTCAAAGCGTTTTTTATTTTTTGGTGAGTATGCCCACCATGCGATGCCGAAAAAAGCAATCACTGCCAATACGGTCGCAATACTATGCAAAACGCCCCAATTCATTAGCGTTGACCTTTCATGGCAATACCAAGTTGTTGTAGGTAAGCAACGACAGCATCAAGCTCTGTTGCACCTTGTACTTGGTCTGGTGCCGCCTCAATATCTGCTTCGGTATAAGGCAAGCCAAAGCGGTCTTTAAAGACACGCATTTTTGCTTGAACTTTCGCACCATCTACTTCGCTTGTAGCAAGCCAAGGATAAGATGGCATCACCGATTCAGGAACAACCGAACGTGGGTTGGTGAGATGGTCAACGTGCCACTGGTCAGAGTAACGACCACCCACACGGGCAAGGTCTGGACCTGTACGCTTAGAGCCCCATAAGAATGGGTGATCCCATGCTGACTCAGCAGCACGGCTATAAGGTCCATAACGCTCCACTTCTGCACGCAGTGGGCGAACCATCTGTGTGTGGCAAACGTGGCAACCTTCACGGATATAAATATCACGACCTTCAAGCTCAAGAGCCGTCCAAGGACGCATATTCGGTAGCGGTTTGTTTACGCCGCCTTCTTCTGGTGCATTACGGTCAAAAATCAACGGAACAATTTCAACCAATGTCGCAAAGCTGATGGCGATAACGATGAAAGTAACGAGTAAACCTGTATTTTTCTCAACAATTTCGTGAGTAATATTTGACATGACTCTCCCCCTTTAAGCCTTGACAGTGTCGTTGTCAAACACTTCGTCACTACCAGTATTCACTTCATCAGGCTCAGCGATTGGCTCAGGTATGCTTGGCATCTGAATGGTCTTATAACAGTTATAAGCCATCACCAGCATACCGCTAACATAAAGCAAGCCACCTAACGCACGAACAACGAATGGCCAATGCGATACCACAACAGTCTGGATAAAGTCATAAGACAAAGTACCGTCTGAGTTAGTCGCACGCCACATCATACCTTGGGTAATACCAGATATCCATAACGCAACGATATAAAGCACTGTGCCTGTTGTTGCAAGCCAAAAGTGTACTGTGATTAGGTTTGTTGAGTACATTTTGGCTTTATTCCAAATACGTGGCAATAGCACATAGATAGAGCCGATGGTAATCATACCAACCCAACCTAACGCACCTGAGTGAACGTGCCCTACTGTCCAGTCTGTGTCATGGCTAATAGCGTTCACCGCCTTGATAGACAACATCGGACCTTCAAAGGTACTCATCGCATAAAATGACAATGCCACAATCAAAAAACGGATGATTGGGTCTGTACGTAACTTATCCCAGCTACCAGATAGAGTTAACACGCCGTTAATCATACCACCCCAAGATGGTGCAAATAGGATTAATGAGAACACCATGCCCAAAGACTGAGTCCAGTCAGGCAGTGCTGAATAGTGTAGATGGTGACCACCTGCCCACATATATGATGCAATCAATGCCCAAAAGTGAACAATAGATAAGCGATACGAGTACACAGGGCGACCAATCTGAACAGGAATGAAGTAATACATCATACCTAAGAATGCTGCCGTTAAGTAGAAACCTACCGCATTATGTCCATACCACCACTGAACCATCGCATCAGTCGCTCCACCATATAGGGAGTATGCTTTCCAAAATCCCACAGGAACGGCTAGGTTATTAACAATGTGAAGCAAAGCAATGGTGATGATAAATGCCGCAAAAAACCAGTTTGCTACATAGATATGGGAAGTCTTACGCTTCATTAACGTACCAAAGAATACGATGGCATAAGATACCCATACTAATGCAATGGCGATGTCGATCGGCCATTCAAGCTCAGCATACTCTTTGGCAGAAGTAATCCCCAAAGGCAAAGTAATAACTGCTGATACGATAATCGCTTGCCAACCCCAAAAGGTGAACCAAGCAAGATAAGGTGCAAATAGTCGAGTCTTACATGTACGCTGTACGATGTAATACGAAGTTGCAAAAAGTGCTGAACCACCAAACGCAAAAATCACCGCATTCGTATGTAGCGGTCTTAGGCGTCCAAATGATAGCCAAGCGGTGTCAAAGTTGAGTACCGGCCATGCAAGCTGAGATGCGATAAATACGCCCACAGCCATGCCGATAATACCCCAAATAACTGCCATGATGGTGAAAAAACGCACGATAGTGATTTCGTATTCATGGTCAATGTTAATCGGAGCTAATGCTGTTTTAGATAGACTCATTGGATAGTTTCCTGTGCAGCCCGATTTATTTGTGTTTCATTCTTCTTACAAGAAATGTCGCAAGTGAATGAACTATTTATTAATTTTAATTGGTTTTAATGACTTGCCTTGCCTACAATCTAGCTCACAAGTAAACAAATAGCAATGAACGGCAGTGCTGATGATTTTTTGTTTGCTTGCTTGACCATCTAATTAAGATGATGCTTTGATGGCTTGGCTTGCATTACTATAACGATAAAAGCGACTTTTAGTCCTTTTATGTCTAAATCCACAATGACAATGTGGTATTACTTTCAATTTTCACCCTATATTATACAACACAATACAACACAAATGTAATTTTTCCCCCATGTTTTGTAAAAAAAACGTCAAAAATTTACTGCATTTTGCAATTTTTTGATAAAACTTACACACCTAGCACCATTTAAATGCTTTATTTAATGCTTAAATGGCAATCTTTTTGATGAAAGCTACCCATCCTAATAGATGTTTTAAAAAACTACACCCTATTATTGATTTTTGGCTTATAATAAAATACTAATCTTCCATTAAAGAGTTTATATTTCACATGGCAAAATTTCTAAGTCAAGCTTGGTTTAATCAAATTGATGAGCTTAATGAATCTGCAGGCGAACTAAATCTACCGCCTAGCTTATCAAATCTCATCATTAACGTCACCGTTACAGGCACTAATGCCGATCTTCACCTAAAAAATGGTAAGCTTTATCAGGGTCTAACTCAAAATGCCACAAGCAGTATTACAATTGATGGCGATACACTCAACCAAATCATCAAAACCAAAGATACAAATCTTGCGATTGAAGCTTTTATGACAGGTAAAATCCGAGTACACGGGGATATGACATCTGTCATGGCACTGCAGTCAGCCAAGCCAAGCCAAGAACAAAAAGCCTTATATGGACAGATTTTAGCAATGACAGAATTTACCTAAAGCCTTTCACCAAAAGACGTTATTAATGGTATTTTTTATTTAGCTTAAGACATAAAAAAACCCCTGTGCCGTATAGCAAGGGGTCTTTTGTCTTATGGATTATTGAGCTTGGTTAAAATTATTATATTGCTTATCCATCTCAATTAACTGAGAGCCATTCTCAGTTCTGGCATACACCTGCACAGCCACTTCTACACGGCGGTTTGGCTGTAAGCAGCGAACTTGCTCTTGTTTTGGTGCAGTTGTGCTACAGACTACTTCTGGTAGTGGCTGAAGCTCACCTGCTCCTGCTGCAGTGATGGTAGTAGGATTAATGCCTTTACTAACCAAGTAATTACGCACTGTCATCGCACGGCGTTCTGACAGCGTTTGGTTATATTCTTCGCTGGCATAGCGGTCGGTGTGACCTACAAGCTGAATGCGACTGTCGCCACGGCTTTGCCAATCAAGCAGCTTAACAGCAAGCTCATCAAGCGTTGCGCGTCCCGCAGGAAGCATGTCTTCTAGCTTGTATTTATCAAACTTAAACAGTGCATCTGCCTCTAGACGAATACGCTCATTAACGATTGGGGTTGGTTGTGGTGCAGGCTGATGGATAATCACAGGCGGTGGTGCAGGCTGATGAACAATCACAGGTGCTGGGGTTGCTGGTGGTTTTGCGTATGCAGCACAGTCAGCAGGTAGCCAGTAGAACTCTTGACCACGGTAATCTTTATCAAAGATAACTTTATATTGACAAACCTGTACACTATCATCAGGGCGATGAAACTTTAAGATATAGTCCCATTCACGAGCTTTATTTGCTTCGTTAAAATGCGGACGACCAATAAGCTGATATAACTCATCTTTTGCCACACCCGCACGAATTTTTGATAGGTTTTCACGGTTTGGGAATTGACCATCTTTTTGCCATGCACTATCTAGCTTAGGAAAGTAGATGTCCTCAGCTGCGATCGTGCCTTGTTCTGTGATATTTTGGCTAATCGCCTTAGTACCCATACAGCCTGTTAAGGCAAAAGCGGCAATGCTTAACGCACTTAGAGCAGTTAGTTTTTTCATATGTAATCCTTAGATTAAAATTTTATGTAAAGATATGGCATTGTACCACATCTTTACAACTGGATTGATTAATTAAAAGTGAAAGCCTGCACCGACTGCACCGCCCGCATTACCTTGGGTATCAGCAGAGCCAGACATCTTTAAGACCCAGCGACCATTGTCAGATAGTTTTGAGAAACCAACTGCAACTGCACCTTGACCATTATAGCTTGCTATACCGCCTGTCAGCATTGACTTACCTGGGATATAGGCTTGTGGTAAAGTTGCCATCGCCATTGATGATGAAACACCTGCATTAGCATTATTCTCAACATCGCCAATACGATTGTTAATCATGTTCGCCATATGATTTAGCTGACCTACATTGACTGCATCAGTTGTATTGATGCCTGGTGCAACATTGGTAATGCGAGTTGGTGAAGTTTTAGTACCAACAGACAATTCACGCCCACCATCTTGCTCATTTATATTGCTAGTTAGTGTTACTTGTGCATCGCCAATATTAACACTATTAAAGCTCACATCATCTTTGGTGGCATAGGTAATCTTGCCGTTCGCCTCTTGCTTAACAGTTAGGTTTTTGCCTGCAACCATTTCTACTGTGTCAGCAGGATTGATGATTTCAGGATTAGCTATTGAACCTGTGTCTTTCTCACCGCCTTCAGCTGATGATGTCAGTTTAAAGCCTGAGTTTTTAATTGCATTCGCTACATTGATAGCGGTTGCCACACCGTCAGTTTTTGGGTCGGTGATAGCACCGGTAGCTGGATCAGACGTGATGTCAGCTGTGGTAACATTAACTTTATAGGCGTGGTTGCCATTTTCAGGTGTGTCTACCACAGTAGTTAGATTACCATCAGACAAGGTCGTTACTGTATTGGTGTCGGTAAAGTTGGCTTTTAGTTTGCCATCTTCTATTGTGATAGTGCTGTTATCAACATTCACACTTACGCCATCACCATCGACAGTAATACCGCCTTTTGCTTTTGGTTTAACAGTTAGATTGCCATCAGTGCCTACTTCTAAACCATTGCCAGCATTGACATCATATTTGATGGTAGAAGTTTTACCGTCTGTTTCCACGCTAGCCGTGGTGCCACTGCCATCAGCAAAGATGACGTTGTCATAAGCGGTAACAAAGTCTTTTTCTTGTGCTGCTGTATTACCATTTTTAACTTTTAGGTTAAACCCAGCATTTAATACATCGCCCACAGTGGCTGCGTTGTTTTTGATGGTGTCTTTATCAGCAGGGGCAGTACCAACTATCGTCGGTGCTTGGGTACCTTCTTTTGCTCCAGCTAGGTTGCCAGCTACATTGGTGATTGCTTTGTTGCCTGCTTTAATACCGTCTTTATTGATGGTGATTGGAGCAGCATTTGGGTTATCTTCATCCTTTGTTGGCACAACAACTTCTTTTGAGGTGACTTTATCAAACTCAACCTCAGATTTAGTGGCATAGGTAATCTTACCGTTCGCCTCTTGCTTAACAGTTAGGTTTTTGCCTGCAACCATTTCTACTGTGTCAGCAGGGTTGATGATTTCAGGATTAGCTATTGAACCTGTGTCTTTCTCACCGCCTTCAGCTGATGATGTCAGTTTAAAACCTGCATTTTTAATTGCATTCGCTACATTGATAGCGGTTGCCACACCGTCAGTTTTTGGGGCGGTGATAGCACCTGTAGCTGGATCAGACGTGATGTCAGCTGTGGTAACATTAACTTCATAGGCGTGGTTGCCATCTGTACCAGAGTCTTTCACCGTAGTCAGATTGCCATTAGCCAAAGTAGTGATGTTGTTAGTATCAGTATCTTTGAAGTTAGCTTTTAATTTGCCATCTTCTATTGTGATAGTGCTGTTATCCACATTCACACTAACGCCATTGGTATCAACAATTAGACCGCTGACGTTTTTATTGTTTTCGGTTTTTGGTTTAACCTTAACTTTACCGTCCACAACTTCGATACCATCGCCAGCATTGACATCATATTTGATGGTAGACGTTTTACCTTCATCTGAAACCACTACACTTGCAATAGTGCCACTGCCATCAGCAAAGATGACGTTGTCATAAGCGGTAACAAAGTCTTTTTCTTGTGCTGCTGTATTACCATTTTTAACTTTTAGGTTAAACCCAGCATTTAATACATCGCCCACAGTGGCTGCGTTGTTTTTGATGGTGTCTTTATCAGCAGGGGCAGTACCAACTATCGTCGGTGCTTGGGTACCTTCTTTTGCTCCAGCTAGGTTGCCAGCTACATTGGTGATTGCTTTGTTGCCTGCTTTAATACCGTCTTTATTGATGGTGATTGGAGCAGCATTTGGGTTATCTTCATCCTTTGTTGGCACAACAACTTCTTTTGAGGTGACTTTATCAAACTCAACCTCAGATTTAGTGGCATAGGTAATCTTACCGTTCGCCTCTTGCTTAACAGTTAGGTTTTTGCCTGCAACCATTTCTACTGTGTCAGCAGGGTTGATGATTTCAGGATTAGCTATTGAACCTGTGTCTTTCTCACCGCCTTCAGCTGATGATGTCAGTTTAAAACCTGCATTTTTAATTGCATTCGCTACATTGATAGCGGTTGCCACACCGTCAGTTTTTGGGGCGGTGATAGCACCTGTAGCTGGATCAGACGTGATGTCAGCTGTGGTAACATTAACTTCATAGGCGTGGTTGCCATCTGTACCAGAGTCTTTCACCGTAGTCAGATTGCCATTAGCCAAAGTAGTGATGTTGTTAGTATCAGTATCTTTGAAGTTAGCTTTTAATTTGCCATCTTCTATTGTGATAGTGCTGTTATCCACATTCACACTAACGCCATTGGTATCAACAATTAGACCGCTGACGTTTTTATTGTTTTCGGTTTTTGGTTTAACCTTAACTTTACCGTCCACAACTTCGATACCATCGCCAGCATTGACATCATATTTGATGGTAGACGTTTTACCTTCATCTGAAACCACTACACTTGCAATAGTGCCACTGCCATCAGCAAAGATGACGTTGTCATAAGCGGTAACAAAGTCTTTTTCTTGTGCTGCTGTATTACCATTTTTAACTTTTAGGTTAAACCCAGCATTTAATACATCGCCCACAGTGGCTGCGTTGTTTTTGATGGTGTCTTTATCAGCAGGGGCAGTACCAACTATCGTCGGTGCTTGGGTACCTTCTTTTGCTCCAGCTAGGTTGCCAGCTACATTGGTGATTGCTTTGTTGCCTGCTTTAATACCGTCTTTATTGATGGTGATTGGAGCAGCATTTGGGTTATCTTCATCCTTTGTTGGCACAACAACTTCTTTTGAGGTGACTTTATCAAACTCAACTTCAGCTTTGGTGGCGAACGTGAACTTACCGTCTTTTTGGACGATTTTCATGTTTTTGCCAGCATCTAGGGTGAGTGTCTCACCTGTTTTGATGAGATGATCTTTTTTGTTCGCCTCATCAATCTCTCCGCCCTCAGACTTGCTTGATGTGGCAAGAAAACCTGAATTATTGATGGCGTCTCGAACCGTTGCGGCGGTGGTTAGCTGATTATCCAGACCTTGTTTTGCCGCGGCAATCTTGGCTTTTTCATCGGCAAGTTTACGTCTGACCAATTCCTCTGCCGCAACTGCCTGATCATCTTCATTTAAGTTAGCCCAATTTTCAGGTCGTTCTGCTAGGGGCAATGTATTGACATAGTCAATTGCCTTATCCCAAAATTGAGGTTTTAATCTATTTAGTTTAGGACCCGTCGCCTCATCCACCTTAGTTTTTAACTCATCGAGCGGTTGTAGGTTTTCGGGCAGTTTTAAATCTGGTGTGTTTGCAGAGACGACGCCATTATCTGGGTTATTACTTAGCAGACGGCGTGGCTCAGGTATGGTAGAGAAAGTAAAACTGGTGTCTCTATTAGCTTGGTCAATCTTGATACCTTCACCTGCTTTTAGTCGCAAGATAGTACCCGCTAGAGTGATGTGGGCAGTCTTTTCATTACCTGTGGCGGCACCGCCATTGGCTTCGGCTTTTACACCTAATTTCATGCTATTTAATGCAGTCGCTACGCTCCCAACAGTCATTAATGCTGATCCACCGCCCCCTGCATTTTGGAACTGCGTACCTCGGTCGTTCGTTTCTTCTAGGGGTGTTAAGCCCCCTGTGATGGCAGCGATGTTGCCATCTTGATTTACTTTGATGGTTTGATTGTCTGTTTTGACAGCGGATGATGCTTGTGCCATCGCTGTGCCTGATAGCATTGCGGTGGTGGCAACAGCTAAGGCGAGTTTTTTGGCAGACTTAGTCTTACCCTTACCACGGGCATACTCTGAGACGACCGTCCATGTGGCGGTGGCAGAATTCCAAACGATTTTGTAAATTTTATTCATGTAGATACTCTCTATGGTCTGACTAAATTAGCTCATCAATGCAGTGGTTATTGATACAGTAGTCATTAATACACTGGTCATTATCAAGGCTGTAGCAACCTTTGTTATCAAGATAAAGGCAGCCATACTAAGACAACAACGGTCAAAAAGATAATTTATTATGCAAATAGATAAATTTGTCTATACAAATTAATATTTGACAAAATCACCCCCTCCCCCCCCCGATTTTATACAAGGTTTATGGGTGTGGCGTAAGGGGATATGATGGGCTAATTAGTTTAGATTTATTTTAAGTTTAGTTTTACATGAGATATTATATATACTAAATCAAGCGTATGCTATAGAAAATACATAAATTAGCGTTTTATATACATAAAGTTACATAATGATTTTAAAGCACACACATTGACAATTTTTGTGGGGAATTGATATAGCTGTCTAATAAGGATAGCCCTGATACATCAACTAAGGCAAAGCTTGGTATCTTATGTATAAGTCATAACACATCTAAAAGCGACACCCAACGCCTTTAAATGCTCGGTGTCAACTTTCACCCAACCTACAAGCAATTTTAATGACTAAGATTGGTGTTAGGCTTGCCACAAAAAGACAAAAAACCTTATCTTAAGGCGTAATCTGTAACGCAAGGCTAGAAAGGCGTGCTAGTAGATAGGTGGGCTAGTAGAGCATCGCCCACGACACTAGATGACTTATCAGCATTCATGCTTATCACAAGCGTGTAACTTAAGTGGCTAGCTCTTTAATCAGCTCAGGACGACGAGCAAGTAGGGTAAGTAGTACACGAGCACTGCCACTGGGCTGACGCTGCCCCTGCTCCCATGATTTAAGCGTATTCACCGAAATGCCAAGAGCCTTAGCAAATTGGCTTTGGGATAATCCGACTTCTTGGCGAATGGTGCTTGGGATACTAACAACCTTGGCAAATTCGCCTTGCTTCATCTGTTTTACACTTGCCAAAAGCAGCTCGCCAATCTCTTCACCTGTGAACTCATGCGTAGCAATGTTAGTGGTGTCTAAATCAATCATGGTTGAACTCCTTTGTTTAGCTCTTTTGTAATTTGTTTTAGGATATGACTTGGGATATTTTGGGTTTTGGCTTTGGCATAGACTAAAAGCAAATTTATCACGCCATCATCTAACTGGTTATAATAAATTACTCGTACGCCACCACGCTTACCCATGCCTGTGCGAGCATAACGGATTTTGCGACAGCCGCCACTATGGGGGATAACATCGCCGTTGTCGTGATTTTGGGCGATAAAGATATGTAGCTGCTCTTGTTCATCTTGGGTAAATAAAGCATTGACCATTTTGGAATAAATAGCGGTTTCTTTTAGTGTGTACATGGCGTTATCTCATTTATGATACTTTGTATTATAATACTATGTGTGATGATTTGCAAATTAATTTTAAGATTATGTACCTAACGCGTTTTATGCTTTTAACTAGACACTACTTAAATTTTACCACCTGCTCAGTATTTAGATTTGGGTAGTGGTGTTCATGCTCCACATCACACGCCTCGCCTATGGTGTTACCTTTATCGTCTTTTGGCTTGGCGATATAGCCTGTACGCTCGTGTACAGGTAGATACTCATGCTCCCACACCATCACTGCCTGCATACAGGTCTGACGCTGTTCATCGGTAAGTTTTTCGCCATTTTCCCATTTGCCAATCTCGATGGCGGTGCGAAATTTGGCGACAATGTCAGGGGTGAGATGGGCTAGGATATCGTGTTTATTCATGTCGTCTTCTCGTGTGGTTTTGTGCAATCTTCGTCTGCTTTATCACTATCTAGGGCAAATTCATCGCTAAATGCGTTCCAGTTTAGCTTAGTGCGGCACGCCTTATAAAAGTTATACCCTGGTGGGTGTAGCAGTAATAAGGTCTTATCGTACTTGGCGATGAGTAGGGTCTGGTCGCTCTCAAGTGGGGCGGACGCCTTACCATCTGCTCCGACCATCGGCTGGGTGCGGTTATCTTTATGGACGTTAATGGCGATTTGGCTTGCTCCTGCCACGACCAGCGGACGAGATGATAGTGTGTGCGGGTGCATAGGCACAAGACTAATGGCGTCAATCGTAGGGTGAATGATAGGCCCGCCTGCAGATAGTGAGTAGGCTGTAGAGCCTGTCGGTGTGGCGATGATTAGCCCATCAGCGTGTAGGCGATAGACATCTAAGCCGTTAATCTTTAGGGTAAAATCAATCGTATGCACCGATTTGCCTGCGTGTAGCACGACGTCATTTAAGGCAATGTCTTCATGAATGACGTTCTCGGTTGGGTTGCCGTTTTTGTCATTTTGGACAATGCGAAACTGAATCAAAAAACGCTCAGCAAGCCAATACTCCCCATCTAATGCTTGGGCAATCCGTAAAGACAGCTCATCAGGATTGACATCTGCCAAAAAACCAAGCCGCCCACGGTTCACCCCAAGCACAGGTACATCCGTCCCTGCCAGAACGCTTGCCGCCTGAAGCATAGAGCCATCACCCCCCACCACGATAACAAAATCGCAATGCTCGCCAATCCTTTGGCGTGGGACAATCTTTAGCTTATCGCCATCTACTTCATCAAAGTCAATTAAGATGCCATCAATAGCTGCTGTATCTGTATCAATGATAACAGACAGCCCACGCCCCATCAGTAAGGCAATGAGTTCATTTAGCGTGGTAACGACGCTGGACTTG
The DNA here is from genome assembly GCF_022701215.1 of Moraxella nasovis. Lineage (NCBI taxonomy): Bacteria > Pseudomonadati > Pseudomonadota > Gammaproteobacteria > Moraxellales > Moraxellaceae > Moraxella > Moraxella nasovis. Next base: position 1,551,779 of record NZ_CP089976.1, on the reverse strand, counting down.
CCAGCACGCCCCATCAGACCGATTTTTTTAAATTTATCTCGTTTTGGGTGATTGTTCGTGAAATTTGACATAAAAAAAGGTGCTTTAAAGGTGCTTTAACAGCATAAATTTAAGCGTATGATACAAAAAAACCACCACAAACACAATCAAAATCAGCCCAAAACACCACCGATAACAAAACTTCACTTGACAAAATTACTAAGTTTTTCAATAATTAAGGAAATCTAATTAGACAACAGGAATGATTATGGCAAACCCTATCATAAGTCGTACTGAGCTTAAGGTCGGCACTGTACCAATGAGCGTCGATGGCGTGGTGCATAAAAGTGCATTTTTACTCGCCTTAGCAAGCGTGGCAGGCTTTGGGACGTTTTTTTATGCTTTGATGGGTGGTATCAGCCCAAGTATGCTGTACCCCATCGCTTTAGTGGCGTTATTTGTGGGTATGGGGCTTGGGCTAGTTAGTGCCTTTAAGCCACATCTGGCTAAGACGGTAGCTGTGCCGTATGCACTCGTTGAAGGTGTGCTAATCGGTGCGTTTAGCGTGATTATGTATCGCATATACCCATCTGTGCCACTATCTGCCCTAGCGGCAACTTTTATCACCGCTGCCGTCATGCTGTCGCTGTATGTGACTGGCGTCATTAAGGTAACTGAGAAGTTTCGCTCTATCATCATGTCGGCTGTTATCGCCATCGGTATCTTATATCTAGTGCAACTTGGCTTTCATTTTTTTGGCTCAAGCCTGCCGTTATTATTTGATGGTGGTCTGATTGCCATTGGCTTTAGCGTCTTTGTCACGCTGATTGCTTCTTTTAGCTTATTGCTTGACTTTGATAACATTGATAAAGGCGTACATTATGGCATTGCTCGTGAATATGAGTGGGTGTTTAGCATTGGTATCTTATCAACGCTTGTGTGGATGTATATTGAGTTTTTACGCTTGATTGGCTATCTGCAAGACTAAGCACTCGCTAAACGCTATCCACTAAATACTATCCATAAAAAGCTGTCAATGATTGGCAGCTTTTATTTGGGTGGTATTATCAAATTTTGTCCCAATCTTAGCTTATCTTGACTTAAAAAATTCATGGCAGGCTAAAATAAAGCGAAATCCAACATATACAAACGTTGGGGCTTGCAAGTTTGACTGAACCTGCGATTACTCGATACTCACTAAAGACTAAAAAAACCGCCTTATCAATCAAGCCCAACTCCACAAAAAAAACCAAGCCATACAAGCTGACTTGGTTTATGGTATGTAGCAGTAGCTGACTTTGGCATTAATAAAACCCTAGCACTTTCCACCAAATCAATCCCACGCCAATCCACACAGCTAAGTTTACAATACTCATGATAAAGCCAACTTTCCACCACTCACCTAGTGAGACGTAGTTTGAGTTAAAGACAACAGGAGCAGTACCTGTGGCATAGTGAGTAAGACTCATCATCAGACTACTAGACGCTGCCAAAATCAGTGCGTACAGCATGGGCGGTGCACCAAGGGCGATACCCACCGTATAAAAGGCAGCAAACATAGCGGTGATGTGGGCTGTGGTACTAGCAAAAAAGTAGTGAGCATATAAATAAATCGCCGTCAAAATCGCAACGCCAACCACCCAGCTGACACCCATGCCATTAATCATACCCTCAATATTACCTGAGAACCAGCCAATTAGCCCAAGCTTATTAAGGTAGGTTGCCATCATAATCAGCACACCAAACCACACAAGCGTATCCCAAGCTGACTTTTCTTTAATAATGTCGTCCCACGTCAAAACACCAGTCAAAATAATAGCAGATAAACCTAAGAACGCCACGGCAGTTGCATCAAATCTAAAGGCGTCGCCAAATATCATCGCAGGCACGTTCGCCCATAACAAAAGCATACCGCCAAACACCAAAAGCATGATTTTTTCATCACGGCTGACTGCACCAAGCTCGGCTAACTTAGCATTGGTAAAGGCTTTAACATCAGGGGTTTGGGTGATTTTAGGTTTTTGGATAAGATATATCACAAGTGGCATAAGTAAGATACACGCAAGCCCCGGCAAAAACATCGCCAACGCCCATGTCGTCCATGACAGCTGTATTTGACTGCCTGTTACTTCACCCACAAGCTTAACAATCAAAGGGTTTGGGGCGGTGGCAGTAATGAACATCGCTGAAGTGATGGGGTTTGATTGGTAATTGACCTGTGCCAAATATTTACCCATTTTATTTTCTGTGCCGTCTTCAGGCTTTGAGTCAAAGCTTTCGGCAATAGATCGCATGATAGGGTGGATAATCGCCCCACCACGAGCGGTGTTTGATGGGGTAATCGGAGCAATCAATAACTCAGCAAAGGCAAGCGAGTAGCCAATCCCTAGTGTCTTTTTACCAAAAATCGCCAAAATATTATAAGCAATCCTAGCTCCAAGTCCTGTCTTAACAAGCCCACGAGAGATAATCACCGCAATGGCGATTAGCCAAATCAGCGGACTTGAAAAACTTGACAACGCATCTTTCATCGCCTCTTTTGGGCTGTCAGCGGTAACGCCTGTCAATGCCACAAGCGTGATGGCGATGATAGAGATCGCCCCAATCGGCAAGGCTTTACCGATGATGGCTGCAATCGTCCCTACAAATAAAGCAAGTAAATGCCACGCATTTGGCTCAACGCCTGCTGGCACAGGTATCACAAACCAAATAATGAGTGTAATCGCCACGGCAATGGCGGTGGGTATAGGTTTAAATGGCATAATCACCCCTTATTGTTATCGGTTATCAAAATTCCACAAATCACTCAAATTCCTTGTGATTCATCAGGACTGATATTCATAAAATAAAAAGACCAAAAAATTACCCGACATCGCCTTACTTGGCAAGATGAGCGGTTAGCTTTTTGGCTTGTGTCATTATAACAAATATTTGTGGTGGCTTGTGTAGCGTTTTATGTAGCGTTATGATACAAATTTATCATCATTTATCTACCCCATTCGCCCAATACGCATGGCATTTGCCACCACCACAAGGCTTGATAGCGACATTCCAATGGCAGCAAGCCAAGGTGGCACATAGCCTAAGGCAGCTGGCACGAGTATGGCGACATTATAAGTTACTGCCCATCGTAAGTTTTGGCGGATAATATTATGTGCCTTGGCAGATAAGGTAACGGCACGCCAAATGGCTGATAACTTACCACTTAATAAAACGCTATCAGCAGACACTTGGGCAAGGTCTGCTGCCCCTGCCATCGCAGTAGAGACGTTCGCTGCCGCTAAGACAGGAGCGTCATTAATGCCATCGCCCACCATTAAGACAGTATAGCCTTGCGCCTGAAGTCGCTTAATGTGATCTACTTTATCCTTAGGAGATAGCCCAAAGTACGCCTGCTCAATACCAAGCGATGTGGCGATGGCAAAAGCGTTCGGATTTGGGTCGCCTGTTAGCATGATGGGTGTAATGCCACGCTGTCTAAGTGCGTCTATTGTCTGCTTGGCGTCTACTCTAAGCGTATCATTAAAATAAAAACGTGCCACCACTTGCCACGCACCACCACGATATGCCGAGAGCAGTACAGATGTATTGGCACGATGATAAGCTAAGTCTTCTTGTAATAAGGCATCTAAATCATCATTGGTCGCCCTATCATCATCTAAAGTAAATGCTAAATGTCCGATACGGTACAGCACGCCATCAACCACGCCAGAGACCCCGCCTGCTGTATGGTGCTGAACATCTACGACATTAGGCAAGTGCAATCCATGTGCCGATGTCAAAAGTGCTTTTGCCACAGGGTGCTTTGAACCTATCTCAAGAGCGGCAGCAATCTTTAAGGCATCTTCGTCTGCCATGCCGTCCGTCTGAGTAGATAGCAGATTGGCAAGTCCTGTGGTAAGCGTTCCTGTCTTATCAAAGCACGCCACACTCACTTCAGATAAAGTCTGCACCGTATGACCCCGAGTTGCCAAAAACCCAAAAAAAGCCAAGCGATTGGTAGCAACCGTCAACGCTATCGGCGTGGCAAGACTTAAGGCACATGGGCAAGTCGCCACAAGCACCGCCACCGTCGCCCAAAGTGCCTGCGACCGATCCACAAACCACCACACAGCAAACACCAAGGCAGACAATACCAGCACACGAGCCACGAACCAGCGAGCCATTTTATCAGCTTGGATAGCAATCTTTGGCTTTTCGCTCATCGCACGATTCATCAGTCGATCGATGAGTGCCATCTGGCTATCGTCCACCTTAGCGGTTACCAGCATCACGAACGGTTGGGCATCATTTTGGCTACCGCCTGCTACCATATCCCCACACGACTTGACGATTAAATCACTCTCGCCCGTCAGTAGGCTTTGTGATACGGTAGCTGTATCAGACAGCAGCACACCATCAGCGACAATTTCATCGCCCGCTTCAATGCACACCACATCGCCCACCTGCACCGACTGGGCTAGAACCTTTGGCAAATCATCAGGCAAATTTGCCAAATCATGCTTATTTTGCCAGCCTTGTATCACGTCTGCACTTAGCTTGCCTTTGGCATATAACGCCACTAAATCACTATCTACGCCAAGCTTACGCACAAGCATAGGCTCAATAACGACCATGTCTTTTGCCATATTTGCCGCTTTTAGGCGAGCGTTTTGTTCAATATATCGCCCTGCTAATAAGAAAAAGACAAACATGGACACTGAGTCAAAATACGTCTCACCAGAGTGCGTGATGGTCGCATACAGACTGGCAAGAAACGTCGTCAATAACGCAATCGATACTGGCACATCCATATTCACCTGCCGAGCCTTCATAGCACGATAAGCAGAAGTAAAAAATGGAACACCTGAATAAAAAATGACAGGTATGGTCACAAGTAACGCCACCAAACGAAGAAAGTCTCGATGCTCTGTTAAAATCCCTGAATACGCCCCAAAGTACATGCCAATGGAGAACATCATCGCTTGCATCGCACCCATCGCCGCCACACCAAGACGAATCAGCATTTGCTTGTTTTGGCGTTTTAGCATGGCTTCATGTGTATCTTGGCGATAAGGCTTAGCGTCGTAGCCGACCGCATGAATCGCCCTTAAAATCTCACCGATACTGCACTTATCATCTTGCCAGCTGACAGTCATGCGTAGCTGTGTTAGATTCACATGGCACGCACGCACGCCTTGCATGGCGTGCAACCGAGATTCAATAAGCCAAGTGCAAGCGGTACATTTTAGCCCCACAACCGACAACTCAGCGACATCTACCCCATCTTCACGATATACGAACTGTGATCGAATATCGTCATGATTATACGCATCAAAATTCATCTCATTTGGCAAGCTTGCCGTAGGGCTAATCTGCCTACGATCTAAATAATACTGCGACAGCCCTGATTCTACGATACTCTGTGATGCCAGCTTACACCCAAGACAGCACATCGGACGTGCTTCATCAAAGATGGTCGTAAAAAACGGCTCTTTTGGGAGAGTCTCGCCACAGTGAAAACAGCTGCCTTCAGGTGGCAACAGCAGCGAATCTTGCATGGTGTCATCAGCAGGCGTGTTAGGGTGGTTTGTCATAATAAAAAACATTAGACGGTATGTATGTTGTTATTATATCACGAAATATCTTAGAGCATGGGCGGTGTGAAATATAAAAAGGATAAATTTTTACTTGCCAATGGCTAAAAATTCGCTATCATTTAAGATAAGATAATAACGAGAAAGACCATGTCTCACCCTATGCACATCACCAAACTTAAACATGAGCAAGGCTTAATTGGTGGATTTTTTTTATTAATTGCTGTTATATTTTTTATAGTGGTGGCATTTTTATATGTCAATTCACTAAACACCACAGTCATTAACAAGTTTGAAAGTCGGCGGTGGGATATCCCTGCTACGGTATATTCTCGTCCATTATCGCTATATATCGGCAAAAGCCTAACGCCTAGCGACCTTCAGACTTGGCTAAAGCTGTTACACTACACGCCAAACACCCAATCACAAGGCGGCTATACCATAGATGGTGATACTTTTACCATACACACTCGGGGGTTTCGCTATGGCGATGGCGATACAGAGACACCCCAGATTATTCGCATAACTATCCAAGATGATTATATCGCCAAACTCCAAAGCAGTAAGTCACACGCTGATGGTATCATTCGCCTTGAGCCGATTAAGATTGATAAAATCTACCCCCAAAATAACGAAGATCGTAAACTTTTAACCGTAAAGACCACGCCACAGGCACTGGTGGATGCACTGATTGCCACCGAAGATCGCAACTTTTATCAGCATTATGGCGTATCGATGCGTGGTACGGCTCGTGCCTTAATCACAAATGCCAAAGGCGAAGCACTCCAAGGCGGTTCAACCATCACCCAGCAGCTCGTTAAAAACTTCTACCTAAGCCAAGAACGCACCCTTAAGCGTAAAATAAATGAAGCGGTTATGGCGTTATTATTAGATTATCATTACTCCAAAAATGACATCTTACTTGCCTATCTTAATGAGATTAACTTAGGTCAAAATGGCAATCAGTCCATTAATGGCTTTGGGGCAGCTGCTGAATTTTATTACAATAAACCACTTAGCGAGCTTAGATTAGACCAATATGCCTTGCTTGTTGGCATTGCTAGAGGTCCAAGTTATTATAACCCTAAAAAAAACCCAGAGCGTGCCAAAAGTCGCCGCAATACCGTCTTACATAATATGCTCATCACAGGCAAAATCAGTCAGCAAGTCTATGAAAATGCCATCAATCAGCCTTTAGATGTTATCGCCAAATCGAGCTCAAAGAATTCATTTGCCGACTTTATGGACGCCATCAAGCGTGAGCTTAGAAGCTACTACCGTGAAGAAGATCTACAAAATGCTGGATTAAGTATTATCTCAACCTTAGACCCACTCGCCCAAATGGCGGCCGATAAAGCCATGACAGATGAGCTTGTCAAGTTAAAACGTCAAGGCGGCAATAAAAGCAAACTACAAGGAGCTATTATCAGTGCTGAGACCACCACAGGGCAGATTGTTGCTATCGTGGGCAGTGGTGGCGAGTTTACAGGATTTAACCGTGCGATTGATGCTAAGCGACAAGTCGGCTCGTTATTAAAGCCTGTCATCTATCTAAGTGCCTTACAGTCAGGTGCATATAATCTAGCAAGCGGCGTAAGTGACGACTCTGTCACCTATCGCATTGGCGATGCCAGCTGGACACCAAAAAACTATGATGGCACATCGCACGGCACCGTACCACTTATCACCGCTTTATCAAAATCCTATAACCAAGCTGCGGTCAATGTCGGCATGCAATTTGGCATGGATACATTTCGCCGTCAAATGGCACAGCTTGGCATTAACCAAGATCAAGTATCTGCCTATCCATCTGCTCTACTTGGAGCAGTTGATCTATCGCCTTATCAGATGCTTGGCGTGTATCAAGTTTTCTCTACTGGTGGGAAGTTTGCTCCTTTACACACCATCATCAGCGTGACAGATGAGCAAGGCAGAGTGCTTCAGCGTCATGACACACGCAACCAAACTCGGCTATCCCCTGAGGCAGCCTATCTCACTAATCACGCCATGCAATCTGTCATCACAAGTGGCACTGCAAAAGCAGCTAATTTTAATCCGTCCTTACATCTAGCAGGTAAGACAGGCACGACCAATGATAATAAAGATGCTTGGTTTGCAGGCTATTCTGGCAACTATGTCTCTGTGGTGTGGGTGGGACGTGATGATAATAAGCCCATCGGACTAACAGGCGGGACAGGTGCATTGCCCATCTGGATAGCATATATGCGTAAGCTTAATCTTACCCCTGTTGAGCTACCCAAGCCTAACGACATTACTTGGGCGTGGCTTGAGCTTGGCACAGGACGACTGTCAAGCGAAGGCTGTCCAAACGCCGCTTACCTACCGATTAATGCACAGTTTAGCCCAGATGAAGTGGATGAATGTACCGCCTATCGTCAATACGAAGAGGCACAAGCCGAGTTTTATGATGACCAATATAACAGCTACCAAGATGGCTTTTATCAAGACGGCATAGACGTTTGGCAAGATGGCGATATAAACCGACTGCCTAGCGATAACCTAAACGACCGCCAAACAGATTATACGAACTGGTAGTCAGCCCATACGCCCTACCCTTTAGTAGGGTGTATGTGACAGAGTGTATGGTGTGACAACATAAAACACAATTCACCCTAAAAAACCAAAACTTGCTATAATATACCCACACAATCAACCTTTAGGAATTTTCATCATGTCATGGCAACAGCTGCATTTACAATGCCAAAAAGATAAAGTCGAACTTGCCGAAGCCCTATTTTATGACTTAGGAGCCGTATCCATCTTGCTTGAAGATGCAGGCGATGAACCACTGTTTGAACCCATGCCAAATGAAGAGCCACTTTGGGGTAATGTTGTGGTAACAGCGATTTTTGACACCAATAGTGATGACAGTTTTGATGGTACAGACTTTGAGGGTCTTGCCAATGAGATTGCCGCTAAGGTTGATGCTGAACGCCATTGGACGACTCGCCTTGACGATAAGGACTGGACCAAAGAATGGATGACTTATTATAAGCCCATCAAGTGTGCTGGCAATCTATGGATTGTCCCAGAGTGGCTTGACGCTCCAGAGCCGAACGCCACCAATCTCATCTTAGATCCCGGTCTTGCCTTTGGCACAGGCTATCACGCCACCACTCGCTTATGCCTTGACTGGCTGTCCAAACAAGATTTAACTGATAAAACTGTTATCGACTATGGCTGTGGCTCTGGTATCTTAGGCGTGGCAGCTCTACTGCTTGGGGCAAAACAGGTGCTTGCTGTAGACATCGACCCCCAAGCGGTGCTTGCCACCACCCAAAACGCCAAGCTTAATGGCGTGGCAGATAAGATCCAGGTTTTTTTGCCAGAAGAATTTGCCAAGCACCAAGCCAAAACTGGCATACTTGCAGACACCATCACCGCAAACATTCTTGCCAAGCCCTTAATCGGCTTTGCTCCTTATTTTGCCAAACTCATCAAAACAGATGGTAAAATCGTATTAGCAGGGCTGATCACAAGCCAGATAGATGAAGTGTTAGAAGCGTATACGCCTTATTTTACAATGGATACACCGCATAATTATGCAGATAAAGAAGATCACCATTGGCATAGGTTATCAGGTACGCGCATAGGCTAACTTGACACCAAATAACAGCATACCTAAGCTTAACTATTTACTTTGATGGCTTTATAAATAACGCATTTGCTGTTATTATTTACATTTTTTAACATTTAAAATTTTAGTTCATAAAACTTTAGTTAATCTTAATCCATTGATCCAACAGGGGTGATCATGAAAAAATTTGCACTACTTTCGGTCTCTGACAAGTCAGGCATTGTAGAATTTGCCAGAGGCTTACAATCCAATGGCTTTGGCATTTTATCCACAGGTGGCACGTTTAAATTACTCAAAGACAATGGCATAAACGCCACCGAAGTCTCTGCCCACACAGGCTTTAGCGAGATGATGGACGGACGTGTAAAGACCTTACACCCCAAAATTCATGGTGGCATCTTAGGTCGCCGTGGCGTTGATGATGAGATTATGAGTGAGCATGGCATTGACCGCATTGATGTGGTGGCAGTAAACTTATACCCCTTTGCCCAGACAGTTGCCAAGTCTGATGTTAAAATGTCTGATGCCATTGAAAATATCGATATTGGCGGGCCTGCGATGGTGCGAAGTGCCGCCAAAAACCACGCCCACGTTACCATCATCACAAATAGCGATGATTATGAGCGTGTGCTTGCTGAGATTACCCAAAATGGCGAAACCACTTACGCTACCCGCTTTGATTTGGCGGTTAAGGCTTTTGAGCATACTGCAAGCTATGATGGCATGATCGCCCAGTTTTTTGGGGCAAGGTTAAACGACACGCTAACTAATCCATCAGATGACAGCACACCAACTGCCGACTTTGCTCGCACCTTTAACGTGCAGCTACACAAAGCCCAAGAGTTACGTTATGGTGAAAATCCACACCAAAAGGCGGCATTCTATGTAGAAAATGAAGCCAAAGAAGCATCTGTTGCCACCGCCAAACAACTACAAGGCAAAGAGCTGTCTTATAACAACATTGCCGATACAGACGCTGCTTTAGAGTGCGTAAAATCTTTTGCCAAACCTGCCTGCGTGATCGTCAAACACGCCAACCCTTGTGGTGTGGCGGTCTCAACCGATGGCATTTTAGATGCTTATAATCTAGCATACGCTACCGATCCTGAGTCTGCCTTTGGTGGTATCATCGCCTTTAACCGCACGCTTGATGTCGCTACCGCCACTGCCATCTGTGAGCGTCAATTTGTAGAAGTCATCATCGCTCCAAGCATTGCAGAAGGCGTGCTTGAGATTACCGCCAAAAAGAAAAACGTGCGAGTGCTGGTCTGTGGTGAATTACCAAGCATTGATAACCGTCATGCCCAATTAGACTACAAGCGTGTCAATGGCGGACTGCTCGTCCAAGACCAAGATTTAGGCATGATTAATAAAGACGACTTAAAAGTGGTTACCAAAATCGCTCCAACAGACAGCGAGCTTGATGACTTGATTTTTGCGTGGAAAGTTGCCAAATACGTTAAATCCAACGCCATCGTCTATGCCAAAAATCGCCAAACTGTCGGTATCGGTGCAGGACAGATGAGTCGTGTGAACTCTGCTCGCATTGCAGGCATTAAGGCAGAACATGCAGGGCTTGTGGTAGAAGGTGCAGTCATGGCGTCGGACGCATTTTTCCCGTTCCGTGATGGCATTGATAATGCTGCCAAAGCTGGCATTAAGTGCATTATCCAACCAGGTGGCTCTATGCGTGATGAAGAAACCATCGCTGCCGCTGACGAGCATGGCATTGCCATGGTGTTTACAGGTATGCGTCATTTTAGACACTAGTTTAGATACCAAGCTAACATTAAAACCTTGTCAAACGACAAGGTTTTTTTTGGTATTATTATTCAATTACCGACTACTGTTGGGCGATATCAAGCTTAGTCACATTACCAAAGCCCTTGGGTAGCTTAGCCCCACGCCCTGCTCGCTTACCGTGATAGTTGGTAATATCGGCAGGCTTTAAGGTAAGTGTGCGTTTACCAGCTGTGATAACAAGGCTATCATCTACAGCAAATGTTATCACATGGGTTAGACTTTCATCATTTTTTAGGGTGATGATTTTATTACCCTTGCCCTTAGCAAGGGTTGGCAGCTCTGCTAAATCAAACACCAATAAATAACCTGCATTCGTCACAGCAGCCACCATACTGTGTGCTGGTAAAGCCTGACTGATCGGTAATAAATTTGCACAAGCAAGATTAATGATGGATTTACCTGCTTTTTGGTTGGTTTCTAGATTACCAAACTCACCGATAAACCCATAACCTGCGGTGCTTGCCAATAATATTTTATCGTTTTTATCGCCAAATAACACCTGCTCGATACTCGCTCCATCAGACAAGCTAAGCATACTCGTTACAGGGTCGCCTTGTCCACGAGCAGACGGTAAGCTTAATGTATCTACCGCATAGCTACGCCCTGTACTGTCTAATAAAATCAGCTTTTGGTTGGTCTTGCCAAGGGCATGAGCTTGATAATCATCGCCAGAGCGATAGTTCATTTTGGCAACATCTACGCCATGACCTTTGGCGGCGCGAATCCAGCCTGCCTTTGACAGTATCACAGTAACAGGCTCGCTTGGGATTAGATCACTTGGCTTAATCACTACCGCTTCATCACGCTCAACCACAGGCGACATTCTGCTATCACCATGGGTCTTCATGTCAGCAGTCAGCTCATCAATCATAAGAGCAGTCAGCTTATCAGCATCATTAAGACAACCTAACAGCTCATCACGCTCAGCTTCTAGGCGATCACGCTCAGCATTTAGCTCAATCTCTTCAAGCTTGGCAAGCTGGCGTAATTTAATGTCTAAAATGGCATCAGCTTGGATATCCGTCAGTCCAAAACGACTCATCAGCTCAAGCTTAGGATCATCTTCGGTTCGGATAATATGAATGACTTCATCAATATTTAGATAGGCGATGAGCAAACCTGCCAAAATATGCAGACGCTTGTTAATCCTATCTAGTCGATGCTGCAGACGGCGAGTTATTACACTACGGCGACAGCTTAGCCATTCGGATAAAATCTGCTTAATATTCTTGACCTGAGGCTTGCCATTTAGCCCAATCATATTCATATTGACACGATAACTGCTCTCAAGATCGGTACTGGCAAATAGATGCCCCATGATTTTATCGATGTCGTGCTTGCCTTTTTTAAGCTCAATGACGATACGGCACGCATTCTCATGATCAGACTCATCGTTGATATCCACCACCCAAGGTAGCTTTTTATCATTCATAAGCTTGGCAATCTGCTCAATTAGCTTATTACCAGACACTTGATAAGGTAAAGCGTCAATAATGATGGTATTTTTATCATTTGGATCAAGGTGATAAGTGGCACGCATTTTATAGCTACCCCTACCAGACTCATACATAGCGACAAGCTCATGCTTAGGTGTGATGATTTCAGCACGAGTAGGTAGGTCTGGAGCAAGAATGGTGGTAGCAAGCTGCTTGACAGATAAATCGGGATTTTTGAGTAGGCGAATACACGCCTTAACGACTTCGTTTAGGTTGTGCGGTGGAATGTCGGTTGCCATACCGACGGCAATGCCTGTCGTTCCGTTTAGTAAAATATTTGGCAAGCGGGCAGGCAATGTTACTGGCTCTGTTAGCGTGCCATCAAAGTTATCTTGCCAATCTACCGTACCCTGCTCAAGCTCAGATAATAACGTATTGGCATAATTACTCATCTTCGCTTCGGTGTATCGCATGGCAGCAAATGACTTCGGATCATCTGGACTGCCCCAGTTGCCCTGACCTGTGATGAGCGGATAGCGATAACTAAAAGGCTGGGCCATCAGCACCATCGCTTCATAGCACGCACTATCGCCATGTGGGTGGTACTTACCCAGCACATCACCAACCGTGCGAGCAGATTTTTTGGGCTTAGCGGTATGACGTAAGCCAAGCTCACTCATGGCATAGACGATGCGTCTTTGGACAGGTTTTAGCCCATCGGCAATGTGCGGTAACGCCCGATCCATGATGACATACATGGCATAGTTTAAATAAGCTTGCTCAGTAAATTCAGCAATGCTGCGAGTATCTAATTGTTTTGGTGTGCTCATAAAGTAGTTTAATGGCTAAAAACGCCATAATACCAAAATTTTAATGCTTTATAAACATCAATGCAAAAGCACACCAAAGATTAAGACTCAAATAATGCTTGAATGCGTTTAGCAAGCTGAACATCGCGCCCATGCACATCGTCACGGCTTGGGTCACCGATTTTAACAATCAGCTGATTATAATGGTTTTCCCAGATTGGATAATGCTCAAGCTCCACACACACAAAAGCGGCACGAGTAATAAAGGCTATCGCATCGGCAAAAGTGTCAAATTCAAAAACTCGCACCAAACGCTTATCGATAATCTGCCAGCCAGTTAGACTTTCTAATTGCAGGGCGATTTGCCCAGATGTTAGACTGCTCATAATCACTCCATTAATTGTAGGGCTTATGCCAAAAGCGACTGGTATTCAGGGTTTTTATTGATAAAGCTTGCCACAAAACTACAACTTGGCACGACTTTTTTATGGTGTTCTTTGGCATAATCTAAGGCAAACTTGACAAGTCTTGTCCCAAGCCCCTGACCGCCAAGCTCTTTTGGCACGATGGTGTGATCGTATTCTAACGTATCATCATTAAGCTTGACATAGCTTAGATACGCTGTATGCCCATCAATCGTCGTCTCAAATCTGTGTGTATCGGTGTTATGATGAATCATAGTTTATCCTTATTACTTTAATTTACTTTTAATGTTAAATTTAAGTGCATTTACGCACGCTACTTACCGCTATCATAAAATAAAACACCAAAAGTTACAAATAGATTTTAATAATTAGGCAATTACTTACTTTACCAAGATTTATTGGTTTTAGCAGTTGTCTTTGGCATACTTAAACACACCAAAAATAAAAAATAAAAAAATATTAAATCATAGTATCTATAATATATAGGCTTTTATGCGACTTTTGTGCTTGGTAATCTAGCGATTGCTTTTTAGGTTCAAGGGCAACTGACCAATAACAACTTTCGTTCATTTAGCTCTTTTATTTTTTTTGTTCATTGTGTATAATACGCCTATTGCGATATACAGCAATATTTCACAACTATTATCCACCCATTAAAAAATCATTTTGCATTTTGGTTTGTTGTGGAATTCAAATATCAGTAAATCATTGTATTTATTGATAATTTTTAAAAGGGCCTATAGCTCAGTTGGTTAGAGCAGCGGACTCATAATCCGTTGGTCCACAGTTCAAGTCTGTGTGGGCCCACCAAATTTATCATCTCACCCCTGCAAGTTATTGTAGGGGTTTGGTTTATGATTATGAAGCTTACACATCGCTTACACCTATCATCACGCCTATTAAAGCTTGTGCCACATCTTTTTGTTGCGGCAGTTTCGCTTAATGCTTGGTCAGCTCAAACCTACATTTACCAAGATGAGAATGAACAGCTGCTGCTGACAAACATCATCCAAAATGTCGATGGCACAAAAAAGTTCACTCAAATTAGCCATACCTACTACCCTGATAGCATCCAGCCGAGTGCCAGCAACCACCTTTTGGTCAGCACCTTATCCACGCCGACAACCTATGACACACTCATTATCGCCGCTGCCCAAAAATACGGAGTTGATCCTGCTCTAATCAAGTCTATCATGCACGCAGAATCCTCCTTTAATCCTCAAGCCCGCTCAGCTGTCGGAGCGATGGGTCTAATGCAGCTAATGCCAGATACAGCACGCAGTATGGGAGTAACGAACGCTTGGGATATCACCCAAAATATCGATGGCGGTGTCAGATACATAGCATGGCTACAAAAACGTTTCACCAACCGCGATCTGGTCATTGCAGCTTATAACGCAGGGCTTGGCAATGTCCAAAAATATGGCGGCATTCCACCATTTCGTGAAACCCAAAATTACGTCAAAAAAGTCAATACGCTTTATCGCACCTTATATCAAAACAATATCCATCTGGCAATGAGTAACCCCTAATCGCCACGACCATAACCATTGGTTAAAATTTCTCAAAAAACCCTTTAAATTTCAGTATTTACCCTTATAATAATCAGTCTAATCAGGTGCAGATGCTTTGCACAGATTTTTATCATTCATAAAGGAACTTGCATCATGATGCGAATTGGCTTGTTTTTACTTACCAACATAGCCGTTTTGGTCGTTTTTAGTATCGTTTTTGGCATTTTATCTAGCGTCTTTGGGCTAGGTTCTGTACATGGTCAAGGCGGATTAAACTACATAAGTCTTGCCGTTATGTGCCTTGTTTATGGCATGGTAGGCTCAGTCATCTCGCTATTTTTATCAAAGTGGATGGCAAAAAAATCCACAGGTACAGTCGTCATTGACAACCCAACAAATGGCACCGAACGATGGCTTGTAGACACCATCGCCAAGCAAGCAAAATCAGTGGGCATTGGTATGCCAGAAGTTGGTATTTTTGATAATCCACAGCCCAACGCCTTTGCCACAGGTTGGAATAAAAATAATGCTTTGGTTGCTGTATCCACAGGGCTACTACACACCATGACTGCCGAAGAAGTTGAAGCGGTATTAGCACATGAAATCGGACACGTCGCCAATGGCGATATGGTAACACTTGCCCTAATCCAAGGGGTGGTGAATGCCTTTGTGATGTTCTTTGCTCGCATTATCGGAAGTTTTGTTGATAAAGCGGTATTTAAAAATGAAAGCGACAGCCCTGGCATTGGTTATTTTGTAACCAGTATGGTCATGGATATTTTGCTTGGTATCTTGGCAAGTGCCATTGTCATGTGGTTTTCTCGCCTGCGTGAATATCGTGCCGATGAAATGGGGGCAAAACTTGCAGGCAAACACAACATGATAGCCGCACTCAACGCCCTACGCCCTGCCGAAGCTCGCCCTGATAACATGCCAGAAGCCATGAAAGCCTTTGCCATTGCAAGCGGTCAATCACAAGGGTTTAGTATCGCCAATCTATTTAGAAGCCACCCCACATTAGATGATCGCATTGCGTCCTTACAAAAACTAAATAGCTAAGCTACCAAACCCGCAAAAAAAACACCGTCCAATGGCGGTGTTTTTTGTTAGGTGAGATTTTTACTGACAAGTCCACCAGCATATACACTTTTACCATCAACCATTTTGACCCACCCTTGCGATGCTGCCAACTTCATCAAGACAACATCACTTTCATTAGGAAATATCACCTTTGCCATCACCAAATACTCTTCGGTAATCGCTTCTTGACCTACCTTGACTTGGCAAAGAAGTTCATCTTTAAGTTTTTGTGCCATAAATGTTGATAACAGCCGATTATCAACACGAACAAATTGTTCAGAGCTACTTTTGAGCACAACATTCGCCCAATTTTCAATCAGCTCGTCATCAAAAACCAAATTTCCAACAGCATTGATGATGTAACATTTTTGCAAGGCTTGTATGGTATTATTTATCTCATAATCATGATTTAATGCCAATTTTTGTTGAATCCATGCAAATAACTGGGTCCTGTCTGTGGGTCTATCATGTTTATCAACCCATAAATCACAACATAACTTAACCCTGCGTAATAAAATTTGATTAGCTATATCCTTGATGTCGGGCAGGCGGGCTAATTCCTTATGTCGCATGATAAGCTGATCTTTGTCCAATTTTTTTTCATTAAGTTTTAATTTTGACCAAGTTTTAATATTTGCCAAATTGTACTGTATTTTATTATCTATTAAGGTGATGAGCTGATGTGTTAGCAGTCTATCTATAATAAGATGAACACTTGAATCTGATAACCGTGTTTGTATTTTGATGGCGTTTTGCAATGTTTTTGGCTTTTTGGGTAGGTTTGCTAGATTTTGAGCCGCCCAATGTACACACATCTGATGCACATCATGTAAATAAATATCTGCATTAAATGAGTTAGCTTTTGGGAGAATCCCTTCGTCAATCTGTTTTTTTGCTTGGTATTTTTCTTTGGAAATTTGCTTAACAACAAATCCTTTGTCTATCAGCAAATCCACAATATGACAAAAATCTTGATCGCTAGATAAAATATGAAATTTCACTTTGTTGGGTTTAAATTTTTGTGATAGTAAACCTGCGTAAAACCCTAAACCAAAATCTGCCGCATTTGCTTTTTTGGTTGCTCGCATGGGAATTAAAAATAACGATTTATCCAAAACTTTATTTAATTGATTTATATCCTGCAAGGCAAAAATAGCAGGCGTTTTGACAAAACTAATGTATACCGCATGATACTTTTCACAAAACAAAAAAATATCGTGCGACTTGACCTGAACATTTTCAATATCAAGCAATAAAATCTTTTTCATTCAACCACCCCAATCACAAAATCCAAGGCACAATCATCGGTGCTAAAAACGCCGTTAAGACGCCATTTAAAATCATGCCCATTGTCGCATAAGCCACATAGCGGTGTCCCATTGACATTACTCTAGCTGTGCCTAGGGCATGTGATGCTGTACCCATGGATACGCCTTGAGCCATTGGACTGTGAATATGCATAAGACGCAGCACCCCAATCCCTATGATTTGTCCCACCACGCCTGCAATCAGCACTGTCGCTGCTGCAATTGCCACCACACCACCCAGTTTCTCAGTTACTTCCACCGCTATCGCCATTGTAACCGACTTGGCAGCCATAGCGACAGCAATTTGTTTTGAACCGCCAAGCATCAGTGTTAGCCAAACACCTGAAACAATGCCAACAATACTACCAATCACCTGAGAGATGATGATAGGTAGCCACTGCTTACGAATCTTTTGCCACTGCAAGTATAAAGGCACAGCCAAGCACACAATCGCAGGCTGCAACCAAAAGGTAAACGGGCTTGTCGCTTGATTAAACACTTCCCAAGACACGTCAAATACCGACAAAAACCAAATCATTACAACCGTTGTGATCAAGGTGGGATTGATCAGTTGCCAACCTATGCGTCCACGTAGCCAAATAGAGCCAAAAAACACCACCAAAAACACAAGAATCAAACCGATTGGATTATGGGTAAGTGGTGATAACTTATCCATGAAAACCCCCCGATCGTCTTTTTTGCCAAAGACGTCCAAGCTGATACGCTTTACCTGTTACGATAAGTACAATAATCGTACTAACTGCCGATGCCGTCAATAAAATCCATAAATCATCATAAATCACATCTAAATACTGCATGAGTGAAATGCAAATTGGCACGATGATTAACACCAAATAATCAAGCATAACCTGAGCAAGCTTTTGGACGGTTTTAAGCTCAATTACGCCAGTTTGCAACGCCATAAATAGCACCACAAGCCCAATCACACTTGGCGGTAAAGGTAAGTTTGTCAGCCAAATCACCCCTTCACCAATAAATAAGCAGCCAAACACCACCAAAAACGCCTTTAATATCATACAATCACCACTTTTTAAACGATGGCTCATTTTACTTGAAAGATAATCAATTTGCACACCGTTTTGGCAGAAACTTTTCTTATATTAAGCAATCCTACTTATGATGGAAAATTTACCGCTTTAAAGCTTACTTACTTTTAGTTTAGATGGCACTTGGTGTATAATGACAGCTTATTTGTCATAAAAAGCAGTGATTATGAACGCCGTTCAAGTTAAGATTTTAGACCCAAAAATCGGGCAAGACCCCAACTTCCCCCTACCCACTCGTGCCACAGATGGCTCGGCAGGGATTGACCTTCGGGCGTGCATTGATGAGCCAATCACCATCAAAGCTGGCGAGACGACACTCATCGGCACAGGACTTGCCATCTATATCGCCGACCCGAATTTTGCAGGGCTGATTTTGCCACGTTCAGGGCTTGGACATAAGCATGGCATTGTGCTTGGCAACTTGGTGGGGCTGATTGACGCTGATTATCAAGGCGAGCTGATGGTGTCGGTATGGAACAGAAGCGACAGCGACTTTGTACTCAATCCTGCTGAGCGTATGGCTCAGTACATGGTCGTGCCTGTGGTACGCCCTACATTCACCATCGTAGATGATTTTAATGATGTCAGCGAGCGTGGCGTGGGTGGCTTTGGAAGTTCTGGCACACATTAACCCATAAAATATCATACTAACATCAAGGAGTAGTCATGTCGTTATCTTTGGAGCAAGCCAAACACACCGCTGAGGTTATCACCACCGCCTTGCCCTATATTCAGCGATATAAGGATAAGCTTGTCGTGATCAAATACGGTGGCAATGCCATGACAGAGCCTGCCCTTGAAAGCTCATTTGCCAAAGACATCGTACTACTAAAAACCGTAGGCGTACACCCTGTGGTGGTTCATGGCGGAGGTCCACAAGTAGATAATCTCATGTCAGAGCTTGGGCGGACAAGCGATCGCATTGACGGCATGCGAGTGACTGATAAAGCCACCATGGACATCGTAGAGATGGTGCTTGGCGGCAGCGTGAATAAATCCATCGTTAATCTCATCAACAAACACGGCGGTCGCGCCATCGGTCTAACAGGCAAGGACGCCAACCTAATCCGAGCCAAAAAACTTGCGATGACAAATGACAAGGACGAACCCATCGACCTAGGTTATGTTGGTGAAGTAGAACACGTTAATAAAGACGTTATTGACATGCTAATTCACGCTGACTTTATCCCTGTTATCGCACCGCTTGGCGTAGATGATAATGGTGAGACTTATAATATCAATGCCGACCTTGTGGCAAGTCGTGTGGCTGAATTTTTAAACGCTGAACGTCTGCTACTGCTGACTAATATCAAAGGCGTGCTTAATAAATCAGGCGAAATATTAACAAGCTTATCACCTACCGATGTGGACGATCTTATTGCCGATGGTACAATTTCTGGGGGCATGATACCAAAAATCGCAGGGGCATTAGATGCCGTCAAAGCAGGTCTTAGAAGTGCTACCATCGTGGACGGACGAGTGCCACACGCCTGCCTACTAGAAATTTTTACCGATGAAGGGGTGGGTACTCAAATTTTAAGAGATCAATGATTTTAAAAAATAGATGGTTTTAAAAGACTGATGAGTTAATTTCATCATTCAACTACTTGCCATTTGTCATTGAACCAAAACAAAAAACAGCCTGATGACAGACTGTTTTTTTGTTTATGGCTAGTTTAGCTTAAATGGGTTTATTGAGATTTTTTCGCCCCAAAAGCACCAATCGCACCCTTGCCTTGATAGATGCCTGCCAATTCTGCGGCATTATCACCAAAGAACGCACCTTCGGTCTGTACGCCATTTTTGTTGCCAGCAAAAGTATTACCCTTGATGTTGGCTGACAATGCCAAGCTACCGCCAGTCAAGCTCTTATCTGTAATGACGCCCGCTAAGGTTTTATCGGCAAAGTTTACTGTGAAATTAGAAGTACCATCACTACCATTACCCACTACCGCACGACCTTTATAGGTAGCTATGCCAGTGGTTGGCATATTGGTAGTACGCTGACCTTGATAGAAATAGTATTTTTTGCCTGAATCATTTTTGACGCCATATTTAACATGACTTACATGGTTGCCACTTGTGATATCGCCATTAATATTGGTGAAACCACCTGCATTGATACCAGAAAAGGCAATCGGAAAGCTTTTGCCATCAATCACTAAGTTGTTGATGTCATCAGTACCTAAGGTTTTTGATGTTACTGATTTGCCTTGAACGACGTAGCTGCCGCCTTGAAATTTGGCAGTAGTTGGGTTATTTGCAGTGTTTGACTGTGCTGCGTCCGCCTTGGTAGGGGTGGTATTGACACCTGTGATGGTGCTTGGTACGGTTGTGGTTTTAGTAACGGTAGTAGAAGAGCTATGACCGCCACTACTACACGCTGTCAATGCCAAAACTGCCGTAGATAACACCGCCACAGATAGACTTGATTGTGATAATTTCATATCATTTTCCTTAAAAATAATAAACAACGAACTGATTAACAGCTGTCAAAATTTACCCAAAGTTAACGATCGGTTATCCTAGCTAGTCTTGATTGACTTACAAATATCAAAAATTCAGATTTGGTCAATCAATATCCAAAAATCCGAATCATCAACGATTGGGTACTTTATTCTGCAATAAAAGTTAGGGATTTGCAAGTAAATTTACATAAGAAAAACATATCTTATAAATGACTAACGAAAGAAACAAAAGCCAAATCACATCATTTATCTGCCCTTAGACTTTGATGTTATGTTTGACTTTGTGTTTGACTTTATGCTTAACTTTGCGTGAATGTCTGTGTGTATTTTTGTTCATCAAATCCAATGAGTGCCACATCAGCATTGCCAATTTTGCCCAATACAATCGGACGCTTTAATACGCTTGGATTATCCTTGATAATCTCATACATGGCGGAGGTGTTGCAAGTTTCAAGTGTCGCTTTGGTGTTATCATCAAATTTGCGGTAGGTTGTGCCTTGTTTGTTAATCACTTGACTGCCAAAAATTTGTACAAAATCATCAAACTTATCTTGTGATAAAACTTGTTTTTTATAATCAAAAAACTCATAAGCCACCCCATGTGCATTCAAAAAATCAAAGGCTTTTTTCATGGTGTTACAGTTTTTTATGCCATAAATCGTCAGCATAGCACGCTCCTATTTAAACCTAAATTTATCAAAATTAAAACCTACAAATTAAAATATGCTTAGGGCGTGTCTGCCTTTTGTATTTGCAATGAAAAATGCCCATTAAAAATAAGGGTAATCGCACGTTTTTCAAGGAAAAAACTTACAAGCGATACTTATTATATCGGTTAAGGTTTTTGACGAAGAGAAACACCCAAAATAATTATCAAATAATTTTTTATTTTGTAAGAAGTGTTACAAAGGGCAGGCACGCCCCAATTATAGCATTTTTATTTTGAAATTTTTACCAAATTCAAAACCATCACATTTACGGCTAAGGCATATTATTAAATGATTTTTAATTGCAAAAGTGTGATAAAGAGCAGACACGTCCTGATATATGACATATAAAAGTTTAACACGCCCCAACAAAAATTAGGTATAATACCAAGCCATCTTTTATATTTTCATTGCGATTTTAGTTTATCATTTGAGTTATTATCATGAGCCTACCAGAGTACAATTTTCACACCTTAGAATCTGCCCAACAAGCCAAATGGGACACCGACAAACGCTACCACACCAACAATAACGACAACGGCAAGCCGACACGTTATATGCTCTCCATGTTTCCTTATCCTAGCGGAAAACTGCACATGGGTCATGTCCGCAACTACGCCATCACGGACGTGTTGAGCCGTTATTATCGCCAAAAAGGCTATGATGTCATGCAACCGATGGGTTGGGACGCTTTTGGTCTGCCTGCTGAAAATGCCGCCATCGCCAACAACGTCGCCCCTGCCAAATGGACTTTTGCCAACATCGCCAATATGCGCGAACAGCTCAAATCGCTTGGATTGTCCATTGACTGGTCTCGTGAATTTGCCACTTGCACGCCAGAATATTACCAGTGGGAGCAATGGCTGTTTTTGCAATTATACAAAAAAGGCTTGGTCTACAAAAAACTTGCCACCGTAAACTGGGATCCTGTGGATAATACCGTGCTTGCCAATGAGCAGGTCGTGGACGGTCGTGGTTGGCGTTCTGGGGCATTGGTAGAAAAACGTGATATTCCGATGTATTATTTTAAAATCACCGATTATGCCGATGAACTCCTTAATGACCTACACACCCTAGAAGGCAAATGGCCCAAGCAAGTGCTGTCCATGCAAAATAACTGGATTGGCAAAAGCTATGGCATGGAAGTGGCATTTGACTATGAGCTTGACGGTCAAACAGATGAACTCAACGTCTTCACCACTCGCCCTGACACGCTTTTGGGCGTTACTTATTTGGCGGTCGCCGCCGAACACCCACTGGCTCAATACGCCGCTCGCCACAACGAAGCCATCGCTCAATTTTGCACACAATGCAAGCAAGGCTCTGTGGCAGAAGCAGACCTTGCCAAAGCCGAAAAAGTAGGCATGGATACAGGTCTGACTGCCAAGCACCCCATCACAGGGGAAGCTGTGCCGATTTGGGTGGCTAATTATGTGCTGATGAGTTATGGTTCTGGGGCGGTGATGGCAGTACCTGCTCATGATGAGCGTGATTTTGAATTTGCCAAAAAATATCAGTTACCCATCAAGCAAGTCATTGATATACAAGGACAAAGCTATGATGATACCGCTTGGCAAGATTGGTATGCCGACAAAGAAAATGGCGTTTGTATCCACTCTGGCGTACTTGATGGTCTAAATAAAGGTGAGGCCACCACCAAGATTGCCGAACTGCTTGGCGATAAAGGTAAAATCACCACCCAATATCGCCTGCGTGATTGGGGGGTGTCTCGTCAGCGGTATTGGGGCTGTCCGATTCCGATGATTAACTGCGAATACTGTGGCACCGTGCCTGTGAATGAGTCAGATTTGCCTGTGGTACTGCCCACCGATGTCGTCCCTGATGGGCGTGGTAATCCACTAAAAAATATGCCAGAATTTATCAACTGCACCTGCCCCAAATGCGGTCAGCCTGCCGAGCGTGAGACCGACACCTTTGATACTTTTGTGGAGAGCAGTTGGTATGCTCAGCGTTTCACCACGCCCCACAACGACAAGCAGATGGTCGGTCGTGCTGGTGCTGACAAGTGGCTTGCGGTTGATCAATATGTGGGCGGTGTTGAGCATGCGGTACTGCATTTATTGTACGCACGCTTTTTCCATAAAGTGATGCGTGATGAAGGCTTGGTCAGTGGCGATGAACCCTTTACCAACCTACTTGCCCAAGGCATGGTCTTGGCAGGGACGTTTTATCGTGAAAACCTTGATGGCTCAAAGACCTATTATTTTCCACATGAAGTGTCCGTCAATGGCGATAAAGCCACGTTAATCGCCGATGGTCTGCCTGTGGTCATTGGCAAAATTGAGAAAATGAGCAAATCCAAAAATAACGGCATTGACCCCCAAACAATCATCAATGAATACGGTGCTGATACCGTGCGTTTATACACCCTATTTACCGCCCCTGCTGACCAGACGCTTGAATGGTCGGATGCCGCCTTAAAGGGTCCGCATAATTTTGTCAAAAAAGTATGGCGAATCGCAAGCGAACACTTGGCGAATATTCAAGGTGTGGAAAAAACGGCTCTTGATGTTAGTAATATCGATACGGCAACTCTATCAAAAACCGCCAAAGATTTACGCCGTAAAACCCACGAGACGATTGCCAAAATTGATGTCAGTCTTGGCGAACATTTGGCATTGAACACCCCTGTGTCATCTTTGATGGAGCTTGCCAATGAGATTTTCGCCTTTGATGTGGCGTGTGCTGATGATTTGACCGTCAAGCACGAAGCCTTGATTGCCCTACTATCCATGCTGTCATTATATGCCCCACACGTTGGTGAGTATCTATTAGAACAGCTTGGTTTTGATAGCCAAAACATCGCATTTCCAAGCCTAGACGAAGACGCATTGACGAACGAAACCATCACCATGGTGGTGCAAGTCAATGGTAAGGTACGTGGCAAAATGGACGTGGCAACAGGGCTAGATAATGACACGCTGATTTTACTTGCCAAACAAGCAGAGGGTGTGGATAAGTTCTTGACAGGCGACATCAAAAAAGCCATCGTTGTGCCAAACAAACTGGTCAGTTTTGTGGTTGCAGGTTAACATATGACAAAAAAACCCCTAACACTCGCCCTAGTGGTATTAGCGACAAGCCTAAGTGCTTGTGGCTTTACCCTGCGTGGTAGCAATCATCACCATGTCATCACCCCCACCAATCCAAGCACAGCGGTTGTACTAGAAGACAATCAGAACAATCCGCTCGCTTTGGCTCTAAATAAGCCCCTAGCCAAGCACCTACAACTGCTTGGCATCAAAGAGCATTCAGAATCTAATAACACCATCAAGATAAGCAACGTCCGCCTACATCGCTATGATTTGGTAGGTACCTTGACCGAAGTGCGTCTGGTGCTGATGGCAGATGTCAGCTACACCATAGACAAGGCGACTTACCGCACCCCCATACAAGTTGAACAAAGCTATCAGTACAACGAAGCGAGTGTCATAACCCTTGACCAACAAGGCGAGAAAACCAAAACTTGGCTATATGAGCGACTTGCCGAGCGTATTGCCGAGCAGTATTATGCCAGAATAAATTATCCAAAAAAGAACTCTTAATGCAGCAACGTTTCATCTCTTTATTCAAACAGCTACACAGCACCAACCCTGCTCATCATCAGCCCTTGCAGGGGTTTTGGTTCATACATTCAGATGAGCCGTTAATCAGCCAGTGGCTCATTGACGCTTGCCGCCCTATTTGGCAGGTGCATGACCAGACCATCAAACGCATTGAGCTGTCATCTGCCAAATCATGGAGCGATGTCATCAATGAACTTGACACGCTCAGCTTGTTTGGCGACACGAGTGCCATCATCGTATCAGGCAATCACAAGCCTGACAAACAGGCGATTGACACCTTAACGCACATCGCCAAAGACACCCCCCACCATCTGCTATGGCACAGCCAAAAGCAAGATAAGAAATCTCTTAGCACAAAATCCTTAAAACTATTTGATCAAGTCGGATTGCTGATTGATGGCAATCTATATGATGAAAAAATGCGTGGCGAATTGTTAAGGCTACAAGCAGACCGCTTAAATATTTCGCTTACGCCTGATGCGTGGCAACTGCTGATGACGCACACTGAACAAAATCTTCTCGTGGCATATCAAAATCTGTGGCGTTTATCCTTATCAGATACCGCCGTCATTGATGCACAGGTGCTGATGGACTGCCTAATAGATGGTGCTGAATTTAGCGTATTTAACCTATCAGACGCAGTTATTGGTGGCCATGCCACCAAAACCTTACAAATCCTAACTCATCTAAAAAACACCGACACCGCCCCAAGCCTTGTGCTGTGGGCGATTGCCAAAGACATACGGCTCATTTTACAAATCCAAGCAGGCAAAAACCCTAGCGAGCTTGGCATTTGGTCAAACAAAACCCACCTTTATATAAATACTGCCCACCGCAGTCAAGGGCGAAGCGAGCAATGGCTTAGCCAAGTATATGAACTTGATAAAATGATTAAGGGCGTATCTGATGATGATGTGTGGCATGGGCTTAAAAAACTGTGCTTGGCGGTGTGCAAAATTGATTTGATGAACAAAGCGTAGTTTATATACAAACGCTTGTATCTTTATTATGACGTGATAATAAATTATAACGTGATAATACCTCTTCCCATAAGCTCTTATATTATAGTTATTTTATAACAACATTTTTTATAAAATTTTTGCTAAAATAACCAAAGTGCACCTGCTTTTATAGTTGCAATGAAAAATACCCATTAAAAATTAGGGTAATTGCATGTTTTTTTTAAGAAAAAACATCCGACCACTTAATTCTTAATGAGTAAGTGGTCAGATAGCTATTTTCACGCAAAGCACTTCAAAGCACTTTATTTTTCTTTTATAAAAAGTGTTATGTTATAAAGGTTTAGTACACTCCATTTTATTCTAACAACTCATTATATTTACTATGCTTACCAAAAATAAATCAACCAAACATAACAAACCCAAATCATCGCCACGTTTGCCAAAATGGGCAATGATTACCATCGCTGTCTTGGCCCTTGTTGCCATCGCTTATGCCTTTTTGAAACCCAAACCCACACCGCCGTCCTACCTGACCGCTGACGCTGTGATGGGCGACATTGAAAGCACGGTCATGGCATCAGGCAAAGTCAAGCCAATCCAAAGCGTAGATGTCGGCTCAGAAGTCTCAGGGCGTGTCATCAAGCTGTATGTCAAAGTAGGCGATGAAGTCAAAAAAGGCGACTTAATTGCCCAAATCAGCCAAGTGGAACAAAAAAACGCCCTATCCAATGCCAAGGCAACCTTAGAACAAGCCCAAGCAGGTCTTGCCCAAGCGACAGCAAGTCTGGCAAGCAGTCAAGGGACGGTGGCAAGCCAAGAAGCTACCTTAAAGGCAAGACTTAGCGAACTAAACAAAGCCAAGCAGTTTTTTGATCGCATGAATCATCTTGTCAAGATTGATGCCGTGAGCCGTCAAGATTATGACGATGCCAAAATTGCCTTAGAAGTGGCACAGGCGAATGTGGAGATTGCCCACGCCAATATCCAAAACGCCAAAAATGACGTGGCGACCGCCCACGCCAGCATCAAAAGCCAGCAGGCGAACATCAATAAAGCCAAAAATGAGCTATCTACTTCCCAAGAAAATCTAAACCACACCACCATTGTTGCACCGATGGACGGCATGGTCAGCCACATCAACCAAGAAGAAGGCACCACCGTCAATGCCAATCAGTCCGCCCCCACCATCGTTACCATCACGGATTTGAGCAAAATACGCATCAAAGTACAAATCTCCGAAGCGGACGTGATTCATGTCAAAGTGGGTATGCCTGCCAAGTTTAGCATCATCGGCGAGCCAGACACACAATACAATGCCACCTTGACAGGCATAGAGCCAGAATCACAATCCAATGATGGCGGTGCGGTATATTATATTGGCTATCTGGACGTGGATAATAACGAACGCAAATTTAGAATCAACATGACCACCCAAGTTGCCATCATCAAAGACCGTGTTCAGAACGTCTTGACCATACCATCATCTGCTCTTGTCAATGAAAACGGCAAATACAGCGTGCGTGTCATTGGGACAGATGGACAAGCCAAAGCCGTGCCAGTAGAAGTCGGTCTAAATAACCGCATCAATGCCGAGATAAAATCTGGATTGAGCGTTGGCGATAAAATCGTCATCGGTGAAAAGACATCAGACGACACCGACCACAACCCACGCAAAAACCGCTCATGATAAGATGACAAGATAAGAATAACTATGACAATCCCCCATAACACCAATGACCAAAATAGCCATGCCAAGCACAAAATTCCGCTCCTTGAAATACAAAATTTGGTGAAAGAATTTGTGGCAGGCGATAACACAATACGCATCTTGCATGGTATTGATTTAACACTTTATCAAGGTGAGATGGTTGCCATCATCGGTCAGTCAGGCTCTGGCAAATCCACACTCATGAACATACTAGGCTGTCTTGATAAAGCCACAAGTGGCGATTATACTATTTTTGGTAAATCGGTAAACGAAATGAATACCAGCGAACTTGCCAAACTTCGCCGTGAGCATTTCGGCTTTATTTTTCAGCGTTATCACTTGCTTGGCGACATCAACGCTTTGGATAATGTGAGCATTCCTGCCGTCTATGCAGGCATGGATAGCACCAAAAGACGCAAGCGAGCAACAAACTTACTCACCCAGCTTGGGCTTGGCGACAAAACCCAAAACCGCCCCAATCAGCTCTCAGGTGGACAACAGCAACGTGTCTCTATCGCACGGGCTTTGATGAATGGTGGCGACATTATCCTAGCGGACGAGCCGACAGGGGCATTAGATAGTGGCTCTGGCAATGAAGTGATGTCTATTTTGCATAATCTCAAAGACAAAGGGCATACCATCATCATGGTAACGCACGACCCCAATCTTGCCAAACAAGCCGAGCGGGTGATTGAACTAAAAGACGGACGAATTATTGCTGATTATTATATCAATCACGCACACAATCAACACACCAACCCAACCAATTTAACTGACTTTACCAATCCAAACGACACCGATGACATTAACGCACAAGGTTTCAATACACAAACAGCCATCAGCAAAAATACTTTTAGCACCAAAAGTCCTTTTTGGGCATGGCTAGATAGACTCAATGAAGCCTTCAAAATGTCCATCTACGCCATGAAAGCCCACAAAATGAGAACCCTACTCACCATGCTTGGCATCATCATCGGCATTGCTTCTGTGGTGTCTATCGTGGGGCTGGGACAAGGCTCACAAGCCAAAATCCTAGCCGAAATCAACGCCCTAGGCACCAATACCATCACAGTACTAGACGGCTATCCTGCTGACGACCCCAGAAGACGCTTTGGGAGGGCAAACCTGACCATCGCAGATGCAGAAGCGGTCGCAAGCCAGCCTTATGCCTTGTCGGTCAGTCCGCAAGTGGACGTGAGCACTTCCATACGCTACAAAAACCAAGACATCTCAGGCACAGTCAATGGCATCGGCAAGGATTATCTGCAAGTAACTGGGGAGAAGCTTGCCATGGGACAAGGCTTTGATGATACGAGCATTGCCACATCAGCCCAAGACATCATCATTGACCAAAACGCCTACAAAAGCTATTTTAATGGTGAAGGCAATCCTGTAGGGCAAATACTACAAGTTGGCAACATACCCGCTCGCATTGTCGGCGTGCTTGGCGAGCAGACATCGTTCTTTGCCAGCACATCTAACAATCCCACCGTCTATATGCCCTACACCACCGTCATGTATCGCATGCTTGGCAAAAGCACGATTGACCGCTTTGTCGTCTTGGTTGATGAAGACACACCATCTGACATCGCTGAGACCGCCATTTTTGATTTGTTAAAAACTCGGCATGGTACAGATGATTTTGATACTTTTAATTTAGACAGTATCAAAAAAACCGTACAATCCACCACCAACGCTTTAACCGCACTCATTTCGTCCATCGCCATCATCTCGCTCATCGTAGGCGGTATTGGTGTCATGAACATCATGCTCGTCTCTGTTACCGAACGCACAAGCGAAATCGGCGTGCGTATGGCGGTTGGGGCAAGACAGTCGGATATTTTGGGACAGTTTTTGATAGAAGCGGTACTCGTATGCCTGCTTGGTGGGACGCTTGGTATCGCTCTTGCCTTTGGCATTGGTACATTGGTCAATCATTTTGGGGGCGACAGCGTTGGGGTCGTCTATTCACCCCTATCCATCGTGGTGGCGTTCGTCTGCTCTACGCTCATCGGCGTGGTATTTGGCTTTTTACCTGCTCGCAATGCGTCAAAACTAAACCCTGTGGACGCTTTGGCTCATCACTGACACCCAGATTTGCCATAAACGAAAAGCTAAGTTAATCGCTTATGTTGTTTAAGTTGATATTGATGAGTTGATACTGATAATTTGATAAAAACTTACAAAAACCACTTGCAAAGATAAAAATTTGCTGTATAATACGCACCACATTAGCGATAAGGGTCGTTAGCTCAGTTGGTAGAGCAGTTGACTTTTAATCAATTGGTCGCAGGTTCGAATCCTGCACGACCCACCATTATCCTAATTCAAAGCATGAATAAATTTTAAAAAAAATGCTTGCAAAGTTGAGATTATCTAGTATAATACAGCACAAATCGGGTCGTTAGCTCAGTTGGTAGAGCAGTTGACTTTTAATCAATTGGTCGCAGGTTCGAATCCTGCACGACCCACCATCATTCCCCAATAGCTCAGTTGGTAGAGCATCGGACTGTTAATCCGTGTGTCCCTGGTTCGAGCCCAGGTTGGGGAGCCATATTTTGCTAATTAGCAACATTAAGCCACTTATGATTAAGTGGCTTTTTTGTTATTGGTTCAACCAAAGCCACTGTTATTTTGTGCTAAAATATACCCCAAGTATAACAATCAACAGACACTTATGGACTGGTCTCAAGAACTCATTACATCCGCTTTATGGATCTTGAAATCGCTTAGCCTTACTGCTGTGGTCTTTGGCATTTCAATGTACATACTGATTAAAACAACGCGTTGGGGTAGTCAATTTTGGGAGATGGCACAGGGTTATTTATCACCACAGCGAAGTGTTAAGCCAATCTTATTTTTTGTGTTCATTGTGATGCTAACCTTGATTGAAGTACGCATTAGTTTGATTTATTCAAACTGGTATAACACCATGTACGCATCACTTGAAGCATTAGACGCCACTGTCTTTTGGCAACAGATGATCGTGTTTTGTTTTATTGCTAGTGCTGCTGTAATAAATGCACTTTTGGCTTATTATATGCAGCAGCGGTTTAGCATTGGTTGGATTAAGTGGCTAAATGGATATTTACTTGATAAATGGCTTGCCAATCAGGCTTACTATAAGACTCAGCAGATCCATAATGAGCTTGATAACCCAGACCAACGCATACAGCAAGATGTTCAGCTATACGTCAAAAGCTCTCTAGCACTTGCCACAGGGGTTATCAGTGCGGTAACTTCTATCGTCTCTTATACATTACTGCTTTGGGATTTATCAGGAGAGATGAGCGTGCTGGGCGTTAATGTGCCACACATGATGGTGTTTTTGGTGTTTTTATATGTGTTGTTAGCGAGTATTATCGCCTTTTGGCTTGGCAGACCGCTTATCAACTTAAACTTTGACAATGAAAAACTAGGTGCAAACTACCGCTACTCACTTATTCGGGTGAGAGAATATGCAGAAAGCATTGCCTTTTATGCTGGGGAGCGAGTGGAAAAGACGCTGTTATATCGTCAGTTTAATCATGTTATCCAAAATATGTGGGCAATCGTGTATCGCACACTAAAGTTCTCAGGTTTTAATCTGATTGCATCGCAGATATCTATGGTTTTTCCCTTACTTATCCAAGCGAATCGTTTTTTCTCAAAGCAAATCAATCTTGGCGATCTTATGCAAACGGTTCAAGTGTTTGGCAGATTACATGATAGTCTGTCATTTTTTCGAAATGCCTACGATACAATTGCCGAATACCAAACCACGCTCGATCGCTTAACAGGTTTTAATCATGCCATTAAAAACAGTCAAAAGCCGACACAGCTACAGCTTACATATCATGACACCGATGTAATATTTGATGATGTAACCATAAAATCACCTACGGGCAAAACGCTCATTGAGACTCTCAATCTTAGACTACCCCAAGGCTTAAGCCTACTCATACAAGGCAAGTCAGGATCAGGAAAGACCACCTTACTTAAGACAGTGGCTGGACTTTGGCAGTATTCAACTGGCAGTATTCAGCGACCAAATGACACGCTGTTTTTATCCCAAAAACCCTATTTACCCCAAGGCAGACTCATTGATGCCTTATACTATCCGCACGCTACCCCACATGACGACCAAACAGCAAATCTTACAGCTCTGCTTGATATGGTGTGTATGTCTTATCTAGCAGCCCAGCTTTATCAAGAAAATAACTGGTCATATACGCTATCTTTAGGGGAGCAGCAACGCCTAGCCTTCGCACGCTTATTACTGCATAAGCCAGCTGTCGCTTTTTTAGATGAAGCCAGTGCAAGCTTAGATGAAGGTCTAGAAGACCTACTTTATCGCACGCTAAGACGTCATCTGCCTAGCACTACCATTATTAGCGTTGGACATCGTTCAACACTAGTTCGGCACCACGCTCAGCATCTACTTATCTTAGATAAGGCAATGTGGCAGCTGACCTAAGCAGACCATAACTTTTTAGCCTAATCCACACTTAACGATAAATAAATACCGTAACGCATTATGTCAAATTATCCAAATACCGAACAAAAACAAACAGCTACTTTAGCTTGGCACACCAAAGTGCTGATTGCCTTACTTGTTTTAAACCCTATTATTTTAGGCGGATTGTATCTGCATCATCAATCACGCAACACTCCAACTCCAGCCCCACAAGCTGTCATCCTAACAAAAGCAAACCCTGCTATGCCCAAAGAAACAGCCTTGCAAAGTGCTAGTGCAGACACAGCCCAAAATAGCAACGATGATGACGCACCATCAAAGGCAGATGAAAATCCATCACCTGATGAAACTAAAGCCATGAAAGACACTAAGCCTGCATCAAAGGTTAAACCATCACCGATAATCAATACACAGCCTAGCCAGTCGCCTAAAAATATCGCCACCCAAGCTCATTCTTTTAATGACGATCAGATTGCCGCTTTAGAAGCCCAAAAACAAGCAGAAGCAATCGATGAAGAAATCTCCAAACAGATTCAACAAGTTCGCAAAATCAATGAACAAAAACTAAAAGACGTATTACAGCCAAAGTCTTCATTAGACACAATCCAAGATAGCCAAGATAATAAGGAATAATAAAACTTTAGTTAACGCGGCAAACCTTCTCGGATTACGCTTGAAAAGCTATCAGATGAAATGGGATTATGCTCATCATAATCTGCAACTTTTGGGTTGATGTATGCCAATTTTTTCCATTCATCCGCAGGTAAAGATGGTCTAATAATCCCTTCTTCTATCAGATACGATGGCAGCCGCCCTGAGACCAAAATACGATAATCCATAGGTATACGCTTGATCGCAGGATCGATTCGCTGTACCAACTGATAAATGACAGTGGTGCAATTACTAATAAGCGTGTTGTACCACCTTGGCTGATGATTTAATTTATCGCCTTGTCTAAGGTACGTCAAAAATAGCTCTCGCATTTTAGCTTTATCATAAGATATCGGATAAAGATAAACTTTTTCTTTTCGGATATTGCTGCGAGTGTAGATGATGTCTTTTTCATCAGCAGCGATGATGGCTAGTTCATATTTTCGAAAAAAGCCACCGATTGCTGAAAACTGCTCACCTTGCTCTTTACGAATCTCAACAGAAAACGCCACATATTGACCATCTGTAAAGCCAAATGTCACAAGCGTATGAGCGATATTCTCATTGTCCCAAATAGACAATACCAAATCCATCGTGTCAAGCTGATCTAAGTTGTATTGCCTTGTATCCCAGCGTATATCGTAATCTTCTTCGCTACGCCAGTTAAAGTTTCTGACATGGTGAATGGTGATGAGATTTGGATTATGTAAATTGCGTTCATAATTGACAATGCGTGCAACATCATCACTCCAAATCCTATCATTACTAGGGCGTAAAGATATAAGCCACGCTAAGACTGCGGCAACAACTATCACGCCAACCCAAGCCGCTTGCCTGCTAAAGTAAAATGACTTTAGGCTTATTGCTGCCATTATTAGCACCGCCAAGCCAATGATTGCATAGCTTATCAGCCCAAATGGCATATTTACCCACACCGCAGTGCATGCGATTAATAAAGCAATACACAGTAGAACATAAAACACCACACTAAGCATCTAAGCCACCTAAATCACTAACGAAAATTGCACGATTGCACATGGTCATTTACCATACCACAAGCCTGCATGAAAGCATAGCAGATGGTTGGACCCACAAACTTAAATCCGTCCTTTTTAAGCTGCTTAGATAAGGCGATACTCGCCTTTGTCTGGGTTGGAATCTCACTTTCACACTTAGGCATACGATCAAGCGGTGCTTGACCTTGGTGCTTTTTGACAATACCCCAGACATACTCGCTAAAGCTTTGCTGTTTGCTAATCTTCAGATAGGCTTTGGCATTGCCAACCATCGCATAAATCTTACCTGCATGGCGGATAATGGTGGCGTCATCTTTAAGTGCATTTATCTTTGACTCATCATAAGCTGCCAAAATCAACGGATTAAACCCATCAAACGCCCGATATAACGCTTCTTTACGTTTTAAAATCGTAATCCAGCTTAAGCCTGCTTGCATACTCTCAAGACATAATAAGGCAAACAGCTTTTGATCATCAAAGATAGGTTTCCCCCACTCATAATCATGATAAGCTTGGTAAATGGGGTCGCTACCGCACCATGAGCAGCGATTTAATACATTGGCAGCTTTAGATTTAGAATAAATATTCATGATAAATATGCATAATAGAAGTCTTGCATCATACCGTTTTTTGATGTGTATTGGCAAGTTGCTTTGATGATAAATATTTTACCGATACCAAAAAATTTGCTAAGATAAGCTTTTATCGTAGATGTTTTTAGGTGTATTATGATTACAAAACTTGCCATTACTGACTTCACGCCAAGCCAAGAGCTAAATATTTGGGACGTCAGAGACGCTAAAAGCTATGCTACAGGGCATATTCAATACGCCATCAACCACCCAATTGATACGCTAAATGACACGCTACTTGCCCAGACCACAGGCGATATTTATGTGCTATGCGGTGGTGGTACTAAGGCAAAAAGAGCATGTGCATTACTAGATGAATTACAGCCAAATCGCAAAATCATCCACCTAACGGGCGGAACAAGGGGTGCAAAAGCTGCTGGCATGCCAATTATCGAAGAAGCATAAATAATAAGTTAAATAAAATCAATAACTTATAAAATTTATCAAAATTTATAGAAATAAGCTGTTGACACATTAGGCTCTTACTTGTATCATACGCACCACAACGACATACGGTGATGAATAAATCGCAAACACGTTGTAAATTCGGAGTGTAGCGCAGCTTGGTAGCGCATCTGGTTTGGGACCAGAGGGTCGGGGGTTCGAATCCCTCCACTCCGACCATTTTTAAGGCCTTGACGGCTTTTTTTGTTGGTAATGTTTATATTGATTTACAGTATCAGCATTTAACCACTAGAGCGCCTGTAGCTCAGTTGGATAGAGCATCCGCCTTCTAAGCGGGTGGTCGCAGGTTCGAATCCTGCCAGGCGCGCCATTTGCCTGATTTTTTTATGGTGGGTATAGCTCAGTTGGTAGAGCCCCGGATTGTGATTCCGGTTGTCGTGGGTTCAAGTCCCATTACTCACCCCATATTTTATTCTAAGGTTGTCCGACATTGTCCGACAACCTTTTTATTTTGTGGGGTTTTGGCGGTTTTGTTGTCTGCATTAGTCCGTATTGGTTTATTGCAATCTATGAAAAATTACGGTATATTTTACGGTATATGAGTTCAATTTTAAATTATACCGTAAATGAGCCTGACAGATACCGCCCTAAAACGCCTAAAACCTAGCGAAAAATGCACCGCCAACCGCCCCGATAAAATTTCAGACGGTAACGGCTTGATGGTACTGATTAGGCATAGTGGAACAAAGTCATTTATTAGTGCCTATTCTTTTAATGGCAAAACACAAGAAATTACCATAGGCAAGTATCCCATGATAAGCCTAGCACAAGCACGAAGCGAAAATATCCGCATTCGTGAACTGGCAAGCCAAGGCATAAACCCCAAAGACGAACGCCAAAAAGCCAAGCAAAAAGACACCCTAGACTTTGACCATTTCGCCCAAATATGGCTACAGCACCAAGAAAAACGCATTAACCCTGCCACCTTTAAACGAGACAGCAACGCCTACAAAAACCATATCAAGCCCATTTTGGGAAATATGAACATTTATCACGTCAAATTATCGGACGTGCTAGCGGTGCATGACCGCTTGGCATTAAATGGCAAAACCAACATGGCACATAAGGCGGTAAGCTGGATAAGTGCGATATTTGAACACACCATCATTAAAGGGCTTGCCCCAAATCTATTAAATCCCATTCCAAGGGGTATTCATAAATCATTGGTTGAACACAAACAAACTAATTACCCCCGCATAAAAATTACCGAGCTACCAAAGCTACTAGCAGACATTGACAACGCCAATTTAGAGCCATTAACCAAATATGCGTTTTATGTGATGGCTTATACTTTCGTGCGAACTAATGAGCTGTTTGGTATGCGATGGGTGGAAATTGATTTTAATACTTGCCTTTGGACGATACCGCCCGAACGCATGAAATGCCGTAATACGCACGTTGTACCGCTTGCCCCACAAGTAATAGAGATTTTGCAAACAATTAAAGAATGGCGGTTACATGATGAATTTGTGTTTTTTAGCAATCGCAGTAAACAGCGTGAAACCCTATCGCCCAACGCCCTAACCACCGCCCTAAAACGCATGGGCTACAAAGACAAAATGACAGGGCACGGCTTTCGTGGTTTGGCTAGTACGTCCCTTTATGAAATGCAGTACAACCCCAAAGCCATTGAATTGCAGTTGGCACACGTTAGCAAGGATAAGACCGAACGAGCCTACAACCACGCCGACATGATACCCAAAAGAATGCAGATGATGAAAGAATGGGCGGATATTGTCGATGAAATCAAAGACGGAGATTTTAGCACCTACCGAAAGCGTCTAACTGCCGATGGTTCAAGCGATGATTTGGCGTTATTTTTAGGGCGGATTTATAAAAATGGTGCAATTTTGCATGGCGAGCTTGCCACGCACCAAGCGGAGCTATTAGAAATCAAAGGAATGCAATGACCGCCACGCCTGCCATTTCGCCCCTTTTTGATATTTAACCCAAAATGGGGCAAATACGGTGACAAATACGCCTTATCATTTGCCCTATAGCAATGCAAACCAAAACCACCGACATACCACAACACCACCACCAAAAGTGCAGGCGTGAACCAACAAAACACCGCCCACGCCCACAAATCAAGGCAAACACCCCAACAAATCACAAAGCCCCCATAAAAAACCATAAAATAATAATAAATAAAATATAACATAAATATATTATTATTTAATATAATATATGTTATGTTATATTATTACATATATAAAAATTTGCCATCACGCACGCGCGCGAGAAAACCCCCAAATTAAATAAAAATAATAAATATATTATTTAATTATTATTTATATTATTAAATAATCCTTGTCTGTTTTGGTGTTTTTCCCTTGCCTTTTGCCCTTGTGATTTTACCGCCCTATCATCGCTTTTTGGCGGTGCTGGCGTGGGCGGACTTTTGCCCATTTTTGAGCCAAAGGGCGGAGTGTTTTTTTGGCGGTTGGCTTGTTGTGTTTTTTAGTAGCGTGATTTAGATTTTTTGCCGTCTTTGCGGGGCGAAATTTTTTATTATTAAGCGATACTAATTTTTATATGATTATTTATATTTATTCACGGTTCACGCCTGTACTTTTGGCGGTAAATTGTAAAAAATCGTGGGCGTTTACTAAATTTTCAGTAAAAGCCACCACTACACCGCCACGCCTTGCCCAGCATGACCCTATTTTATTAAATGGCGACATGATGGGCGGTTAAGTGTGGGCGTTGCGTACTTTTTTATTATTATGTATTGACATAGCACAAAACATTAAAATAATTCAATCAATAATAAAACTTGATGAATAAAATTTAATTTACCCCTTATTTTTTTTTATTTTTTACCCTAAAAACCGTCCAAATTATCCAAATTATGGAAAAATACCCCTGTAAGCCTTGCTACATAAGGGCTTATAATTTGGATTTAAAATCCAAATGAAACCCAAATTATAAATATTTAATCCAAATATTAACCCTTATTCATCATGAAAGCCTTTAATATCAAGGGTTTCATCATTTGGATAATGGTTTTATAATTTGGACGGTGGGAATTGGTAAAGGGTTGGCATTTAGTATCATCATTTGATACTATAAAATGATACTATCAAGGCAAGCCCAAACACCGACAAAGGGGCGGTAATGAGCGTTACAAAATGGCTTGATAGCATGGGAATAAGCCCATAAAGCCCATAAAGACAAATAACCACGCACCACCAACACCATAACAAGGGGCAAAATACCCCTTGTTTTTTTTTATTGCCCATTATTAGCATGGTTGGCTTGCCATAGCTCCACCGCCTCCATGATAATGATGTTTTTAGTTTTGCCTGTTTGCTTGGCAAGTTCATCAAGACGGTTTGCAAACTCAATAGGCACTTTAAAACCTATGGACTTAATACCCCGCTTGGTATCGCTGTCTTTTTGGATTTGTAGGCGTGTTTTTGGTGTATTGATAATTTTTGGCATGATTTAACCTTGTTCAAATATTCCACTTAGTAGCGAACCGCCCCGATACCACTAGGGCGGTCGTTGTGCTATGGCTTGACTTAACTGCTAGATTTTAGTAAGATACATAACACAAGGATAATTGCGATTTTTAATAAAGT
This sequence comes from Moraxella nasovis, assembly GCF_022701215.1. Classification (NCBI taxonomy): domain Bacteria; kingdom Pseudomonadati; phylum Pseudomonadota; class Gammaproteobacteria; order Moraxellales; family Moraxellaceae; genus Moraxella; species Moraxella nasovis. Next base: position 1,512,949 of record NZ_CP089976.1, on the reverse strand, counting down.
CTTCATCGCTTTTACTCCTTCTACTGGTGGGTTTAATAGATTGCATGAACAATCTACCGCCTACAAGGCAAGAGCTGCAACTCTTGCCTTGTTGTTTATATTATATTCTAAACTACCTTATAAGTCAATCAATTTATACATTTTGCATAAAAATTATATTAAAAATTTGGCTTTTTTATTATCCGAAAATTATTCAAAATCCAACCCTTGCACTTCATAAAATTATAAAACGCAATCAAAACGCACCAAAACGCCCAAAATGGCACGTTTAACCCCCATCAAGGGGGGTAACACCACCTAAACCCCAAACCACGCTAAAAACCCCCAAAATGGGGCAAATACGGCGACAAATACGCCCACTATCCACCATATCAAAAAAACACCGCCAAAAGTGCAGGCGTGAACGATAAAACACACCGCCCACGCCTGCCATTTCGCCCTTTTTGCATTAACCGCCTTTTGTAGGTATTGTTGTGATAACAATAGCTTATTTCCCCACACCATATTAACCGCCTATGGCTTGGCATGGATTGGTTTTTATTGTCATTGGATTATTAGTTTGCTACAATTTCAAGCAATCCAAACAAATACGAGCGTAATTTTAACAGGATAACAAAACACCATGAGTAAACCCACCAACACCAAGCCAGTTATTATGCACTTAACAGGTGAAGCAGGAAAACGAGTAATTTTAAACTCTGCCAAACGTGTTATGAATACCCATAAAAAAGAAATTAAGGCATTGGCGGATAAATGATTGATATACATTTTGTGATAGCCATTCATGACGAGATTTTGGCAAATGAAAAAGGCTTAAAGGGCATTGCAAGCATGGCAAGCCTTGAAAGTTGCTTATCACGCATTGACAATCAAATGAGTTATGAGCCATTGGATAATGTATATTTGATAGGGGCATTTTATGCCGTAGCATTAGCCAAAGCACACGCCTTTAATGATGGCAATAAAAGAACCGCCCTTGTGGTTATGTTAACTTATTTGGATATGCAAGGTATTAACATTGCCCCCAATAGCGGATTAGATGATTTGATGGTAAAAGTGGCAAGCAGTGAAATGAATTATACCCACCTTGCAGATATTTTAAAAGATTTAACAGTTTAAACCCTTTTAGCAGGCTAGGAGTAATTAACCGAAAGGCGGTTATTTTTCATACCTTAGACCGCCACGCCTGCTATCTTTTTTAAGGTATGGTAAGGTATGAGATGAACAACAAAACATTTCAAGCACTAGCCAAAGAATTTAACTCCCTTAAACTTGGTGATTTTTTTGATATTGGTATGGGCGTGAGTAAACAAGATTTTGCAGAAATTGCCTTTTCATTTTTTGGCAATTTTAGTCATTTCGATGAATTTTGGCAAAATTGCCACGCTTGTATTACAGACATTCACGCCATTTGTCAAAAACTACAACAAGAAACCAAAGGCTATCAATTCCCCCGCCTATTTAACCACATACGCACCAATACACCACCTAGCACCGCCATAGACCACCTTTTTTATTGCCTTGCCAAGGCTAACCCAAATATAGAGCTACCACCGCCAGCGGTCAGACAAAGAGCGGTTGAGATGGTAACATTGCATTTGGTATTTAAGCAATTTGCACAGATTTACCACGACCGCAAAAAGCCCTTTTACGCCCATTTACTCAAAAATCACGCCTTGAAAGTGCTAGGCGGTGTGCAGTATCTACATGGCTTGCCACAAGATAGAATTTTAACGCTAGGTATGATTGACGATAAAACCAAAGAAGACATACACCGCCAAGTACAAAGCGAACAAGGACGACAAAACGCCCTAAAAGCAACAGAACCACACCGCCAAGAAAGAAAGCAATTAGGACAAAGATACCTAAAAATCATGCAGGATAAGGGCTTTAACTTCACACAAACCGCCGAATATGTTTTTATACATGACAACCTAGAAAACAAGAAATATGAATGGATATATGGCACATTAAGGGAAGCCCATAAAGCCCATAAAGCCCATAAAGCCCAAAAAGACAAATAACCACGCACCACCAACACCAACACCAAAACAAGGGGCAAAATTCCCCTTGTTTTTTATTGCCCATTATTCACGCCCTAAAACACCCCAAATAACCCTTTTGGCATTTGGCAAGGGGTAACACCACCCACCACCCAAACCACGCTAAAAACCCCCAAAAGGGGGCAAATATGGCAACAAATCCGCCCCACTATCCACCATATCACAACAACACCGCCAAAAGTGCAGGCGTGAACGATAAAAACACACCGCCCACGCCTGCTGTTTCGCCCTTTTTGCATTAACCGCCTAAAACTCCGTTTTTATAGATACCCCCCCTAAGTGTACAGATAGCAGGGTATTGCGTTGTTGTTATTTTCGTACACGCCTATAATTTTCGCACGCAACTTATTTACAGTGCGACAAAGCCCAAATGAACACATACGGAGTAAACCAATGACCAAAACCACCCAAACCCAAAACGATACTTTCCACCCCAAAGGCATTAGCCGTATTGATAAGGTCTGCAAGATGGTGGGGCTGTCCAAATCCACGATTTACGGCTGGATAAAACAAGGCAAATTCCCAAAACCCATCAAGCTATCTACTAGCATGAGTGCATGGCGTAATAGCGATGTTTTGGCGTGGTTAGATAACCTTGAAAGTGCAGACGACTTGGCACAATACCAACCCAAAGCCAAACAATAAGCCCAAACAGACCATAAGGAGTTAAACCATGATACCCATTACCCACGCCCACAAAAACCGCCAAAAATGGCAAGTACTACAAGCCATGCTAGACGGCGACGGTGTACACGTCCTATATGCCGTAAACGTGCTAAACGTGGTCAGCCTATCAAGCCGTATTGCAGAGCTTAAAAAGCTAGGTTTTATCATTGATTGGCAATGGCACGAAACCGAAAATTCACGCTTTAAACGCTACTTCATCAAAGACAAAGTAAAAGCTATGGCACTTCGTGAAGAGATTTTAAATAAACCCAAAACCAAAACCACCAAAAAAGGTAAGTAACATGACCCCAAAAATGCAAAAAGCACGTCAAGAAATGCACGAAATCACACCCTACACCAAAGCAGGTAAACGCCTAAGCGAAAATGCTTTTTGGAATAGGCTAGTAAAACTAAACGAAAAAGCGGGCTATGGTTATATGAATATGCTTATATGGGGTACAGATACCATGCAAAAATGGGGCTATTGGACTGGTAAAAAATAAGCACCAATAGACTTTAAGAACCCAAACCCATTTTAACCAAGCCAAAACCAAAGGAAACCACCATGGAACAAAACACCAGCACCCAACGCACCGCCAAAATTTGCGATGAGAATTTAAGCGATGTTATCAAGACTTTGGCAAGATTTGATAAAAAACTATCCAAACACGAAAAACGCATTAAAAAAATGCGTCATATTTGCCAAGGCATGATGAGCGACATTCACGCCATCAAGCACGAAATTTTACAAGAGCTTGCAGACGAAAGCGATAGCATACAATAACCGCCACACCTACCATACAAAAACCGCCTTATCCATGACAGATAAAGCGGTTTAGGTAAGATAACAAGATGGATAGATTATAGCATGAATTTAATTCACATTAAACGTATTTTTGATGAAATTTTATCACTTGATAAAATTCAAGCAGTATTGCAGAATATCGCCCGCAGCGTCGAAAACTGCTTTACAACCGCCAACCAAGGGCGAAATACTTGGATTTTTTATGCCTATCAGAATTTAACCGCTTTTTTGTCGGTTGCCTTTCTTATGGGTTGGAAGGTGTGGAAATACCCAATACCACACGCCGTTGTTGTAGCGGTTTTCGAACTTCCAGCCCACCCTATTTTTGGGGTGTTTTCCAAAACTTCGAAAGGTAACTACAACATGAACCAATCTATTTTATCCCATTCCCTAACCGTCTTAACAGACGAATACCACCGCTATAATGAGCTACACGCCCAAGAACCCTTTAACGGCTATTGTGAGCGTGCCAATGCCATTTATAACGCCATACACGCCCTAAAATCGCTTGATAACGCCCCTTGTGCTACCTATGCACCACCTAAGCCTAAAAGTGCCTTAAAACGCATTTTAAACGCAATTAAAGGGGGTGCAAAATGAGCCTTAATAACCATAGCAATGTTTTATTTGACATAGAAGACGCAAAAAACGCCCTAGATGACGCATTAGCGGGGGTTTATTTTCTGTATCATGGCATGGATACGGGTACAGAGCTAGACCGCACTAAAGCCATGATAATGCTGATATGGCAAGCAGTAGAGACCGCCCAAACAGAACTTAACCAAGCCTTAGAGCGATTAACCGCCGACACGCCAGCCGTCAATAATACCACCAAAGGGGGTGTAAAATGATTGAAGTTATCTACTATTCAATAAGCTGTAACAATCCACGGATTTACAAAGAGTTCGCCAACAAAGAAAGTGCCTTGGTATTTCTTGAACAAGTCAAGCTAGATTATCCCAACGCCGACATTACAGGCTATAAGCATACAAGATTTATCAATAATGGCAACGATGGCAATAAACCGCCTTTCCAGCCGTGCAATCATGTAAGTTTTAAAGACATTGCCCCATTTATCCCAAATGGCGTGATGTTCGGTACTGGTAAGCCTAAGCATTTTGTTATGGCTTGTCATTATTTTGATGATGAGACCCAAGCCCAGCATTATGCTAATAGCTTACCGACCGCACAAGCATTCATTAAGACCGTGAGCATATCAGACGGCTAAACCAATCATCAAGCACAACAAGGGGGTAACGTGAGCCATTCATTCTTTAAAAGACCATCATTTTTTAATCAAGGCTTGTTTGGTTCACAAAAGCCCACCACCGACAGGGCGACAAATGGGGCAAATAGTGCAGGCGTGGACAACTGTTCAAATAACAACACTCACGCCAGCACGACCGCCAAAACCGCCCAAAATGGCACGTTTAACCCCCATCAAGGGGGTAACACCACCCACGCCCAAAACCACGCTAAAAACCCCCAAAATGGGGCAAATATGGCGACAAATCCGCCTTATCATTTGCCCTATAGCAATGCAAGCCAAAACCGCCCACAAAAACGCATGAACACGGACAATAAACCCGACCCAGTGAGCTTTTACGCACGTTATGGCATTGCCCTAAAAGGCAATCAAACTAACGTAAAATGCGTATTTCATGGCGACAAAACACCAAGCCTAAGTATTAACCGCCAAACAGGGGCGTTTTTTTGTTTTGGGTGTGGGGCGAGTGGTGGCGATGTGCTTGATTTTTACCAGCGTTATCATAATTGCGACTTTTTGACCGCTTGCCGTGATTTGAATTTAGATATTTAAGATAAGATAACAGGAAAACAAGACAAATGAACACGCAAAACCGCCTTAGTGTGAAAGATTTACTAAGTTTTGAGTTTATCCAAGCCCTTTTTAATCATTTAATGGCAAGTGATAGACAGTTTAAGGGGCTAAATTTTAACCTAAAAGCCCACTTTAGGGGCGTTCACGCCTACACCGACAAAGACGGTCATTTACTGTATTTTAAGCCTAGATTTGCCAAAGATGGCAATAAATGGATTAAGCCCATGTATCACGATAACAGCGGTTTTCATGTGGGCGAACCAAAAGCACGCTTTATAGACGGTAAAAAGCCTTTGTATAATTTGCCCCTACTGGATAAAAACACCATGCCAAAACCTGCTAAGGTGTATTTTGTGGAAGGCGAAAAATGTGCAGACGCATTAACTAACTTTGGCATAACCGCCACCACAAGCGGAGCAAGTACGAGCCTAAAAACCACCGATTTAACGCCCCTTATGGGCTGTCATGTGGTGTTATGGCGTGATTATGACGATGTGGGCGACAAATGGCAAACAGAGCTATCACAACGCCTACACGAGATGGGTGTAAGCGTGGACGTGATAGACGTGGATACATTAGCCAAAGAGTATCACGCCAGCACCAGCCAAATCATGCCAAAGGGTTTTGATGTATTTGATTATATAGAGATTTTAAGACAACAAGGCAACGATGACCGCCATATCATTGATAAAATCCTTGGCTTGCCACGCTTGGACGCACAAGCCTATCACGCCAAAAGTGCAGGCGTGAATAATAACGATGATTTAACCAGCATTCACGCCAGCACGACCGCCAAAAGCACCACCACAAGCACAGGCGACAACGCCAAAGACAGCGAAAAATGGGGCGAGCTTATCCCATTTGATGAAGTAAAAAACGTAGAAACGCCTTTCCCACTTGACGCATTCCCAAAAGACCTAGCCCATGTAATAGAACGCACCGCCTATTATGGGCAAGTGCCGTTATCTATGGCGAGTTTTGGGGTGCTAGGTGCAATCAGTCATATTGGACAAGGGTTCATAGACGCACCCTACCTAAGCCAAGGCTACAACCCATCAAGCCTATATCTTATGGTACAGGGCGAAAGTGGGAGCGGTAAAACCCAAACCATCAAAATTACCCACAAAGCCATTAACGACCATGAAAAACAAAGCTATCAAGACTTTATGGAAAATAAAATAAGCTATGAAAATGAAATGGCGGGCAAAACCAAAAAAGAGATGACCGCCTTTAAAAACCAAAACCACCTACCCAAAGACCCTAGGGCAATGTTTGGGAGCGGTTCAATTCAAAAAATCATGCAAGGCTTTACCGATGGCAATTATTTAAACGCCAGCTACACCATAGACGAAGGGGCAAATTTACTTGAAGGGGCAAGTTTAAAATCAGAAACGGCAGGGGCTTCTATTGGTGCGTTATGCGACATATACAGCCACGGCAAAGCTGAACGTATCACGATAAGCAATGGCAACGCACAAGCCGCCTATGACGTGCGTTTGACGTTATTTTTATCCGCCCAAGAAGTCGCCTTAAAACCAGCCCTAAATGACATTAAATTAAACAATCAAGGCTTATTACCACGTTGTTTATTTGCCTTTCCACCTGATAACAGGGGTATAAGACAGCTGATAAAAGACAGCCCAGAGCATGACCCCACATTACAAACCTATTGGAAAAAATGCCATAACTTTTTATCATTGCCAGAGCTAGGGGCAAAACGTAAAAAAATGGCATGGCAAGCCCCCGCCTTGGCTATCGCTGAAAAGTTTTGGCAAGCGGTAGAAGTTAGCCAAACCAAAGGCGGCATCAATGAACACTACAAGGCTTACGCTTCACGCATGGTAGAGAATGCCACACGCATTGCCACCTTGTTTGCTTGGTTTAAGGGTAGTCGTGCGATTGATGAAGCGGATATATTAGGGGCGATTAAAATCGTTGAATATTCCATGGCGGAGCGTCGCAGATATAGCGAGATAGTAACCGACATTACAGACGCAGAGCGATTATTACAATGGCTTATCAAGAACGCCTATAAGCCAAGCAATCACGGTGTAGGTAGGTTTTTTTATTCAAGCCTACAACAAGCACTACCCAAAGATTTGCGAGCCGTGCAGGTGCTAGATAACGCCTTAGAAACACTTAGCGACGGTAATTATGTTTGCCTTGTCGATATGCCAAGTTATAGACGCACCAAACGAGTGATAGAACTTAACCCCATATTATTAACCGCTTAACTCCCAACTATATCGAGCACACCATAACAAGGGGCAAAATACCCCTTGTTTTTTTATTGCCCATTATTCACGCCCTAAAACACCCCAAATAGCCCTTTTAGCATTTGGCAAGGGGATAACACCACCTAAACCCCAAACCACGCTAAAAACCCCCAAAATGGGGCAAATATGGCAACAAATCCGCCCTACTATCCACCATATCAAAAAAAAACACCGCCAAAAGTGCAGGCGTGAACCACCGCCCACGCCTGCCCATCATTAAATCTTTGGCACAGCTGACACACTACCCAAACAATCCAACCAATCCAAATTATAAAATCATTATCCAAATTATGAACCCCTTGATATTAAAGGCTTGCACGATGATAAGGGCTTAATATTTGGCTTAGATATTTATAATTTGGTTTTCATTTGGATTTTAAATCCAAATTATAAGCCCTTATGTAGTAAGGCTTACAGGGGTATTTTTTCATAATTTGGATAATTTGGACGGTTTTTAGGGTAAAAAAATAAAAAAAACAAAGGGTAAATTAAATTTTATTCATCAAGTTTTATTATTAATTGAATTATTTTAATGTTGTAGCAGTGTTGTAATACGGTGCATTGATGGCGTGATGATAGAAAAGTACGCAATACCTAGATTTAAGGCGACACGATGGGGCTTTTATCATTAGAATGCCACCACCCGCCCCATATCAAGCCCATTTACCAATTAACAGGCAATCCATAAGCACCGCCCACCATCAAGCCCAATCCCACCACAAAAAACACGCCCACCGTTCGGGGGGTGTGCGATAAATTACAAAGCCCGTCCAGTGGACACCGCCCCTTTTCCCACGCATAAAAAAAATTTTTTGTTTGGGAATTTTCTCCGAAAATATCCATTGAAACAAAGTTACATAAAATTACACAAATAGGCGAAAATCTGACACCCATAACCGCTTTTTATTGGCTGCTGTCAATCGTTAGGAAGTGGGCTAAAAATGGTTAAAATTTAATCAAAAATGGGGGTTGCTTTGTAAAATTACGGTATATTTTACGGTATAATTAAAAATTTAAAATAAAATATTAAATAAATACAATAACTTACAATAAATGTGTGAAGTTCATTACACCCCATATTCTACTCTAAGGTTGTCCGACATTGTCCGACAACCTTTTTGTTTTATGGGGTTTTGGCGGTTTTGTTGTCTGTATGCATCCATGATGATGGATTGCAATCCATGAATTTTGTTGGTATTGTAGTTCATTTATTATAGTGCCAACAAATGCACGCCCAAAACTTATCATTCATGGCTTTAACCGATACCGCTATTAAAAAACTAAAACCCTCCGACAAATAACCCCGCACACGCCCAGACAAATACAGCGACATGAACGACTTGCAATTATGGGTAAGATATACAGGCGTTCAATCATGAGTAGTTGCTTATCGCTATCTTAGTAAACAACAAAATACCAACCTTGGACAATATCCATTTATCAGCCTAGCAGACGCACGGAAGCGAAACCGCCAAAATGGCAAGGCGTGAGTCGATAGGACACCCACGCCCTTGCCTGTTATGTTACCACTTTTGGTATAACTGTCTTTTATGGGCGTCTTTATCATAAAGACACCTTATTTCCCACGCCATTAAACCGCCGATGGCTTGGCATAGATTGGTTTTATTGTCATTAGGTTATTAGTTTACTACAATTTAAGGCGGTAAGAACGCATTTAACAGGATCACAAGATGATTTTAGATTCGCCACCGCAAATCGCCCAAATTTTCGCCCATATCGCCCACCACCAAAGCGTGAGCGTGGAGCAGTTTGTGCTAAATAGTGCTTATGAAAAAGCCCTACAATTTACCTATACACCAAATGATGAGACGCGCCAAGCGATAGACGAATTAACAAGCGGCAAAGGCGTAAAATTTGATACATTGGACGAGCTAATGGCGGATTTAGCTTAACAATCAAGGAAAAACACCATGAGCAAACCCACCAACACCAAACCAGTTATTATGCACCTAACAGGCGAAGCAGGAAAACGAGTAATTTTAAATTCCGCCAAACGTGTTATGAGTACCCACAAAAAAAAGATTAAAGCATTAACAGATAAATGATTGATATAGATTTGTGATAGCCATTCATGACAAGATTTTGGCAAGGGCGACAACACACCCCAAACACCACCAAAGCCTGATAATAAGACAAACTTTCATCTTTATTAAAGATAAAAAATTAAGGACAAAAAATTCGTTTTAACTACATCTTACCTATAATCAGCTTGACATATTGAGAAAAATGACGCAAGATTTAAGACCAATCTAGCACGTCGTTTATTTTTATTTCACCACACAAATCCTAAATTTTAGTAAAATTTTATGACAAAATTTGCTATACTATCACAAATCTACTGTCCATTATGCCAACAAGGGCAATTACATGACCACATCAGACAACCCCCTACAAAATGACACGCTGACCATAGGTTCTCGCACTTTTTCATCTCGCCTATTGGTTGGTACAGGCAAATATCAAAATCTTTCCCAAACAGGCGAAGCCATCAAAGCAAGTGGCAGTCAAATTGTTACTGTCGCCATTCGCCGTACCAATATCGGTCAACATCAAGGCGAGCCTAACTTATTAGATGTCATCTCGCCCAAGCAGTACACCATTTTGCCTAATACCGCTGGGTGTTTTGATGCCGATAGTGCCATACGCACCTGTCAGCTGGCACGAGAATTATTAGATGGGCATAATTTGGTAAAGCTTGAAGTTTTGGGCGATGAAAAAACACTCTACCCCAACGTGAGCGAAACCTTGATTGCTGCTCGTGTGCTGATTGACGATGGCTTTGATGTGATGGTCTATACCTCAGATGACCCCATCATCGCCAAAGAGCTAGAAGACATGGGCTGTGTGGCAGTCATGCCCCTAGGCAGTCTCATTGGTTCAGGATTGGGTTTATTAAATCGCCACACATTAAGCTTAATCATTGAGAATGCCAACGTACCCATCTTGGTAGATGCAGGTGTCGGCACAGCGTCTGACGCTACCATCGCCATGGAGTTAGGCTGTGATGGCGTACTGATGAACTCCGCCATCGCCCATGCCCAAAACCCTGTCTTGATGGCACACGCCATGAAAAACGCCATTCATGCAGGTCGTCAAGCATTCTTGGCAGGGCGAATGCCAACACGCAAAATGGCAGTGGCAAGCTCACCGCAAACTGGCTACTTTTTTCAGTAATACGGTTGTATAAATCATATATTCATCTTCCCATCTCATTGGCGATATTAAGGAAATTTTGTGCGTGTTTTAAATGTCATTGATGCTCTTTTTTTATTGCTTGAAAGTCGTAAACAGCCTATGCACGTGGCAGGGCTTTGCATTTTTGAATTACCAGCTAATGCAGGTGATGATTTTATAAGCACTCTCATTGACCATATCCGATCAAGCAACGGCCAGCCAAAATTTCCATTCAACCAAGTTCTTAGCCACTTAGCCTTTTGGAAAACAGATGATCAATTTGATATAGATCATCACTTTTATCATGTCGCCCTGCCTAAGCCAAGTGGCGAAATTGAACTGATGAACTACATCTCATCTGAACATGAACGCAAGCTAGATAAGTCAAAGCCCCTGTGGGAAATGCATTTCATTGAAGGTCTTGCACCTTTAGCAGAAGGACTACCTGCTAGATTTGGCATTTATATCAAAATTCATCACGCTTTAGCAGATGGTATTGCCGCCATGCGACTACTCACCATGTCGCTGTCTAATTCGCCAACGCAGGTGTCGGATACACCATTTTGGTGTCTATCCACTCGCTACCGCAACCAAATTGATGCCATCTTACCTATCCATAAGCCAGCTTTACAGATTGTCAAAGAGCAATTTGGCACAATTGTCCCTGTATGTAGACAGCTTATAGAAGACACCAAAAACCGCAAAAACCCCTACTTTATCAGCACCTTTGATGCACCAAAATCCATGCTTAATCAACGCATTGACGGCTCTCGCAAGTTGTTTGTTCGCTCTTTTGCAAAAGATGGTATCGTCAAAATCGCCAAAGCCTGCGATGTGACAACCAATGATATTATATTAGCAATCTGTTCGGGTGCATTAAGACGGTATTTATTATCCCAAAACGCCTTACCCAAAAAGCCACTCATCGCCTTTGTACCGATAAGCTTGCGTGCTGACGATAGTGCTGTTGGCAATCAAATCTCTTTTTTATTAGCCAACCTTGGCACGCACAAATCAAACCCAAAAGACAGACTCCAAATCATCAAAGACAGCATTGGCTTGGGTAAAGCACGTTTTTCACGCATGAGTCAAGCCCAAACCATCAACTATAGTGCGGTGGCATACGGCTGGGCAGGAATTAACTTAGCCACAGGGCTTTTCCCTAGAAAACAGGCATTCAACCTAATCATCTCAAACGTCCCAGGACCTAAAGAAACGCTATATCTAAACGGGGCTAAGCTAACAGAAGCCTACCCTACCTCTGTGTTATTTGATGGGCAAGCACTAAACATTACGTTTACAAACTTCCAAGATAGGATTGATTTTGGCATTACAGCTTGTCATTCTGTCTTGCCAAATATTGATGGTCTGTTAGACTTTATTGAAACAGAGATACAAGAACTCACCTCTTTGGTTCACAATGCCTATTTAAGTCAAACCATGAGTAGATCAGACCATAATCAGGTCAACTAATGTATCATTTGACCATCACAACTTAGGCAACTTTTAATTTAGGCAACTTTTGATAAAGACAGACGATGGGCTTTGGCAAGCTTTTCTAGTACTTTAGCGATCATCTCGCTTGTGATTGGTTTTTCTTGTCCTTGGGATAATATATTCATCTCAAAGTGTGTTTTCTTCGTCATGGCAATCTCCTTAAATGGGCTTGGTGGGGTTCGCTTATCGCTTACCTAACTTGTAGTCAAGTTTAACCAAGTTAACAATCGTTCACAAGAAATTTTTGGGATTTTTCCCAATAAAGTGTAAACAGATGTTTCTTATTTGATGTTTTAAGGAGAAAACACACCAAACCATCTTTAGCGTTTATGATGCAAAATACAGCTAAATAATAAGCACACCAACAAACTTCATCACTTTATCATGACGATTGACAAATAAGCCATCGCATAAAAAAACCGCTCACATAGGAGCGGATTTTTATGTATTATCAATCAAATATAGCCAGCGGTTTAACCTAAGGCGTTTTCCCATGTCGGTATCACAAGCTGCATAAGCGGCTTTAATAGCTTGACATTACAAGCAAACACAGAACCTGTCGCCATCGCATTTGGTGCACCACGATGATCGACAACCACACCACGAGCTTCAGTTACAATAAGCTCGCCTGCCGCCACATCCCACGGCTTAAGCGACATCTCAAAATAACCATCTAAGCGACCTGCTGCCACATGGCACAAATCTAACGCTGCACTACCCAAGCGACGTACTTGACCGCCCTGCTCACAAACCGCCTGAAGGCTTGCAAAATGCTGACGAGCAAAGCTTGTATGCACACCATTTACCATTTTTTCGTATGGATGCCCTGTGGTGAATAGACCGCCATTAATGGTTGTGCGATCTGACACCGTAATGCGACGCTGGTTTAGTGTCGCACCACGTCCACGACTGGCACAAAATATCTCATCACGCACAGGATCGTAGATGACACCATGCTCGGTTACGCCGTTTTTTTGGGCGGCAATAGACACACAAAAATGCGGCAACCCATGCACAAAATTCTTAGTGCCATCAAGCGGATCAATCACCCAGCACCATTCTGCATCATAACCCTTACCCTCTTGCAGACCGAATTCTTCGCCAAGATAAGAATGATTTGGGTAGCTTTCTTTTAATAAAGAAATAGCCAGCTCTTCAGCATAACGATCGACTTTAGTAACAAGACCATCTAACCCCTTTGATTCTACCGCCAGATCAATGCGATGACGGTTCTCGTGAGCTCTTAGGATTTCGTGCCCGACTTTACGAGCCACTTGTGATGCGATTACTACCATAGGTTCCATAGTTCACCTTCATTTGGTTGGGTTAAGTTAAAGTTAAATAGTTTAAATAGTATAACTGCCCGCATAAGACAGTTGTCATGTATTCAAAATAAGCTACTGGCTGGTAAAACTAGACAGATGCTGATAAATACCGTCTTCGTCCAGCTTACAAGCCGACAGCTGTTCTGCGTGGCTTGCATGTGCAATAAATTCATCATGAATACCGATATTCTTAATGCACACGCTCGCCCGTCTTTGTAATAAATATTCATTAACCGCTGAGCCTGCTCCCCCTGCGATCTGATGCTCTTCTACGGTAGCTATATGCGTGACACCATCAGCAAGCAGTCGATCTAGCATATAACTATCTAAGGGCTTAACCCACCGCATATCAATCACACATAAGCCAAGCTGTGATGATTGTAATTGTTTGGCGGCGGCAAGTGCATCATGCAGACGGGTGCCAAACACAAGCACAGCAAGCTTTTTGGAGGCTAGTTGCCATGTGTCAGTCTGCCATATCAGCTTTGATACACCTATCTTAAATAACTCATCAGTGTGCTGATGAATCTGCCTGCCGATGCCTGCACCACGTGGATATCTTACAGCAGCAGCACCTTGGTGAGCATAGCAAGCAGACAGTAAATGATAACATTCATGCTCATCAGATGGAGCAGCAATAATCATGTTCGGCACACATCGCATGAATGCAAGGTCAAATACACCAGCATGCGTCGCCCCATCTTCACCCACAAGCCCCGCTCGATCAATGGCAAAGGTTACATCAAGCGACTGTAACGCCACATCGTGAATCAGCTGATCATAGCCACGCTGTAAAAATGTAGAGTAAATCGCCACTACAGGCTTAATTTTATGATTGGTTGCCATACCAGCTGCAAGCGTTACAGCGTGCTGTTCAGCAATCGCCACATCAAAAAACCGCTTAGGGAATACTTTGGCAAAATTCACCATACCAGACCCTTCTGCCATCGCAGGTGTGATTGCAACCAATTTCTCATCAGCTTTAGCGGTATCTATCAGCCACTCACCAAACACATCAGAATATTTTTTGGCAGGTTTTTGGACACTAGGCGTAGGCGTGGATTTCGGCAATTTGCCAATGGCGTGATAGCCAATAGGGTCAGCTTCAGCAGGTAAAAACCCCTTGCCCTTAATGGTATGTACATGAATCAGCACCGCACCTGACAAGCTTTGAGCTCGCTCAAACACTTGCATAAGCTTTGGCAAATCATGTCCATCAAACGGACCAAGGTATGTAAAGCCAATCGCACGAAATAAGTTATCTGCACATAGCCTATCAGCGATTTTCTCGGCGATTTTATCAGGTAGCGGCGTGGCAGGTGTATTTTTACCCAAAATACCGCCAATGGCATCAGATAATCGTTCGCTAATTTTACTAGGCAATTTACCAGAAATATCGCCAAAAGCGTCATTTGCCATGTGTAGATAATGGCGAACTCGGCGATCGTCTGTGCTGATTTGACGTTTTGCCATGATGATATTGCCATTTTTGTCAATATCTACTGCAAGTCCACGTTGCCAAAGCTTGGCAAGATGCCTAGAAAATCCACCAATCGCCTGAGAGATTGACATATCATTATCGTTTAGGACGACAGTAAGGTCAGCATTTTGCTGCACAGCGTCATTCATCGCCTCAAACGCCATACCGCCAGTCATAGCTCCATCGCCAATCACAGCAACCACTCGGCGACTCTCACCCGCCAAGCGAGCCGCCAAACTCATACCAAGTGCAGCTGAGATAGATGTAGAAGAATGCCCCACGCCAAAAGCATCATAAATACTCTCATGACGCTCAGGAAATGCTGTTAAGCCAAGCTTAGATCTGATACTGGTTAGAGCATCTTTGCGACCTGTTAGCACCTTGTGAGCATAGGCTTGATGTCCCACATCCCACACCAGCTGATCATATGGCGTATTTAAAACAGTATGTAAGGCGATGGTCAACTCAACCACGCCTAAATTTGCCCCAAAATGCCCGCCACTTACACCTGTAGAATACAATAAAAACGCTCGAAGCTCATCAGCTAGCACACACAGCTCATCCACTGATAATGATTTTAAATCAGCAGGAGAATCCACTTTATCCAAAATCGGCGTAAGCGGACGTGTGGTTATCATCTGCTTAAACACTTTTGATGTATAGGATTTTATGGGTGTATTGGAAGCTGGCATACGGGCTAATTTTTCCAAAAAAAAATAAAATAACAGCCAATAAAAAAAAGAAAATTATTTAAACAAATAACACAAAACTTTTTTATTGGATAAAATAGTGTGGCATAATAGCATTTTTGGCACAATCTTGCGACTATTTTACAAGATAGGCGGTTTTTTTGCTAGAAAAACCCTATTTTATTTGCAATTCTTCTGCCTAATAACACCCAACAACACCAAAATAATAAACAACATCTGAGGTTTATTTTGTACCAATTCATCAGTAAAGCCAAATTGCCAACCGCTCATGGCGAATTTGAGATTCACGTCTTTGAAAATGCCGAAGGTCAAGAGCATCTTATGCTGACTGTTGGACTACCCACAAATGATGACAGCATAATCCCCATCGTGAGAATCCACTCAGAGTGCCTAACAGGCGATGCTTTTAGTTCGCTAAAATGCGACTGTGGTCCACAGCTAAATGCCGCCATGCGAGCAGTGCAAGCTCATGGCTGCGGGGCGATTTTATATTTACGCCAAGAAGGTCGTGGTATCGGACTGACCAATAAAATCCGAGCCTACGCCCTACAAGATCAAGGGCATGACACCCTAGAAGCTAATCTATTACTTGGGTTGCCTGCTGATGCTCGCACTTATGAGATGTGTAAAGAAATGCTAGATTCTGTCGGTGTAACCAAAATCGCCCTGATGACAAATAACCCAAATAAAATCAAAGAGTTATCAGAATATGGCATTGACATCATAGAACGCATTCCCTTAGTGGTGGGCGTCAATAAGCATAACCAAGGCTACCTTGATACCAAAAGCGTTAAAATGGGTCATCTGATAGATAAACAATGGACACCAACATCATGAATAATACAGCAATACAGCTTGAAACAGTTCGCCAATTTTTAGTAGATTTACAAGAGCGTATCTGCACCGCCTTACAATCCCAAGAACAAGCTTGTGGCATAGACGGCGGTAGCGATGCTACATTTATCAGCGACGTCTGGACAAGAGAAGAAGGCGGTGGCGGCATTTCTCGAGTGTTATCAGATGGTAAAGTGATAGAAAAAGGTGGCGTTATGTTTAGCCACATTCACATTCAGCATATGCCCGCTTCAGCGACACTTCGCCACCCCCAGCTTGTGGGGGCGACAGCTGAAGCTATGGGGGTGTCGCTTGTTATCCACCCAAAAAACCCACACGTTCCCACAAGCCATGCCAATGTTCGGCTATTTGTTGCCACGCCAAATGATGGTAGTGAGCCGATTTGGTGGTTTGGTGGTGGGTTTGATTTAACACCGATTTACCCTGTGCTGTCAGATGTGGTACACTGGCATACGGTCGCTCATGATCTTTGTGCACCCTTTGGCAAAGATGTTTACCTAAAATACAAAACATGGTGCGATGACTACTTTTATCTAAAGCACAGATCTGAGACTCGTGGTGTCGGCGGTCTGTTTTATGATGATGTCAATACCAGTAGCACAGGTTGGGATTTTGATACTTGCTTTAAATTCATGCAGGCGGTTGGACAAGGCTACTTAGATGGCATTTTACCTATCATTGAAGCTCGCAAAAATAAGCCCTACACTCAGCATGAACGTGAGTTTCAGCTGTATCGTCGGGGTCGCTATGTCGAATACAATCTCGTCTACGATCGTGGCACGCTGTTTGGTCTACAGTCTAATGGGCGTACAGAATCTATTTTAGTCAGTATGCCGCCTTTGGCAAGCTGGGCTTATCGCTATGAGCCAAAAGTTGGCACGCCTGAGTTTGAACTGACAGACTTTTATTTAAAGCCAAGAGACTGGCTAAATCTAAATCCAGACACCACCTGTGCTTAAAAATGTAAAGACAATTGAGCTAATCATACTCTTTATGATATAGTACTTGCTTTATCTTAACCAAAGGACGACAGGCTGTGAAAACACTACCCATCACACTTTTAAGCATCGCTATATTATCTTTGGCTGCATGTAGTAGCACGAACGAACCTGCCGCTGTTAAGGCACGCCAAGACGCCATGCAAGACTGGCGTGCTTCAGGCGACATCATGAAAGGCATGATTGAAAACCCCGACAGTTTTGATAATGCTGCTTTTAGCGAACAAGCAGACCTCATCAAAAATAGCACAGCCACGACATGGTCGCATTTTCATCATGAAGCTGATAAAGGCGGCGACTCTTTAGATGCAGTATGGACAGATGCAGCAGGCTTTAACCAAAAGGCAACCGAGTTTGACGCTGCAGCAACTCAGCTGTCTAAGGTCGCTAAAACCGCCACATCAGCCGCTGATGTTGAAGCTGCCTATGGCGAGCTAAAAGAAGCTTGCGGCTCATGCCACAAGGTCTATAAAAAAGACTGATACGCCATCAGCAAATAAAGCCAAGCTTTTTGCTTGGCTTTATTGTATCTGCTAAAAAAAACTAAACTAACATTCAGCCACTAACCAAATCGTCGCACCACTTCGATGACATCATGACGAATCATCTCAGCTGTAGGCATGGCTGAAGCATGAAAGCGAATAATCGGAATGCCTGCACTGGATAACGCCTTGTCTTTTTTGGCGTCTTGTTTTTGGCGGACAACGCTGTCATGCGTCCAGTCATCAAGCTCGATGGCAGCAAGCACCGTTTGGCAATCAGCACGCACAAGCACAAAATCCACACTCTGACGGCATACTCTGTTAAACCAAAACTGTCGATCGCTACCAGCTTCTTCGCTCGGCTCTATGATGCGTGATAACTGCACCTGACTAAAAATTAAAAATTCGGGCAAGGCGATTTGTAGCTTTTTAAAAAACAGCACTTCGCTATCGGTCATCACAGGCATAGGTTCAAATGGCCAAATCGGCAAATCATCGCCTTTGACATGCTCTTGTTTGGGGCGTGTTTTTTTTCTCAGCCACAATAAGCACAAAATAAACGCCATCACGGCTATGCCAATCAACCAAACATCATCACTCATCACATCTCAATTCTTTTTTAATACATCATAAACTTAAAAAATAAACGCAGCCCAATGTCTGCGTTCCACCACCAAAATGGTGCGGTATTATAGCACCATTTTTGATTAAATATAGGTAAGCTTGCTATTTTTCCATTTTTTTGACAAAAGCCCCTTCTGACTTGACGCGATCATCGGCAGCGATTTTAGAGCGTAAAGCATTGGCATCATCATAAGAGTCTTTAGAATCAACTAAAACACGAATGCCGCGACTCGTCTGGCTGGTGCTAACTTTATAGCCTGCTGCACGATACTCACGCACCACGTCATCAATTTTTTGTTTATCAGGCGATAAAGCCACTTGCACGCTATAAATCGCTGTGCTTTTAGTTTTATTTTTATCTTGGGCTTTATCTGCTTTATCGGTGTTTTTTTCAGGCTTTGGTTTATTTTGTATCGGTTTATCTTTATTCGCTTGAACTCTGCGTTTTGCTGCCTTTTCTTCCAATTTATTCACTTGAGATGCACTTGGAATAACGATGGTGCGACCTAACCACAAGGCATCAGATGGACGCATATTATTCGCTTCTGCCAAAGCGGTGACAGAAATGCCATACTGACGGGCTATCCGAGTTAGGTTATCACCGTCAGCTACTTCATATTTTTTACCTTGAACTGGCTTAGAGTTTTGTTCTGCTTTGGTTTTTTGAGCATCTTTCTTGGCTGATTTGTTAGTATCTGATGCTAGATTATCTTGCTTTTTAGGTTCGGTTTTTTTAGGCTCAGATTGCTTTGTTTCAGCTTTTTTTGCCTCATCTTTTTTAGCTTGGGCTTGGGCCTCTGCTTTTTGTTGTTCACGAGCACGCTGACTTTCACGCACTGCTGCTGCCAGTACTTCAGGGCGAGTTTGCACAGTAGGGGCTGCGATTACCTCACTTTTTTCGGCACTTTGGACACTGATTTCCTTAGATTTGACTGACACGCCGCCATTTGTTTCAGCTTTCGCCTTTGCCAAAGCCTCAACACGCGCACGCTCTTGTTCACTTAGCAATGCGTTCGTTTCTAGTTCAATAAGGGCTTCACGTTTTTCACGCTGCTTTTGACGCTCTGCTAGAACTCGCTTCTCGGTCTCAGCATCAGCGGTCAAAGGCTCTACCACAGGACGGACGATTGTCTGCTCTGTCTTAACGGCAGGCACATCTTTATTTGGCACGTGGTCGCCTTCTTGGGAAAGAGCGAATGCCAACACCCCACCGCCTACAATCAAAACCAACCCAAGTACCACTTGCTTTGAAATCATATCTCACCGTTTTTTAGTTTGTCAGTTGTCATTAAGCTACCTACTGGCAGTACGACCGATAAATCTAGCGTTTTTATAAAAACACGTCAATCAATATTGTGTCTTAATATTGTAACACAAAGACATAAATTTAGGCGTAGCACGCACTCTTAATTTTCATTAAATCGAATATCAAGCAATGCCATTAACGTCTCGCCAATTGTATGAAACGACCCAAAACATAAAATCAAATCCTGCTCACAAGTCGCCTGAATAACGCCTGTCGCTGCATCAGATAACGTTGCGTACGAAACGATATTAGCATCTGTCAAATGCGTATCCATCAGCTTTAGTACATTTTGTAAAGGCATCGCTCGATTGTGCAAGATAGCAGCAGTATGCCAAGTATCCACCCTAAAATCACCACCATGGATATGAGCTTGCATTAAATCTAACACCTTAGCCACGTCTTTATCGCCAAGCATAGAAAAAATGATGTGTAAGCGTGCGTCTGGGTGGGTGTGCTGATAATCTCGCCAATAAGGGATAAATTGCGATAAAAAAAATGTCATGCCGTGTTCATTATGTGCAACATCAAACAGCCATTGGCGATTTTTAATCATACGTCTATCAAACCGCCCTGCCAACTGCACCTGTCTCATCGCTTGGGCGATGTGCTTCTCATTAATGGCTAGATTGCTTACCAAGACACTACTGATGGCTGTAGCGGCATTTTGTACCGACAGCTTGGGCATGGGTAAATTAAGCGTTCTACTGCCACAAGCATATTGCCAAACATCACTTAATCCATCATGATGATAATCATAATCTTGCCCAAGCTGATATACGGTGGCGGCATTTTGCATGGCGATGTCATGCACGCGACTTGGCACATCTGCACCAATCACCACAGGGATGCCATGACGGATAATACCAGCTTTTTCTTCTGCGATGTTTTGGATATCACTACCAAGCCAATCTGTATGATCGATACCGATATTTGTAATCACCGCTACATCAGGATCGATGATATTAACGACATCAAGCCGCCCACCAAGCCCAATCTCAAGCACCCACACATCGCAATTTGCCTGCTTAAAAATCACAAAGCTTGCCAAAGTTGTCATTTCAAAGAACGATAAGGATAAACCGCACTGTATTCTGGCTTGCTCCACTTTCTCAAAGGCGCAAGTCAGCGTATCTTCGTCCACTTCCACGCCATTAATCTTCACACGCTCGGTAAATGACACCAAATGCGGCGACTGATATAACGCTGTTTTTAGTTCCGCTGCCTGACAAATTTGGGCGATGGTGGCAGTCGTTGATCCCTTGCCATTTGTGCCTGCTACTGTAAAAATATACGGTTTTGGGTCTAGATTTTCTTTTAAAATACCTAAGTGCTTGGCAACGGGCAGTACTCTTTGAAGTCCCATGTCAATGGCAGAAACATGAATGCTTGCCATGTAGTCAAGCCACTGGCTTAAAGTTCTCGTAGTTGTCATAATAATTGATTTTAATGAATTTATCGTATTGTACTTGATTTTAACACAGATTTAAAAGACAAAAACCATTCATCAAACCTTTAAGATGAATGGTTTTATTTAGCTTGTCAGCTAATAATACCATGACACGTATTAAATCCAATTAGGCGACTTTTGTGATATTTAGTAGCTTTAATAAAATACGATGCACAGTTTGCTTTAACTCATGGCGGTGCGTTACCATATCTACTGTGCCTTTTTCAAGTAAAAATTCTGCACGCTGGAATGGCTCATCTAAGACTTCACGCACCGTCTGTTCAATCACACGCTTACCTGCAAAGCCAATCATAGCACGTGGCTCACTGATATGCACATCGCCTAGCATGGCAAGACTTGCTGTAACCCCACCATAGACAGGATTGGTCAATACCACCACATAAGGCACGCCTGCTAAACGCAACCGCTCAATAGCTGCTGATGTGCGAGCCATCTGCATAAGCGATAACAGACCTTCTTGCATTCTAGCACCCCCACTGGCAGCAAAGCAAACAAACGGCTTACGCTCGGCTAAGGCTATCTCAGCTGCCTGCACGAAACGATCACCCACCACAGAACCCATAGACCCACCCATGAATTTAAAGTCAAAGGCACAAGCGATAAGCTGTAAATCATTGATTACGCCTTGCATCGCAACTAAAGCTTCACTCTCACCTGTGGCAGCTTGAGCCTGTGTCATACGTTCTGGGTAAGGCTTGCTATCGGTAAACTTTAAGGGGTTGCCCGTTTGAAACTCTTGCCCAAGCTCTTTTGTGACTGAGTCAAAAAACCATTCTAAGCGATTTCTTGCCGACATAGTCAGATGATGGTCGCAGTCTGGGCAGACGTATTGATTAAAGATGAGCGATGTATTTGTGGTCAAAGAATGGCAGTTTGGGCATTCGGTTGATGGCTCGGTCTCCACCGCAGATGGTGTTACCACTCGGTCTTGCTTGACACTCGGCACAGGTCGATTTAGCCAAATAGCACTCTTATGTTCTGCTGTGTCCGCTTGGGGATTCGGGCTTGTCATAAAAATTATCCTAAAGATACTTAAATTATTATAGTTTACATTCGTAAACAAAAAATAGCAACTTTTTTATGCAAGCAAAACAAGCATTCACTTATCATGCTTGCTGCCTGCCAACTTATGAAGACGATATTAAACACAAGATTTGATGAAAGTGCAACCGATTTAAATCACCATTCATCATCTGCCCATCACCTTACCTTCACGGCGTGGGTCAGCACCACCAAGCAGCTCCCCATTTTGCTTATCTAGCAAAATGGCTTGTACACCTGAGTTTAAATCACGCACTTGTACCTTATAACCCATATCTTTAAGTGTCGGTTCAAGCTTTGTAATGTCGCTATTTTGTTCTAATTCATAGGTTGAGCCACGATTTAAAATATTTGGGTAACTGATGGCACTTTGAATATCCATACCAAAATCTAAATGAGCAACCAAGGTTTTGGCAACATAGCCAATAATACGACTACCCCCTGGTGAGCCGACCGCCATATAAGGTTCGCCATCTTTTAGTACGATGGTCGGTGCCATAGATGAGCGTGGGCGTTTGTTGCCTTGCACCGCATTTGCCACAGGCTTGCCATCTTTGGTGGGTTCAAAGGCAAAATCGGTTAGCTCGTTATTTAATAAATAGCCATTTGCCATAAGCGTTGAGCCAAAGGCGTTTTCAATGGAGCTGGTCATAGAAAGCACATTACCTGCTTTATCCACAATCACAATGTGCGTGGTGGATGGCAGTTCCATAGATGTATCTGTAGCATAATCGGCTAAATCACCTGCTTTAACATCCGTTAGTGCCTTATTGCTGTCTTGAATGAGTTTGGCACGAGATTTTAGGTAATTGTCATTTAACAGTGCATGGGTAGGCACATTAACAAAATCAGCATCAGCAACGTATTTGCCACGGTCAGCAAATGCCAAAGCAGATGCATTCCCCACCCAACGCCAAAAATTGGGGCTTGGTGATGGCTTGGCAGGATAATGGTTAAGTATGCCTAAAATTTGCCCAAGGGCGATACCCCCTGAACTAGGAGCTCCCATGCCACACACTTGATATTTGCGATATTCTTGGCAAACGGGGGTGCGCTCGATGACTTTGTAGTGATTAAAATCACTCATCGCAATTGACCCTGCATTTGGAGCATGATTGACTATTTTGACGATATTTTGAGCAAGCATGCCGTCATAAAAAGGTTTTGACCCTTGTTTGGCTAAGATTTGTAGCGTGTTGGCATAGTCAGCATTTTTAAGCAATGCACCCGCTTGCAAGGGCTTACCGTTTGGCATAAAGTAGTTGCTTGTCACTTCATGTTTGGCAAGGTATTTTTTGTTTTGCTCTATTGACTGTGCCAAGCGATTTGACACCAAAAAACCGTCTTTGGCAAGCTTGGTAGGCTTATCAAATAAAGAACGCCAAGGCAGCACGCCGTAACGCTCATGCAACACCTCAAACAGCTTAGGAATGGCAGGCACGCCGACCGATCCACCACCGACAACAGCGTCCATAAATTGTAGGGGTTTACCGTCTTTATCCAAAAACACCGTCGGTGAAATGGCTTTTGGTGCAGTCTCTCTGGCATCAAATGTGGTCAATTTTTTAGCAGTATTATCCCAGTACACCACAAGTGCCCCACCGCCAAGTCCTGATGACTGTGGCTCAGTTAGCCCAAGCGTCGTCTGCACTGCTATCATCGCATCAATGGCACTACCGCCTTGTTGCAAAATCTCATAACCTGCTTGGGTAGCTAAAGGGTTGGCAGATGCGACCATAAACTCTTTGGCACGCACAAGCTCTTGTTTGGTCAATCCTGTGCCTTGCTCTGGAGCGATATCGGCTTTTTGTGGCACGTCGGATTTGGTCTGCTTTTGGGGTGTGGTCGTGCTTAGATGAGTACAGCCTGCTAATAAAGTTGCCAAACTTAAAGTTAATAGCGATATCTTCATCATTCTTCCTTAAATATTAATCGTTGATGTTACCCATCAATCGCTCGTCTTAATTCATCCATTTTTGCCAAAATATTGTCAATGGCTGTTTTGGTATCTATGCTGTCATCGCCAAAATGTCTGACCAGCTCACTGCCGACAATCACACCGTCCGCCACAGCGGATAAAGCTTTTGCACTTACCCCATCACGAATACCAAAGCCTACGCATACAGGGATGTCAGTGTTAGCTTTAATGGCTTTAAGATGCGTGCTGACATCATCGGTATCTAAGGCGTTTGAGCCTGTAACACCTTTGACTGAGACATAATAGATAAACCCGCTGGCATTGTCAATCACGCTTTGACGGCGGTCAAAGGCGGTGGTTGGCGACAGCAAAAAGATTTGGTTCATGGGGCAAGGGGTGTAATGTTGCAGTTTTTTAGGGAAATCGTCTGCCTCATTTGGTGGCAAGTCCACCATCAAAATGCCGTCCACCCCCGCCTCACTGCACAGGTTGGCAAAATTCTCATAGCCGATAATTTCAATGGGATTAAGATAGCCCATGACCAGCACAGGTGTATTTTGGTCAGTTTGGCGAAATTGCTTTACCATCTCAATCGCTTGGCGTGTGCTTGTACCACCCGCTAACGCTCGCTCACCTGCAGTGGCGATAACTTGACCGTCCGCCATCGGATCAGAAAAAGGCAAGCCAACTTCTATGATGTCTGCTCCATGGGCGACAAGCTTATGCATTAAATCCACGGTAACGCTAGGATTTGGATCGCCCGCCATAATGTAGGGGATTAGAGCTTTTTTGTTTTGCTGTTTTAGGGTGATAAAGGTTTGTTCAATACGGGTCATATTTTACTCTCTTCTATGCATCGGACATCTATTGACATGATTTTCTTATACAGGTCGTCAAATGCCTGAATATTTTCAGGACTTTCAGAAAGGTTTCTCATGTAAGCATCGACATCTTCATATTTTACATTCAAAAACTCATCAAAAAATGATTTTCCACGTCTAATATTAGTATTTTCGGGAACATAGATATTTCCTTTCATCTTTTTGTTGTTGAAGAAAAATAATATTGGCTTAATCTGTGATTGTGGAAACTCTCTAATCAAATACGCATAGGTTTTTATAAATTTGCGATTTATATCTACAAATTTTCCTGTCTCATGGTCGTCATTATATTCAACTTCCAAGTAATAAATAATACCAGTTTCTTTATTTTTTAAATAAAATATCAATATCATGCTTTATTTTTGAAATATTTATATCGTTATCTTTAATAATTTCATCTAAAAGCTTCATAAAATCTTTATTAAGGTTAACATTACCGTATTGACAATCGCTGATAAATTTATCAATTCTTCTATCGTTTTCGGTTGAGAGTGAAAAGCTATTGCTCTTTTTGCCACTATATTTTTCTAAAACCTCGTATCTACCATCGGACTTAATGAAAAGAGTCATAAACTCTTCTAAAAAATTACCGAATTGAATATTCATGCTTTGTAAAATACCGCCAAAAATTCTATAATTTTTTGGCACAAAATGAATTTTTACATCGTGTGTTTTTAGTAATTCTCTAATTTTTTTATCACTACTGCTATTTTTTAAAATATTTGATACCGCCTGATTAGCGTTGAAATTGAATCATTCATAAATATTACACCTTAATTTTAGAAAACTCATACCTTAAACTATCTAAGCTAATAAACTCATTGTTGTCAAATAAGTAAAAATAATCCCAGCCATTATGGTTAGATTTGTTTAAATATTTGGCACTCATTTTGTGTATCGATAAAGTTTCTTCGTCATCTGATACATTGCCATTTCCTAAAACTTTACATATAGGATTTTTATTTTTGTCAAATAAGATTTGACCTATATTAAGAAATTGGCTCTCTACCAGCTTTTGCATTGGGAGTTTTGGGGGTTTTACTTCCAACGATAAAAGCTCAATCTCATTAGGCATTGATTTTATCTCTTTCAATCTTTTTTTTAGCGACATGAATATATTTGTTTTCACGCTCTATTCCAATATAATTACGCCCCAATCTCTTAGCAACAGCCCCTGTTGTTCCTGTACCAAAAAAGGTCTAAAACAATATCATTGGGCTTAGTAGTTGATAAAATTATTTTGTACAATAATTTTTCAGGTTTTTGTGTTGAGTGAACTTTATTGCCATCTTTATCTTTGATTCTTTCGTTTCCTGTGCATAATGGCAATTCCCAAACACTTCGTTCTTGTTTATCATTATTCAAAAACTTCATTGTTTTATAATTAAAGGTAAATTTATTTTTTTACCTTTGGAACACCAAAGCAAGGTTTCGTGAGCATTGCAAAATCTTGTTCCACCAAAGTTTGGTACTGGGTTTGACTTATTCCAAACGACATCATTTAAAATCCAAAAATCTAAATTTTGCATAATGTAACCTATTCGGTATATATTTTTAAAATGAGCCAATAACCCAAATAGAACCCGTTTTTTTTTAGCACTCTTCTGCATTTTTGCAAGCCATAGCGTACAAAATTTATCATATTCTTGGAAATCATTGAATTTATCCCACTCATCTTCTACGCCTGAAAATTTTTCACCATTTGTTCTTAATAATTCACCTTCAGTTTGCATAAAATAAGGGGGGTCAGCAAAGATTAAATCTACACTTTCACTTGGTATTGTCTTTAATATTTCAATACAATCACCTTGTAGAATAGTGTTGGTAATATCTTGTATATTAACTGTTTGCATATTTCATCAACTCTTATATTTCAATCTTATCAACACTCATCACCGTATGCAAATCCTTATCGCCACGCCCTGATAGGTTGACAATAATAGATTGCTCTTTTGACATGGTTTTGGCAAGTTTGACCGCATAGGCAATGGCATGACTGCTCTCTAAGGCAGGAATAATCCCTTCGGTTTTGGTTAGTAGTCCAAAAGCGTGCAAAGCTTCATCATCGGTAGCACCGACATACTGCACACGTCCCATGTCCTTTAAAAAGCTATGCTCTGGACCAACCCCTGGATAATCTAGCCCTGCCGATACCGAATGCGTCCCCAAAATCTGTCCATCATCGTCCGCCATTAAGTAAGTGCGATTGCCGTGCAACACACCCACACGCCCTGTTTGTAAGGGGGCGGCGTGCTGTGTAGTGTCAATACCCAAGCCATCTGCTTCCACACCATAAAGCTTAACATCGTCATTTAAGAACTCATAAAACAGCCCAATGGCGTTACTACCACCACCCACGCACGCCACGCACGCATCGGGCAATCTGCCTTCTTTGTCAAGGTGCTGGGCTTTGGCTTCACGCCCAATAATCGCCTGAAAATCTCTGACAAGTAGCGGATAAGGGTGCGGACCTGCCACCGTGCCGATGATATAATAAGTGTCGTCCACATTGGCAACCCAATCTCGCATGGCTTCGTTCATCGCATCTTTGAGCGTGCGAGTACCGCCTGTTACCGCCACCACTTTTGCCCCCAAAAGTCGCATACGATAGACGTTCATTTTTTGGCGTTCT
The DNA here is from genome assembly GCF_022701215.1 of Moraxella nasovis. NCBI lineage: Bacteria > Pseudomonadati > Pseudomonadota > Gammaproteobacteria > Moraxellales > Moraxellaceae > Moraxella > Moraxella nasovis. Next base: position 1,484,887 of record NZ_CP089976.1, on the reverse strand, counting down.
ACATCGTCCGCCCCCATATACACCACGCATTCAAGCCCAAGTCGTGCTGCGATGGTTGCTGTCGCCACACCATGCTGACCTGCTCCTGTCTCAGCGATGATACGCTTTTTGCCGACCTTTTTGGCAAGCAAGGCTTGACCGATGGTGTTATTGACCTTGTGAGCCCCTGTGTGGTTTAAATCTTCTCGTTTAAGATAGATTTTTGCACCGCCTGCCTCTTCGCTTAACCTTTTGGCAAAATAAAGCGGTGTCGGTCTGCCAACATAATCGGTCAAATCCGCCAAAAACTCTTCCCAAAAAGCAGGGTCAGCCTTAGCGGTCGTATAAATCTCTTCAAGCTCTTCTAAGGCTTTCATCAAAGTCTCAGACACAAAGCGTCCGCCATGAATGCCAAAATGTCCGTCTTTTGTGGGGAATTGGGTATAGTCGCTGACTTGTTTGGGGTTTTGGATATTCATAAAATTTCTCTATAAATCAATGGTTTTAAATGTTTATATGTTTATCGCAGGGGCGTCATTACGCCTAATCATTTGATTTAATGCATCACACTTATAAGCTGTCTGCCAAATGCGGTATTTTTATATTTTAGGTTGGGTGCTATCAAAAACTTGTGAAAATTTTTAACAAGCTTATCACCAACTTTAACTTGTCATTATTTTTAACCCTTAAACACCGTTAAGCCTGCAAAGGTCTGCATGGTTGGCATCACTTCTAAGCGGTTGATATTGATGTGTTTTGGTTGGGAAATTAGCCATAATACCATATTGCTAATGTCTTTTGGGGTGATAAATGCCACATTTTCGTATACCTGTTTTGCCTTGTTATCATCACCATGAAATCGCACATTGCTAAACTCTGTGCCACCGCAAAGACCTGGTTCAAGGTTGGTTACTCGCACATTTTTACCGACCAAATCAGCTCGCAAATTTAAACTAAACTGCGTAACAAACGCCTTAGTTGCCCCATAGACATTCGCCCCAAAATACGGATAATTGCCCGCAGTAGATGACACATTGATAATCAGCCCATCGTCTTTGGCAACCATAAATGGTAAAATAGCGTGGGTCATTTGGGCAAGCCCAAGTGTGTTGGTGTTAATCATCGTCTGCCAGTCGTTCATATCCGTTTGGTGGGCAGGCTCTAACCCCAAAGCCAGCCCTGCGTTATTCACCAAAACATCAATATTGTGCAAAATGGCTTTGTCCAAACCTGCCAAGGCGGTGTTTAATTCATCTAGATTGCCAATGTCAAAGGCAAGTGGTATAAAACGCTCGCCCAGCTCGTTTTTTAATGCCGTTAATTTATCCAACCGTCTACCTGTGCCAATGACAGCATGACCATTTTTGATACAGTCAATGGCGATTTGTTTGCCAAAACCTGATGTTACGCCTGTGATGAAGATGTTCATTTGGTTTCCCTTTTTTTTGTTTCAATATACTAGTACAATAGTATCACAGTATAAAGGTTTTTGTTAAAATTGCAAGGCTTAACAGCTATTTTATTTTAAAATAAAACTTTCTGACTATATCAATACCTTGGCACGCCTATTGATTGGTGTCGTATCATAAAGTTAGCTTTATCAATCTACCTTTAAATAAACACTCTTATGTTACATAAAATATTGCAAAAGCCATCACAATCTTTTTTTTAATAAACCAATCACTCATTAAAAATCCATCAATGATTTGTTTATAAGTGATATGGCGGACTTTGTTAATTTAGTTTTGTTATTAAGTCTTAGTTAGTACTCATAGTAAAGATATAATTTAACGTATGTTTTGTAAAAACTTAGCCATTTTTTCCCGACACTTTCGCCCCTTTTGCCACTCAATGCCGCCACTTACATCAACGCCATAAACACCAACGTTTTTAGTTGCTTGCCCCACGTTATCTGCCGTCAATCCCCCTGCTAAAATAATGGGCAAAGGTGAATTTTTGGGGATTTTATCCCAATCAAACCGCTCGCCTGTACCGCCAAATTTATCCGCCTGATAAGCATCCAGCAGCACACCAGACGCTCCATAGTCTTTGAGTGTTTGGATTTGTTTTAAAATCGTCTCGCTTGTGTCAGTGTCTTTAATGCGAAGTGCTTTTATCCAACGTTTGTGGATTGTGTTTGCCAATGCCTGACAAAGCGATGGGGTTTCATCACCATGAAACTGCACGATATCAAAACTCACTTGATGAGCCAAAGACACAAGCTCTTGCTCGCTCATGTTCACCACCAGTGCCACAATCGTGGTAAAGGCGGGTATGTCTTTGACAAGCTCGCTTGCCTGCTTGGACGTTACATAGCGTGGACTTGACGGATAAAACACTAAACCGACAGCATCCACGCCAAGCGATACGGCAATTTGTAAATCATCAGCGTGGGTGAACCCACAAAATTTGACAGCGGTCATAGACCCTCCTTATGGCAAGATATTGTTATGTTAGCATAATTTTTATCAAGCACTTAGTGGAATTGTTAAATTTGATGGGTTTTTATCCCTAAAAATTATTCCCAAAATACCATAAAAAACCCTTAACAAAACGTTAAAGGTTTTTTAAAAACTTGATAAATAATTTTTTTATTATTCATCATCTTTTATATTAGCGTTGTCTTTTTTGTTTTTGTTTGAACACGCTTTATCTATCTGGCTATCTGCACAATCTTTAGATTTGTCACACTTATTAGTGCAGCCACTCCATAACGATTTGGCAGGGCAATAACCCATAATGCCTGTCAATAGTGGCACAAGACCAAGCTTGGAAAAACGGTTAGCACTTCTTAATAGGCTAATCCCTGTAACAATACGGATAAGGCGTTCGGTTTTACTTTGGTTGGTTTTCATCATATTCTCCTAATTGACATACATATTAAGCATAGCAAACCATCACAATGGGTGCAATGGGAGCTTTAGATATCGCACGCCATTATCTTCTGGCTGTGGTAACTCGCCTGCATTAATATTTACCTGCACAGACGGCAAAATTAAGCGTGGCACAGCAAGCGTCTTATCTCGTGCATTACGCATTTTGACAAAATCGTCTTGACTAATACCATTTTTAACATGAATATTATGGCGTTTTTGTTCGCCGACTGTGGTTTTTGGTGTGTAATCTCTCCCTTTTGGTGGATAATCGTGGCACAAATACAGCTGTGTCTCATCAGGCAGTGCAAGTATTCGCTCAATTGAGTGATACAGATTTTTGGCACTACCATTCGGAAAGTCACAACGAGCCGTCCCTACATCTGGCGCAAAAATCGTATCCCCCACAAACACCACAAGCCTTTCTCCATCATCAGCTTGGTATGCCATATCTGCTGGCGTATGTCCAGGTACATGCATGGCGGTGATGGTGATACGCCCAAGCATAAGCGTCGTACCTTCGTCAGTGAGTATATCAAACTGACTGCCATCTGTAGCTAAATCACTTAGATTAAACACCGTCTTGAAAGTTTTTTGTACTTCGTCAATCTTTTGACCGATGACAATCTGTCCGCCTAACTGCTGCTTAATATAAGGTGCTGACGACAGATGATCAGCATGAGCGTGCGTTTCAATGATGTATTTTAAGGTTAATTGATGATCACGGATAAAGCTTATGATACGATCAGCACCAAGCTGGCTAAACTCGCCTGACTTTTGGTCAAAATCAAGCACAGGGTCAATGACTGCACACACGCCATCTGCTTCACTGACCAAAATATGGGTGAAAGTCTCGGTATTTAGGTCTAAAAAAGAATGAATATTCATAGTTATAAGGTGTTAGCTTGGTTTATTGTATTATATTTTCTTTAAAGCAGTCTTTCAATAAAATAGCCACTTGTTAAATAATAAAAAATTTGGGAAAATGCTAGGCGATATAAGTCAGTTATGTTCTAAAAACCTATCTAGCCACGCTTTTATCATTTATCTTTTAAGCAAGCGACTTTACACGGTCTAATTTATCAAAATAAGTTGGCATTACTTACCAATGTTTCATCATCTTTTAAAAAGCAATGCCATTTGGCAGATACCCGACTGGATTAAGTATTACCAAAAATCAAACCTATCAAGCGACATCATCGCAGGGTTAATCGTTGGTATTCTTGTTATCCCCCAAAGTCTCGGCTATGCAATACTGGCAGGTCTGCCCCCTGTATATGGCTTGTACGCCTCTATCGTACCAGTTATGGTCTATGCATGGATAGGCTCAAGCTCAGTGAATGCTGTCGGTGCTGTATCGGTATCAGCAGTGATGACCTCCCAAGCTTTAGTTGGATTTCATCATCTACCGCTCTTACAATATATCATGCTCGCTACCACGCTTGCGTTCTTAGTGGGTATTATTCTGACATTAGCAAGCATTCTTCGGCTTGGCTGGGTTACTCAATTTATCAGTCGTGGGGTGACATCAGGCTTTATCAGCGGTACAGCGATTCTCATCTTCATCAGCCAGCTTAAGCACTTGACAGGCATTCCTATTGTTGGCAAAAGCATCCTAGATTACGCTCAGTCTTTTGTCTTAAATTTAAGCAGCTTTCACTTACCCACCTTAATCGTCGGTGTGATGGTATTTATATCACTAGAAATTAACCGACTCGCTTTGCCAAAATGGCTTGGTATGCTCTCACTACCCAAGTCCAAAATCACTGCCATTTGTCGCATTTTTCCTCTCATTTTAGTTGCGGTTGTGATTTTAGCCAGCATACAGTTTCATTTTAGTCAATTTGGTATACGGCTGTCTGGATCGATTCCAAGTGGATTACCACAATTTACCACACCAATCATGACGCCAAGCATTCTTGCCCAATTACTACCATCTGCTTTACTCATCGCCTTGATTTCATTTATTTCAAGTCATGCTGTCGCAAGCAGTCTTGCACGAGAGCGTAACGAGCATTTTAATGCAAATCAAGAACTGATGGGGTTGGGACTTGCCAACCTTGTAGGCTCTTTTTTCCAAAGTTTTGCCATCACAGGTGGCATTTCTCGCACCGCCATTAACATCTCAGCAGGGGCAAAAACACCGCTTGCCAGCCTTATTACGGTAGCTATTATGATTGCAAGTTTGCTTGTGTTAAATGATGTTATCGCTCCTTTACCCTATGCTGTGCTTGGAGCAATTATCATGAGTGGCATTATTAAGATGGTGGACATTGACACGCTTAAATACGCCCTAAAATTTGACCAATTAGAAGCCGTCACCTTTATGGTAACTTTCATCATGGTACTCACCTTTGGGCTAAACATTGGGCTAGTAAGCGGAATTTTATTCTCGTTTGGCGGTCTAATTTGGAACACCAGCCGACCCCACATCGCCATTGTGGGGCAAGTGGGCTGTACTGAGCATTTTCGTAACATCTGCCGCCATCATGTGATTGAACGCAGCGATATTTTAATCATTCGCATTGATGAAAGCTTATTTTATGGTAACGCCATATCAGTACGCACGTTTATTGATCAAGCCTTAAAGCGTCAAGATTATCAGCATTTAATTTTAATGCTGTCGGCGGTCAATCACATAGACCTAACCGCCCAAGAAATGCTGATCAATCTTAACTGTGAACTTGGCAAGCACGATAAATCGCTACATTTGTCAGACGTTAAAGGCCCTGTGATGGATATTATCAGCCAGACACCTGTGATAAAAGAACTCACTGGCAAGGTATTTTTAAGTACTGCTGACGCCATCAAGCACCTTCATGCTTATGATGATTTTTGTATTTAGGGTGTTATCGGCTAAGCTGACAAGCACCTATCGCACCACCTTTAATGGTGACACTCGCCCCTGTCAGCATAAACAGCCCTTGCATTTGTTCACTGGCATTTTTACCAGCTAAAGCCATAATGTCGCCTTGACAAGCTTTATTTAGCACTTCAGCTTTGGCAGATGTTTGGGCTTGGGTGAGTAATTTTGGATCATTATCCACCGCACCAAATAGCCCCGTCTGCCAGTCATACACTTGGATTTCATCTAAAAATACTTCAAAAACTTCACTCGGCGGCAGGGTAATCACGACATGGGCATGCGGTGCAACAGCAGGATTAGACTGTGTGTCATAGCTGACTTGAACCATATCGGCTGTGATTTTAGACAAATCCACGCCTGCTAACACCCGCCCATGAGCGACAAAAATCCCTTTTTGTTCATCTTGCCAAAGCCTTTGCCATGTGCCTTGTTTTTGGGCGGTGATAATCGTATCTACACCATAAGCCACAGACTCTAGACGAGATAAACTTTGAATCTGAGTCACCACCCCATCACGAGTGACGGCAGACACAGCAGGTTTTGGCTGTTGGGATTTCATCATAAAAATAAGCCAAATGACAAGCAAGCTAAGAAGAACTGCCATCATTATCTTTAAAATACTGGCGTTTTTTTGCATAAATTTTTCCTTTTTAATCGCTGATTATTTTATAATACTGCTATTTTTCCCATTTGACAAAAAATTAGTTGCAATGTTGCCAAATTTTGTCTTAAGATAGCTCATTTTTAGATAATAAGGTCGTTATGAAAGCCAGTCAATTTACTTTTGCCACCCTACGCCAAACCCCAAATGATGCAGATGTAGTTTCCGCACAGCTTATGCTTAAAGCAGGGCTAATCCGTAAGCTTGCTTCAGGCTTATATGTCTGGATGCCATCAGGTTTGCGTGTGCTTAAGCGTGTGGAGAAAATCGTCCGTGAAGAAATGGAACGCATTAACGCTCAAGAACTGCTTATGCCTGTTACTCAGCCTGCTGAACTTTGGCAAGAATCTGGACGCTGGGAAGATTATGGTGCTGAACTGCTACGCTTTAAAGACCGCCACCACCGTGATTTTGTGCTTGGACCGACACACGAAGAAGTCATTACCGACATCGCTCGCAACCATTTGGCAAGCTATAAACAGCTTCCTACTTGCTACTATCAAGTACAAACCAAATTCCGTGATGAGATTCGCCCCCGCTTTGGCGTGATGCGAGCTCGTGAATTTACCATGAAAGACGCTTATAGCTTTCATATTGATAAACAATCGCTTGCAAAAACCTATGATGATATGTATGAAGCATACAGTCGCATTTTTAGTCGTCTTGGGTTAAATTTCCGTGCGGTGCTTGCCGACACAGGCTCAATTGGTGGATTTGCCAGCCATGAGTTTCATGTACTTGCCGATAGCGGAGAGGATGATATCGCCTTTAGCACCGAGAGTGATTTTGCGGCAAATGTCGAGCTTGCTGAAGCGATATGTCTTGATACTCGCCAGCCCCCAAGTCAAGCTAAAGTGGACGTTGCCACACCAAATATGCCAACTTGTGAAGAAGTTGCCAGCCACCTAGGCTTACCACTTGCTCAGACGGTCAAAACCTTGATTGTAGAAGGTGTGGGAAATGAAAGTAACGAGCCAACGCTTGTCGCCCTAGTACTGCGTGGCGATCACACCCTAAACGAAATTAAAGCTGAAAAATTACCCCAAGTGAAAGTCCCACTTACCATGGCAAGCGAAGAGGCCATCGCTAAAGCAGGACTGCATAAAGGCTATATCGGCGTGTTTGACCTGCCGATGCCTGTTATTGTCGATCGCAGTGCAGCTGTACTTTCTGACTTTGTCAGTGGTGCAAATAAGGTAAATTATCACACCACAGGCGTAAACTGGGAACGTGATGCACAAATTGATGAGATTGCCGACATTCGTAACGTCCTCGATGGCGATCCAAGCCCTTGTGGTAAAGGCGTGATTGCCATCAAGCGTGGCATTGAAGTTGGGCATATTTTTCAATTAGGCGATAAATATTCAAAAGCCTTAAACTGCACCGTGCTTGGCAAAGAAGGCAAACCTGTTACTTTGATGATGGGGTGCTATGGCATTGGGGTGAGTCGCATCATCGCTGCTGCCATAGAACAAAGCCACGATGATAATGGTATCATCTGGGCGGACACGCCAGATCCAAGCGATAACATCGCACCGTTTCGCGTTGCCATCGTTCCTATGAAATCTAAAGATGGCACAGCAGAAGCTAAAGCTGAAGAATTATACACTTTGCTTAAAGACAAGGGCGTAAACGTGATACTAGATGATCGTGATGAACGTCCAGGCGTGAAGTTTGCCGATCTTGAGCTAATCGGTGTACCGCATCGTGTCGTGGTTTCTGAGCGTAATCTGGCAAATAATGAGTACGAATATGTGAAGCGAAACGTAGGCGAAAAACAACTGTTAAGTCTTGATGATTTACTCAGTAAGCTAAGCTAGTGCTTAACGCACAAAAAACTAAAAAAAACAGGGAGGATTTCCCTGTTTTTTATTATCCCAAATAAAAATAAAACAACAACGTCTAAAGCACACAATCCAAGATGTTAGCGTATAAGCGTTATAATTTTAATGAGCTTATGCTTATCGTTTTGCCAATATCTGGCACATATCAAGTAAGCGATTGGCATAGCCCCACTCATTATCATACCAAGCAAACACCTTAAACTGCTCGCCTGCTTGCATAATCTGTGTGCCATCTATCACAAGCGAATGTAAATCTCCGATAAAATCACTAGAAACAAGTGGCTCATCAGTATAACCCATGATACCTGATAGCTTGCCTATACTCGCCTGATATAGCACATCTTGCAATTGGGATAGACTGGCAGACTTCATAAAGGTAAAATTGACATCAATCGCTGCCACATCAAGCGTCGGCACACGAATAGAATGTCCGTTAATTTTGCCTTGCATATCAGGTAAAACTCGTTCTGTGGCATTAATACTGCTTGAAGTTGTCGGAATGATATTTTGCCCACAAGCACGGGCTCTGCGTAAGTCACGATGAGCTTGGTCAAGCACGCTTTGATCAGCGGTTACAGCATGAATCTCGGTCATCATGGCACTTTTAATGCAAAAATTATCATGCAGCACAGATAATAATGGCACAAGAGCTTGGGTGGTGCATGACACACTTGAGATGATGGGCAAATCTCTTGTGAGCAAGTGGTCGTTCACCCCAATGACCACGCTGGCATCAATCTCATCAAAAGGTGCTGCCCCTACGATAACCTGCCTTGCTCCTGCTTGACGGTGCTGCATGGCTTCATGATACGAGCGAAATTTTCCTGTGCATTCAAGCACAACATCAACGGCCAAGTCACGCCACGCCAGATTCTTAGGCTCTGACTCATTAAAAAATAAAATACAGCTTGTCATAGACTTAGTATGAAGCTCTAAAGCTGTCCGACCATCAAGCACGCCAAGCTGTGCTGACACACCAAGAGCAGAGAGCCTGCCATGCGTGGTGTCAAACTTTAACAAATGCAATAAGGTGCTAGCATCTGCCACGTCATTAATGGCGACAATCTCAACATCTAAAAACTTATCGGGGTGTTTTAGGTAGGCACGCAGTACGTTACGTCCGATACGCCCAAAGCCATTAATCGCTAAGCGGATTTTTGGGGTTAACATCCGTCTACCTTATCCTTTGTGTCAATAAAAATAAGTGCCAATCGCACTGTGTTATAATCATAATCACCCCCAAGCTCATCAACTATAGGCTTTAGCGTTATTTTATCGGCAAACTCACCTGCCGCCTCTAAAGCATCATAAGCTTTTTGTACGTCTTGCAGTGTTTTATCGCTTGGGCGAATATGTGAGCAGTTAAAGTCTTTATCTTGCTCACGTAGATCTTTAATATGCCCAATAATCGTTGATATAGCAAGGGTGCGTTTTTGTGCCACATCTAAAATACTAAGCCCTGATTCGATAAGCTTTTTGGTTTCTTGTAGCGTTTGCCCCACTGCCTTTTTATTTGGGTTGGCACAAGCGGCGATTTGAGCACGTTTTTCGTTGTTATGCTTTTGTTCTAGTAGACGTTTTTCATTAGCGATGACCACGTCTTTTTTTGTGATGCCATCGCTTGCTACCACAAAAGCATCTTGCACTTGCTTAATAACATCGTCATCTAGTGAATAAAATGCCATTTCATGTTCGTGTGCCAGCTCTTGTAATCGTCTATCTACTCGAAACACCCATTCATCTAGCAGCAGGCTTTTTTGATTAAAGCCAAGCAGCTTTAAGCCGTCAAGCGAACGCAGTCTGGATAACGCCACATAACCTTGACCCATCTCAAAGGTGCGTGATAAGTCAATCTTAGCAGCATCTAAGGTCATGCCTTGAGATTTATGAATGGTGATTGCCCATGCCAAGCAAAGCGGTATTTGGGTATAGCTTGCCAATACTTCACCTTGGGGATTCTCAATGGTCCAATCATCAGGTTCAGCAATCACCGTACGCCCATTATGCAGGCGGACGACAGGGTATTTTGATAATAGATTATGCTCGCTCTCATCAGTCTCGCCAAGTGTGGCAAAGTCTACTACTTCACCCATCGTGCCATTTGATACATTTAGATCAGGATTGTTTTTGACGAACATCACTTTTGCACCCACTTTTAGTTCAAGCTCAGCGGCAGCACGGACATTTTTTCTTAAATTCTCAAGCAATGCTTTATCGCCAAACTCTGTCGCTGTGAATGTATGAGCCTTAGTTGTCAGTTTATTAAGCTGTGCCTTATTAATCTCATCGACATTGGCATTATGGGTATAAAGCCTTGTACAATCATCGTCTATGGCATGATTTTGGGCGGTATTTAGAGCATAAATGGCAGTTTGGCTAACGTCTTGGCGGCGGATTTGGTTTAAAATGTCATTAAGCGATATGCCAAATCGCTGATGCTCATCACACGCCGTTTGGCGGTGCTGTTCGGTAAGATAACAGACTTGAAAATTGGCATCTAGCCATGCTTTTGCCATAAAGGCAAACTTTTCTTTATTGGTCTCGCCACGCTTGCCAACAGGGGGAAGCTGAAAAAAATCACCTGAAAAAATCACCTGAATACCGCCAAAAGCAGCGTCATTATCTCGTATTTTTTGTAAAATTTCATTAAGCAAATCCACTTGCTTAGCATGCAACATGGAAATTTCATCAACGATTAGCACCTTTGATTGCTTAATCCTTTCTACAACCATTTGACGAGATTTTAGGCGGCTGTAATCATCTGGCGAAAAAGCATCCTTAATGCCCATGCCACTCCATGCATGTAACGTCATACCGTTCATGTGCGTGGCAGCAATGCCTGTGCTGGCGGTGATGGCGACAGCAATCCCCCTTGCTCTTAGGTAGTGGATATATTGGTTCAACACATAAGTTTTACCAGCTCCTGCCTGCCCTGTCAAAAAGACATTTTGCCCTGTTTTTAAAATCTCTAATGCGGTCGCTTGTTTCATAAGCTTACTAAAAAAATCACAAATAATAACGCTTTAGCATAGCATAATTTAGCAATTTTCGCCCAAGTTTTATACGCTCGTTGCTTTTTTGTATCGCAGTTTTCGACTAATATCATCCATCAAGGTATAAACCACAGGAATAACGACAAGACTTAAGAAAGTAGATGTTACAAGACCGCCAAGCACTGCTGCTGCCATCGGACGGCGAAAGGTTGGGTCGCCATCACCAAAGCCTGCCACAAGCGGCAACATTCCTGCACCCATAGCAATACTTGTCATCATGATGGGTCTTGCTCTTTTGCGACACGCATCAATAATCGCCTCAAACTGTGACTTGCCATCGTTTTGGGCGATGATGGCATAATCCACCAATAAAATGGAATTTTTGGTAGCAATCCCCATCAACATGATAAAGCCAATCATCGATGGCATAGATAGGCTACTGCCTGTTATGAGTAGTCCGACAAATGCACCACCCACAGATAAAGGCAATGCCACCAAGATGGTAAACGGTTGCAATACTCGGTGAAACAGCAGCATTAACACCCCAAAAATGCACAGCACCCCAACGCCCATCGCCAAAACAAAGCCGCCAAACAGCTCATTCATGCTTTCAGCTTGACCTTCTTCAATAATCGTAATACTGCTTGGCAGATTGACCAAAGTTGGGCTTGCTTTAACGCTTGCCACAAGCTCGCCTAGTGGCATATCGCCATCAACTGTAATTTTTACCGAACGCTCTTCATCAAAGCGGTGAATCTGGGCATCACCTGCACCAAACTCAAAGCGTGCCACATCATCTGCTGTGACGCTTGCCTGTCCTGAGCTAGGCAGATATAGCTTGGCAAGTGTCTCAATGCTTTGCTTATCTTCATCAGGCAGTCGCACACTGATGGGAATCTGACGGGTGTCTAAATTTAACTTAGGTAATGCCTGCTCATAATCACCAACGGTAGCGACACGCAGCGTATCTGCTAAATCCTTTGTCGTTACTGCTTTTTCTGCCATGCTTAAGCGGTCAGGATAAACGTTAATTTGGGGCTTAGGTAATGACTCATTGGTTGTGATAGTTACCCCATCAATGGCATGAATTTCATTAACCACTGCCCGAACTGTCTCGGACAGTCTTTGCCAATCATGACTGGTTAAAGAAAATGAATAACCAGTCTCACCGCCTGAGCTCATTCCCACCTTAAATCTTGCACCTGCGATGTTTTGTAGTGCCGTACTGATTTTATGCTCTACATCCGACTTAAATGGACGCTCACCCCTAGGATTAAGCGATACATCAAGCGTAGCGATATTAACCGATCCTGCAGATGCACTTCGTGAATCCATACCACCGGCCGCTGTACCCACAGCCGCAAATACCGAATCCACGCCATCTAACTGCCCGATAACATCACTTGCCATGCCAACAATCTTAACCGTATCATCTAAGCTGGCATCAGGCGTAAGCTCAATCGTAACTTGTGTTTGGTTAATGTCGTTATCAGGAATAAATCCTGTCGGTAGTAATGATGACAAAGACAGCGAGCCGATAAATAATACCACCGTTACAGCAAGCGTCACTGCACGATGGCGTAATGCCCATTTAACTAGGCGAATGTACCATGTCATTGTCTGACTATGTTTTTCTGCTGCTTTTTTCTCAGGTTTTAGGATATAAGCTGCCATCATTGGCGTGATTAGCCTTGCTACAAGCAATGAGATAAAAACGCTTATCGCCGCTGTCCAGCCAAACTGTGAGAAAAACTGCCCCACAACGCCATTCATAAAAGCCGTTGGCAAGAACACAGCAATCAGCGTAAAGGTTGTGGCAATCACCGCAAGCCCAATCTCGTTTGCCGCTTCCATAGCTGCCTCATAAGGCGTTTTACCAAGTCTAAGATGGCGAATGATATTTTCTACTTCCACAATCGCATCATCAACAAGCACCCCAATCACAAGCGATAAAGCAAGAAGAGAAATGACATTTAGGCTAAAGTTAAACCAATACATCGCCAAAAATGTCGGGATAATGGATAAAGGCAATGCCATCGCCGTCACGAAGGTTGCTCGCCAATTACGCAAAAACAACCATACAACCACCACTGCCAAGATACAGCCTTCAATCAGCATCTGCATAGATGCTTTATAATCGTCATAGATGGGCTTGGCGTGGTCGTAAATCTTATCAATGGTGATGTGTGGATTTTGTTTGGTAATTTTATCAAGCTCAGCATCGATAAGCTCCACCATCGCCACCTCGCTAGCACCACGAGAGCGAGTTATGTTAAAGGCGACAACAGGCTTATTATCTAAAAGTGCCGTACTAGTCTCGTCCGCCTTACCGTCATACACATCAGCGACATCGGCTAGTCTTGCTGTGCCATGCGGTGTGCTAATTTGTAAGTTTTGTAGTTCATGAATGCTATCAGACGCCCCTAAAATACGTATGGTTTGCGTCTGACCGCCCACTTTAGCTTCACCGCCAGACGCGTCCTGCCATAAGGCGTATACTTGCTGAGATAAGCTGGTAATTGGCATTTGCCAACCGCCTAATTTATCAGCATCAGCAGCGACGATAATTTGGCGTTCAATACCGCCAATGCGAGCAATTTTTCCCACGCCATCAAGATTTGACAATCGTCTAGATAAGGCATCATCCACCCACCAAGACAGTTGGGCATTATCCATTTGGCTTGAAGATACAGAATAGCTAACCACAGGAAAGCCTGCGGTGGATACTTTGGAGATAATCGGTTCTTGGGCAGCGGCAGGCAGGTCGCCACGCACTTCACTGACCGCTGAACGCACGTCATCCACCGCTTCTTGGACGTCTTTTTCAAGGACAAATTCACCATGAATGGTTACCGCTCCTGTCTGCAAGGTGGTGCGGACGTGTTTTATCCCCTCAATTTTTGATAAGCTGTTTTCTACTTTTTTGGCAATGTCATTTTCTAGCTGAGCAGGTGCAGCTCCTGGCATGGGAATGGTAACAATCACCCCCGGCAAGTCAATATCAGGAAATTGCTGAATCTTACTGTTTTTAAAGCCGAGAATGCCGCCAAGCGTCAGCAAAGTAAATAATAAAATCGCAACAAGTGGATTTTTAATAGAATAAGCAGAAAAATTCATCACAGCCCCGCATCTATGGCGGATGTCTCAGCTGACTGGGATAAAACACCCACCACACGCACTGTATCGCCATCTCGCAAGAAATTACCGCCTTGGGCGATTAGTAACGTATTTGCATCTAGGTTTGTCGCCACATATATCCCACTTCGGCTACTGATGTTAATTCTAGTCTTGTGAGCGGTATAAAAATCATCTGCTTTATGCTCTAGCACCCACACATAATCATAGCCATCTTGGGTACTGACAAGGCGAGCAGGAATGGCAAGTAATGTCTTTTGTGATGCCGCAAATTTCCCCGAAACAAACATTCCTGCTGTCAGACGGTTATCCTTAGGTAAGGTGACATGAACCGTAAGTTCACGATTATCATTCGCCGTAGGAGAGATACGATCGATCACCCCTGTGATGGGACGCCCTGCCTTAGGTCTATCTAAGGTGGCAGATTGCCCAGCGGTCAGCTCATTTGCTTTATCTGCAGGCACATTGGCTTGCCATTCTAAGACGCCATCTTTGATAATAGTAAATAATGGAGCACCTGTTACAACCATACCAACTTCAGCAGCTTTTTCACTGATAATACCTGATATGGGAGCGACAACTAGGCTATTATTTTGGGCATTTTTGGCAAGATTCACTTCAGCGGTTGCTGCTTGTACGTCCAGCTGTGCTTGGGTTTTGGCAGTGCGATAGCCGTCATACTGCTCACGACTGATGGCATCAATTTGAATTAAAGGCTCAACACGGCTTAAATCGCTTGTGGCTTTAGCAAGGGCAGCTTTGGCTTTTTGAAGGTTGGCATTGGCAGATAAGATATTTTGGGCAGAAGTATGGTCATCAAGCTTAGCAAGCGTCTGTCCTGCCTTGACATAATCACCCTCTTTGACCATGACTTGTTCCACCGCCACGCCACTAATACGCGTGCCAACTGTCGCCTCATCACGCCCTGTGATGGTGCCACTAGCACTGACGTATTCATCAAGTGGCCGATATTCTGGACGTAAGGCATTCACCGTCATCACCGCAGAATTAGAATTTTTGGCACTAATGTCATCTTGCTTGGTGTGGCTAGAGATATCATCTACCTGACTTCCTAATCGCCCAATCATAATACCAATCAGCAGTAATAATCCACCAACCACCACCCAAATGATGTGTTTTTTTACCCCTTTCATCAAGCCTCACCTGTTGCCAAAATATTTTTATTGTAACCTTATTGTTGATTTGGTTATGTAAGATTTTTGTAAAGCACCCCACAAAAAAAAGACTTACCGCAGATGCCAAGCGAAATAGACCCACAAGATAGATGCCTTGCACTGATTGTGCAACAAACCCACCATACATGATGGTGGGTTTTGTATACTACGTGATTAGGGCGTGTTGATATTGCCTGTTTTTAATTAAAAATACGGACGAAAAACAAGAGCCATCACACGTTTTTTTAGTGGTAAATTTTGCAAATAATGTGAAAATATTCAGCAAAAAATTTTGACGATAAAAACCAAACTTAGCCATTTTTCAATAAATGTTTTATTACCACTAAGACATTTACATTTTGTATCGTACTATAAAAGTGCCAACACCCCACTAGATCAGCTCATTTACCGCTTGGATAACCGCCTCACTTGTGATGCCAAAATGCTTAAACAAGTCTTTGGCAGGAGCAGATTCACCGAAGCTTGTCATGCCAATCACTTTACCGTCTAAGCCGATAAACTTATACCAATAATCAGCAATCCCCGCTTCAACGGCGACACGAGCACGCACATTTGGCGGTAGCACACCTTCAATATAGTCTTTATCTTGCTTTATAAAAATCTCAGCACAAGGCATAGATACCACACGCACGCCCACGCCCGCTTGGCTTAGCTCATCATAGGCAGTCATCGCAAGCTCTACTTCAGAACCTGTAGCAATGATAATCGCTTGCAACTCACTTTTTTCTTTGGCAAGCACATAAGCACCTTTTTCGATGTCTGCAATTTGCTCATCAGTGCGAGCTTGGAACGCTAGATTTTGACGAGATAAAATCAGCGATGTTGGTGCATTTTTAGTTTTTAGTGCCATTTTCCATGCCACCGCCGTCTCAACAGTGTCACATGGTCGCCATGTAAAGTGGTTTGGCGTGTAACGCAGACTTGCTACTTGCTCGACAGGCTGATGTGTCGGACCATCTTCACCAAGCCCAATACTATCATGCGTATAGACATTAATCACACGCTGCTTCATCAAAGCTGACATTCTCACCGCATTACGGGCGTATTCCATAAACATCAAAAATGTCGCTGTATAAGGAATAAAACCACCATGCAATGCTACGCCGTTGGCAATCGCTGTCATCGCAAATTCACGCACACCATAATGCACATAGTTACCGCCTGCATGGTCTTGTACGCCTTTAGCTCCATTCCATAGAGTTAAATTCGACCCTGCCAAGTCAGCACTACCACCTAGGACCTCTGGTAAATGTGGTAAAAGACTTGCGATGGTGTTTTGACTGGCTTTACGACTGGCGATACTTTCACCCTTATCATTACAAGCTTTAATAAAGTCGCTCGTTAGTTGCTCAAAGTCGCTTGGCAAGTCGCCGCTTAGACGACGTTGTAATTCTGCTGCTTCACTTGGGTATTTGGTCTGATAGTCAGCAAACTTGGCATTCCACTCACTTTCAGCACGTTGCCCTTTAGCTGTCATATCCCATGCTTGATAAATCTCATCATCAATAACAAACGGCTCGCTATTTGCCCAACCAAGCGTCTCACGCACCAAGGTGATTTCATCCATGCCAAGCGGAGCACCGTGGCAGTCTTCTTTGCCTTGTTTGTTTGGCGAACCTAGACCGATGACTGTTTTACAGATGATAAGTGTGGGCTTGTTAGTTTCAGCTTGGGCTTGTTTGGTGGCTTGGCGAATGGCATTTTGATCATGCCCATCTACCTTAATCACTTGCCAGTTATAGCTCTCAAAGCGTTTGGCGGTATCATCACTAAACCACCCTTCTACCTCGCCATCAATCGAGATGCCATTATCGTCATAATAAACGATAAGCTTGCCAAGCCCTAGCGTGCCTGCCAAAGAACAAGCCTCATGACTAATACCCTCCATTAAACAGCCATCACCTAAAAAGCAGTAAGTATAATGATCGATAATAGCATTATCAGGCTTGTTAAATTGCCCTGCCAAAGTCTTTTCTGCCAAGGCAAAACCCACCGCATTGGCGATACCTTGTCCCAAAGGACCTGTCGTCGTCTCAATGCCATCAGCATAGCCAAACTCTGGATGTCCTGCAGTCTTAGCATGTAGCTGACGGAAGTTTTTGATGTCATCAATCGTCAAATCATAGCCTGACAAATGTAACAATGAATAAAGTAGCATAGAACCATGTCCATTTGATAAGACAAAACGGTCTCTATTTGCCCATTTGGCATTTTTTGGATTATGCTTTAAAAATTCACGCCACAATACATCAGCGATGTCTGCCATGCCCATTGGTGCACCTGGGTGTCCTGAGTTGGCTTTTTGCACCGCATCCATAGCTAGGATACGAATGGCATTGGCTGTTCTACGATTTTGAATTTGAGTTGGCATAAAGCTACCTTTTTTGGGGTTTAATTTTGGGTTAAAAAATATCAATAAACGTGAGCCTATCACTCACAAGTCCTACGGCATGTATAAAAAACTGGCTAGGCTGCACCTAATTTAAGTCTTATCAATCAAAGATACACTTTAAATCTACATATTAATAAAATCTGGCGACATACCTAAAAAAGTATCTCTGGCTGTATTACCCACTAAATTTGTGGTAAATACATCTAGCCCACCACTAACCACGCCACCTATAATCGGCACCATCTTAGTCAGATTAATCACGCCTTTCTCGCCTGCTTTAGTTACAAGCCTAAATCCAACGGCTTTATTAATCTGCTTTAAACTTTCTGTTGTGATGTTTTTTGCAATGTAGTTTTGAGCAGTTTTTGTGGCAAGGGTTACGCTTGTGTCTTTGATAAATTCAGTCACCCCTTGACCAAGCAAACATATAAAAACCAACGTTTTTACCTTGTCATGATGAATATCAAAGCCTGCCATGTGAGCGATTGCCGCTACCATGCGAATTTGCACATACAGTGTGGAGACGATATTCATGGGCAGTGCTACAGGTAGCGTAATCATGCCGCCCATACCACTTAAAAATCCTGCACCGCCCGCTTTCGTATTTTGCCAACGTATCAAGGCATTTATTCTGTCTTCTAAAGAACCTGATTGCTTTAGATAATCATCGCCCAGCTCTTTGGCAGAACCCATACTTGCCACGCCATTGACAGCTTTATCATAGCTCCACTCTAGCACTTCTTGCATGAGTTCTGCACTAATTAGTCTGCTCATCATTGCCACCTAGATTGCAATTCATCACAACTTAAGCCTAACCAATCACCGTTAAACCACCTAAATACGGCTGCAACACACTTGGTACATTAACTGTGCCGTCAGCGTTTTGATGGTTTTCCATGATGGCAAGTAAGGTACGTCCCACCGCAAGCCCTGAGCCATTTAGTGTATGCACAAGCTCGGTTTTCTTACCATTTTTGGTGCGTGCAGACATTCGGCGAGCCTGAAAATCACCGCAGTTAGAACAGCTACTAATCTCACGATACGTCTGCTGGCTAGGTAGCCACACTTCAATATCGTAAGTTTTGGTGGCAGAAAAACCCATATCCCCTGTACAAAGCTGTACCACACGGTATGGTAACTCTAATGCCTGCAAGATACTCTCAGCTTGAGCAGTCATCTCGTCTAAAGCTTGCATGGAGTTTTCGGCTTTAACCACTTGCACCATTTCTACCTTTTCAAATTGGTGCTGGCGAATCAGCCCACGAGTATCTCGCCCTGCACTCCCCGCTTCACTTCTAAAGCACGGCGTATGGGCAGTAAGCTTGATTGGCAAGCTCTTATCATCAATAATCGTATCACGCACAGTGTTGGTTAGCGGCACTTCAGAAGTTGGAATTAGATAGTAATTATCGCCAACTTTAAATAAATCTTCTTCAAACTTTGGCAACTGTCCTGTGCCTTTTAAGCTGTCTGAATTGACGATATAAGGTACATACATTTCGGTAAATCCCGCCTTAGTATGAGTATCAAGCATAAAGGCAATCAAGGCACGGTTTAGCTTAGCAAGCTGACCTTTAAGCACGCTAAAGCGAGAACCTGTAAGCTTAGCAGCCATCTCAAAATCAAGCATGCCAAGCCCTTCGCCAATGTCAGTATGATCCTTAATCTCAAAATCAAAGTGGCGTGGCGCACCCCATTTACGCACTTCCACATTATCATCTTCATCATTGCCCACTGGCACATCATCAGCAGGCAAATTTGGAATGGCTAGGCTTTGTGCCATAATGGTGGCTTGTAATTCACGCAATCGAACTTCTGCTTGCTTCATCTGCTCACTCACCGCTTCCATTTCTGTAAGCAATTCGTCAGCACTTTCGCCTTGGCGTTTTAGCTCGCCGATTTTTTTTGCACCAGCGTTTTTTTGAGCTTGCAGATTTTCAGTTTCCACTTGAAGCTGTTTACGCTGAGCTTCTAAATCCTGCCAAAATGCCACATCCAGTGCGTAACCACGGGTCGCAAGGCGTGCTTGTAAGTCTTGTAAATCGCCACGCAATAATTTTGGGTCAAGCATACCGTTTCCTAAAATCGTTCTAATTAGTTAAAAATTTGTGTTTATGATACCAAATTTTGCCACATTTTTCAGCTATGAATATTAAGTTTTGCTGTTTTTGCAGAAATAATTTACATAAAATATGAATAAAATGTCATTTGCAGAGCGTTTTGTGCAAGTTTTGGTTTATTTTTTGTGCCAAAATCGGTAATATAGGGAGACTTTTCTAACATTGATTATTTTCTTGGATTATTATGTCAAAAGCACTCTATCCGTACACCCTAAAGCCTGTCATGCTAAACCTAACCGAAGATGAGTTCAAGGCAGCCCAATTAGAACTGTTTGAAAAAGGTGCACAGCAAGCAGGGCTAAAGTCTGTCCGCACAAAAGAATGGATAATCTTAGGCGTGGTGGTGGTCGCAGCGATTTTTGGCCTAGTGTTCGTCAGTGGCTATTCAACGATTATTTTTTGGTTAATGCTTGTGCTTGCAGCATTATATTTAGTCGTTCGTACGCTTGGATTAAAATGGTACATGAGACGTGAATACGAAAAACAAACGGCAAGTGTTACCATGCCAAAAGAGCTAGAGCAAGTCGGTCTTGGCGTGCAGTCGCATGGCATCATCATGAGTATGCCAACCCCTGCTCATATCCTAAACCAATCCCAAATGCGTGGTATGCAAATGCGTACTGCAGCTACACAGTCAGCAGTTATCCCTTGGCATGCTGTCACCAGCTGGGATGAGACGGCAGATTATTTGTTTGTGATGTTTGAGCTAAAAGGTCAAAAGGGCAGCCAAATTATCCCAAAACGCCTAAATACTCAAGGCTTTCCAATGGATACCATCAAAAAACACCTTAGTCAAACAAAGCCAAAAGGTCTAGAGTCTATGACTCAAACTACGCCTTAATCTAATCTGAAATAAAATACCCCAAGCGAATTTAAGCCACTTGGGGTATTTTGCTAAGCCATAACTGTCTTAATCTAGACTAAGATGGTATAAGATGGCAACTAATACTTTAATTCGATAATTTCAATCCAATAACCGTCAGGATCTTTGATAAAGGCGATGTCTTTCATACTGCCTTCTTCAGGACGCTTTTGGAATACGACGTTATTTTCATCAAACCACGCCACCGCTTTTGCCAAGTCTGGCACGCTAAAACAAATATGCCCAAAACCACGGGGCTCACTGTTGCCATCATGATAGCTGACAGTATCATCATTTTCTGTACCATAATTATGCGTCAGCTCAAGAATACTGCGTTGACGTGAAACATAGGCAGTTAAGTCTTTAGTGTTTGGTAGGTTATGACGCTCCTCTTCGGTGAGTCTTGCCAAGAAGTATAAATCAAATTTAGCATCAGGAAATTGACTGTGGCGAAGCAAGGTCATGCCAAGCACACCTGTATAAAACTCAAGCGACTTAACAGGGTCTTTAACGCGTAGCATGGTGTGATTAAATACAAAGCCTTCGCTTTGAACAGGAATATCCAACACTCCCTTTGCAGTTAGGGCGTTGTCAGGCTGAGAAATGCGTGTCATACATACTCCAAATTAGTGAATGATAGCTGTAAGTATAACACAGACAAGCTTATAACACTAACTAAAGAAATCCACTCGCCCTGTTGCCACATCATACTCAGCACCGATAATGGTTAGCATGCCTGCATTTACCATATCTTCTAAAATGCGTGAGCCGTGTCGCAACTGACTAACTGACATTCGCACATTAGCACGCACTGCACGGTCAATAAACTCGCCCATATCCATCTCACCATCAGACGCTGTGGCAATCTCGTGCAAGTTATAGACGCTTGGGCGGATACGATCAACAATGGATTGTAAATTTGGTGAATAATACTGCTCAGGGTTGGCTAATGCCTCAACACACGCTGTCACCGCTCCGCAATTTGAATGCCCAAGCACAACCACAAGCTGAGTGCCAAACTTCTCAGCAGCAAACTCAATAGAGCCTATCTGACTTGGTGCAACCACATTACCTGCAACACGAATCACAAAAAGCTCACCAAGCCCTTGATCAAAAATCAGCTCAACAGGCACACGTGCATCAGAACAGCCAAGGATAATCGCACTGGGTTTTTGCTCAGCGACAAGCGTTGGGGGTGGCACACTTAATGGTTTGGTGCTGGCTAGATTTGCCATATAACGAGCATTGCCCGCTTTTAAATTTGCCAGTACCGTCTGGGCGTCTAAATTATCTATCATTGGTCATTTACCCAAATCGACTGTGAGAGCCAGGGACGCTTGGTGTATTTGTATTCGGCTCTATCACAGGCTTTGATTTTTCTTCAGTTGGGGCAGTAGGATTTTCTGGCTTAGCTGCCTCTGCGTTAGGCTTATCCTTAGTTTTTTCTGGAGAAGTTGTAGGTTTTGGCTTGTCTTCTTTTGGTTTGGCTTGTGTGGCAACGTCTTCTATAACCGAAGTGATCGGTAAGTCAAGCTCAGTATTTGATGGAATCTCCAAATCCTCTGGCACTTCAATCGGAATTTCTTGTCTGGTCTGTTTTAGGGTAACTTGACGCTTTGTGCTTTTTGCATAATCAAGCACATCATCAAGCTGATAGTCATCGATAATATCCAAATAACGACTAACAGGCTGTACGCTTAAGGTTACTGACTTTGGTAATTTAAAATCATTAGATGTAAGTTTTGCTTTAGCAGCATTTTTGTCATCAAACTTGCCATAAACCAGCAGGTAACGTGGGGTCTTTTGTTCGTCTAAATAGCGAAAATACACAAAATCATCACGATCTTTACGCCCATTTAAGTAATCTGCAACAACTTCGTTTTTACTGACGTTCATAACTTCGATGACGTATTTGTTTTTAATTTTTTCAAAATATCGCTTATCTTTAAATTCAATCGGATAATTTCTAAGGTCTCGTACTAAAGATGAAAGCTCAATCGGCTTTACATCCTTTGACAACTCATCAAGTGAATCGATTCGTTCTGGCAATGTGAAATCTTGGGACGTTACTTGGGTTTCGGCAGTGGGTGTGGCAGTACTAGGGGTGGCACTCATTAGCCATAAAATAAGCCAAGCAACCAAAATCACCACCGCCATCACGAACCAATAAAAAGCTTGGCGACGAAAATAAACTGAACTTTGTTTAAAGTGATTTGTCATATTCATGCACCCACATACTCATCTACCGAACTTAGCACCGCCATCAACATCTCTGGCTCAAAATCTGCGGTAACAAACGCATCGCCAAGCGACCTTAACAGCACCAAGCGAATCTGCCCACGCTGAACTTTCTTATCATGCCCCATTAACGTTAGTGCATCATTAACATCAATCTTTGGTGGCACAATCGGTAGATTAAACGCTTGCAATAATCGAATCACACGACTCACCTCATCACGACTAATGAGTGCCATCTTATGCGACATCGCTAATGCCTGCACCATACCAACTGCAACTGCCTCACCATGTAGCCATGCTCCATATCCTTGATGGGTTTCAATGGCGTGTCCAAAAGTATGCCCAAAATTTAGCAAGGCTCGCTTTCCAGATTCTCTTTCATCCAAAGCGACAATCTTTGCCTTATAATCACAGCATCGATACACCATCTTGGCCAAAACATCACCATCATGAGCATTGATTTGCTCGGTATGCTCTTCAAGCCAATCTAAGAACGACACATCCATAATTAAGGCGTACTTCACCACCTCAGCAAGCCCAGCTGCAAACTCACGCTTTGGCAATGTCTGAAAGGTCGCCATATCTGCAAGCACCGCCATCGGCTGCCAAAAAGCCCCTATCATATTCTTGCCCAAAGCATGATTAATGCCTGTCTTACCACCTACTGACGAGTCTACTTGAGATAATAGCGTTGTTGGGACTTGGATAAAGTTCACACCACGCATAAAGCTTGCTGCTGCAAACCCTGTCATATCGCCGATAACACCGCCCCCTAACGCAATCAGCGTGCAATCTCTAGCAAAATGCTCTTGCATTAGCACATCATAAATGCTGTTAATACTGTCTTGGTTCTTGAACGCCTCACCATCAGGTAAAATGCACGTCGCCACAGTATAATGTGCCTGCTCTAATGCCGTCTGAACGCCTGACAAATAAAGCGGTGCAATCGTTTCATTTGTGACGATAAGCACTTGCTTGCCCTTAATATAAGGCACAATCTGAGTGACTAAATCGATTTTATTTGCTTTACTTGCGGTAATAAAAATCGGATAATCGTGGCTTTGGGTATGGACGGTTAGCGTGGTTTGTTTCATAGTACTATCTTTTGTGGTGAAAATAGATGCTGTGCGTATCAGCATATTGTTGTAAAAAATCAAGCAACTCATTAATCATTTGCTTGGGATAGGCACGCCCTGTTGGCACAATAATATCAGCAACCTCTTGATATAATGGGCTGCGTTTTTGGTACAACTCTTCTAAGACTGCTCTGGGATTTTCAGACTGTAATAGCGGGCGGTTTTTGTCTTTTTTGGTACGCATAAGCTGTGTATCTACATTGGCATCAAGATAAATAACCAAGCCTTTTTTTAATAAATCTCGATTCTTGGCACGCCCAACAGCACCGCCACCTGTCGCCATAACAACATCGGTGCGTTCGGTCAGCTCTTGTAGTGCCTTAGTCTCTCTATCCCTAAAGCCTGCCTCGCCTTCTTTAGCAAAAATCCAAGGAATGTCAGCCCCTGTCTGCTCACTGATATACCAATCACAGTCCACAAATTCACGCCCCAGATGGCGTGCCAACAGCTTACCAATGGTGGTCTTTCCTGCCCCCATCGGCCCCACCAAGTACACAGGTGGTAAATGTTTGGCTAAATGCGTACTCGGTCTTTCTACGATCGTTTCTTCAATAATCGCCGATACATCATCATTCATTCTTTGCTCAATTACAAAATCAAAATAACCTATGATACAAGGTTTATGTAAATTTTACCAATCAAATTTTACCAAAAAAAATTCTGCCATACTCATCAATTCTTAGAGTATTCATTTACTTGACAAGCTTAGGCGTAATAAAAATCATCAACTCCTCTTTATCATCCATACGGCTTTCATTACGAAACAGTCCTCCTACGAGTGGCAAATCACCAAGAAAAGGAACTTTTTTAACGCCTTTTCCTTGCATATGGCGATACACACCGCCAAGCACGACAGTTTGCCCATCTTCAACTTGCACTCGTGTTTCTATAGAATCTTCTTGTATGGCAATACTACCAAGATTGGTAACAGGCGTGCCATTTTTAATGAGTAATTTTAGATTAATTTTACCATCAGGTGTAATGCTTGGTGTCGCCTCTAAGACAAGTGCTGCTTCTTTAAAGACCGAATTGGTTGCTCCTGAAGATGTCTCTTCTTGATAGGCAATTTGCATACCTGATGAGATGCGTGCAGTTTGCTTATCTGCGGTCAACACCTTTGGTGTGGATATCACCTCACCTCGGTTATCTGCTTGCATTGCAGACAGCTCAAGATCAAGCACGACATCAGACATATTTAAAATGCCAAATGCGATTCTACCAGCTGGATTTATCGCCCCAAGATTAACCGATAAATTATCAGGGCGATGTACGCCTCGCCTCATATAGTCTGTCGTTCGCATATCCCACAAGGTTGTCTGAGAGCCACCAACTTGCAGATTAGATTGATTAGATAAGATACCAAAATTCACCCCAAGCTCTCGGCTAAATTTATCAGACGCTGAGACAATCCTAGCCTCTATCATCACCTGATCAACAGGTACATCAATATATGCCAATACATCATGGATATCTGCTAGATTATCCGCTGTGTCTTTAATGATAAGCGTATTTGTACGCGTATCGACCCCAAGCGTGCCACGTGCTGATAATAGCCCTGCTTGTGCCTGCGTGCCTGCCTTCTGTGAGCTTTCGCCTAAGATGATTTTTTGCACGTCTTTAATATCTGCATAATGCAAGCGAATGTATTCAGTTTGTAGTGGTAGCGTCTCTTCGTAGGCAGATTGGCTTTTTGATTTTTGAGCATTGATATCGGCAAGCTCATCGGCTGTCATGACTGCTAGTACGCCATTATTGGTGGTCTTAATCAAATTCTTGCTATCAAGCACGATACTTAAGGCTTGATCCCATGGTACATGATTAAGCTTTAAGGTGATGTTGCCTGCCACTTTATCGCTAACGATGATGTTGGTTTTGCCTACTGTCGCTAGGGCATTAATCACCGCTTGTACTGGCATATCATAAAAATCCACAGAAATACGATCGCCATGATATTGGGTATCGTGGTTCGTCTCGGCAGCTAAAGCAGACAAAGGAAGTACCAGCATGAATACGCCAAGTTTGTGCTTTATTTTTTGCCAAGTCGGCATTGCATTGATTAACTTTGTCATTATCTCCCCAAACTATTCACCTCAAAAGGCAAAACGATGGCTTCATCATTTGCTGATAGCAGCACCATCTGTTTTTGTGTGATGGCAGTAATTTTAGCTCGTTGCACGCCAAGATATTGCCCAACCGTTACAGCATATGCTCGCCCATTAGGCAACACCACCAATGCAATCATCTGACCGTCTTTTTGAAGATACCCTTGATAATGCAGTTCATGTAAATCATAGGACTGTAATGGATGTTGCGATAACACAGATGTGGCCTGATGGCTTGGCTTGGTTGGTTGATATGGCGTGCTTATCTTATGCTCAGATGCGGGCGTTGATGGTGGCTTATCAGCTTGAGTATCAAGCTTGGTATCAGTCTTAGCACTACTCTTAGTACGCACTAAGAACGGGGCGGCAAATAAATCGTTTGGCAAATTAAATGAACGCTTTGCTTGAATGGGTAAAATTATCTTTTCATCTTGCTGAACTGATAATAATGACACTGACGCAAGCTTTTGTTCAACGATGGCATCTTCATCGTTATTATTTGATAAATCACCACAGCCTAGCACTGCTGTAACACACCCGACCACCACCAGACATTGATATGCCAACCGTTTCATAAGACCTCCTTTTGAGACGTCTCATCAGGCAACTCTTCTTTAGCCTCGTAGGTTTTGATTTGCATGGTTAATTGCAATGTTGGTGTATCACCAAGACCTGCCTCATTTAGCATATCAAAATCATGCACTGTAATCAGCTCTGGCGTCTCTGATAATGTCATTAAAAATCGAGTAAGCTGATGATAGCTGCCTTTAATGGTTATCTGGAGTGGTTTTTCGGTATATAAAGGCGTATCAACACTCTCAGCCATCGCCACATCTACAGACGTCACGCCTGCAGCATTTGCCGCATCATGAATTCTTCCCATGATTTGCGTCATATTGACATGATAAGAAAGCTTGGCTAAGTCTGCAGAAAAGTTAGTACGCAGTTTGTCAAGCTGCTCTGTCTTGCCCCCCAAAGAAGCTGCCTGTGTATACTTAAGAGCGTACTCATCTAACAGCACTTCTTGTTGACGCTGTGTCGCTTCAATCTCAAGATACATGGGGTGAATCACCATAAACCATGCCAATACGAACACCGCCATAAATACCATTAGCAGTAGCGTAGCACGGATTTGCCAAGGTGATGAGCCAATATTATTTAAGGTGATGGTGTTTAACGCCTGCCATTTTTTAGCAAGGCGTGTACGGCGATCAAACCCATCTATTTTATGGTGTTGCATCTACACTGTCCGTTTTGCCTTTAGGCATATCCTTAAAAACCTTTGCTGTCATCACAAACTGCACCAGCTGACCGCCTGCGTGCTTTGCCCTTACATCGGCTGGAAGTGGCGTATCCACCAGTGCCGTTATCATGACATCGCTTAAAACATCGCCTTCTATTGCTTTAGCGAACATCGCAACCTGCTCGTTATTTTGGGCATAACCTGTGATATTTATCACGCCATCATCTTGGGATAATTGCCCCAAAAATATGCCAGTTGGTCTGTTTTTTGTCAGATGATCGAGCACCACAAGTAAAGAAAATCTCTTAGCAGTCAGACTGTTGATTAAAGCCATTTTATCTGATAAGTCGTTTTTTTGTTGTTGTAGTACGGCAACTTTAGCAATATCTTCATCAAGCTTGGTTATTTTGGCAGTAATTTTCTCATTTATGCGGTGGTGGTAATCTAGCTGACTTTTTAGGTACAGGCACGCTGCACCAACGATAGCAAGAGTAAGAATAACAGCCATCGCCATCATTTTTTTAAACTCTTTGTTTTGAAATTCTTTTCGCTCTTCACGCCAAGGCAGTAGGTTAATTTTAGCAATCATCGAACGCCCTTAATGCAAGCCCAAAAGGCACAAATAAACGCGCCAAATCTTTGGTTATTCTTGCCAAATCCACACGCTGACCTATCGCCATATCCGTTAGGGGATTTGCCACATAACAAGGTATGCCCTCTTGTTTTTTTATATCTTTAGCGATTTGCTCTAGCTGACGCTTACCGCCTGACAACATCACCACATCCACACGAACACCTGTTGCCATCTGATAGTGTTCTAGCATTGTGGCAATTTGTCCGCTCATATAACTGACATACGCATCATCAAGATCACAATCATCCGCTGCATTCGTTTGGCTAATTGGCATGTCCGTCAAGGCCTCAAAACTAATAACATAAGAAGATTTTTGCTCTGATGTGTCTGCTTGCTCTTGAAGCTTAGTCGGCTCTACCAACGCATGGTGACTAATATCTTTATCAGATAGCGTGCTACCCCAAGCGATCGTTGGCTGGATTGAATCTGTATAAAAGTCATCTACCTGCGATATGTCTTGGGATTTTTCAAAATCAGCCTTTAACGTCGTCTTAGCCTGCCAATACTCGCCACAAAAATATTCACGATGGTAGTCAAAACCCCCAAACTCATCTACACTTTTGATATCTGTCAAGTCTGCGACATAAAATCTGCTTTTATCCCAGCCAATATCAACCAACGCCACCACACGCCCCAAAAACTGCGATAAAACCAAGCTTAGTCCTCGTGCTAAGGCGTGGTCATAAACATCTACCACTTTAGCCTCTAAGCCAGCCTGTGCCAACACATCAAGCTGCCTTCCTAGCGAATCTTCACGGCAAATCACAAGTAAAACCTGCTTCATGCCGACATCATCAGACCCTGTAGCTGTAAAATCATACGCCACATCAGACAGCGGATAAGGGATATGCTGATGGGCATTCATGCAAATTTGCTCATCAATCTCATCATCGGTAAGTTCAGGGTGCATAGACAGCGTGCGACTTAGCGTTTCGGCAGTCGGCATACAGGTAATGGCTTTTCTAAAGGGGATTTTTGAGCGACTAATAATCTGCTGTAAAGCTATGGTAGCCTCATCTATACCGATGTCGTTGCCATCTTTGGCAGTCCCAGCTTTAGGGTAACTTTGGCTGTCATAACTTTGGCTATCATAATAAGACACATGGATGCGACTACGGTGTTTTTGCAATTGTAAAACAAATACAGCATCATCGCCAAAATGCACCGCCATCACATCAGACGCACAGTGCGATACGCCAAACAATCGCTTAAGCCAGTGCATCATCATCCACCTTAGGATACAGCCGTGGCAAGGATAAAATTTGATCCACCCAAGTATATTCTAAAGCATCTCGATCGCCCAAATATCGCTGATAAAAGCTAGAATTTAGCAATCCTGCCCCACCTTGACCAACTGCCCAAATGCTCGACATATAATCTTTGACAGTCATGCTACTGTGCTGCTCATCAAGATACTGCTGAGCGATAACAGACAAACGAGTCATCCGCTTTCGACGAATGCGGTATAGTTCTTTAAATTGAGTGTGCAATCTCGATGACACACTTGCAAGCCGCTCTTCAATATGATTAAAAATCATCGCACGCACAGGCAGACGCAGCTGCTGCAGCACCATACGCACAATTCCCGCTGCCGCACCATCATCGACATTATTCATGCAAAATAAGCGTTTTTCATGCTCGATGATGATTTGCAGTAGCAACTCATCTTTGCTGGCAAAGTGCTTATACAGCGTGCCTTTGGCTAAGTCTAAATGACAGGCTAAGCTATCTAGCGTTAAATTCCCTTCGCCAGATTCTAATAACAGCTGCTCTGCTGCCGCTAGTATGCTTTGCTCACGCTGCTCAAACTGCTGCTTTTTATTTATCATGGCTAATGCTAATATCAATGATGGCAGTCTTGTGTGCTGGTTGTCTAAGTTTATTACTATCCATCACTAACTCCAAACGCTCCATAAATCATCCTTGTTTTATCCGCCAAAAACTTGCATGCAAGCTTATTTTTTAGTCTTTTTTTTATAAAATTAAAGGGGGTTATTATAACAAACCTAACCGCTTAAATCATCGTTTATTTGGGCAAATATTTTTTTCTTGGATTGTGAATAAATGTTCACTTTTAATATATTTTAAGCTATAATAGATGAACTGGCTAAGCTGTGTGCATAAGCCAACCATTTAATTCTTTTTTGACTCATAGGAAACGACAATGAGTACCGAATCAAACCCAGATTTCCAAAACCCACCCATCAACTGGACGCCCGCCATCGTGCTACTATCCACGCCACTTATCGCTTTGGTGAGTGTGCCTTGGTATCTGTACACGCATGATGTGAACCCAGGCATCTGGACAGCTTTTGCTATTTTTATGGCGTGGACAGGTCTGTCTATTACTGCAGGCTACCACCGCTTGCTGGCACATAAGTCATACGAAGCACACCCTGCCGTAAAGTACTTTTTGTTATTTGGGGCAACATTAGCAGTCCAAAGCTCAGCTTTTGATTGGTGTTCTGGACATCGCTCTCATCACCGTCATGTGGATGATGAATACGAAGATCCCTACTCATCTCGTCGTGGTTTTTGGTTTAGCCATATTGACTGGATGCTACACAAATACCCAAGCGGTCAATACGACTATAAGAACATTCCTGACCTAAAACAAGACAAAATCTTATGCCTACAACATAAATATTATGGCATCTGGGTTATCTTAACCAATGCCATTGCCCTTAGCATCGTTGGATTATTAACAGGTGATATGCTTGGCTCATTCTTGATTGTAGGTTTGTTACGCCTTGTGCTGACACATCATTTCACCTTTTTTATCAACTCGCTATGCCATATGTTTGGTGCACGCCCTTATACTGATGACAATACCGCTCGTGATAACCCAATCTTAGCATTCTTTACTTGGGGTGAGGGTTATCACAACTATCACCACCATTTTCAATACGACTATCGTAATGGTGTAAAATGGTGGCAATATGACCCAACCAAATGGCTAATCATCGCCCTATCAAAAGTTGGACTTGCCAAAAACTTAAAACGTGTGGACAATCTCACCATTAAGCATGCAGAAGTTGCCATGCAGTTTAAGCGTGCCAACGAACGCATCGCAAAAGGCGACATGACATTCGATGACCGCTTACAAGCTCTCAAAGACCACGTGGCAGCAGAATACGACGCTTTTACCAAGACGGTAGAAGAATGGCACCAACTAAAAGCTAAAGCCATCGAGCTTAAACGCACCGAGTTTGCCAATCGCTTGCATGAAGCTGATGAACGCCTTAAAGATCAGTTTCTCCAAATTGAGCGTAAAATCTTAGAGCACAGCAAACGTATCCAAGATGCTAATATTAAGCTTCAAGGCAAAGCAAGTAACGCTTAAGCTTACATAACGCTTTAGATCCTAAAAACCCTGCTTTTTGCAGGGTTTTTTATATTTAGTTATTTGAGAGTTCATCTTAACTATGGCACACAGCCTAAAGTTTTTGTATAATAGCTTAAACCCTAATGCACGTTTTGTGCTTTTGAGATTTTATGCAAAGCATTTATCTACTAATCCCACTAAGTTTAATGCTCTTTGTCGTTGCTATCTGGGCAATTGTTTATGCTGTTAAATCAAACCAATTTGAAGATTTAGACAACGCACCAGACCAGATTATCTTAGACGATCGTCAAACTCGCCGACAGGCCCTATCCAATCAGAAACAAAATTAGCCCTTTTTAATCATCACCACTTATTCTACTACATAAGACTTAGTGCGTATTTTCTACCGCCAGAAGTCTAAATTTTATGGGAGAGCTTATCATGTTTATCGCTTTTTTTATTGCTGCCTTAAGTATGGGATTTTTTGGCTCACCGCATTGCTTAGGAATGTGTGGCGGTATCGTTACAGCATTTGGCATCTCAATGCAAAACTACAGCCCAACAAAGCGTCGCATGCTGATTGCCATGTATCATGTTGGCAGACTTTTAAGTTATATGCTGCTTGGGCTTATCGCTACTATCTTTGGTAAAGAATTGCTCGCTCCTTTGCTTAGTGATAACCTAGCACCAAGATTTATCTTAGGCGGGGCTTTGGTATTTGCCGCTCTACTCATGCTTGGCGTGCCTTTTTTAGGCCGTGTTGAAAAGCTAGGCATGGGAATGTGGCAAGCCATGTCGCCTATCCGTGCTAAGGTTTTGCCTCTTGATAACCCCGTTAAGGCAATCTTTGCAGGAATCTTGTGGGGATTTTTACCTTGTGGCTTAGTGTATGGAGCATTAGGCGTGGCAGTTGGCCTATCTACAGCGGGCAGCAGTATGAATGGCGTATTATTCATGCTCGGATTTGGGCTTGGCACGATGCCTGCTCTATTAATGGCAAGCACTACCATAAGATGGTTGCAGCAGCACGTTAAGCGATTTAACTTGCGTCAGTTTAGCGGTGCAGTCTTATTGGTATCAGGGCTTGCTGTAGCATTTGCCATGCCTATTATGCACACTTTGCATGGTGGACACCATCACGGACATGGCGAGCACCACTCTCATGACGATGTATCAGAGCATGGACATCATAGCCATGAACACAATCATCATACCAACCAAGGCCATCATGAGCATATGGGTACAAATCACTCTCACCATTAACCAAATGATGATGCTTTAAAAACAAAAAACGGCAATCTATGCCGTTTTTTGTTAAACTTATAATTATCACAATGTGCCGTATGCTACCAAAGCATTTGCCACTTGGATAAAGCCTGCCACGTTCGCACCTGTCATGTAATCTACCGCATCTTTGGTTGTGCCGTATTTTTCAGCAGCTTCTTTAGCATTGTCATGGATATTTTTCATGATGTTTTGTAGTTTCTCATCTAGCTCGGCAAAGCTCTTATACTCACGCACAGAGTTTTGGCTCATCTCAAGACCAGATACAGCCACACCACCAGCATTAGCCGCCTTACCAGGTGCATACGCCACACCATTATCACGCACGACATCGATAGCTTCAGCAGTCAGTGGCATATTCGCTCCTTCTGCGACATATTTTACGCCAAGTTTCACCAGATGCTCAGCATCTTCTTTACTGACTTCATTTTGGGTAGCACAAGGCAAAGCAACTTGAGCTTCAAATTGCCAAGGACGCTCACCTTCCAACCATTCGCCACCAAACTCTGCCACATAGTCAGCTAGTGCTTTACCGTTGGCTTTATGATTTTTTACCCAGTCAATCTTTTGTTGAGTAAAGCCATCTTTATCCACCAATGTACCTCTTGAATCTGAGAAGGTGATGACTTTACCGCCAAGGTGTAAGGCTTTTTCGGCAGCGTGCTGAGCCACGTTACCTGCACCAGATACCAAAACAGTTTTACCAACGAGCGTGTCATTGTTCACTTTTAGCATATTGTCAAGAAAATACACCAGACCATAACCTGTCGCTTCGGTGCGGATTAAACTACCACCAAAACCGACGCCTTTACCAGTTAATACGCCTTCAAATTCACGAGTTAAGTTTTTATACATCGCAAACATGTAGTTCACTTCACGGCCACCTACACCGATATCACCAGCTGGCACATCCATGTCTTTGCCGATATTTTTATGAAGTTCACGCATGAACGCATAGCAAAAACGGCGAATTTCAGCCTCTGATTTACCTTTAGGGTCAAAATCTGAACCACCTTTACCACCACCCATAGGCAGACCTGTTAAAGCATTTTTGAAAATTTGTTCAAACCCCAAAAATTTTAGCGTGCCTTCGGTTACTGTTGGGTGAAAACGTAAACCGCCCTTATAAGGACCAATGGCATTGCTAAACTGTACACGCCAGCCACGATTCACCTGCACTTCACCTTTATCATTTTCCCAGTTTACACGAAAACTGATGATGCGATCTGGTTCACACAGGCGTTCAAATACCTTGAATTCTTCAAATTTAGGATTGTTGGCATAAGCCTCGCTGATGGTTAATGCAACCTCTTCTACCGCCTGAATAAATTCTGGCTGATGAGCATAGTTTTGTCTTACTTTTTCAATGGCTGATTGAATGGTCATGATACAATCCTTAAGCTTGTTTGATGGATTTAATGGACAAATGATGAAAAATAATAGTGCTTGATGTATTTTATCAAAATAAATGATGAATACATTAGCAAATATAATAATACAGAGATTACACCAAAAATACAAGCGATTATTGTTAGTTTAAATTGATAAATGATATTTTGTTTATCATTATAAATGATTTTAAATATATAACATATTGATTTTTATCATTTAATTTACATAATTCTTTTGATAAGTCTAATAGCAGTCAATTTTTTCACGAAAAACAAAAAAGTTGATTTATAATAGCCTGCAATACACATAACCCAAAAAGTCGCACACTGACCAATCAACGAACAAAAGGATAGTTATGGCTGCTGGCAATTTATTAATGTTACTTGATGACATCAGCGTCATCTTAGATGATGTATCTGTCATGACAAAAGTCGCTGCTAAAAAGACCGCAGGGGTGCTTGGCGACGATCTTGCCTTAAACGCACAGCAAGTATCTGGCGTGCGTGCCGACAGAGAGCTTGCTGTCGTCTGGGCGGTTGCTAAGGGTTCTTTTGTAAATAAGCTCATTTTAGTACCTGCCGCTCTTGTAATCAGTGCTGTAGCTGCATGGTTAATCACACCGCTTTTGATGATAGGCGGGCTTTTCTTATGCTATGAAGGAGCAGAAAAAGTAGTACATCAGTTTGCACCAAACCTACTGCCCCACGATCTCGATGACGAAAAAAAGCACCATGACCGACTAGAAGCAAATGCCCAAAAAGTCGATCTTATCGCCTTAGAAAAAGAAAAAATTAAAGGTGCGATTCGTACAGACTTTATTTTATCAGCTGAGATTGTCGTCATCTCACTTGGAACAATGGCAGCTGCAACACTTGCCGCTAAAGCTGTATCACTGTCGGTTATCGCCATCGTTATGACGGTTGGTGTTTATGGTTTGGTTGGTCTAATTGTTAAGCTAGATGACATCGGTCTGCATTTAACACAAAAGCCAGACACCACAAGCCAAAAACTTGGAGGAGCGATTTTATCATTTGCACCCAAGTTAATGAAGTTTTTGTCAATCGCAGGCACTCTAGCGATGTTCTTAGTTGGCGGTGGCATCTTAGTACATGGCATCGACATCTTACATCATCAAGCACAAGACTTATCGGCACTCTCTGGCATGCTAAGTGGCATTGCCGAGATGCTATATAATGGCACCATCGGACTTATTGCAGGTTTATTGGTATTGGCAGTTATTTTAGGTGGCAAAAAAATCAAAAGCAAAATCTAACAATGGACAGCAAAGCCTTGATTTTCACCAAGGCTTTTTTAATAAATACCATAATCACTACTTATGGCGTTGTTCCACCATCAAAGCATCAATGCCGTTACTTTGAAGTAATCGCATGGCACGGCTTACTTCTTCACGACTGGTCATTGGCAAGGAAATCACTTGATAAAGTGGCTTTTGGGTCTTAGGATCGATACGGCGAACCACCACCGCATCCACGCCTGCCATCAGTACATCGGTTCGGCGTAAATCAGCATCTTCAGCGTTATCATAACTACGAATTTGTAAAATAAACGTAGACTGAGCATCTTGATCTGACGTGCTTGTATTTGCTTGATCGCCATTAGATGTCACATGATCATCTTCTAAGACTGTCGCCACAGGTTCATCATTTGCTTGCTCACTGACTACTGTGTCTGCCGTGTTTTGCGTGCCGCCAAAATCAATCGTCTCATCAGGGGTGCTGCTAAAATCTTGTTTAGGCAGTACATCATAAAATTCATACTCAGACTCAGGATGAGCTGGAGTTGCTATCGGCTCAACTAACTGCTCTGGCTCAGCTTGATCAGCGTTTTGATGATTGCCAAACATCGGCGATAAATACAATAAGATCGCCAATCCAGCCATAACAAATACGCCTGATATTAGCCACACTAGACTGGTTACAGCGTTTTTTTTCTGATTTTCAATGTCTCGATAAACAGCAGAAGGTCGCTTTTTATGGCTCATGATTGTCGCTCCTTACATCGCATCAGGTGCTGATAAGCCCAAAAGCCCAAGACCATTGGCAAGCACTTGCTTGACTGCCAAAGACAGTCTTAAACGTGCTTGCATGAGCGTTATCTCTTCTGCTGTCGCTGCATTGTCAGACAGACCCTTTGGCAAGATTCGATTGTCATTATACCAAGCGTGAAAATCACTTGCCAAGTCTTTTAGATAGTTGGCTAAAATATGTGGTTCACGAGCGTTGGCAGCTTTAACGATGGTTTCACAATAGGCAGACAAACGCTTAATCAGCTCATTTTCACTCTCTAGCGCAAGTAAATGCTGAGCATTTTTTGCCATTTGATCATCAAAGGTAACGCCAAACTTTTCTAGTCTTTCAAACACTCGGCAAATGCGTGCGTGTGCATACTGAATGTAATACACCGCATTATCACGGCTTTGGGACTTGGCAAGCTCTAAATCAAAATCCATGTGTACATTTGGCGTGCGTGCCACATAATAAAAACGCGCCGCATCATTACCCACTTCTTCACGCAATTCACGCAAGGTGATAAACTGCCCACTGCGACTAGACATTGCTACTTTTTCATCGCCACGATATAATGCCACGAACTGCACCAGCATGACTTCTAATCGCTTAGGATCAATACCCATTGCCGATAACGCTGCCTTCACACGAGGGATATAGCCATGATGATCAGCACCCCACACATTAATCACCGTATCAAACCCACGATCAAACTTATCCTTATGATATGCAATATCAGAAGCAAAGTAAGTTAAAAGCCCATTAGCACGCTTAACCACACGGTCTTTCTCGTCACCAAAAGCGGTAGATTTAAACCAAATATTGCCATCTTTTTCGTATAAATACCCATTGGCGTCAAGCACAGCCAGTGCATCATTAATCTTATCTTTTAAGGTTCGTTCTGAATACCAACACTCAAAAGTTACCCCAAATTCTGCTAAGTCTTCTTTGATATCATCTAAGATATGGTTTAACGCAAATTCTAAAAATATCTCATATCCTGCGTCACCAAGTAGGGCTTTCGTGTTTGCGATTAGCCCATCAATGTGTAACTCTTTATCGCCTGATACTTGCACTTTTTCGCCGTCTTGAATCTCAAAAACCGCATCAGCAGGCACATCTTTTATTACATCGCTTATGGCATGGCGGTATTTATCGCCATATTTATCAAACAAAACTTTGCCAAAATCAACGACATAGTCGCCTTGATACGCATTCACAGGAAAGGTAATGGCTTCACCGCACGCCTGCAAGTAACGCAAATAAGTACTGGTCGCCAAAATATCCATCTGACGCCCAGCATCATTCACATAATACTCACGGCACACATCATAACCTGTGGCTTCTAAAAGGTTAGCCACACTCATGCCATACGCTGCCCCACGCCCATGTCCAACGTGTAGGCTTGAAGTAGGATTGGCAGACACAAATTCAACTTGTACTTTTTTACCACTATGGATACAAGACAAGCCAAACTTCTCGCCTTTTGTAAAAATCTCATCTAGCACGGCAAATTTAACATCTAAATTCAAAAACACATTAATAAACCCTGCACCTGCTACATCACACTTTTCAACCAAATCAGACGCATTTAGTCGCACCAAAAATCTTTCGGCAAGTTCACGAGGGTTTTTGCCTGCTTTTTTAGCACTCATCAAAGCAATATTACATGCAAAATCCCCATGGGCTGTGTCTTTGGGTCTGACCAAATTAATCGGAGGGTAAAAATCAGCAGGCAATGTACCTTCAGCTTTTAGCTCGTCTAATGTGGCTTGAAAAAGTTGGGTTAATTGGTTTGTTTTCGGATCGGTTTGGGTTGTCATAGCTTGCCTTATTCGTGCTTTTTGGTTTTAATAAAGAAAACTTTTATTCTAACAAAATTTTTTAATCTTAGGTTAAAATTCGTATAAAAATAGCAAAATCAAGACTGTTTTTGGCTGATTTCACAAAATAGCTCACCGTAAGTTGTGTTATAATGCCAATAAACTTATTTAAAAGAGATTATCATGACCATCTCCGATCAAACCATCACCATGCTTGGGCTGTACGTTTTATTACCCATCTTCATCGCATTCTTATTTTTTATCATGTGGGATATCTCCAAAAAGTCCAATGCAGGCAAGCAAGGAACATTTTGGATTTTTGTGGCATTAGGGGCAGGTTTTATGGGCTTTCTTGCTAAAATTGTGATTGAATTTGTGCTAAAAACTTGGGTTATTTAGGCTTATTTAGGGTCTGTAGTAGATTGTCCTTAAATGCCACACCAGTTTCTTAATACTTTAAGCTGATTATAGGCAGCTAATTATAGGCAAATCTAGTTCAAACAAAACTTTCGTCTTTAATAAATAGATGGAAGTTTTTCTTGTCAATGCCGTTATATTTGCGTAGTGCACGCTTAAGCTTACGATCAAAAGCTTCGGGTGCTAGATGTGATTGGCTCTGTTTTGTTTATCGATAAACTCTTTGAATGATTTGCTCTAAAATGCTTAAAACACTTGCATCTAAAGCATTATAGCTCTTATGGCTATCTGTATAAACACCACGATTAAGTTTACTTAAACTTGTAATGATGGGCATTAGCGTATTACCTTTGTGTCTTTTATCACCATCGCATAAGCTTACCATCACGCTTTAAACCATCATGTCTTAATAAGCCAAATACAGCCGTTTTACCGCCAACACCACGAGACCACGTTTGCCTTGATAAGCACCGCCAAAATAATTTTCAATAAGCTTGATTTTATCCCTTAAAGCGTTGGCAGACTTCTCATGTGTAGCTTTGTTTACTTATGACATGCTCTGGCATAGCTATTCATATGCGTAGCTCTAAGCTTAAACGAAGTTGCCGACAAGTCGCTTACCGCTAACTGGTGCATCACTTGGCGTGATGGCAGATAAGCCATAGTCTTGGCGGATTTTATTATAAATCTCATGCCGCAGCTGACAGCTTTCATTTAAAATATACTGCTCAAAGATACGTTTTGATACCGCAAGTTGTGCCATCTTTGCCAAATTTACAATCACCGTCTGTCTTTTGACCATATTTAGCCAATGACGCTCCATTGGACTTGCTGCCTTAAGAGCCTGCTCCACCAAGTACTTACTGCTACTAATTTCACCTGCAATCAATCCACTTGGGCGAACGATTGTCAGTTGATGTTGCCAAAATGCTTGATAGGATAGCTCAGCAGCGTATAGACAGCGATCCTTAGGCGTGGCAGGATTTGGGTTGGTGTGAATATCCACTATCTCACCTTGGTTTTGACCATATACACCTGTTGATGAGACATAAATCAGATGAGTGTTTGGGGAGTAAACTGATTCGCTGATTGGATGAGCTGTTTTTACATAAGTTTGTAGATAGCCTAAGATGGTGCGTTCGCTTGGGCTTAAAATCACATAAACCACATCAAAACTTTCTTTAAAATCTTCTGTCGTCAAAGTGGCGACATCCTTGATAACTTGGCGTACACCATCAATAGGCTTTTGGCTACGGCTGACAATGGTAACATCATAAGCTGTCTTTAGCATTTTGGCTAATGGCAAGCCCAATTTACCTGCACCGATGATTAAGATTTTTGTCATTATTATTCTAAAACACCTAAAAACTCGCCCAATGACACAAACTTTAAGACGCTTGTCTTAAGCTTAAAAACCAATTTAACAAAATCGCTGCAAATGTCGCTGTGCCAATACCGCCCAGATTAAACTCACCAATCATCAAACCAAAATCACCCGTACCCAAAATGATGGTGATGGCAGCCACCATCAGATTTTTGTTATTGGAAAAATTGACTTGATTATCAATCCAAATTTTTGCCCCAGCAATGGCAATCAGACCAAATACCACGATGGAAGCACCTGTTAATACAGGACTTGGAATGGTCTGAATGATGGCACCAAATTTTGGGGATAAGCCCAAAAATACCGCAAACACGCCTGCAATCACAAAAACAATGGTAGAGTACACACGAGTTACCGCCATCACGCCGATATTTTCGCCATAAGTCGTCATGCCTGTACCACCCACGCCTGCTGATAGGGCAGTTGCTACGCCATCTGCCACAAATGCCCTACCCAAATAAGGGCTTAGGTTTTCACCTGTCATCGCCCCAACCGCCTTGATATGCCCCAAGTTCTCTGCCACCAAGATGAATGCCACAGGGGCGATGATGAGCATGGCATTAACATCAAATACAGGCGATGAAAAACTTGGCACACCAAACCACGCCGCCTGCCCAATGACACCAAAATCAATGGGCGTGCCCAAGCCAAATACATTCGCCACAATGGCATAAATCACGTAAGCTAACACCAAACCAAGCAATAACAGCAAGCGTTGGACAAAGCCACGAGCAAACACCGCAATCACACTCATACAAAGTACGGTAATCAGCGTCATGGTCAATTCAAAAGGCTTGCCTGCGACAGTTGAGACCGTAACAGGGGCAAGATTTAGACCGATAATCATCACCACCGCCCCCGTTACCACAGGTGGCATCAGATTCTCAACCCAGCGAGTGCCTGTCGCCATCACCACAAGACCAATCAAGGCATACAGCACACCGCAAGCAATAATACCGCCCAATGCCACCGCCAAATTTGGATTTGCCCCAGAACCTGTGGCGTGTGCTGTCGCTGCTGCCACCACGCCAATAAAAGCAAAGGACGAGCCAAGATAGCTTGGTACTCGCCCACCTGTCATCACAAAAAATAAAATCGTACAAATACCGCTCATCATGATGGCAAGGTTGGCATCAAATCCCATCAATAAAGGTGCTAGCACGGTCGCCCCAAACATCGCAAGCACGTGCTGAATGCCAAGCATGACACTTTGTCCTATGGGCAGATATTCATTTGTCGCCACAGGTTCTTTGTTTAAATCGCCTGCATAAGGTCGCCATGTTGCAAACCAACTCATTTTAACACCTGCTTATTCGTCTATTGGGATATTTTTGATTGTTTTGTATTATAGCTTTTATTGGCAAAATTATGAATAGATTTGACCAACTTTTCGTGTCCTGCTCGCTTTTTGATTTTATGGCTTTCATTACCCTTTATCGCCCATTGCCTTTCATTGCCTTATGATGGCTTTGATGGCGATAAAGACACAAGCAATCGCACATTTTATCATTCCTACCATCATCAATCCCATAATCAATTCATCAATCCAATTTTTAGCCCAAATATCCTTGACACAAAAAATCTCTCACG
The DNA here is from genome assembly GCF_022701215.1 of Moraxella nasovis. Taxonomy (NCBI): domain Bacteria; kingdom Pseudomonadati; phylum Pseudomonadota; class Gammaproteobacteria; order Moraxellales; family Moraxellaceae; genus Moraxella; species Moraxella nasovis. Next base: position 1,443,371 of record NZ_CP089976.1, on the reverse strand, counting down.
ATACGATAAATAAAATACTAAGCACACTGATTGGCTTGATGGCAGCCATCGCCATCTTAGTTAATTTATTTATCATCTTAGTTAATTTTATTTGAACAACACCTTAATCTTAACAACACCTTAATCCATCAGTCATCATCAAAGGCAAATCTTGTGTCTTATCTTTCAACGAATAAAGACTTTTATTTATATCAACTCTCCGAGACGCTCCTTAATACTACCATCAAAACCATTGGCATTGTATTTGCGTGGCTGATGATCAATACGCTACATCTATCACAGCCTTTGGGGGTGTTTATTAGCATTTCTTGGGCGTGTCAAGTGGTGTTTTTGTTGTTGTTTTCTTATTTATCAAGCAAACGTCATCTCAACCACAAAAAGCTCTTATTGGTTTTTTGTGGTTTATCAAGCCTAGGATTGGCAGTATTATTTCGCCATGATAACCATCTGATTTTTGGTATCATTTTTATCATCACGTCTATTTTTTTCTATCATTTTAACTCCCATCGGCACAAGCCTTGTGAACGAGCTGTACCAAGATGACAACAAAAGTGGCGGATTTAAAATGCGTGGCTTTGTCAATTCTATCAACACCATCTTATCACCCATCATCTCTGGATTTTTGATTTATTATTTTGATACCTTGACCATTTTAAGTCTCTGCCTTGGGCTGTCTGCGGTCAGTTTTTTATTGTTTTATCACATCAACTTATCACACCCAAAGACAGCACAAGTGCATTCGCAATCGCATACGAACACGAACACCCTAAGCATACTACTTTTCAACCCCATTGAACGGCTGATGGTCGCCATATCCGCTCTTGCCAACTTCATCATCACCCCGCTGATAGCGTATGTCATTCCCTATCAAATCGCCCACACCTTCAAATTATCCGCCTTTTATATTGGCATTGGCGAAGGGGCGTTTGGTCTTGGCATGATTATTGGCAGTGTGTTTTTGATAAAAATATTAAATCAAAAAATTGGCAATCATCGCACCACATCTGCCAGTGTCTTTTTTGTGGCTTTTGGGGTGTGGCTTGGCACAAGTGAGCATTTTATGGTGTTTTTGTTGGCTTTGATGATGATTGGCATGGGCGTTGTGATGTTTAATATCAACAGCACGCACATTCGCTCAACCGCCACCCCCAAAGACATTCGCCAAAGTTTTGAATTCATCTTTTTGGCGGTGTGTATCGTATTTGTGCCATTGGGCGTGCTATTGACCACATGGGTCATTGATGGGGGCTACTTGACTGCCTTTTATGGAGCAATCAGTGGTGTTTTGGTGATATTGACATTCACGATACTGTATCATCAAGCCATCAAAAACATCTACACAATTGACGATAAAAAACTAGATGGCTACTATCAAGTCATTTATCAAAAAATTTATGAGCCAAACCCAAGTCAGTCGTTGCCCCTATAAAGACCAAACCTACATCACGATTGGTTAAGCCAGCAACACTATAACTCTTTAAATAAACTCTTTAAATAAATTTACCAAACCCGATATAAATCTTATTTTTAACCAACAAACCTTTATCAAAACAGCGTTTTAGGCTATAATTGACAGTTTTAATAATAATTTAGCCAATTTACTGATGACATCGCCATGACCGACCAAAAAAACACCCCACAAACAGATTATAAAGCCACCTTAAACCTTGCCGACACGCCTTTTCCCATGCGAGCTGACCTTGCCAAACGTGAACCAAAATGGCTTGACGCTTGGGAAAAAGACCGTCTTTATGACAAAGTACGCACCGCCAAAAAAGGCCTGCCAAAATATATCCTACACGACGGCCCGCCGTATGCCAACGGTCAGATTCATTTAGGTCATGCCGTTAATAAGGTACTAAAAGACATCATCACTAAATCTAAGAACCTATCTGGATTTGATGCTGTATTTGTACCAGGATGGGACTGTCACGGACTGCCGATTGAACAAAAGGTTGAACAAAAAGTAGGTAAAGTCGGTCAAAAAGTTGATGCGACCGAATTTCGCCGCCTATGCCGTGACTACGCAAAAAGCCAAGTTGAACTGCAAATGGCTGATTTTAAACGCTTGGGGGTGCTTAGCGATTGGGATAATCCGTATCTTACCATGAATTTTTCCCAAGAAGCGAACATCGTGCGAGCCTTAGGCAAAATTTATGACAACGGTCATATCGTGCGTGGGCTAAAGCCTGTCAACTGGTGCTTAGACTGTGGCTCTGCTCTTGCCGAAGCGGAAGTAGAATACCAAGATAAAGCCTCTGACGCCATTTATGTGGGCTTTGACATTGTCAATAAAGATGCTTTGCCCGCCCTAAAAGATATTGATGGCAACGTGCAAGCGGTGATTTGGACAACGACCCCTTGGACACTGCCTGCCAACCAAGCAATTACCGCCCATGCCGACTTTGATTATGCGGTTATCAAAGGCGAAAAAGTCGCCCCATTTGCCATGCCAAGCGAACTTGAAAGCGACAACTTTTTATTAAAAACCCTAAGCAAAGCCGACAAAGAAGCGTTATTTAACAAAGCCAAAGACCCTACCATTTGGGAGCTAATGCCAGAAAAACGCCATTTGCCAGAAGTGTTTGAGCCGTTTTTTGATAAAGCGGTGAAAGAAAAAGCTTTTGCCATTATCCATAAAGCCACAGGCGAGATTGTCGGCACGACCCGTTTTTATGATGACAATCCTGCCACAAGCACCGTTGGCATTGGCTTTACCTTTATCACGCCTGCATTTTGGGGAACAGGGGCAAATGGCGAAATCAAACAAGCCCTGCTTAATTACGCCTTTAAACACCGCAACACGGTGCGTTTTCAAATTCATCAAGGTAACGAACGCTCCAAAAAAGCCGTACAAAACATCGGTGGCGTGTATCAAAAAGACGTAGAAAATGAACATGGCAAAAAGTGGCATTATACGATTGATAATCCTATGCCAATCGCTCAAACGGCAAGTTTTATCGTGGCTCATGACTTGGTGGATGATTTTGCCAAAAATATCGGTTTGCAAAATGTAGAAATTTTGGCGACTGTTAAGGGGAGCGATTTAAGCACCCTAAAAGCCCAGCACCCACTTATTAACGAACGTCAAGTACCAATCATCACAGGCGACCACGTTACCGCCGACAGCGGTACAGGGCTTGTGCATACCGCCCCTGCACACGGTGTGGACGATTATAACGTGGGGCGTGCCAACAATCTACCGACCGAAAATCCCGTTGGTGGTAATGGCGTGTATCTGGACGAGGCGAAAGTCTTTGTCGGTGAGCATATTTATAAGGCACAGCCAAAAATCATTGAAACGCTGGCACAGAGCGGACACCTACTCAATCACACCAAAATCACTCACAGCTATCCGCACTGCTGGCGACATAAGACACCAATTATCTTTCGTGCCACGCCACAGTGGTTTATCAGCATGGAAAAATTAGGACTTCGCCAAAACGCCCTAGACGACATTAAAAATGTTAAATGGACGCCCGCTTGGGGACAAAACCGCATTGAAGCGATGGTTTGCGACAGACCAGACTGGTGTATTAGTCGTCAGCGTACATGGGGTGTGCCAATCGCATTTTTCACCCATAAAGACACTCATGAACTACACCCACGCACAAGCGAACTCATCGAAAAAGCCGCGTGCATGATTGAAAAAGGCGGGGTTGAAGCATGGTTTGAAGCCACTGCCGAAGATTTCTTAGGTGAAGAAGCTGCCAACTACCATAAGGTGACCGACACGCTTGATGTGTGGTTTGACTCAGGGACGACGCATTTTGCTGTATTAGAACAAAACAACGATCTGCAAAGCCCTGCTGATCTATATCTAGAAGGTAGCGATCAGCATCGTGGCTGGTTTCAGACATCACTACTTACAAGCGAAGCTATTCATGGCAGAGCTCCATTTAAGCAAGTCTTAACGCATGGCTTTGTGGTGGACGAAAAAGGTCGCAAGATGAGTAAGTCGCTCGGTAACATCATCGAGCCACAGCGTGAAATCGATAAAACAGGAGCGGATATGCTCCGCTTATGGATTGCTTCTGCTGATTATCGCTATGAGATGAGTGCTGGCGAGAAAGTATTTAAAGGGGCGGTTGATAGCTACCGCCGTATCCGTAATACAGTGCGTTTCTTATTAGCAAATACGAGCGACTTTAACCCTGCAACTGACAGCATTGCCTTTGACGAGCTGGTCAGCCTTGATAAGTTTATCCTAAAACAAGCCAAAGACACCCAAAATACCATCATCGCCGCTTATGATGAGATGGAATTTCACCAAGTCGTACAGGCGATTGGTATGTTTTGCTCACAGTCTTTGGGCGGGTTTTATCTTGACATCATCAAAGACCGCACTTACACCACTCGATCTGATGGTAAAGCACGCCGTTCTGCACAGACTGCTCTTTACCATATCGCCCAAGCCCTAGTGCGTTGGATTGCTCCAATTTTGCCATTTACCGCCCAAGAAATGTGGGAATTCATTCGTGATAATGACGCTGATCAAGAGTACATTTTTACCCAAAACTGGTATGACATTCCAGCACCTGCCTTAACTGATGTTACCGAAAGCGATTGGCAAGCGATTTTGGCGGTAAAAGACCTAGTCAATAAAGCAATAGAAGACGCACGCTCTGATGGCATTGTCACCAGCAATCTTACCGCACATGCCACCATTCATGCTGATGGCGATACCTTTAACGCCCTAGCTAAGCTTGGCGATGAAGCAAAATTTGTATTCATCACCAGTGGCGTAAGCCTAGCCCAAGGTAAAGCAGCCATCAGTATCACGCCTGCTGACGGCAGTAAGTGCGTACGCTGCTGGCACATCACGGACACCGTTGGGACAGATAGCGAACACAGCGACATTTGCACCCGCTGTGCTACGAATGCCTTTGGTGATGGGGAATTGCGTTATTATGCCTAATGTTACACCAAGTCTAACACTAAATGGCAACCGAGCAGTAAGCTACTATGTGCTTGCTGCTGTGGTCTTTGTCATCGATCAGCTAACCAAGTATTTTTTTAATCACAGCTTTGAGCTTGGTGAGACAGTGAGCGTCATTAGCCCCATACTAAACTGGACGCTGGCTTATAATTATGGAGCGGCATTTAGCTTTCTAGCTGATCAAGGCGGTTGGCAGAAATATTTTTTTGCAGGACTAAGTGTAATTGTCTCCATCTTTATTATCATCTATCTGCGTAAAGTCCCAAAAGTCGCCACATGGCTATCGCTTGGATTAGCCTTAGTTCTTGGCGGCGCGATTGGCAATATGGTTGATCGATTCATACATGGCTATGTGATTGATTTTATTCATGTTCATTATGCAGATGTGTGGCATTATCCGATATTTAATATAGCAGACATGGCAATCATGGGCGGCATGGGGCTTGTGCTAATAGATATGCTGTTTTTTGAGAACAAGCGAAAGCCGTAAAGCCATGATGAAATTTAACCCCCATCAAAGTTATTTATTCGTGCCTGCCACGCACTTAGATCGCATGACTAAGGCTGCAGGCAGTGGTGCTGATGCAATAATCATCGATCTAGAAGATGCGGTCAGTCATGACATAAAAGACGATACTCGCAAAAAACTTTTGGCGTTCTTAGATAACTGGGATTGGGATAGTTTTTCTAGCATTTATCTACGCATTAATGCACCAAACCATGCAGATGATTTGTCATTTGCTAAAGACATCACCCTGCTAAATAAGCTACCACTGTTTGGCGTTATCTTACCAAAGGTAAAGAACGCCGACATGGTAGCACAGCTCGCCAAACAGACCGACAAGCCCATCATTGCGATGATTGAATCTGCGACAGGCATCCTAAACCTATCCAAGATTGCTGGCGTACAGGGGGTTTTTGCGTTAAGCTATGGCTGCCTGGATTTGCTAAATTCACTTGACATAAGCTTTGGCACTTGTGCTGGACAAGTTATGATGGATAAGATTCGTTGCGATCTTATCTTACATTCTGCCGCTAATAACCTACACGCTCCAATAGAAACCATCTATCCTAATTTTCATGATGAAGCGGGCTTTATAAAGTTTAGTCGTCATGCTTGGGCGTTTGGCTTTGGCGGTCAGCTACTCATTCACCCAAGGCAAGTAACTGCCATCAAGGACTTAGCAATCAATCCAAAACAGCTTGATTTTGCCAAAAAGGTGTACGATACTTACCTTAAAACAGGGCAAGTGGTCTTTGCCGTTGATGGTCAGATGGTGGATATGCCTGTTATCACATGGGCAAAAAAACTACTTGGCTTGCAATAATACAACTTAGATGTCGGTGTATGGCTGGCTATATATCAGTCGCTTTAGATTAACAACCACCCACTACTTACTCATCACAGCATCATTTATTAATGCCTTACAATCTTGTCATAAAATTATGCTAAACTATTGCCTATTAATTGTTTAACTTAGGAAAATGACATGAACCCAATTCTACCAAATGAAGAAATCCGCATCACAGACGGCAGTCATGTTGCTTTACATTTTGAAGTTTCTTTAATGAGTGGCGAAGTAATTGACTCCACCTTTGGACTTGATACGCCCGTTACACTAACCATCGGCGATGGCAGCCTACTAGAAGGCTTTGAGAAAGTGCTAATTAACCTAAAAGCAGGTGACACACGCACCGCTCATCTACCACCCGAGCAAGCATTTGGGGTGTGGAATGCCGATAATGTGCAAAGTTTTGCTAAAGCCCAGTTTGCCCTATCTGAACCAAACCCCACCAAAGGAATGATGATGGAGTTTACTGATAAAGGTAAAAACACGCTCACAGGCGTGATTAGCGAAGTAAATGAAGACACCGTCAAGGTGGATTTTAATCATCCACTTGCAGGACAAGATGTACTATTTAAGGTGCAAATTTTCAAGGTAACGCCAAAAGGTGAACACGCATTACAACTTCGCTAATGGCTGCATAAGAAACATTGGGGTAATTATTTAAGCCTAAGTTGAAAAATATTAACAATTTTATAATAAAAATCAATTTGCCTTATACGTTTCTTTTAGTTATAGTATAACTATAAATCACAACCCCCCCCCTAGTTAGAGTAACTTATGAGAGCAGTATTGTTAGCAACCTTAGCAGCTGGTGTAGCTCTTACTGGTTGTCAAGCGGTTCAAGATGTCGCCCAAAAAACCAAAGAAGTCGTCGTAAAGCCTGTTGTAAATGCTGTAAAAAACGATGGCGATTACACAGGTTCTTATCAGTGCTTTTTAAATGGCGACCATCTTGGCGATAAAGCACATGTGGTAACCACCTACAAGCCTAATGCAAATATTGCATTCACCCAAATTAGTGCTGAAAGCTTAGGTTTAGACAGATATAACGCTAAGCTTAAAAGCAAGTCTGCTGCATCAGGTGAGCGTTATGCGAACGATAAAATTGATTGGCACGCCAAAGGTCACGAAGCCGTCTTAACCTTAAAAGTTGGCAAACAAAAACACTTACAGTACGCCTGTGGTCTCGACGGTCAAGTAAAAAAATAAACCATTATTACTGATTAAAACACGCTTTTTATTGAGCGTGTTTTTTTATGGCTGGCAATCCTAATCAAGCAACCAAATCATAATGGTAATGACCCTTTTACCGCTTTAGTACGATGTCATGCAGTCGCTGCAATCCAAGCTCCATGTTTTTTTGGAGCGTCTCTGTCAGATCTTTTCGTGTCATACCATTAGGATAAATCGGATCAAGCGGTAAGACATAAGCAGTAATCTTCCCGTTATCCATCACCCTAAGCAAGCTATCTGCCATCGTTCGTTTGCCATAATATGCCGCATCATCAGACAGCTTACCATCACGATCCACATAAGCGATCACAAGCGGGCAAACTGGCAGCCCTGTATCTAGCGATGATTGCAGTAGCTTACCATGGATTTTCTTAATCGCCTTGCCATCTGTTGTGGTCGCCTCTGGAAAAAACACCACAGAAGATCCACTCTGTAAGAATTCAGTAATCTGATCAGAGACAGAATTGGCATCACCTGATCCACGCTTAATGAACAGCGTTCCGCCTGCTCGCGCTAGACGTCCAAAGATGAACCAGTTAGCAATCTCTGCTTTTGATAAGAAAAACACAGGAGCGACACTTCCCACCACAGGAATATCCAGCCAGCTGATGTGATTAGATACCCACAGCCCATGCTTTTGTGGCACAGGTTCAACTTGCACGACATTCACACCAAACGAATTTGCCATTTTACGACAAAAGGTCTGAATGTACTTTGGTAGAATCTCTCTTTGTGGCTGTGTGAATGCACCAATCTTATAAGCGGCACGAAATCCGCCGACGATAGATTGACCCATGCCGAAGATTGTCTTAGCTCGACCATATTGTTTACTGATGAAATTTGCCATACTCATTTTCACACTTGGCTAAAAATATGTACAAGCGTACTCTGAAAATCAAAAAAAATCAAGCACTACATCACCAAAGTGGCGATGTTAGTTCACTAAGCGTGCAATGCTTGGTAAATTGTGCGTGCTAAGACCCTGCCAATACCCTTGACATTAGCAATCTCATCTTCTGATGCACCGAGCAACTGACTGATACCACCAAAATGCGTCAATAAATCTCGCCTACGTTTTGGACCAAGATTGGGAATAACTTCTAGCACAGATGAGCTTCTTGCCCTATCCCGCTTTTTGCGGTGTGCCGTGATGGCAAAACGATGAGCCTCATCTCGTACCTGCATGATCAAATGCAACGCCTTATGGTCTGGCGGTAAATCAATCGGCTCGTGGTTTATAAAATGCAATACCTCAAGCCCTGCCTTTCGCCCCTCGCCTTTTGCCACTCCGACAAGCAAGGTCTCATCTAGTTTGCCAAGCTCGCTAAGCACTTCTTTGGCGATATTTAGCTGCCCCCTGCCGCCATCAATCAGTAGCAAATCTGGCAAGGTATGCTTGCTGTAACGGCGTGTTAGCACCTGTCTCATGGCTGCATAATCATCACCACCTGTAATGCCAGATATGGCATACTGACGATAATCTCGTCGCCTAGATCCACCTGCATCAAACACCACACAGCTACCTACTGCCATCTCCCCCATCGTATGACTAATATCAAAGCACTCTATGCGATTTACTGCTCGACTGCTGACTTTAGCTAAGACGTCCTGTAAAGCGGTGAATCGGCTTTGTAATTCATAAAAATCATAAAGCTTAGCATGTACCGCATTTTTACTGTTTAGCCTAGCAAGCGATAACCATTCCGCTCTGTGGGTCTGTACAACATCCTTAATGGCGACTTTTTTGCCAAAATGCTCATCTAGCAAGGCGATAATCGCTGTCTTATTTGGCAACTTCTCACTGACGATAATCTCGCTTGGCACATCATCGCTCACTTGAAAATAAAACGACGCCAAAAACTCTGCTAAGCGTTCGGCATTTGTTTTATCCTCGATCATAATCTCATCGATAAAATAATTCTTACCGCCCAAAACTTGCCCGCCACGCACCGTCAACACATGCACACATACCACGCCTGCCTCTATATTTATGGCAAAAACATCCGCCTCACCGCTTAGGCGATACACAGCTTGGCGTGCCTGCATCTCAGTTAGCATGGCTATCTTATCACGATAAAAAATTGCTCGCTCAAAGTCCATCGCCTCACTGCTTTCTTCCATCTTCTTAGCCAAAGAATTTTGCACTTGCCCTGTCTTGCCATTTAAAAAGTCAATGGCATTTTGTACATCGCCTTGGTATTCTTCTTTTGTCACAAATCCCACGCAAGGTGCTTTACAGCGTTTGATTTGGTATTCTAGGCACGGTCTTTTACGACTGGCAAAATTACCATTTGAGCAGTCTCGTATCATAAACAGTTGCTTAATCAATTCAATTGACTGCTTAGCACCATAAGCTGAAGGATAAGGGCCAAAAAACCGCCCTTCGGCATGATTCCCCTTACCTCGACCGACACTAATTTTTGGGAATTTATCAGTAGAAACATACACATACAGATAAGATTTATCATCTCTTAAAATGATATTATAAGGCGGTCTGTTCGCCTTAATGAGATTTTGCTCAAGTAAAAGTGCCTCTGTCTCACCACGCACGACGATAATCTCAATGTCATAAATCCGCTGTACCAACGCCTTAGTCTTTGGGTGATCAATGGTTTTTATAAAATAACTAGACACTCTGCTTTTAAGCGATTTTGCCTTACCGACATATAAAATCTCGCCATGCTTGCCAAGCATTTTATACACACCCGGTAAATTTGGCAGTGATTTTAAGATGTGAGCAAGGTGCTCTTTTTTATGGCTTGAGTGCATGTCGTTAATATCTATCATCGTATATTTGTAGTCACTTAAAACATCTGTTTATTTAAATAAAACCCCACCGATAGGCAAGCTGTCGGCGGGGTTTTATTGACTATTTGGGAAAGTCGCAACTTATGCGTCTTTTTTTGCACCCAATTTTTCTTTAATACGTGCTGATTTACCAGAACGGTCACGCAAGTAGTAAAGTTTGGCACGACGTACATCACCACGACGCTTAACAGAAATGCTGTCAATTAGTGGTGAGTGTAGCTGGAATGCACGCTCAACGCCAACGCCGCTTGAAATTTTACGCACAGTAAAAGCAGAGTTTAGACCACGGTTACGCTTAGCGATAACCACGCCTTCAAATGCTTGCAGACGCTCACGGTCGCCTTCACGAACTTTCACTTGCACAACAACAGTATCACCTGGTGCGAATGCAGGGTGGTCTTTTAGTTGTGAAGTTTCAACAGCTTGAACTAAAGGGTGTTTGTTGCTCATGGATTTTCTCCGATAAATGACATAGGCTATTATGCAAAGGCAACCTTTGTTATGTGGTTTAAAGGACGCTTGTCATTGTTATTTTGGGCAGTTTATCTTTTGACAAAACTGCTAACCTGAACCACACAGGCAAATAAAAACTTGCGTATTTTATATAAAATTTAACAAAAAATCAAGTTATTTTCATACTTAGCATATCAAAGCCACAATCCCCCAAGCTTTCACTTGAGGGATTGTGTGCGTCAGGCTGACAAATTACATCATGCCGCCCATACCACCCATGCCAGCACCCATTGGCATGGCAGGCTCTTCTTTTGGCAAGTCAGTAATCATCACTTCTGTGGTGAGCATAAGACCTGCTACGCTTGCTGCGTGTTCTAACGCTGAGCGAGTAACTTTAGCAGGGTCTAAGATACCCATCTCAATCATGTCGCCATACTCGCCTGTAGCAGCGTTATAGCCATAGTTGCCTGTGCCGTTTTTCACCGCATTGATAATAACACTTGCTTCATCGCCAGCGTTCGTTACGATTTGACGAAGTGGGGCTTCGATGGCACGTTTTAGGATGTTAATGCCTGCTGTTTGGTCGTCATTATCACCTTTTACGTCATTTAGTGATGATAATGCACGCACCAAGGCAACGCCACCACCTGCAACCACGCCTTCTTCTACTGCTGCACGAGTAGCATGTAAAGCATCATCCACACGGTCTTTTTTCTCTTTCATTTCAGTTTCAGTAGCCGCACCAACTTTAATGACTGCCACACCACCTGAAAGTTTCGCAACACGCTCTTGTAGCTTTTCTTTGTCATAATCTGATGTAGATTCTTCTACTTGGCGACGGATAGATTCAACACGTGCATCAATCTCAGATTTTTCACCCGCACCATCTACAATCACGGTGTTTTCTTTACCGACAGTCACTCGCTTAGCTGTACCAAGATGAGCAACTTCTGCTGTTTCTAGCGATAGACCTACCTCTTCAGAGATAACCGTACCGCCTGTTAGGACAGCGATGTCTTGCAACATGGCTTTACGTCTGTCACCAAAGCCTGGAGCTTTTACAGCACACACTTTTAGACCGCCACGCAAGTTATTCACCACAAGCGTTGCTAAAGCTTCGTTTTCTACGTCTTCTGCAATGATAAGCAGCGGACGACTCGTTTGCATGACTTTTTCTAATAGTGGCACGATTTCACGGATGTTGCTGATTTTTTTATCCACAAGCAAAATTGATGGATTGTCAAATTCACAAGTTAGGCTATCAGGCTTATTTGCAAAGTATGGGCTGATATAGCCACGATCAAACTGCATACCTTCAACAACTTCTAACGCATCTTCAAAGCCTGAGCCTTCTTCTACGGTGATAACGCCTTTTTTGCCGACTCTTTGCATGGCTTCAGAGATAAGCTCGCCAATTTTTACGTCAGAGTTAGCAGAGATTGAGCCAACTTGAGCGATGGCTTTATCGTCGTTAGCTGGTGTTGAGATGGCGTGGATTTCATCTACCACAAGACGGGTGGCTTTATCAATGCCACGCTTAAGATCCATCGGATTCATGCCAGCAGCCACTGACTTCATGCCTTCAGTTAGGATAGCTTGAGCAAGTACGGTCGCTGTCGTTGTGCCGTCACCTGCCACATCGTTTGTCTTAGACGCAACTTCACGCACAAGCTGTGCACCCATATTCTCAAACTTATCTTCAAGCTCAATTTCTTTGGCGACAGACACACCATCTTTGGTAATGGTAGGTGCACCAAATGACTTATCAATCACTACATTACGACCCTTAGGTCCAAGCGTCACCTTAACAGCATTTGCAAGAACGTTTACGCCATTGATCATCTTTTCACGAGCAGTTGCTCCAAAATTGACATCTTTTGCCATGATTTTTCTCCAGTTATTGTGTCTATGTTAGTAAAGTTGCCACCAACTCTAGGCGGACTTTTGCAATTTTAAAACCAAACAATATTGGCGATAATTAACTTTTAAAATTTAATAGCTTTTAAAATTTAAGCTTCTAAAACGCCAAACACATCGCTTTCTTTCATGATAAGCAGCTCTTCGCCATCAACCTTGATCGTCTGACCTGCATATTGACCAAATAATACGATATCGCCAACTTTAACATCTAATTCACGCACGCCATTATCGGTAACTTGACCACCACCGACTGCAAGCACTTTACCTTGTTGTGGTTTTTCTTGGGCAGAACCTGGTAATAAAATACCACCTGCGGTCTTTTGCTCTTCTTCAGTGCGGCGAACGACGATACGATCGTGTAGGGGACGAATTTTCATGATAACTCCATTAATTTGTTAATAAATTATAAAAATCTATGAACCCAACAAGGGGTTGGCTTAAAAGTGGTGCTTTTGGGGGAAAATTTCAAGCAGTTTTTATGAAAAATTTTTAGACAGTATCAAAAAACAATATTACAGCTTTGTTGATTTTTGCAACTTTGCCTTGAAAAAGCAGCTATTGTTGGTCATTATGAAATAGTATTCATCACAAAAGTTTTTAATTATGAAATTAACAACCCTACTAAAAGTTGCTGCCACTACCACGCTAATCAGCACAGCTGCCGCTCACGCTGCTGGCGACTTAGATTTTAATGCCACTTACGTACTAAATGCTGATGGCAAAAAAGGCGTAGCAACTCGTACACTAAGCCACCATAAAAACGACTATCACTACACTGTATCTGCTAAGGCCGCCTTGATTGCAAAGTTAAACCAAAAATCAAACTTTACTGTCATCAATGATGTCATTACGCCAAAAACTGCGACCATGTCGGTAAAATTTGCTGGCATTGGCAACACTCATGATGTTAGATTCATCGGAAAAACAGTCGTCAGCACCTATAAGGACAAATCTGCTTCTTTACAAATGAATGGGCAAGCCTATGATGATCTTAGCCTTGAAACTAAGATTCGTCAGGAATTAATGAATAATAAATTTACGGGCAGTTATAACCTAGTCAAAAAAGACAGCATTGAGAAAACTAAGTTTAAAAAGGCAGGAGCAAGCAAACTGACTGTGCCTGCTGGAACGTATGATGTGGTGCGTATCGACCGCATACACGAAGATAAAGATCGTGCGACCAGTTTTTACTTAGCGCCTAGCCTAAACTACCTACCCATCAAAGTTAGTCAAAAAAATGATGGCAAGGTTATCATGATGGAATTAACTAAGATTAACTAATCGTTATTTTTAGTTAGTTATCTGTTAATTGTCTATTAGCTTGATGCATGGGTGGCAATCTTCTTAGAAGAATAAATAGCCATGCATTAATCATCAATAATAATACAAATTCTACCACAAAAAACGCTTGCACTCCTAGCGGTGCGTAAGCGTAAATCTTAGTCAGCATATCTAAGCCTGCATTCCCCAAATAAATCAGCGTCAGCATACTTATAAAAATCAGCGGATATGGCGACTTGCCACGCATGACGATGCCACTAAGTAGTAACACTGGCAATAAGACGACTAATTGCCAAGCCATACCTGCCATGATGACCTTTACATAAGGCATACCCACAATAATCGGCAGCACGAGTAGCCGACAAATAATCCATACAATCCAAGTGATCCACAGTTTTTGGCGGATAGGCTTGATGGGTTTTGGGGTAGATTGTGCTTTTGGTTTTGGCATGATATGGGCTTATTATAAGTGATATATCACAGCATTATAACCAAAACCCCTAAAAAACGCCACGATTTACACTTAAGCCTTCTTGTGTTTCACAAAACATACAAGTTTTTATTTTAAAAATTGCTCAAGATTTGCTACACTAGACATACCAAGAAGCAACCAAATTATTCTTATGACAAATTTTTTAAACAAACTTCCTTTTGCTCACCATAGCTGGTTTATGTACCTTCGGCTATTAGTTCGTCATTTCTTAGAAGATAATTGTACCCAAAAAGCAGCCAGCTTAACTTATACTACGCTGCTTTCTCTTGTGCCGATTTTAACGGTTATCTTAGTCATGCTATCAAGCGTACCTGCCTTTGAAGGTGTACGCGGACAGATGGAGCACCTGATTTACGACAATCTTTTACCATCATCAAGTGCTCAAATCGGCGGATATATCCAAAATTTCGCTGAAAAATCGAGCAATTTAGGTATTGTGGGTGTGCTTGGTGTTTTTGTTACCACCATCATCACACTTGTCACGATTGAAACAGCATTTAACGACATTTGGCGTGTCCAAGAACGTTCAGGTGGCATGAAAAGTGTCATTCGTTACTGGGCGATGATTACGCTTGGTCCTATTATTTTGGCGGTCGCATTCGGTGCATCTAGTGCCATACAAAGTGCTGATTTCTTTAATCGTCAAGTGGCAGGTTATGGCATTGATTGGGGTATTTGGGCATACTTAGTATCTTTATTGATAGCCGTATCAGGCTTTGTGGGTATGTACTGGTTTATTCCTAAAGTTCAAGTGCCATTTAAGAATGCTGCCATTGCAGGGATAATTGTTGCCATTTTGTTTGAGACACTCAAGCAAATTTTTGGGACAGTCATGACCAACTTCACCAGTTATGAAGCCATTTATGGTGCGTTTGCTGCGATTCCTATTTTCTTGATGTGGCTGTATTTGTCTTGGAATATCATCTTGCTTGGGGTAGAGATAAGCTACACGCTTTCCATCTTTGATACCAAAGAAGTGCCAGTACGCCACCCACTATTAAGCTTGCTTGATATGCTAAATTTGGCGTATAAGCGTCATAAAGACAGCAGCACAGTTAGCGAGCATGAATTGCGCCGAGTGCTTGGTCGCAAAGAATTACCAAAATGGAGTACCTACATCGCTCAACTTGTTGATAGCAGACTTATCACACGTACCAAAGATGATGAATACATCCTAAAAACTGACCTAAGTACGCTTAATCTTTGGCAGTTTTATAAGAATTTACCTTACCCCTTACCTATTAAAGATGAGCTTGATGGTCTAAAATCAGCTGATTACGACCCTTGGTTTGTTGAGCTGTATGGGCATTTGGTACGCATCGAACGCACTGCAAAAAACGAGCTAAATATGCCGCTATCGTATCTACTAGATACAACACCTTTGCGTGAAAAGCAAGAAATCGTTCGTATTGTCGCTGAAGATACAGGTGAACACGGCGATAGCTCAATCGGCTTTGATCACGATGCAGGACTGACGACAGACGCTAATAATAACACAATCGTTATCCCACATGGTCAGGCAGCATTCACCGAAAGCAATCTAACTAAAACCCTTCGCTTGGTTCGTAAGTTGCGTCACTTTTTTGGTAAAAGTAAAAAAACCATAAACGATATTAAGCGTGGCTTTAATTAATACCGCCACCAAAAAAGCCACTCGTTACGGGTGGCTTTTTCATATCTAACATTTGCCAAACTTAAAAAAAAGTCTGTACAACCTTACCAAATAATTCATCACCTAAAAATGGCGTGTTCTTACCCTTAGATAATATAGACTGCTTGGTAACTTGCCACGCTTGATTTGGGTCGATAAGCACCGCTCCACCAATCTGCTCATAATCAGTAATTCCTGCAATGTTAGCAGGATTTAGGCAGATTTTTTCCACAAGCTGTGTATCGGTCAAAACGCCATCTGCCACAAGCTGACAAGCAAGCGATACAAAAGTATCAAAGTTACTAATGCCTGCCACACTCTCAGCAAATGGCATTAGCTTATCTGTGCTTGATAATGGTTCATGATGGCTACAGATAGCGTCAATCGTTCCATCTGCCAAGCCCTGTCGCAAAGCCCTTTGGTCGGTATTAGAGCGAAGTGGCGGATACACATGGGCGTTGGCGTTATAGCCTTCAATATCATCATCAGTTAAAAACAGCTGGTGCATGGCAACATCACAGGTAATCGGTAAGCCCCTAGCCTTGCCAAACCGCACCAAATCCACAGAAGTTCGGCAAGTCAGCTGGCTAAAATGAGCACAAATTCCCGTCTCTTCTACCATCAAAATTTGCTTAGCAAGTGCGACGGTCTCAGCAAGCCAAGGAATACCTGCCAATCCATGATAGCTTGCGATGTAACCATCATGTGCCACTCCTTTTGATAAACTTGGCTCATCTGGGTAGAAGAACACCTTAATATCAAAGGCTTTAGCATATTCTAATGCTCTTAACAATACTTCGTCATTTGCAAAAGCAAAGCGGGCATTGCTAACACCAATTGCCCCGCCTGCCTTAATGTCAGCGATGTTAGCAAGCTTTTCGCCTTTTAGACCTTGGGTTAGTGCCCCTAACATATGTAAATTTAGTCCATGATTGGCAGCTTTTTCACGAACCTCTTTAAGCAGTGAGCTAGACTCTCGCACCGCACCATCATCAGGCGGTGTGCACACGTGCAAAATGCCATTTTTAATCGCTGTCTGACATTCATGGGTAAATGATGTGCCATCACCAAACTTATTTAGGCGTGCACACAGATCTACGATGGGCGGTATAAGCCACTTTTCATTCGTGTCTGTCGTTATGTTTTTGGTATCAAATTGCCAAGTTTTAGGAAGTAAATTTTTCATAGTATCGCCTTAAATTTAAAGAATCAATTACCCTTTGGACTGTTCTTGCCCACGCATTGCCATTGCCATCACCGCCATACGCACAGCAATGCCGTTATTGACTTGCTTTAAGATAACCGACTGCTCACCATCTGCCACATCAGATGCAATCTCTACACCTCGATTCATCGGTCCTGGGTGCATAACGATGGCATTTGGCTTGGCAAGGTTTAGCCTATGCTCATTAATGCCATAGTGCTTAAAGTATTCGCTTGTTGATGGCAGTAGTGGCGAGCCGATACGCTCATTTTGAATACGAAGACCGATAATCACATCACAATCTACCACGCCTTGATTAATGTTGTCACATACATTTACGCCATAACGCTCTATGCCTTTAGGTAATAATGTGCGTGGAGCAATAACCCTTAAATCCTTAACGCCAAGCGTCTGCAAAGCACAAATATCCGAGCGTGCCACACGGCTATGCTTAATATCCCCCACGATAGCCACACTTAAGTCATCAAACGCCTTGCCTTTTTGTACCACTTCACGGTGAATGGTCAGCATATCTAGCATGGCTTGGGTTGGGTGGGCATGCCAGCCATCGCCTGCATTGATGATGGCGACATTTGGCGTTACTTGAGTTGCCATAAAATGTGCTGCACCACTCGACGAATGACGCACGACAAACATATCACTGCTCATCGCCTCAAGATTCCACAACGTATCAGATAGACTTTCTCCTTTGCTCGTTGAAGAGCGTGCAATATCAAGATTAAGTACATTGGCACCTAGACGTTTTTGGGCAGCCTCAAAAGTTGTGCGTGTGCGAGTTGAGTTTTCAAAAAATAAATTCATCACCGTCTTGCCAGCAAGTTCATCGGTATTTATCAGCCGTCCATCAGCGTCAAAATAGCCCATCGCCTTATCGATGATATTCTCAAGCTGTGTGCGTCCAAGCCCTTCGACACCCAAAAAGTGGCGGATACCACCGCTGGCTGTGATTTGGGGCTTAGACATGGCATGATCGAGACGAGATTTTATAGGGTTAGAGTGGTTCATAATACGACCTTTGACTTAGTATTTATTAGCTTGTGCATTTTAGCGGATTTTCTTAAAATGAAAAAGCCTTAATGAAAAAAAGGTGCGTTAATAGCACCTTTTAAATCAACTAAAACGGAACATACTGACGAATGCACGCTTCATTAATCTGACTTAAAGAAAACTGCCATTTAGGGTTTTTGTCTTTATCAACCAATAAGGCTCTCACGCCTTCTTTAAAATCGCCTTGCTGTACGCACTGGATAGCGACGGCTTTTTCTATCTTAAAGATGTCATCAAGCGATAAATCGTGTGTTTTTAGATGGTGGTAAATATGCCAAGTGATGGCTTTAGTGAGTGCTGAGCCATTTTGATAGCTATCAATAGCCGTCTGGATAAAGCTACTGTCGCCTGCATATTCTTGAAGGGCTTTATCCACAAGCAATAGATCGCCTGCGTTCATCAATGCATTAATCTTAGCAAAATTTGGCAATATTTCACCTTGTGCTAAAATATCAGTGCGGTGAAACTGCTGCAAAAAGGCGGTCAGTCGATGATGATTTAAGTCATCATCAGCAAAGCTGACCTTGGTTAGCCCATCAAGCACCGCTTCAAACTGCTCATGCTCGATGGCAAAATCTGCCAAACCCAAGTAAAGAGCGTCATCGCCATTAAATCTAGCTCCTGTCAAGCCCAAAAACAGCCCCACTTTTTCCATCATACGATTTAAAAAATAAGACGCTCCCGCATCAGGAAATAGCCCAATGGATACTTCAGGCATTGCCATTAGTGTGCTTTGGGTGACAACCTTATGACTTGATGCTGCATGCAGCCCTAAGCCGCCGCCCATAACAATGCCGTTACCCCACGATAACACAGGCTTACAATAGGTATGCATATTATACATTAGCCCATACTCACACCCAAAAAATTCCTCCGCCTCATCAGCATTGGTATAAAGCGACTTAATATCGCCTCCTGCACACAAACTCTTATCACCTGCACCATGCAGCACGACCATTGCTACGTTGTCATCGTTTGCCCAGTCGTCTAAGGTCTGTGCGGTAAATTTCACCATCTCAAGATTTTGGGCGTTTAACGCTTTTGGTCTATTTATGGTGATAACACCAATGCTTTTATCGCCATTTGTAGGCATCAAGCGTGCTTGCATTAAGTCTGTCATGGTCAATCCTTGTTCGTTTTATGTATTCACTAATCGTTTAATCACTTGTTGATTATACAAAAACCACACCAAAAAACCAACCACTTTACCAATTGAGTTTTGGCAAAAGTCGTATTTTTGATTATAATAATAAGCGAACCCATCAATATGTGCTTATCTTATGTATTTTTTATTATCACCCGCCAAAAACTTAGACGAAAAAACGCCCGTGCCACTTGATATAACCACAGGCACGCCTGCTTTAATTGATGATGCAATCACCTTAATGCAAACACTAAAAAGCTGCGACGTTATTGATATTCAAGAGCTTATGGGGGTGTCTGCTAAGATTGCCGAGCTTAACGTCGTTCGTAATCAGCATTGGTGCTATCCGTTTGATGAAAATGCCAAGCCAGCTGCTTATTTATTTGACGGCGATGTCTATACAGGGCTTGACGCCTATCAGCTTAACCTAGATGAAATGAACTACCTAAACTGCCACTTGGGCATCTTATCAGGTCTATACGGACTGCTAAAACCACTAGATATGATGTTGCCTTATCGCCTTGAAATGGGTACAAAATTTAAAACGCCACATGCTGATGATTTATATCAATATTGGGGAGATAAAATCACCACGCTCATCAATCAGCACATGCAACATAACAAGCAAAGCACGCTCATCAATCTGGCTTCTAACGAATACTATAAAGCAGTGCAGCCCAAGAAAATTAAAGCACGCATTATTACGCCACGCTTTGAAGATGAGAAAAATGGCAAATATAAAGTAGTTAGTTTTTATGCCAAGAAAGCTCGCGGACTTATGGTAAATTTTGCCGCTAAAAATCAAATTACCAACCCTGATGACTTAAAGCAATTTAACACCGATGGCTATTATTTTAAGCCTAATCTTAGCGATGATAAAACATGGGTATTCCAACGTAACGAACAGCTGTAACTAAACTCCATTAAAAAAACGCCCAACTCATATCGGTTGGGCGTTTTTATAGATGATGATTAAACTTAATCATCCACTGCCTGAATGGCGGTCAGTGCAATCGTATATATAATATCATCCACCAAGCAACCACGAGACAAGTCATTCACAGGCTTGTTTAGACCTTGGAGCATTGGACCAACACTAATCACGCCTGCGGTACGTTGTACCGCCTTATACGTGGTGTTACCTGTGTTTAGATCTGGGAAGATAAATACATTTGCTTCACCTGCAACTTTTGAGTTTGGTGCTTTTGACTTGCCCACACTTGGCACGCTTGCTGCATCAAACTGCAACGGGCCATCTACTGCCAGCTGTGGTGCTTTTTCACGCACGATTTGTACAGCAGCTTTGACTGTATCGACATCTTCACCTGAACCTGAATTCATGGTAGAGTAACTAATCATAGCAACTTTAGGCTCAATCCCAAAGGCACGGGCAGACTGAGCTGACTGAATAGCAATCTCTGCCAACTGTTCGGCTGTTGGGTTTGGATTGACAGCACAGTCACCATAAACAACCACTTGCTCAGGTAGCAACATAAAAAATACAGACGACACTAAAGAGTATTCTGGGGCAGTCTTGATCAGCTGAAATGCAGGGCGAATCGTATCGGCTGTCGTGTGTACCGCACCTGACACCAGCCCATCGACATCACCCACATAAAGCATCATCGTTCCTAACACGACAGTATCTTCTAGGGCTTGTTTAGCACCTGCTTCATCAAGCTTACCCTTGCGGCGTTCTACCATGGGTGCGATATATTTGTCAGCGATACTGCTTGGGCAGATGATTTCGATGCCTTCTGGCAGGCTAACACCACGCTCAGCTGCTACGCTTGCAATCTTCTTGGGATCGCCAAGTAACACGCACTGGGCGATACCACGCTCTTGGCAGATGGCAGCCGCAGTGATGGTGCGTGGCTCTTCACCTTCTGGCAGTACGATACGCTTTTTGGCAGCTTTGGCTTTTTCTACGACAGCGTGGCGAAATGCCGATGGTGATAAGCGAGCAGGACGATCATTTACTTTGATAAATTCATTAGCATCGCCGTCTTCACTCACCTTTGCCACGACACGCTCACCAAAGGTTTGCTCAGCAATGGCAAAAAGATTTTCGTTGTCACCCACTAAGATTACATCTGCATCTAAGGCATAAGCTAAGCGAACGTTGACAGTATCAGCATATGTATGTGTTGTACTAACCCCCTGAACAAGCTTAATGTCATCATCAGCTGCATTCACTTGAGCAAATACCACTTCTAGTAAATCGCCCAACTTACCCTTTGCCAACACCTCTTCAAACCGATCTTGTCCAAGCGACTTGATGGGATCAAAGACGGCTTTATTGGTCTTATTTACAACGTTTGTCACATCCGCTTGTCCGACTGGCACAAATAAAAAAGTTGTCATGATTTTACCTTTTGTGTTTTAAATTAGACATAAATGACAAATGCCAAAAGCCCTTTTATAAAGACTTCTAGCATTTGCATAAATCTTATAGACCTAAAATCTCACGAGTTTCACTCATGATTTGGTATTCTTCATCAGTTGGAATTACCCAAAGCTCAATGGCAGAATCATCAGCATGAAAGCTACCTTCTGCACCACGGATTAGTGCATCATTCTTGGCTGTGTCAATTTTTGCACCCAAGTGTTTTAGATGGGCGACGATTTTACCACGCATGTCTGCACCGTTCTCACCAATACCGCCTGTGAAAGCCACACCAGTCAATACTGGCAAGCCAGCTGTCAGACTTAGTAAATATTTAGCGACACGATAGGCGAACATCTCAAGAGAAAGGATAGCGTCCTGATTGCCTTCTGCAGCAGCTTGCTCAAGGATTCTCATGTCATTTGAGACGCCCGACACGCCCAAAAGACCGCTCTTTTTATTTAATAAAGTATCCACTTCTTCAAGCGATAAGCCAAGTGTGCGATGAATGTGCAAATGAAAACTTGGGTCGATATCGCCTGAGCGTGTACCCATCATCAAACCTTCAAGCGGTGTAATACCCATGCTTGTGTCCATGCTTTTCCCATTATAGACAGCAGTCGCTGAGCAGCCATTACCTAAGTGTGCCACAAGCCAGCCTTTATCGCCGTCTTGGGTGGTTAGCTTACTGGCACGGTTTGATACATAGTTATGGCTTGTGCCATGAAAGCCGTAACGGCGGATTTGATGGTCAGTGTATAGCTGTTTTGGCACAGCATAGCGATACGCATGAGCGGGCATAGTTTGATGAAATGCAGTATCAAAAATCGCAACTTGTGGTAACTTAGGATAGATGTCATTAATCGCTTTAATGCCAAGGGCGTTGGCAGGATTATGTAAAGGAGCAAGGGTTGCCAATTCTTCGATGGTCGCCAAGACTTCTTCATTAATCACAGTCGCTTTAGTAAACTTATCGCCACCATGAACCACACGATGCCCTACAGCCACAGGCTGGTATTCTTTGATAAGATCGCCTAAGATGATTTGCAAAGCTTCAGTGTGAGCACCGCTATTTGGGATATTAATGTCAACTTTAGAGCCGTCTAGGTTCTTATGCTTAATGCGAGCGTCTGTATTGCCTAGTGCTTCGGCAAGCCCTTCGATACGAGTTTCGCCATCTTCGCTAATTAGGGCGTATTTAAGTGATGATGAACCACAGTTTAAAACTAACGTTGGGTTGATTAATGACATGAATTATCCTTTAAATTGGAAAGAAAGATGAAATTATTATAACATAAGTAAAAACCGTAACAAGTCTTTATATTTGACATTAGTTCAATGAAAATATTTAAAAATAGGCTAAATTTAGTCCAATTTCCCGCCTAAAACCAACACTTATGATACAATAATATCTTTTATAATGGATATGATAATGAAAACTTTAGTTTATGCTTTTAGCGGCTTAGTTGCCATCATTTGCCTAACAAGTTGTGGTCAAAAAGGGGCGTTATACCTGCCAGCTGATCATACCACCAAAAAAGACAATTTTTTATTACCAAAATTCACAAAGCACCTTGACAAAAAAGCCCATCAAGACGACATCGACAAACAAAGCGCAGACCAAAGCTACTAACAACATAGACTTAAATCCAAACGAGACGACCATGACAGACAGCCTAACCATCGACCCCATCACTCTTACCGACGCTCTGCCGTTTATTGAGTATCGCAACAACCATCTGCACATCGATGGCGTGAATGCTCATGACTTAGCAAGCACTTATCAGACACCGCTTTATGTCTATAGCAAAAACGCCATTTTAGGGCAACTAAACGCCTATAAATCTGCCTTTAGTGCCATCAATCATCAGATATGCTTTGCGGTAAAATCCTGCTCAAACCTAGCTGTGCTAAAGCTACTTGCCAAACATGGGGCAGGCTTTGATATCGTCTCAAAAGGAGAGCTTGCTCGTGTATTACAAGTTACCGATGGCAAAAAAGTCGTGTATTCTGGCGTTGGTAAAACCAGCGATGACATTGCCTTTGCGTTACAGGCTGATATTGACTGCTTTAATGTAGAAGCGATGAGCGAGCTTGATTTGATTGATTCAGTTGCCAAGCAGCTAAACAAAAAGGCTCGTATCTCTATTCGTGTCAATCCTGATGTCGATGCCAAGACACACCCCTACATTTCAACAGGAATGCGTGATAATAAATTTGGCATTTATAACGCCATACATGCTTATCAATACGCCAAAAGTCTAACCAACCTTGAGATTGTCGGCATTGATTGTCATATCGGCTCACAGATTCTTGAAATATCGCCCTTTAAAGACGCTTTAGATAAAATCATCGAGCTAATTGACGAACTTTCCAAGATTGGTATCAAGCTGCATCACATTGACCTTGGTGGTGGCTTAGGCGTGCGTTATATTGATGAAAACCCAGCTAGCATCCAAGACTTAGCTGATGAGCTTATGCCAAAACTGAAAGCACTTGGGCTAACGGTCTATTTAGAACCTGGGCGTAATATCGTTGCTAATGCTGGCGTGCTACTCACCAAAGTAGATGTATTAAAACCAACCGAATTTAAGAACTTCGCTGTGACTGACGCTTCTATGTGCGAACTACTTCGCCCTGCTTTATATCAGTCGGTGATGGCAATCATTCCTGCAACACTCACCGATGCTGCTACACAAACTTGGACGCTTGTCGGCTCAGTGTGTGAATCGAGCGATGTTCTTGGCGATAATCGCAACCTAGCTTTATCCGTTGGCGATTTACTTGCTATTACAGGAGCAGGGGCGTATGGTTTTAGCATGGCAAGCAACTATAATAGCCGTCCACGTCCAGCTGAGATACTTTGTGATAACGGCACACATCGCACCATCAGACAGCGTGAAACGCTAGAAGACCTATGGCGTGGGGAATGTGCATAATAACGCCACCATTAAGCTTATCTTTACCGCCCCCAGATACAATAAGTGCGTGAAATATCGCACTTTTTTAATCATAAGAACACTAAGATAATTTTAGGGCTGTTTGTCAAACATTAGCTAAAATCATGAAGGCGTGATAAGATAGCTATACAAAAATAGCAAAAAGGAGATGAATAAATGTTGATTGAATTTACAAAAATGCACGGGCTTGGCAATGATTTTATGGTGATTGACCTTGTAACCCAAAGAATGGATTTAAACACTGACTTGGTGCGTCTGCTTGCCGATCGTCACTTAGGCGTGGGGTTTGATCAGCTTTTAATCGTTGAGCCGCCAAGTCGTCCCGATGTTGATTTTAAATACCGCATTTTTAACAGTGATGGCACAGAAGTTGAGCAATGTGGCAATGGGGCTCGCTGCTTTATGTCGTTCGTGCAAGCTCGCAAACTCACCTTTAAACAACGCCTAAAAGTCGAAACTGCAAGCGGTATTATCACGCTTGCCACCGATCGTCACGGCTGGGTTCAAGTTCAGATGGGTAAGCCTAAGTTTGAACCACGGGATATTCCATTTGCACCGACTGCCATCACCAAAGTAGGTAACGCCTATCGTCTAAATGTTGATGGCGAACCAATTCAACTGTATGTTGCCAACATGGGTAATCCGCACGCCATCATCAAAGTAGATGACGTTATGGCTGTAGATGTGGCGCGAATCGGCAAAGCTATTGAAAGCCATGAAGCCTTCCCAGATCGTGTAAATGTCGGCTTTATGCAAGTGGTGAATCAGCGTCATATCCGCCTGCGTGTCTATGAGCGTGGCGTCGGTGAGACCCAAGCGTGTGGCACTGGGGCTTGTGCAGCTGTCGTTACTGGCATTCGTGAAGACTGGCTTGATGAAGGAGAAGATATTAGAGCTCAGCTGTATGGTGGCAGCATGGCAATTCGCTGGCAAGAAGGCTATTCAGTACTTATGACAGGTCCGACAGCCTTTGTCTATGAAGGGGTATTTAGCCCAAATGGTCTAGCAGCTCGTGCAGGTATTGAACTAACACCAAACCCAAGCGATCATGACGTCACATCATAACACGCCTAGACACCATAGGCAGATGGGTAACCTAAGATATGTCTAATGCCATGCGACTGTCGCACGCTCTTACTGCGTTGCCTCAAGATTTACCAGCAAAAGACATTCCGCCCAAGCATTGGGCGGTGGCAGAAGCTTGGCTTGATAAGCTTAGCTTACAAAACTATTCTGCACACACAGTAGATGCTTATCGTGCCACACTTTGGCGTTTTTTGAGCTTTATTGATGACAGTCGCCGACTTAAAGGCGATTATTTGGCATGTGATAAAAAAGATTTAGCCACTTTCTTAAGCATACGCCTTGAACGAGACGGCATTAAGCCTATCAGTGCCAAGCAAGAAATCAGTGCCATACGTAAATTTTATGCCCATCTCATTGAAAATGGTAAAGCTGCCACCAACCCCACCACAGGTTATCGCCTAAAATCAGACCCTAGGGCGTTGCCCAAAATCGTTGATGTGGATTTAATGGCACATCTACTTGATCAGCCTATGCCAGATGATGCAAGCCAAGCACGACTGTGGGTGCGAGATAGAGCCATGTTTGAGCTGATGTACAGTAGTGGGCTAAGACTGTCTGAGCTTGTCGGTCTTGATACCCACGACATTAACCTAAAACAAGGCATTGTGAGAGTGCTTGGCAAAGGCAATAAACAGCGTATCGTCCCTATTGGTCAAAAGGCAATTGATGCACTAACTTTATACCTACCTCACCGAGATCTATGGCAAGAAAGCACAAACGCCTTATTCGTCAGCGAACGCCATGGCACAAGGCTATCTACTCGTGCCGTGCAGTTACGTCTAAAAACGCTGGCTAAAAACGCTGGTATCGATCACAATCTATACCCCCATCTTTTGCGTCATTGCTTTGCCTCTCACCTTCTATCTTCTAGTGGTGATCTGCGTGCAGTACAAGAAATGCTTGGGCATAGCGACATCAGCACCACACAAATCTACACTCAGGTGGATTTTAAAGCACTCACACAAGTGTATGACAAGACCCACCCAAGAGCCATCGCCCATAAGCTCAATACTAAAAAATAAATCCTACCCATCATCTAAATAGCACCTAAAAAAAGCCCAGCTCAAGCTTTGAACTGGGCGGTGGAGAAATTGTTTTAAAAATTATAGCGCATTAGAACTTATAGTTCACACCAACACGGAAATCACGTCCTACAGCTGGTAGTGTCGTGCCACGCTGACTGTGCGGATAGTACAATTTATTAGCAATGTTATTTACCGCAAAGTTTACATTTAGCGTATCATTACCGTATGGCTTCCAGTTAGCAAAAATATCACCCGTATTATAAGCATCGCGAATTGTTGGGGCAGTATCACGTGCAAGCACACTTTCAGAAGCACCTTCAACTACACGCACTCTAGCACCTAGCTCTAAGTTTGGTTCATTAAACTGATATGCCAAAGACCCCGTCCAAGTGCGTCCAGTCTGCACTGCAAACTCAGGATTGGCACTAAGCAGCTTATCTTTATGCGTGTCATAAAGACGTGGTTTGCTCTGTGCCACGCCTGCACGAGCCGTCCAGTTACGATCTTTATACGATACGCCAAGCTCATAACCGTGGTTTTTAATGTAACCTGCATTTGTAATTTGCTTAATCACAAGCTTATCGTCTTGACCTTCATGACGATTTTGCGGATTGGCAAGAGCATCGTCAATTTTTTGCCAGAAGTAACTGCCATCAACGGTTACATTTCCTGCTTTATAATTAAAGCCAATCTCGGTATTTTTTGCTTTTTCAGCAACTGTGCCATCAGCAATCGTAGTTACACCACGATTTGGCTTACTGTGTGCCAAAAGAGCGTCGTATAGACGTGGGCTACGGCTAGCATAGTTATGTGTCGCACTTAGACTAAGCTCAGGTGTTGCTTGATAAATCACACCAAAACTTGGGTTGATTGCACTATCTGAAACTTTTTTACCATCAACTGCTTCAAAATCAAAGCGGTCATAACGCAAGCCTGCCGTTAATGTCAGATTACCAATGTCTTTGATTGCTTCAGCATAAACGCCCACATCAGTCTTATTCGGATTTCTAAGCTCAATGCGTCCATCGTACTTATGTTTTTTATTTGGATTTCTTGCCAAATCCGCCTGATAAGCAGCATTAACGTCATTTTCAAAGAAAGTATGTGGCTGCACTTCTTGATTGCGATAGTTAATACCATATTTAACCAGAGTATCTTGCACTGTACTGTCTAAATTTAGGTTTAAGCCCTTAGTTTTAATGGTGGTTGTAGTCTCACCTGCAATGTTGCCACAGTAACCACAGCCTGAATCATCTGCTGAATAACGTTTATTGTTCATGACATAAGCATTGGCTTTTGCTGTGTCAGCGAATCCTAAATTACTTGCCGTCCATTCAAGGTTGGTGTTATCGACACTTATCTCACGATAGGCAGGTACTTGTCGTTTTGCACTAGTGCGGTTATCTTCCCATATTTTCTTTTGTGCATTCCAAACCTTGCGGTCATCGACAGTGAACTCTTCACGTACCGTACGCACACCTTTATTGGTATTTTTCATATGACTTAGTACGAAACGGTGATTGTCTAAATTAACACCCACTTTTGCCAGCAAGCCCACTTTATCAAGTCCGCTATACGGCACATACGACTTATCGTCTATACCATTTTTAAAGGCACCGCCTGCATCGTAGTTCTTAGAATTAACACGATTATACGCCACCAAGGCATCAACATTACCTGTCTTGCCAAATACACTTGCTTTATAAGAATGCTCATTATTGCTAGCATAGCCAAAACCTACTTTCGCTCCATAATTCTTATCTGAACCTACTAACAAATCTTGAGCTTCAACCGTCTTGGCAACAATCGCACCATTGGTCGCTCCAATACCTGCCGATGCTGAGCCTGCACCTTTTTGCACAGAGACAATTTTTACTAGTTCAGGGTCTAACATGTGGCGACCTTGATGGTATAGAATTTGACTATCGGAATACGCATCATCTATCTTTAAATCCACTGAGTTTTGACCCATGCCGCGAATGGCAATGAATTGCGATGTGCCATTACCGCCACCAAACTCAATAGCGGGTTCATCAGATAACAAACCTCGTAAATCTGTCTCGGTGCGTGCATCTTTTTCTTTGAGTGTAACCACGTTGGTTTGCACCTTTGTACCCTGACGGTTAACCACAAAGTGATCTGACGCCAACTGAACCACAGGAGTGGTCTCAGCATGTGCAACGCTTGCCATAACAGCAGCCAGCGGTAATAAGACGAAGGGGTGTTTTTTCATGAATATTTCCTTTTGTTAGCATAAGTAGTACAACCTTTGCATATATTAAACAATTCTTTCATGAATATCAATAAAAATAATAGTCATTTTCATTTTTATTTGTAATTATTGTCTTGCCAATAAAAAAACGCCTGATTTAAGGCGTTATACGTTACTACTTTGGCTTACTTTCTCCAAATGCGTTTATACTTATCTAGTAGCTCGCTATCACTTTCTAGGCGACTTTCATCCTTAATGATACAGTCAACTGGACAAACCTTATCGCACGTCGGCTCATCATAAAATCCTACACATTCAGTGCAAAGATCAGGGTTAATCACATAAGTTTTTTTAACCTTTGGGTCATAGCTGATGGCATCATTTGGGCATTCAGGTTCGCAGATGTCGCAGTTGATGCAGTCAGTGGTGATTTTTAATGCCATAATATTGATTTTATATCTGTATTAGAGCGTAAGCTTACTCATTTGTCATGCATAATTTTTATAAATTTTGCCGTTATTTTAGCATATTCTGTAATTGAACGCATGGCTAATGTCTTTATGCAAAAAAAAATAATAGTCATTATCCAATCCATTAATGCTACACCTAACGGGTATGTTTGTTTAATTGTCTTAGCTGCTTTGTTTTGGCGTAAATTTTTTCCTGTTTTGCGTATTTTATACGAAATAGGAAAAATAACTGGTTTAATTTTAACCAAAAATTTATTACCGTTAAAACAAAACCCCTTGAAACCATTACGTTTCAAGGGGTTGTATATGGTAGGCGTAAACGGACTCGAACCATCGACCCCCACCATGTCAAGGTGGTGCTCTAACCAACTGAGCTATACGCCTAAAGTGCAACTATTCTACCAAATTTTTACCAAAAATCAAGTACTTTTTTATCATCTGTTAAATTGATACACATCAACAGGCATTTTATGTGGCTTATTTGGCAATTCTTGCACTAATTTTGGCACAAGATACCCCGGCAATCGCTCCAACAGCTGCCAATACAGCTCAACTGCTCGCTCTATCGGCACATCAAAGTGAGCCGCCCCCACAACTTTATCTAAGATATGCAAATAGTATGGCAAAACCCCTGCATCAAAAGCAGTATGACTTAATTTAGCCAATACATCCGCATCATCATTGATATCTTTTAATAGCACCGTTTGGCTAAGCAGTGTGACACCAACTCTTTTAAGCTGTGCAAGTTGCACTTTTAACGTCTCATCAATCTCATTGGCATGATTAATATGCAGCACCATCACGATGTGCTTAGATAATCCAGCTATCAACTCAATCAACGGCTCATCAATACGACTTGGCAGCACCACAGGCGTTCTGGTATGAATGCGAATGGTGTGAATATTGGGTAAGGCATCCAGTGCAGTTAGCCAAGCAGTCAGACGGCGATGGCTTAAGCTTAATGGATCGCCGCCGCTTAAGAGCACTTCATCGATACTTTTATCATGGCGAATATAGCTTAGAATTTGTGCCATATCATCATGATTTGGCGTGTTTGCCTGATAATCAAAATGTTGGCGAAAACAATAGCGACAATGCACCGCACACGCTCCTGTGACTGTCACTAACGCCCGACTTTTATATTTATGCAAAAGTCCCTTTATCGGGCTTTGTCCGTTTTCTGCCAAAGGGTCATGCGTATAGCCTGCTGCTGCATTTAACTCTTGAGCTTGGGGCAGAATCTGCAATAACAAAGGATCTTTAGGATTTGCTTTTTCAATCTTATCCACGAACGCTTTTGGGACACGCAGCCCAAAACTTTTAGGACGATAACTATTTTCGCACTCAGGCAAGCCTACCAAACGATATAAAGTTTGCAAATCTTGTACCGAATTTGCCAAATCACGTTGCCAAGCTGCCATCGAATCAGCCGCATCGGTTATCTTGATGATATTTGTCTGAGATTTTAAATTTAGCATCGTATTTTTTTGACAAATTTTAGGAAAAGTAGCTATAATATAGTGTTTTATTGATAAAATGCATTATAACACATTTTATTTCTTTATTTTACTTTAACACAGGTAACCCCATGGCTAGTTTTTCTACTAACGATTTTAAAGCAGGCTTAAAAGTCATGCTTGACGGCAATCCATGTTCTATCATTGAAAACGAATATGTTAAACCAGGTAAAGGGCAGGCTTTTAACCGTGTCAAACTTCGCAA
The DNA here is from genome assembly GCF_022701215.1 of Moraxella nasovis. Lineage (NCBI taxonomy): Bacteria > Pseudomonadati > Pseudomonadota > Gammaproteobacteria > Moraxellales > Moraxellaceae > Moraxella > Moraxella nasovis. Next base: position 1,411,967 of record NZ_CP089976.1, on the reverse strand, counting down.
CCTTAAAACAGGTAAAGTACTAGAGCAGACTTTCAAATCAGGCGACAGCCTTGAAGGTGCAGACGTTGTTGATACTGAGATGGACTATCTATACAATGATGGCGAATTTTGGCATTTTATGGATCCTGAGACATTTGATCAGCTACAAGCTGATAAAAATGCCATGGGCGATGCCGCTCAGTGGCTAAAAGAAAACTCAAATGCACGCTGCACGATTACACTATTTAACGGTGCTCCGCTATCAGTTACCGCACCAAACTTTGTAGAACTACAAATTGTAGAAACTGATCCAGGTGTGCGTGGCGATACGTCTGGCGGCGGCGGCAAGCCTGCACGACTAGAGACTGGTGCTGTCGTGCGTGTACCGCTATTTGTCCAGCAAGAAGAGATTGTTAAAGTAGATACACGTACTGGCGAATATTTATCTCGTGTATAACTCTTAATCAAAAATAAATAAAAAAGCCAAAGTATGTACTTTTGGCTTTTTTATTGCTTATTAATATCAATTAACGTTCAATGGATTTAGTAGATTTAGCAATCAACGACAAACATTCTGACGCCATCACCATGCCTACTGTACTTGTCACAACGACAGCAGAGCCGTACCCACCACAGTTTAAGCCACTTTCACAGGCAGTTGCCATTTTAAGTTGTTCGGTCGAATAAACGCATTTAAGCCCAAATTTTTCTTTTAGTGCTTTATTAATACCCTTTTCTCGCAATTTGCTTCGCAACCTTGCCAATAAAGGGTCTTGACTCACGTACTTTAAATCATCTACTTTGATTTGCAATGGATCTAACTTGCCGCCAGCCCCACCAGAAATCACAAGCCCAATTTTATTAAATCGGCAATGCAGAGCAATTGCAAGCTTTGCACCCATATCATCAGTACAATCTAACACAATGGGTGTAATGCCTTGTTGTTTTAGGAGATCTACCGTTTGTTTATCTGGCAAAATATCACTTACATTATTGACCGTCAAAAAATCATCAACGATATTTACTGTAGCATCAGGATTAATACTTAAAATACGCTGAGCCATAACATCTGCCTTGCCATCGCCAAGTGTCTCAGTCAATGCTGGCAACTGCCTATTTACATTGCTTTCTGCAAGCACATCCAAATCAACCAAAGTCATCATGCCAATGCCTGTGCGCGCCAATGCCTCTGCCGCCCATGAACCAACACCACCGATTCCAATAATGAAAACGTGAGCTTTATTAAACCCATAAAAATCATCACCGTACAATGTGCGAGTACCCATAAATCTACGACTGTCTTGCTGATTTTGAAGCATGATTCACCTAACTTATAGTCCAGTTTTGGCATAGGGCATCGTTACTGTTTTGCCATAAAATATCTGCCAATTTAGCTTGATCCATCTTAAACATAATCGACAATTCTTGTAATACATAAAATAAATTAGCAGGCTCATTCAATCGAGACTGACCAGTTTGGCACGGCAAAGGCAACATATCAGGGCTGTCCGTCTCTATCACAAATGCCTGCGCCCCATATCGATTAAACACCGCCATAACTGCATTTCTTAGCTTTTTAGCATTGGGATTGGTGATTTGACCTGTAATGCCAAGCTTAAACCCCATTTTAACGAAAGCTATCGCTTCTTGCTCTCCGCCGCTAAAACTGTGGGCTATTCCGCCTTGCACATTGGCACGATATTTTTGTTCTTTTAAAATCTTCAAAACTTGAGCATGAGCCTTACGAATGTGTAAAATAATCGGCAAATTATATTTTTTTGCCAAGTGAATTTGCTCAATAAAAAAATGCTGTTGTTTTTTAAGTATATCACCTGCAAAATGCTTAGGGTAAGTATCTAGTCCAATCTCGCTAATGGCAATGCTACGATAATTCACAATATATTCTTCAAGTTTAGCCAAGTCACACTCATCATGATCAGCGATATATAATGGGTGCAGACCAAACGCACAATGAGCTTTTGGTGAATCTTTCAAGCGATTAAGCTCATGCTCTACACGCACCATGTCGCTAAAGTTTTTTGCCAAAACACCAATTAACAGTAAATGTCGAACACCTTCACGATATGCATTATTTGCAAACTCGGCTCGGTTACGATCATATTCATCAACATCAAAATGCGTATGCGTATCAATCATGGCATATTGCATCCGATTACTCACATCCGATATTCTCATACTTACCCCATTTATAAGATACTATGCCGTGTGCATTAATCACGACTTGGTAACTGTATTTATCATTGGCAAATGAGCAGTACTTGATATGCCCAAAATGCCCTCTTGGCTTAGCATTATCACCCATAAACTTGATAAAGTCACGCCTCAAAGATACATTCATCTGAATTCTACCGTATGACAGCCCAAGATACTCTCGACTTACCAAATAATCTTTTTTATCTAGCTTGTTATTTCTATTTTTATCCACAAAAACAATTATATATTCTTGAGCATTTTTTCTACAAATATCGCCATCAGGGGAATAGCAAACTATAACATCACTTTTTTGGAGCAATGCCTCAACTTTAGCAAGTCTTAATGCTTCTTGAGCATGGTGTTGCACATTTTGAGCCTCCACTTTAGCCATTATGCCATCGTAGGCTGGATAAGCAAATAATGCAATAATGGCAATAACAAACAATACAACCATAATCTCTAATAAGCTGTACCCACGCTCCATAAGCAACCTTTCCCCCTAAATGATAGCCCTTTTTCACCTTTCACCCCTCTCCCAAAACAAAAACCCCCGCATTTGCGGGGGTCTTAAATAAGGGTGCTGACGATGACCTACTCTCACATGGGCGAACCACACTACCATCGGCGCTAAGACGTTTCACTTCTGAGTTCGGGAAGGGATCAGGTGGTTCCATCTTGCTATTGTCGTCAGCGTAAAAGGATTAACAACGATTATGAGTCTGTTTTTATTTAAATTTAATTTATTAAATTGATTTAATCTTTATTAAATTTACTTCAAGATATATTCTTTATCAAGCTTGTTAGGTAAAATCTTTACACTTTAATCATACAAAACCACTTGGGTGTTGTATGGTCAAGCCAAACGAGCAATTAGTATTGGTTAGCTACACATGTCACCATGCTTCCACACCCAACCTATCAACGTCGTAGTCTACAACGGCTCTTTAGGGAAATCTTATCTTGAGGTGGGCTTCCCGCTTAGATGCTTTCAGCGGTTATCCCATCCGAACGTAGCTACCCGGCAATGCTTCTGGCGAAACAACCGGAACACCAGAGGTTCGTCCACTCTGGTCCTCTCGTACTAGGAGCAGATCCTCTCAAATTTCCAACGCCCACGGTAGATAGGGACCGAACTGTCTCACGACGTTCTAAACCCAGCTCGCGTACCTCTTTAAATGGCGAACAGCCATACCCTTGGGACCTGCTTCAGCCCCAGGATGAGATGAGCCGACATCGAGGTGCCAAACACCGCCGTCGATATGAACTCTTGGGCGGTATCAGCCTGTTATCCCCAGAGTACCTTTTATCCGTTGAGCGATGGCCCTTCCATACAGAACCACCGGATCACTAAGACCTACTTTCGTACCTGCTCGACTTGTGGGTCTCGCAGTTAAGCGCGCTTTTGCCTTTATACTCTTTGAACGATTTCCGACCGTTCTGAGCGCACCTTCGTACTCCTCCGTTACTCTTTAGGAGGAGACCGCCCCAGTCAAACTACCCACCATACATTGTCCTTGATGTTGTTACATCTAAGTTAGAACCCCAACATAACCAGGGTGGTATTTCAAGGTTGGCTCCATGCAAACTGGCGTTCACACTTCAAAGCCTCCCACCTATCCTACACAAGTTAGGTCAAAGTTCAATGTAAAGCTGTAGTAAAGGTTCACGGGGTCTTTCCGTCTAGCCGCGGGTACACAGCATCTTCACTGCGATTTCGATTTCACTGAGTCTCTGCTGGAGACAGCGCTGCCATCATTATGCCATTCGTGCAGGTCGGAACTTACCCGACAAGGAATTTCGCTACCTTAGGACCGTTATAGTTACGGCCGCCGTTTACTGGGGCTTCGATCAAGAGCTTCGCTTACGCTAACCCCATCAATTAACCTTCCAGCACCGGGCAGGCATCACACCCTATACGTCCACTTTCGTGTTTGCAGAGTGCTGTGTTTTTAATAAACAGTTGCAGCAGCCTGGTATCTGCGACTGCCAATAGCTCAAAGAGCAAGTCTTATCACCATCAGCAGCGTACCTTCTCCCGAAGTTACGGTACCATTTTGCCTAGTTCCTTCAGCAGAGTTCTCTCAAGCGCCTTGGTATTCTCTACCTGACCACCTGTGTCGGTTTCGGGTACGATTTGTTTAAGACTATCGCTTAGAAGCTTTTCCTGGAAGCATGGTATTTGCCACTTCGCCAATAAATTGGCTTGCTGTCAGATCTCAGTAATAGTCTAGCGGATTTGCCTACTAAACCTACCTACATCCTTTCACCTGGACAACCAACGCCAGGCTGACATAACCTTCTCCGTCCCTCCATCGCATCATAAACAAGTATTGGAATATTAACCAATTTCCCATCGACTACGCCTTTCGGCCTCGCCTTAGGGGTCGACTCACCCAGCCCCGATTAACGTTGGACTGGAACCCTTGGTCTTCCGGCGAACGGGCTTTTCACCCGTTTTGTCGTTACTCACGTCAGCATTCGCTCTTGTGATACCTCCAGCATACCTTACGATACACCTTCACAGGCTTACACAACGCTCCCCTACCACTTAATTGAAACAATTAAATCCGCAGCTTCGGCTCCTAGTTTGAGCCCCGTTACATCTTCCGCGCAGGCCGACTCGACTAGTGAGCTATTACGCTTTCTTTAAAGGGTGGCTGCTTCTAAGCCAACCTCCTAGCTGTCTGTGCCTTCCCACATCGTTTCCCACTTAACTAGGAATTTGGGGCCTTAGCTGGCGGTCTGGGTTGTTTCCCTCTTGACGACGGACGTTAGCACCCGCCGTCTGTCTCCCGGATATCACTCATCGGTATTCGGAGTTTGCATCGGTTTGGTAAGTCGGTATGACCCCCTAGCCGAAACAGTGCTCTACCCCCAATGGTGTTCGTCCGAGGCGCTACCTAAATAGCTTTCGGGGAGAACCAGCTATCACCGAGTTTGATTAGCCTTTCACCCCTATCCACAAGTCATCCCCTGGCTTTTCAACGACAGTGGGTTCGGTCCTCCGGTGCCTGTTACGGCACTTTCAACCTGCTCATGGATAGATCACTCGGTTTCGGGTCTATACCCTGCAACTTAAGTCGCCCTATTAAGACTCGGTTTCCCTACGCCTCCCCTAAACGGTTAAGCTTGCTACAGAATATAAGTCGCTGACCCATTATACAAAAGGTACGCCGTCACCCGACCACTTAATCGTTCTGTGTTGATACATCAGTATCAAACTGCGATTTAATGCGGTTCATTAAGAAAGTTCTTGTGCGACCATTATTTTTAATGTCTCGCTCTCGCTTTCTTGCCACTTGCTCATTTATATAGGCTTCACAATAAACAATACGCCATGTTCTACTTCTGGTTGAGTAGGTATTGTCACCATTATGTGAATCAATTCTTTGTTTTAAGTTGGTAGTAAAACCAGTATAAAACTCATCATGATTATTCACATTTTGTATGACATAGACGTAGTAAAAGTTCATGCTATCCTCAAAACGATTAAGTGGTCGGGCTCCGACTGCTTGTATGCACACGGTTTCAGGTTCTATTTCACTCCCCTAACAGGGGTTCTTTTCGCCTTTCCCTCACGGTACTGGTTCACTATCGGTCAGTCAGGAGTATTTAGCCTTGGAGGATGGTCCCCCCATCTTCAGACAAGATTTCACGTGTCTCGCCCTACTTAATATGTCGTATAAACAGTTTCGCATACAGGACTATCACCTACTATGGTTGGCTTTCCCACGCCATTTTGCTACTGTAAATTTGATCGGCTCCTCCGTGTTCGCTCGCCGCTACTTACGGAATCTCTATTGATGTCTTTTCCTCGGGGTACTGAGATGTTTCACTTCTCCCGGTTTGCCTTCTATCCAAAGGATAGAATACCTATCTTATGATAAGTGGGTTTCCCCATTCAGAAATCGCCGGGTCACAGGATATTGCCACCTCACCGACGCTTATCGCAGGCTATCACGTCTTTCATCGCCTCTGACTGCCAAGGCATCCACCATGTGCACTTCATTACTTGACCATACAACCCCAAGTAGTTTTACTTACTTGTGATGTATGAGAATGATTGTAACGATTTACCTATGTTTACGCTTGATTCAGTTCTCTTTACTTTTAGGTGATTATATTGGGTATAATCACCATGGTTAATTATTTGTTGGAATAAATAATTAACCCAGACTCATAATATGTTGTTAAATAATGATATAAACTTCGTCAGTTTATAAAGTTAAAGCATAAATAAGAAATCTTATTTAAATTGCTTATGTATGCTTATTGATGTTTTAATGGTGGAGTTAAGGAGAGTCGAACTCCTGACCTCCTGCGTGCAAGGCAGGCGCTCTACCAACTGAGCTATAACCCCATGTGTTAATGGTGGGTCTAATAAGACTTGAACTTATGACCCCCGCGTTATCAACACGGTGCTCTAACCAACTGAGCTATAGACCCGTTTTAAAACATCTTTCCAAAGAACAACTTGTTGTGAATTCTTGCCAATCAGATAATATCGTTAAGGAGGTGATCCAGCCGCAGGTTCCCCTACGGCTACCTTGTTACGACTTCACCCCAGTCATCGACCCCACCGTGGTGATCGCCCTCTTGCGTTAGGCTAACCACTTCTGGTGAGATCAACTCCCATGGTGTGACGGGCGGTGTGTACAAGGCCCGGGAACGTATTCACCGCAGCATTCTGATCTGCGATTACTAGCGATTCCGACTTCATGGAGTCGAGTTGCAGACTCCAATCCGGACTACGATTGGCTTTTTGAGATTAGCATCACATCGCTGTGTAGCAACCCTTTGTACCAACCATTGTAGCACGTGTGTAGCCCTGGTCGTAAGGGCCATGATGACTTGACGTCGTCCCCGCCTTCCTCCAGTTTGTCACTGGCAGTATCCTTAGAGTTCCCGACTTAACTCGCTGGTAACTAAGGAAAAGGGTTGCGCTCGTTGCGGGACTTAACCCAACATCTCACGACACGAGCTGACGACAGCCATGCAGCACCTGTATTCTAATTCCCGAAGGCACTCCGAAATCTCTTTCGGATTCTAGATATGTCAAGACCAGGTAAGGTTCTTCGCGTTGCATCGAATTAAACCACATGCTCCACCGCTTGTGCGGGCCCCCGTCAATTCATTTGAGTTTTAACCTTGCGGCCGTACTCCCCAGGCGGTCTACTTATTGCGTTAACTGCGTCACTAAGTCTTCAAGAGACCCAACGACTGGTAGACATCGTTTACGGCGTGGACTACCAGGGTATCTAATCCTGTTTGCTACCCACGCTTTCGAACCTCAGTGTCAGTATGATGCCAGGGTGCTGCCTTCGCCATCGGTATTCCTCCAGATCTCTACGCATTTCACCGCTACACCTGGAATTCTACACCCCTCTCACCTACTCTAGCTTACCAGTATCAGATGCAATTCCCAGGTTAAGCCCGGGGCTTTCACATCTGACTTAATAAGCCACCTACGCTCGCTTTACGCCCAGTAATTCCGATTAACGCTTGCACCCTCTGTATTACCGCGGCTGCTGGCACAGAGTTAGCCGGTGCTTATTCTGTGGGTAACGTCAGGGTCAATGGGTATTAACCATTGACTTTTCCTCCCCACTTAAAGTGCTTTACAACCAAAAGGCCTTCTTCACACACGCGGCATGGCTGGATCAGGGTTTCCCCCATTGTCCAATATTCCCCACTGCTGCCTCCCGTAGGAGTCTGGGCCGTGTCTCAGTCCCAGTGTGGCTGATCATCCTCTCAGACCAGCTACAGATCGTCGCCTTGGTAGGCCTTTACCCCACCAACTAGCTAATCCGACTTAGGCTCATCTATTAGCGAGAGCTAAAAGCCCCCTTTCTCTCGTAAGACGTATGCGGTATTAGCTATCCTTTCGGATAGTTATCCCCCACTAATAGGCAGATTCCTAAGCATTACTCACCCGTTCGCCACTAATCCTATCTAGCAAGCTAGATAATCATCGTTCGACTTGCATGTGTTAAGCCTGCCGCCAGCGTTCAATCTGAGCCATGATCAAACTCTTCAGTTTAATCTTTGTTTTGCCTAAGGCTTTAAAGTAAATTAAAGATTAAAAAAATTTAAAATAAATTAAAGATTAGGACTTGGCTCATTTATTTTTATTACTAGCAAAATTTGCTCATCGTGTAAATGAATTAACTTTGAGTATTTTTGTCATGATAATAAATAATAAATGATACTTGCATATTTATATTATTTGATTTATCTTGTATTGACAAAAATCCACACAAGTTGTTCTTTGTTTGATTTTAAATAGTGTATTCGTCTGTCGTCCAGCGAATGAGTGCGTATTATACGCTTTTAATATTTGATGTCAAGCTTTTTTTCAAGAATTTTGGAAGATTTTTAAGTTTCTTTATTATCTTATAAAGCTCTTGGTAATTGTTCGCTTGTCAGTGGTGGCTATTATAGCTATTATTTAATGCTTGTCAAGCATTTTTTAGATATTTTTATCATTTTTGCCTGCTGGCTTTTGTCTTGGTTAGTATTGTGGTTACAATTCCTGATAAGGCATACACCATACCAATCGCCAAAATACCCACTGGCAAGTCGTACAATACCGCTCCCATGACAAACACACCGATAATCAATGCCACGAAAGGCACTTTTTGGCGGTCAAATTCTTTGAATGAATAATATTTGACATTACTCACCATCAGCAAACCACACATCACCGTCCACACCGCAAAGATAAATTCTGCCAAGCCAATATGAGTCCCCACACTGCCAAGCCAATTTGTATGGTCAATCGCCATCATCACGCTTGATGCGATGAGTATGGCGGCAAGGGGACTGGCTAAACCGATGAAGTATTTTTTGTCCACCACATCAACTTGTACATTAAAGCGTGCCAAACGAAATGCTGCACACGCACTAAATACAAAAGCACACGCCAGCCCAAAACGCCCAAGCCCATGCAATGCAAATTGATAAACAAGCACGGCAGGGGCAAGCCCAAAGGCAACGCAATCAGCAAGACTGTCAAACTGTTCGCCAAAGGGGCTTTGAGCATCTAGCATACGGGCGGCTCGTCCGTCCATGCCATCAAGCACCGCAGATAAAAAAATCGCCAAAGCAGCTTTATAATAAGCCCCTTCACTACTTGATATGATGGAAAAAAAAGCACAAAGCATAGACGCTGTGGTGATGAGATTTGGCACAAGATACACGCCACGACTTAGCTTGTTGTCGCCTTGTCTTGCATTTTGTGCTGTCTCTAATTCCACCACTTCAAAGGTGATACCACCATCGTCATGGTTTTGGCTTTGATTGGGCTGATTGCTTGGTTTTATCATGGTTTATGAATTGATATTAACTAATTTTGTATTTTCTTATGTTTGTCTTATGAATGACAAGCTCATCGTGGCTGATACATTGTTGGTAAAGATGGCAAAGATTTTTGGTAAACCATTATGATATAAACATCTGAGTATCAACCAATAATAAATCATGCCATCAAAGTATCGTTACTTCAAAACATTGCACTACTCACCAACAAGCCATTTGACCACCGCCATCTCATCAACACTCATGCTAGGTGCGTCTGCTGGTCGTAAAATGGGGGCTAAAAATTGCAAAATATCTTTGGCATGCTCATCAAACTGCCAAGGCGGATTGATAATAAGTAGTCCTGTGCCATTGATACCAACCGCCACGTCATTGGGGTATAGATTTAATTCGCAGACGAGCTGACGGCGAATGTCGGTGCGTTTCATTTTTTTGTAGAATAATTCTACTGCATCAAGGTTTTTGATGGGATACCATAGCACCAACGTGCCTGTGGCGAATTTTTTGTGGCTTGCAACAAGCAAATCCACCAAACGGCTAAAATCTTTATGCTCTTGTTCAAAAGGCGGATCAAGCAGGATAATGCCACGCTTTTCTTTGGGGGGCAGCACCGCAGGCACGCCTTCAAAGGCATCACGATGATGTATGCCGATGGGCAACTGATACAGCTGATAATTTAGTGCGTCGTACTCGTCTGCAACAGCCTCAAACGCCTCGCTACGCATTGGTGCGTCTTTTGAATGATTCAAAGCGTGATTGGCAATCCACCACGGCGAGCCAGGATAAACGTGCTTGTCATAGGTTTTTCTAGCGGTATTCAAATCCATCAAATACTGGGCAACGGCTTTGGGTGGTGTGTCAAGATTTGCGTTTTGGAGTGCATAAATACCCCTGTCCGCCTCGCCCGTTTTGGTAGCTTCAACGCTGTCTAGCGAGTATAAGCCACGCCCACCATAAGCGTCTAGCACATAAAAAGGCTTGGCTTTGGCACTAAATTGGGCAAGTAATTGTAATAGCAAAATATGCTTGACGACATCGGCAAAGTTGCCAGCGTGATAGGCGTGTTTATAATTCATGATAAATATATGCAATTTTAAATGAGTTATGGTAGCATAATCAGCAGTATTTAGCTAATTTTTATTTATTATGACCACTTTTGACACCGATTGGCACGCCTTAATAGACCCCAAATTAGATGAATTTTTGAGCACAGGCACGCTGACACTAGACGATGTGTTTAAGCATCACGCTTTGGCTGCCCTACAAGCTGAGAGTGGATTTATAGACTACAAAGACGCTCATCTAACCCATGGTGAGCGTGCGGTGAATATCCGTGGCGATAGCATTCGTTGGATTGATGATACTTGTCCTATTGGGTCAAAATATCTGTCTGCCATTGATGATTTGGGGCGGTATTTTAACGAGACACTCTATATCGGCATTCGCTCATCAGAAGCCCATTACGCCTGCTACCCAGCAGGTTTTGGCTACCAATGGCATACCGATAACCCCATGGGGCGAGACGAGCGAGTGATTTCGGCGGTGTTTTATCTAAATGACGACTGGACGGATACAGACGGCGGTCAAATCACGGTCGTGGATAAACTTGGACAGACAGTACAGCTACTACCCAAACTCAATCGCCTTGTGGTATTTGATAGTAACCTACGCCATCAGGTGGAGATTACCCAAAGACAGCGGTTTTCTATTGCAACGTGGCTTAGACGTGATGATGGGGTGTTGTGATGAATAAAAATGACAATGAACAAGTTTGGTATATTAAAGATAATGATATTGAACTTATTAAACACTTATTGGATAATCCACCCAAAGCCAATGATGAATTAAAAAAGCTACTTACATTAAGTCATGATGTGGCGGATTTGACATAATGAAAGATGTTGTGTTTAAAAAATTGGATAAGCACCATGATAAGCAGAGTTTTGATTGCGGACAAGATGAAATTAACGCTTATCTTAAAACTTTGGCAGGTCAACATATTAAGAAAAATATAGCCAAAGTTCATGTATTAACCAATATAAATAATCCCAATCATATTATTGGTTTTTATACCTTATCCAATACCGAACTTATTATGAAAGTCAAAGGCTATCCTAATAAAATCCCTGCTATTTTAATTGGCAAAATGGGTGTGGATAAAGCGTTTCAAGGACAAGGTTTTTCTAAATTGCTACTGTCTCATGCCTTAAATAAAATTAAATTATTAAGTAATGATACAGGTATTGCATTTGCCATTATTGATGCTAAAAATCATGAATTGGCAAATTACGATGAGCGATTTGGATTTTTACCCAGTGAAGTTAATCCGCTACAATTATTGTTATACAATTATTGTTAAAAGTAAATACCATTACCTATTAACCGATAAAAATTAAGAAGGCAAACCATGACCCCCACCCTATCCTTATCCATAGACCTATTAAAACAGCCATCTGTTACCCCCAATGATTTTGACTGCCAAAATATCTTGGCGGACTTTTTGACCAAATTAGGTTTTGACTGTGAATTTTTGTATTTTGGCGACCCTAATGACACAGGCGACAATGCCCAAATCAAAAACCTATACGCCAAACGAAAAGGGACAGACCCCACCGCCCCCCATCTGTGCTTTGCAGGGCATACCGATGTCGTGCCTGTGGGCGATGAAAATCTGTGGACATACCCGCCATTTGGTGCGACTATCACAGACGGCTATCTGTGGGGGCGTGGTGCGTCCGACATGAAAACTGCCATCGCCTGTTTTTGTGTGGCGTGCGATGAATTCATCAAAAAACACCCAAACCACAAAGGCGACATCTCGCTACTCATCACATCAGACGAAGAAGGCGTGGCAATCAACGGCACCAAAAAAGTCGCAGAAACCTTGGCCAGTCGTGGCGAGCGTATGGATTATTGTTTGGTGGGTGAGCCATCTAGCACAAGCACACTTGGCGATGTTATCAAAAACGGACGGCGTGGCTCACTAAGCGGACAGCTTAGTATCACAGGCAAGCAAGGACACATCGCTTATCCGCATTTGGCAGTCAATCCGATACACGAATTTGCTCCTGCCATGAATGAGCTTGTGGGGACACAGTGGGATAATGGCAATGAGTATTTTCCTGCGACCAGTTTTCAGATTTCTAATATCAATGGCGGTACAGGGGCGGGTAATGTCATACCCAATAGCGTAGATATTTGGTTTAATTTTCGTTTTTGTAATGAAAACACCGCCCAAACTTTAAAGGCAAAAACGCACGACATCTTAGATAGGCACTTTGCCAATTCTCAGGCGACTTATGAAATAAAATGGAGCTTGTCAGGCGAGCCGTTTTTGACACCCAAAGGCGACTTTGTAGATACGGTGGTATCTGCCATCAAAGAAATTACAGGCACAGACAGCACACTTTCTACATCAGGCGGTACGTCAGATGGCAGATTCATCGCCCCAATCATGTCCGCCCAAGTGGTGGAATTGGGCGTGCTAAATGATACCATTCATCAGATTGATGAAAAGGTAAAGACAGATGATTTGGAGCAATTAACCAAAATCTATGAAACTATTTTAATCAATCTCATACAATAACCCCTTTAAACTTTAATTTAAAAAGCTTAAAGGGGTTTTGTTAGGTTAATTTTGACTAAGTTTGGAGGCTAAGTGCAAGTTAAGTTTAGCTAAGTTTTGGTTAAGGTTAGACCAACTTAGCCCCAAACCCCTAAGCTAAGCCAAACACAAGAAAGCTATGAACTAATCCAACTCATCAAGCCACGCCATCTGAATGGCTTCTAATATCGCTTCGTTAGATTTGGTTGGGTCATCGTCAAACTCATCAAGTTCGGTGATAAACTTGTGCAAATCGGTAAAGCGAATATACTGCACATCTATCATTGGGTGCTTTTCGGACAAGGCGATGGCGATGTCGGTGGTGTCTTGCCAAGTAAGTTTCATAACATTATCCTTTGGATTGAATATTTTGGGTGGTGATTGGTGGCGTATTTTAGCATAACTCATTACAAAGTCATCATCTAAAAACAAAGTCAATATAAAAACAGGCGACCCAAACCCACAGCTTTATCAGGCAGTTTTGTAAGCTAGTGTATATATTGATGAGTTGTACAGTAGTTTGTATGGTTTTTTGTAATTTTAGGTAATATCACTTGAAATACGACTTTTCCCCTATATAATATACGAGTTACATTATAGACAACTTATTTCTTTTTTCTAACTCTTGGAGTTTATATGCAAAACATCATCAAAAAAATCGCTGTTGCTGCCTCATTGGCAGGTATTGCAAGCGTTGCGTCAGCTGCTACCCCTGACCTATCAAGCTATGACACCCCTGCACAAGCAACACCTGTAACAGGTAATACCCAGCTTTATGTTACCATTCCAGAAGTGTTGGTACTATATCACTGGGATTATGCAGTTATCAATTTAAATAACAATGTTAATCGTGCTATTGTTTCAGGCTCTGGTCAAAAAGACGAAGAAATCAATGCAGGCAGCACCGAAGTGACAGGCGATCTTGATCCTGTATCACCACTTGCCACAGCAGGTAACAAAATGAACGTTACCCTAAAAGATTCATGGGCAGTGCGTTCAATCACAACCAGTGGCAAAGTTGGCATGAAAGTTGAGAATGACAACAGCACACTAAAACACAGAAAAGACGAAGCAAATGGTGGCTCATTAACCACCAGCGAAGTTAAATTAGCCTCAAATGCCACTACATCTACTGCTGCAGAGATTGAACTTCCATCTAAGTGGGAGCCAACCAAAGGCGATATTAAATTTGTGCTAGATTTGTCAAATGCCAAAAAAGCAGGTGTCTATACATCAGCCGACACATTTAAGCTGACTTTATCATCAAAATAAGACGCAGGGCTTACTAAGCACCAACCATACCTAAAATAAGGATATCAGATATGCGTCTGGTATCCTTGTTTAACATAGTTTTATCTTAATTGGTAATTGATTTATCGCACAGCTTAATCAATCACTTTTGAGTTATTTTTTATCATATAAATGGGTAAAGCAGATGAACACAAAATGCACGTCAAATAGACTTTTACATAGCCTACCGCATAAATTATTATTAAGTATGCTACTGCTTGTGTCATCTATGCACAGCCATGCCGATGATTTTGTGCAGACGGTGGATAATGGCAGCCTTATCGTCTCTCATCAAGCTCAGCAGCATGATGAACTACCCCCTGCACAGCTTGGTATCTCACCGCCTAGAATCGTCTCGGATGCCACAACTCGTGCCGACCACGCCATCACATTTTATAATTATGATGACAATCCTAAGACGATGGAACTGACACTCATTGACACCGATGAGCATTTTAATCCTATTGACAGCACTGCCCAAACACTCAAAGCGTGGACGATATTTGCCCCCAAAGACTTTAGCGTACAAGGCTATGGTCATCAGACCATGCGATTATCCTTTCGCTTGCCATCTGACTTCCCAAAAAAGACACATTATGCACTTTTATCCATCAACCAACACATAGACAACCCCATCGTCTCACAGACAGGCGACATGACGACCGTCAAGCTAGGTTCACAGTATTTCATGCCCATCGTCATTAACGTGCATGAATAATAGGTAGATAGGTAGAGTGAATGTCTAATCCATCATACAGCAGTCTTGCCATCTTATGTATCGCCTTGGGCGTACAGGCGAATGTCGCTTTTGCAGATGTGGGCGGTACTTCTACTCGTGCCGATGGCAGTCAGTTGCAGTTGGCAGGGCTTAGTGTCAATGGTCAAGACAAAGGCAATATTGACATACTTAAGTATGATGACGCCTATTATCTAAGCACCCAATCGCTTAGTACACTAGGCATTACTAGCATAAGAACGCAAGCGGACGATTGGCAATTTGACAGCGTACTTGGTCAAAAGACCTTAGACAAAAGCCTTATCATCGCTCATCAAAACGACCACTACATCAGTCTTGATACCCTAAGACAGCTTGGCGTATTTGCACGCTATGTGCCAGCGGATTTAAAAATTGATGTGCTAATGTATGCCAAAAGCCCAAATGACACCGACACTAACACCACCCACCAAGACATCATCACCCACAAGCCTGCTGTATTTGGCATACAAGGTATGTCCTTTGATGGGGGTGTCTATGGCAATCGCAATAGTACAAGCGACCACCCAAACACACACATTAACACCAATAGCACCCTAAGTGCTTTTGGCTATGCCAAAAATGGCAACTGGGGCGTGCAAGTCAGTAAAGATGATAAACAAAAGGCAACCATCAATAACGCCTACTGGACAACTGCCAATGACAAATTCGCCCTTCGCTTGGGCAACACCCAAACTGCCTTTGATGAAATAACAGGCATTGCGGTGGCATATAGCAATGCCAACATCAAACGTCATCTTAGCGACATTATGGACGGCACAACCAAATCACTGCTAGAGACTGCCAACCAAGATTTCGTACACGTCAAAGGCGTGGGTATCGCAGGTGGCGTGGCAGAGCTTTTGGTAGATGGTCGCCCTATTGCCAAAGTGCAGACCTTGCTAGATGGTCGTTATGAATTTTTAAATTTAGACATGACGCAAATCAACCGCCAAAGTCTGATACAAGTTGCCATCTATGAACACCCATTTTCACCGATTGCCGTACGCACAGACACCATCTCACTAGCGAAACGCACAAGCCGAGTTGCAACCGATGAGCTACTGCTTGGGGCAGGCATAGGTCAGCTTGGCGTATTTGATGATTTGGATAAATTTGGTAAAAATAAAGACAGCAATATGGCTTATGGTCATTTTGCTTATGGTCTAAACAATCACATCGCCCTAACTGGCGGTGTTCGCTACGCCCCAAATGATAATAACAGCACAAGGTCTGATACGCTTTGGCGACTTGGCACGAACATCGCCCCCAACCAATACAGCAACATCGATGTCAGCTACCAAAGCAATGGCAATCATCAGCTAGATATGAGCTATTATCGTCAAAACTGGCATGCCAATTACCGCCTAAACCGCACACAAGGGCAGACACACCACTCATCAAACATCTATTACCAGCCCAAGCCAAATCTAAATGTCTCTATCCACCAAAGCGATAAGAAAGTAAGTCTATTTGCCAATGCCAAGCCAAACCCACGCTTTACGCATGGCACAGAGCTACGCAATGACGGCTATTGGCGGTATCATGCCAACTACACAGACGCAGGCGGTATCATCAAAAACAGCTACCGATATAGCATTGACCCAAACAGACAGATATTCTCCATATCAGAACATCTTAACGCCAAGACCGCCTTAGAACAAAGCATTGAGTATATCTATCGCCCCAAAAACCAAGAGCCACATCGCTTATCGCTTAGTGCGAGCGTCCGCCATCACTTTGCCAACAGGCAAGACTTGACACTAAAAGCAACATGGCAAAACAAACCAAATCGCCTTGGCATAGAAGGCTATTGGCAATACCACATCAAAGACGGTGTGGAGCTAAATGCAGGCTATCACCAAAACCGCCACAGCCAACGCACAGATTATGCCTATCACACAGCAGATTATCAAAAGACCACCCAAGACAACGGCTGGTTCATACGAGTGCGACTAGACGGCTACAAACTCCCTGCCAAACCCCCAAAATTTGGCAGATACACAGGTTCATCATCAGGGCAAGCCATCATCACCATCAACCACGATAATGACCTACATCAGTACATGCAGCCAGACCCTGACTTATTAGACGCTCGTTGGCTGCATCTAAATCAACGCCAAGGCTATTTTTATGTAGGTGATGATTTGCGTGTCGCCAATACACTCTCCGAAGGTAAACGCCAAAGCACCTACGCACTAGATTTGCCAGCTGGCGTACACCGCATTGGTCTTGATGGGCGTACATTACCCATTCAGTACAGCCTGCCTGCCAACGCTATCGTCCAAATCCAAGACAAAATACCCACTTATATCAACTGGAAACTTGCCAAAAGCTATGGTATTCGTGGCATAACTGGCAAAAATACCAGCATTCAAGTATGGCAAAACGGTAAACTTATCGCCCAAAGCACTGCCGATGATGATGGTTATTTCTTATTAGATGGTTTGGCAAATGGCGATTATGTCTTACGTGCCAAAGGCTATGATGATAAGCATATTTTTATTCACGATGATTATGTCTTGGGTGTGGTCATGCAGCCTACTAATACACCTAACACCATCACAGACAAGTAGATAAACCACCAAAATAATCAAAAAGCACATACAGGAAACATCATGCACGCACTCATCAAACTGTCTATCACTGCTGCCATCATGGGTGGTACGTCTGTGGCGTGGGCAGGCTGTCCTAGTATCAATCAAACAGCTAGAGAAATAGACCCTGTATTGCAGGTTATCTATACAGCCGACCCAGAGTATCAAAATATCTATTTTTGTAAAGCTGACAATGCCCCTCAAGCACTCATCAAACGATTTACCGAGACAAACATCGTCCCTATGCGTGCCATCTCATTAGGCGGTGCTTCTGCCACTGCCGACATCACAGCCAGCCAAATAGACGTCAGCCAAAGCAGCAATATCCCTGCCATCACAAACAGTGTGCAATACAACAGCAAAACTGATTTTAGACTACCACTTGGTGATGTCTATAATTTTTATAGTTATGGGCTATTTAAAGGCGACATCACAGGTAACGCTAGAAAAGCCCTTAGAGAAAATCTATGTCGCTCCCATCATACTAGAATACGAGATTACCTAAGAAATAATCCGCAAATGTTTATTGTGAATGATAATGCGTCTCTACAATCATCAAACGTGGGTAATGACATTGCCAAAGGCGAGATTATTGATGAACAAGGCAGAAAGGCAACCATTACCTTTTATCGCAGTAATAACACCGCAGGTCAATTTTATTCAAAATTTTTTACTAGCGATCTACCAAGCGACTATGAAAAATATATTGAAAGACAGGACCCTCAAACCAATGTTACAGATGGATATAGCACATTATATTGTATGGTGAGTGTCGGCATTAAAGCAGAATTTGATCTAAATACCGCCAAGGCAGGTGCTCATCGTATTGACATCGGCATACAGCCACAATGATATGCATTTGATGATTTTGGCAACTTGACTGTTTTAACAAAGGCAGGCTTATCATCATTCACCCACATTTATGCCCTGCCATCTGTGCGATGCGTGATAAGCTTGTCAAATTTTATCATTTATGTTCGATCACCTAATTATAATCAAATGCTATATAAACCAGCATGCATTTCACCATAAAATTTATCAATCAAAACATAAAAATTGATTTGCTTTTTTGATTTAAAAAATCAAATAAAAAATTAAAATTTATTAATTTTACTAAATTATAAAACAACCTTATCATACGCTCATGGCAAATCTTGCCATAATCATTTACCGACATCAAAGGAAATACCATGAGCAATTCACATTCACCTGAGCAATCAGGTATCGTACTAGATGAGTTAAACGACAGCCAAAAGCCCTTTGCTCCACAGCACAGCGGCGGTTGTCCATTTCACGGTAGTAATACCAAAGACGGCGAAACGCCAATGGCGTGGTGGCCAAAGGCACTTAACCTTGACATCTTGCACCAACATGACAAAAAAGTAAACCCACTGGGCGAAAACTTCAACTATGCCGAAGAAGTAAAAAAACTAGACGTTGAAGCCCTAAAACAAGACCTGCGTGATTTACTAAGCAACTCACAAGACTGGTGGCCTGCTGACCACGGTTATTATGGTGGCTTGATGGGTCGTTTGGCATGGCACTCGGCAGGTAGCTACCGTGCGGCGGACGGTCGTGGCGGTGCTAACACAGGCAATATCCGCTTTGCTCCCTTAAACAGCTGGCCTGATAACGCAAACCTTGACAAAGCTCGCCGTCTATTACAGCCCATCAAACAAAAATACGGCAACCGCCTATCATGGGCTGACTTAATCATCCTAGCAGGCACCATGGGCTATGAAGCTGCTGGTCTTAAAACTTTTGGCTTTGGCTTTGGACGTGAAGATATTTGGCACCCAGAAAAAGACACATATTGGGGTAGTGAAAAAGAATGGCTTGCCAAAACAGGTACAGAAGGTAACCGCTGGTCTGGCGACCGTGATTTGCAAAACCCTTTGGCAGCGGTAATGATGGGCTTGATTTACATCAACCCAGAAGGCGTGGACGGCAACCCTGACCCACTTGCTACCGCTCGTGATATGAAAATCACCTTTAAGCGCATGGGTGTTACCGTTGAAGAAACCGTTGCCCTTGTGGCAGGTGGACACACCATCGGTAAACAGCACGGTAATGGCGATGCCTCAAAAGTCGGTGCAGAACCAGAAGCAGCAGACATCATCGATCAAGGTCTGGGCTGGAAAACCGACAAAGCATCTGTTGCCAAAATCACCTCAGGTATTGAAGGGGCTTGGACAACCAACCCAAATCGTTGGGATAATGAGTTTTTCAAATTATTGTTCAAATATGAAGACAAATTTGTCAATGTCAAATCGCCTGCTGGTGCTCACCAATGGGAGCCTAGCGAGATGGACATCGAGGATATGCCTTCTGACCAAAACGACCCAAGCATCAAACGCAAAATCACCATGAACGATGGCGACATGGCACTCATCAAAGACCCAGAGTATCGTGCCATTTCTGAAAAATTCTTGAATGACCAAGCAGCATTTGACGACGCCTTTGCTCGTGCATGGTTTAAACTAACCCACCGTGATATGGGTCCAAAAGCTCGCTATCTAGGACCACTTGTTCCCCAAGAAGAGCTGATTTGGCAAGACCCAATCCCTGCGGTCGATTATACATTGACCGACAGCGAAATCACTGAATTAAAAGAGCAAATTTTAAACAGCGGTCTGTCTATCGGTGAGCTTGTGGCAACTGCTTGGGATTCGGCTCGTACTTTCCGTTATTCAGATTATCGTGGCGGTGCAAACGGTGCTAGACTTCGCCTTGCTCCACAAAAAGACTGGATTGGCAACGAACCAGAACGCCTAAATAAAGTCTTGGCAATCTACGAAGACATCAAGGCAAATCACGCCAAAGACATCAGTATCGCTGATTTAATCGTACTTGGCGGAACAGCAGCGGTAGAAAAAGCCATCAAAGATGCAGGGCTTAATATTACTGTACCATTTATTGCAGGTCGTGGCGATGCCACTGCTGAACAAACCGATGTTGAGAGCTTTGAGTACCTAAAACCAATTCACGATGGCTTCCGTAACTTCCAAGAAGCACATTATGTACCACAGCCAGAAGAGCTACTACTTGACCGTGCACAGCTTATGGGCTTGACCGCAGTAGAGATGACCGTACTGATTGGTGGCTTGCGTGTACTCGGTGCTAACCATGGCAACAGCAAGCATGGCGTATTTACTGACCGTGTGGGTGTGCTAAGTACCGATTTCTTCCGTAACTTGGTAGATATGAGCAACACTTGGGAGCCAACAGGTCGCAACAGCTACAACATCAATGACCGTAAGACTGGCGAAACTAAGTTTACCGCCACTCGTGTGGACTTGGTATTCGGCTCAAACTCTATTCTAAGAGCCTATGCTGAACTATACGCCCAAGACGACAGCCATGAAAAATTCGCCCAAGATTTCGTGAATGCGTGGGTAAAAGTGATGAACGCTGACCGTTTTGATGTGAAATAATCTTAGATATTTCATATGAAAATAATAAAAAACCACTTCAAGAAATTGGGGTGGTTTTTTATGAGTTATTTCTGATGATAAAAATATTTGCATCAAATACACGTCAAATACAATGGCAATCAGTCAATTTAATAAAAGAGAAACATACTCCCAAAATACACCATTTCCCAAATAAAAATCACTCCCAACCTTTACATTATCACAACATTTATCCAAACAAATTTATCGCCAAGCATGTTACCATTTTAGTCCAAAATAATAATTTAACAACCAAGAAAATCCAACCCAAAAACTTAATAATAGGTGATTTATGAACGACAATACCCCAAAATGCCCCTACTCAGGCACTCCCCTCACCATGAACAACGGAGCGCCCGTTGCCGATAACCAAAACAGCTTAACCGCAGGGCAGCGTGGTCCACTCCTTGCCCAAGATTTGTGGCTTAACGAAAAATTAGCCGACTTTGCTCGTGAAGTCATTCCAGAACGCCGTATGCACGCCAAAGGTTCTGGTGCCTTTGGTACTTTTACTGTTACCCACGACATCACCAAATACACCAAAGCCAAGATTTTTAGCGAAGTTGGCAAAAAAACCGAAATGTTCGCTCGTTTCACCACCGTAGCAGGTGAGCGTGGGGCGGCGGACGCTGAACGAGATATTCGTGGTTTTGCCTTAAAATTCTACACCGAAGAAGGCAACTGGGACATGGTCGGCAATAACACGCCTGTGTTCTTTTTAAGAGATCCACGCAAATTCCCTGACCTAAACAAAGCGGTCAAAAGAGACCCCAAAACCAATATGCGGTCAGCAACCAATAACTGGGATTTTTGGACACTACTGCCAGAGGCTTTTCATCAAGTAACCATCGTGATGAGCGACCGTGGCATTCCAAAATCATTTCGTCATATGCACGGTTTTAGCTCGCACACATACAGCTTCATTAATAGCGACAATGAGCGTTTTTGGGTAAAAATGCATTTTCGCACCCAACAAGGCATTGAGAATTTGACAGATAGCGAAGCTGAAGCGGTAATTGCCAAAGACCGTGAAAGCAACCAGCGTGATTTGTTTGAAGCGATTGAGCGTGGCGATTATCCAAAATGGAAAATGTATATCCAAGTCATGCCAGAAGAACAAGCGAACGAAGTGGATTTTCACCCCTTTGATTTGACAAAAGTTTGGTCAAAAAAACAATTTCCACTCATTGAAGTGGGCGAATTTGAATTAAATCGCAACCCAGAAAACTTCTTCTTAGACGTAGAACAAGCCGCTTTCGCCCCAAGCAACCTAGTGCCAGGTATTAGTGTTTCTCCTGACAAAATGCTCCAAGCTCGCTTATTTAACTATGCTGATGCACAGCGTTATCGCCTTGGCGTGAATCGCCATCAGATTCCTGTTAATGCCCCACGCTGCCCTGTATACTCCAACCACAGAGACGGACAAGGGCGTGTTGGCGACAACTATGGCGGTCGTCCGCATTATGAGCCAAACAGTTTTAGTCAATGGCAAGAGCAGCCACAATATGCCGAGCCGCCACTCAAAATCAATGGCGATGCCAAACACTGGGATTTTCGTGAAGATGACAGCGACTATTTTAGCCAGCCACGAGCGTTGTTCAACCTAATGGACGACACCCAAAAACAAGCCTTGTTTGACAACACCGCAGCAGCGATGGGCGATGCGTTAGACTTTATCAAATACCGCCATATCCGCAACTGCCATGCCTGCCACGAAGACTATGGACAAGGCGTTGCCAAAGCGTTGGGGCTTACGGTAGAAGATGCGATTAAGGCGTATGACACCGACCCTGCCAAGCATTTAAAGAGCTGTTTGCCACCAAAAATGTAATGCAAGCTCAATTTAAAAACCGTCCTATTAGGGCGGTTTTTGTGCTTTAGGCAAATATATTTTTAATATGGCAGTTTATCAAATCCACATAAATTTTAATGAATTCCTACTATAATGGTCAGTTATAAATAAATTTAATACGACTCATTAATTTTATTTAATAGCAAAACCTGACAAATCATTTTATATTAAAACCACACAAAAATTGTGTATTTAATTATAAAGCAGCAATATTTATGATTATTATCGTCAGGAGGCATCAATGAAAAATACTGGTCTATCTTTAGTTGGTATATCTGCCTTGCTAGCGGTTCTAGGGGTTGTCTTTTTAGGCATGCTTACCTTGACTGAGTTTGCTAGCACCCCCTCCCAAAACACCACTAGTAGTGACAACGCTCCCAACGTACCAGTTGAGTCCTTAGTCAGTACACGCCCTGATGAACCTATCAAACCCATCGCCCTTGCTCACGTGGACAATCCTGCAATGGTAGAGCTTGGCAAAAAGCTATGGTTTGATACCCGCCTATCTAAGTCGGGCGGTATGTCGTGCAACTCTTGTCATAACCTTGCGATGGGTGGTACAGACAACATGACCACCTCCATCGGTCATAAATGGGCAGAAGGACCGATTAATTCTCCCACCGTACTAAACAGCGGTCTTGCCATCGCTCAATTTTGGGACGGACGCGCAAAAACTCTACAAGAGCAAGCAGGTGGACCGATTGAAAACCCCTTAGAGATGGCATCCAGCCACGAATACGTCGTACAGGTACTAAACAGCATTCCTGCCTATAAACAAGAGTTTCAAAGAGCGTTTGACGATCATCAAGGCAGTATCACAATTGAACAAGTTACCCAAGCCTTAGCCAGCTTTGAAGATACACTAGTCACACCAAATTCTCGCTTTGATAAGTGGCTTGCTGGTGATGATAACGCCATCAATGAGCAAGAATTGCGCGGCTATCAGACCTTTAAACAGTCAGGCTGCGTGGCATGTCACAATGGCGAGTTGCTCGGGGGTGGCTCATTTCAAAAATTTGGCGTCTTTGAACAGTATACCACCAAAAATCTATCGCAAGGACGCTTTGCGGTTACTGGCAAGCCTGAAGATAAAATGCTCTTTAAAGTTCCTACACTCAGAAATATCGAGCTGACATATCCTTATTTTCATGACGGTCAAGTTAATTCATTAGAAGAAGCAGTGCGTATCATGGGTAAGATTCAGCTCAACAAAGAATTTACCAACGAAGAAACCGCAGACATCGTGGCATTTTTAAAAACCTTGACAGGAGATCAACCTAATATCCAACTACCCAACTTACCACCTTCCAATACCAGCACACCAAAACCCAACCCTTTTGGTGAATAGGCAAACAGCCAAAATAAAAAGCAAGGTTATCCTTGCTTTTTTTCATTCATTCAAAAAGCTCATCTATATAGCCTTGTGGTATCTCATCTAGCATATATCACCACTTAGGTTTTTATCTTTATCAATGAGTAATGCTCACACACTTTTTTAAAATCGCCTTGGATACGCAATTTACCGCCACTGTTACTTTTATCTTAAAAATATTTTTTTAACGTGATGGTTTTGCCTACTGTTTTTAGGTTGTGATAAAGCCACCATTTCAAATCTTTGGTAATTGCAAACCTTATAGCAATTATTCATACTATTTTTGACAAACTTGCATCGCCTTGATAGTCATTTAGCGTCTTGCCCACCGCAAGTAAGGTCTTTTACATTAAATCTAATATGATTAAGATAAAGCAATAAAGTCTTACATATCCTAACCAACATATCACGACACCATCAAAATCACCGTACGCTGCCGCAGCCGTTTACACAGACGCATTAAAAAAGTATAATAACGAAATGATACCACCCCACTTATCTTATGTTTAAGGCACATTATGACCACATTATCCGACTACTTAGCCACACACGCCGCACCCAATTTGGCAAGCACCATGAACACCCTTGCCACTGCCAGCATCTCCATTAGCCATCTACTGAGCAAAGGGGCATTGGCAGGCATTCATGGGGAAGCAGGCGGACAAAATATCCAAGGCGAAACCCAAAAAAAGCTAGACGTGATTGCCAATGACCTATTATTAAATACCCTAACTCACAACCCCCATTGTGCAGGGGTTGCCAGTGAAGAATTGGACGAGATTAGCCTTGCTCACGATGACGGCACGCTACTGGTTACTTTTGACCCACTAGACGGCTCTTCTAATATTGATATTAACATGACCGTTGGGACGATTTTTTCTATTTTGCCTTATCATAACAGCGGACAAACAGCGTGTGAACAAGACTTCCTACAAAAAGGCAGTCAGCAAGTGGCGGCAGGGTATTTTATCTATGGTACGTCTACCATGCTCGCTTTTACACTGGGGGCAGGCGTGGTGATGTTTAGCTTTGACCCCACCACCCAGACCTATGTGCTGATCAATGATGATGTCAAAATCAGCGATACGACTGCCGAATACGCCATCAATGCGTCCAATTACCGCTACTGGCTGACACCCATGAAACGCTATATTGATGAGCTTGTTGCAGGGGATATGGGCATACGTAACAAAGACTATAATATGCGTTGGGTGGCGGCAATGATAGCAGATGTGCATCGCATTTTGATGCGTGGTGGGGTATTTATGTATCCTTTTGATACCAAAATTGAAGGTAAAGCGGGCAAATTACGCCTAATGTATGAAGCCAATCCCATGAGCTTTATTATTGAGCAAGCAGGCGGTGCCAGCACAGACGCTGTGGGGCGAATCATGGACATCACACCCACCCATATCCATCAGCGTGTGCCTGTGGTCTTGGGGGCAAGGCAGGAAGTTGAATATGTCGCAGATTTGCATAAAGAGCATGGGATTTTGGCAGATGGCACAGCTGTTTAACCTAGCAATCCAAAGCCGTCAAATTGGCGGTTTTATTTATCTTAATTCTATGAATATTTGTCTGACCAATCCCCAATATCACATCGCTATCCATATTTGTCTTTTGCAATTAGATTTACTAGATGGCGATGAGATGATGGCGTTTGTCCATGATTTGATGAATTTGGGATTTTATGATGATTTAATGCTTGATATACTTGATGATGATTTGGTAAAAATAGAAATTCGTGAGTTACTATTAACAATTTGTAAAAATTTAAATTTTTATAAATTTGATGATGATGAATTGATATTGATTTATACCTTAGACATTTTATTATTGATTTTTACTCTACCAACCAATTTCATGCTTTTTGATGATTATTATATTTGGGATTATTTTGGAGTAGGCTTAGAAAATAATAAATGTCATCATGAACTCATTGAGCCAATTTATAATTTCTATTATGAAATAGAATATTGTCATGACAAACCGAAAAATCATCATGTTTATTCATTTGTCCAGTATTGCCAAGATTGGCTAAATCGCCATGAAACGCAAATTTGCCAAATTTTAACCCCATTTACCAAAATCCAAACCTTATAAATAAAATCCCTATGAACCCAATCACCTCCCCCACCAATCCCACCATCCGCCACGCCCACACCCTACTCACCAATCACCGCCACCGCAAAAAAAGCGGTCAGACAGTGATTGAAGGCGTGCATTTATTAGACGCATTATTAAAGCAAGGCTTGACACCCCATCAGGTCATCGTCAGCCAAAGTGCGTGTAATTACATAGAAGTCATTGATTTACTTAATAAAATTCCAACACACGCCATCATCACAATCACAGACAGCCTGTATAAACAAATCCGCACCCTAGGCGATGGCGTGGACATCATGGCAGTCATTGATACCCCTACACCCCCACTTGGGACAGTTACAGATGACTGCATGATACTAGACGGCTTACAAGATGCGGGCAATATCGGCACGCTACTTCGCACGGCATCGGCTGTTGGCATTACTACAATTATTACCACACCGCACACCGCCCATCTGTGGTCGCCCAAGTGTCTGCGTGCTGGCATGGGGGCGAATTTTGCCTTATCTATCCATGAGCAGGTCAGCACCGATGAGATTTTGGCTAAGGTCAAAACACCGCTATACGCCACAAGCTCGCACACCAACAAGGTCATCTATCATCATGATTTGCGTAAGCCGATTGCATGGGTACTAGGACATGAAGGACAAGGCGTGCGTGATGAATTTTTGAGCCTTGCCACCGCCATCGCCCTACCCCAACCAAACGGTCAAGAAAGCCTAAATGTGGGTGTGGCAGGGTCGGTGTGTTTATATGAAATGCTACGCCAAAGAAATTTTACTTAATTATCAAACCATAATTATCAAACCATAATTACACACCTTAATTATCAAACCTTAATTTCTAAAAAATCCATCTACACAAAATCAAGCCCCCAAAGCAACACCTGCCAGATCATCACCCACAAAAAACGCACCGTTTTTAAGTGCGTCTTTTATACTAAATTTAATAGCAACTCATAAAGCTTAGGTCATGGTTTTTAGGTCATAGCTTTTGGGTCAGCTCTGGCAGTGCGGTAAAAATATCCGCTTCCAAGAAATAATCTGCCACCTGTGCAATCGGTGCTTCTGGGTCGTTGTTAATCGCCACGATGACTTTTGAGTCTTTCATACCCGCCAAATGCTGAATCGCCCCTGAGATACCACAAGCGATGTATAGGTTTGGTGCGACAATCTTACCAGTTTGCCCCACTTGTAGGTCATTGGGGACAAATCCTGCATCGACTGCCGCACGGCTTGCTCCCACCGCAGCACCCAATTTGTCAGCAAGCGGTTCAATGTATTTGGTGAAATTCTCACCACTTGCCAACGCACGACCACCAGATACCACAATGTCCGCTGATGTCAATTCAGGACGGTCAGATTTGGCAAGCTCTTCTTTAACAAAAGATGATTTGCCTGTATCGCCACCCAATGACACACGCTCAATGCTGGCATTACCGCCTATGACTGCCATATCAAAGGCAGTGGCACGCACCGTCAGTATCACTTTATCTTCGGCAGTCTTGACGGTTGCAATGGCATTGCCTGCATAAATCGGACGCTCAAAGGTCGTAGCATCAATCACCGCTGTGATGTCTGATATCATGCTCACGTCCAATAACGCCGCCACACGTGGCAAAAAGTTCTTGCCAGTGGTTGTGGCAGGGGCGATGATGTGCGTATAATTATCCGCAAGATTAACAACCACAGGGGCAATATTCTCCGCAAGCTGATTGGCAAACGCTGTGTTATCCGCCAACAAAACCTTGCTCACAAAAGCGACCTGAGCGACACTATCTGCGACAGCTTGGGCATTCTCCCCTGCCACCAAAACGTGTACATCGCCATCAATTTGGCTTGCTGCGGTAATGGCAGACAACGTGGCAGGTTTTAGTTCAGTATTATCATGTTCGGCATACACCAGTACAGTCATTGTATTATCCTTTTATTTGGTTTATTTTTATGTGGTTTTGCTTGATGTGGCTCATTGGGCTGTCTCAACAGACGACTTCATATTCAAATCAATATTCATGTCATCAAATACGCCTAGTCTCAAACACCATTCGCCTAAGCAGGCATCAAATCACTTTTGCTTCATTGCGTAGTTTGTCAATCAGCTCATCAACGCTTGCCACTTTCACGCCAGCACCACGTTCGGCAGGTGCTTTGACTGTTAATGTAGTCAATTTAGAGCTCATGTCCACACCAAAGTCGGCAGGCGTTTTGATGTCTAATGGTTTTTTCTTGGCAGCCATGATGTTTGGTAATTTTGGAAAACGTGGCTCATTTAGGCGTAAATCGGTGGTAATCACCGCAGGCAAGGTCAGTTCAACCGTCTGCAACCCCCCATCAATCTCACGAGTAACTTGCACCTTTTCACCATCAACCACAACTTGCGATGCAAATGTGCCTTGTGATGCGTTCATGAGTGCTGAGAGCATTTGCCCTGTCTGATTATTATCATCGTCAATCGCCTGCTTGCCAAGCAAGATAAGTGGCACATCTTCTGACTCTGCCACGCCTTTTAGGATTTTGGCGACGTGTAGTGGGTATGGCTTTTCGTCTGTCTGAACCAAAATACCACGATCAGCACCAAGTGCCATCGCTGAACGCAGTTGTTCTTGGGCTTGGGTCGTGCCAACAGACACAGCAATAATCTCACTCACCACGCCTTTTTCTTTTAGGCGAACCGCTTCTTCAATGGCAATCTCACAAAATGGATTGATGCTCATCTTGGCATTGGCAAGCTCCATGCCAGATTCATCTGCCTTGACACGCACTTTGACGTTGTGATCAACAACACGTTTTACCGCAACTAATACTTTCATGATAGCTCCGTAATTTATTATGGGTACGCCTTTCTTTATATCATTTACACGCTGTTTTGTAAATAGTTTCAAATCATTCGCAAGCAGGATACTTATCCGCTTAAGATTTATTTTGCAAAATAAGTACCAATTGAGCAAACGATTAACGTGAACGGCAAGTCATTTTTTTTGGTATATTTTTTTTATCGGCATAAAAAACACCGCAAAAAGCGGTGTTTTTAAATCAAATAAACTTAGATTTTTTCGATTTCTTCGGCTTGTAGACCTTTAGGGCCTTCACCAAGAATGAAAGAAACCTTTTGACCTTCGGCAAGAGTTTTAAAACCTGAACCTGAGATAGCACTAAAATGAGCAAATACGTCTTGACCGCCGTTGTCTTGAGCGATAAAACCAAAGCCTTTTGCTTCGTTAAACCATTTTACAGTGCCTTGAACTTTGTTTGACATGAGATAATTCCTAAATGAGTTGAAAATTAAGACGACTAACGTCTATGAATGCCATTCATGTTGCTGAATGTATAAAACAAGATACAGACGTTGGGTTGCCCCATTTTTCACTCACCAAAAAGGCTTTCAAAAACGCCTTGACTATCACTGCCTTGTCATGGAAACGGTGCATTAGCACAAAACCATGATTTTAGTCTAAACTTACAGCGGTACATAAATACCATACGCCTAGTATAACAAAATTTATCCCGTTTGGGGATTATTTTTTCAAAAAAAATTAAAATAATCTTGCTAACAACTTTATTTTAGGACTTCAGGCACTATCACAAACACAATCTATACGATTAAAATGAGCATATCTAGCTCATCCTTATCATGGTATAAAATAGGTCGTACATAAGACAAAGATTGATAAAATGGCGAACGCAATGGCAAAAGATTTAGAAAACACAAGATATTTGGCAGGAACCACAAAATCAGCTGGATTATCTGGAACATCTGTCTTAGCCATAAGTTTAGCACCATAGAACCAGCCTAATACCGAGTACACCCCATACATCACAGGCACAGCCATCGCAAAGCTGTCAAATTCTAAGAACCACAAAGCAAGTCCAGATATCACAAGCCATGATGATGTAATCATACTCACCATCATAAATCCCACTTGCTCTGGTAGCTTGCCGTCATTACAACTTAGCATGGTCGCTTCTATCCAAATCATCACCGCAACGATCAAACTTGCCACAATATACGCTTTTTCCCAATAACCCAAGGAGATAGCCAACATACTTACATCAAAATTATTCATATCATTCTAGTAATTTATAAAAAACGATCGCCTAAGCGACCGTTTATTGTACAACAAATCAAGGCAAAAAATCAGTTCTTTTGTTTATCAATGATTTTGTTGCCACCAATCCAAGGCATCATGGCACGCAGTTTCGCCCCTGTTTTTTCAATCTCATGCTCAGCCGTTTGGCGGCGGCGAGCGGTCATTGATGGGTAGTTAAGCTGACCTTCACTGATGAACATCTTGGCATATTCGCCTGATTGAATGCGTTTTAGGGCATGACGCATAGCTTCACGAGACTGCTCATTGATGACTTCTACGCCTGTTACATATTCGCCAAATTCAGCGTTGTTCGAGATAGAATAATTCATGTCAGCGATACCGCCTTCATACATCAAATCCACGATGAGTTTTAGCTCATGCAAGCATTCAAAATACGCCATTTCTGGGGCATAACCTGCTTCCACTAAGGTCTCAAAGCCCATCTTGACAAGCTCCACCGCACCACCGCACAGCACGGCTTGCTCGCCAAATAGGTCGGTTTCGGTTTCGTCTTTAAAGCTTGTCTCAATGATACCAGAGCGACCACCACCCACACCTGACGCATAAGATAACGCCAGTTGCTTGGCATTGCCTGATGCGTCTTGATAAATGGCTATCAAATCAGGAATACCACCACCTTTGACAAATTCAGAACGCACGGTATGACCTGGGGCTTTTGGGGCAACCATAATCACATCAAGGTCGGCTCGTGGCTCAATTTGGTTATAATGAATGGCAAAGCCGTGAGCAAAGGCAAGCGTTGCCCCTTGTTTAATATTTGGCTCAATGGTGTCTTGGTATAATTGACGCTGAAATTCATCAGGGGTCAAAATCATCACCACATCCGCTCCTGCCACCGCTTTGGCAGTTTCGGCAACTTTTAGCCCAGCGTTCTCAGCCTTTTTCCAAGATGGTGAACCTTCACGCAAGCCTACGGTTACGTCCACACCGCTGTCTTGTAGGTTTAGGGCATGGGCATGACCTTGTGAGCCGTAGCCGATGATGGCAACTTTTTTGCCTTGAATGATGGACAAATCACAATCTTTGTCATAATAGATGTTTAAGCTCATACGAGTTTCCTTAAATTATGCCACCAATGAGATTGGGGCGGTTGGGTTGAGATATACTCAAAAATAAACTTTATGATTTAATTGAGGTCAAAAGCCCAACAAATATCAATAAAGCACCAATGTAACCATAAAATCCTAACAAATCACCAAAAAATATAAACGCAAATAAGGTGGCAAAAAGTGGGTCGCTTGTTTCTATAATTTGCACTTTACTTGCCTCACCCAATTCTACGGCTTTGGTTGTAAAATAAAACCCGCCAATAGTAGGCAATAACACCAAACAAAGTATAGCAACCCATGCAAAACTTGCTGGTATTTGCATACCATCTATTAACCATGGTACAAACAAAATAAACTACCAAATAAAAACAACCAAAAAAGTTGAGCGATACCACTGCCTACTTTTAAAATTTTTGACATAAAAATAAATAACGCATAACCTAACCCACCAAGCAGTGCAAAAACAACACCAAACAAACTACCCTTGACATCTTTTGCAAACAACAACATAAAAAAGACACCCGCAATAATACTACAAAATGCGATTATCTTATAAACTGTGATTTTTTCTTTTAAAAATATTACCGATAACAATAAAGTAATAATACCTGCTGCATAAGTTAGAAAGGACACCAAAGGGATACTAGCCTGATTGAATGCCCAAGTTTCAAAAAAGTATAAACAAAAAATCCCCAAAAAACTCAATAACGCAAATTTTTTCCAATGTTTTACAAGCCCTATTACATCTTTTGTGAGCTGATTATTGATGGTGCAAAAAATTGCCATCAATACAAAAGCCAAAAAACACTTCCAAAATGCTAATGTCGCAGGCGTGGTATTTAAATTAAACGCCCACCTTGTGAATACGCCACTTGTGCCATTTAATATGGCGGCGATGACAGCAAAAATCTCTGGTTTAAAAATTATTTTATTCATCATCATATTGCGATTAGGGCGGTTTTTTTAAAATTACAATCTGCAAGATTTTATCGCAAGTTTCTTTTATTGTGTCTTATATCGCGTCTTATTTGACAGTAAACCGCCCTTGCACCAACCGAACGAGCGTCCCTACAATGAGTAAGCACACACCTGCATTAGCTACCCAAAACGCCGTGTGTGCCACCACACCGAGCTGGCTGTGCTGATAAAGAATCCCTGCCGTACCCATCATAGATGCCAAACCAAACGAAAACGACCAAAGTCCAATCACAAAGCCTTTTTCGGCAATCCAAGGCAATAATCTTAATAAAATCAACGCCTGCAATAAACCATAGCCCCACAGGATTTTTGCGAAAGTATCTACCTGACCATGATTGATACTAAGATATGCCATACTGCCCACAAAAGCAGGAGCCAGCACAATTCCCAAGGTTGGACGCAATGCCTGATTATGGGTATAACTGCGTAGGTTTTGTAGGATAATCGGCTCAATAATCACCCATGCAATCATCCCTGCCCCAAAAAATAAATACGCCACATCGGTAAAACCAAGCAACGCCATTGCCCCTGCACTGCTAAAATTCGCCGCCACAAAAGGCAAATAAAACGGTGGCATCACCGATTCTTGACAAAAATTACCCTTCCAAAGTGGGGCGACCCGCCAAAATACAAACGCCAATTGCCCAACAATGCCTAATATCATGAGTAGCTCGCCCACTGGTCTGTACCACGCATACCAAATATCGCCCATGATGATGGTTGTGATGGGTATCATACTTAAAAACGAAAATTGTATGGGGTGTTGCCATTCATCAGACAGCTGATTTGGATAGCGTATCATCTTAATGATAAAGGCGATGATGTGCAAAAGCCACACCACACTTGCCATCACACCCAGCACCAAGCTTATTTGTGCATATCCATCAAAAAACACCTGCGCGTGTCGCCACGCAAGAGTCGATGCCCCAAGCCCCAATGAAATCCCAAGATAACTGGTGGGAATAGGAAATTTTCGCTCATTCATGTTTGTCATACGTTTTTACATTAGTCCAACAACTCAATCAAAGGCTCATCACATCTTTTGACATCAGTAGAAATTTTGCCCCAAGCTGATGAACGAACGCGGTTTTTAATGATATTCAAAAGCAGCTTTATTAACAAATTTTTCATATATCCAGTATTTATTTTGACATTCATTATCTAAGCGAATGTCAAATACCAAACAGCCTTGTTCTTGCTTAGTCAATTTAATATGCTCATCTAATGCTGACAAAATCTGTACTTTCTTCTCATTTGGGATAAAAATAAAGCCTTTTAAAACCACTTTTGTCATCTTTAAGCCTTTATTTGATTACACCGCAAGCGTCCGCTCGCCCCGTGCAATACCAATCACCCCAGACCGCACGACTTCTAGAATTTTGTCTCGTCCGATGACATCAATAAAACCATCTAATTTGCCTGTATCGCCTGTAATCAAGATGGTATAAAGATTTGCCGATACGTCCACGATTTGGGCACGAAAAATATCCGCCGTGCGATACACTTCTTCACGGCACGCCCCCACCGCTCGTACTTTAATTAGCATAAGTTCTCGTTCTATTTGATTGCCATTAGACACTTCTGATAAATTTTGTACTTTGACCACTTCAATGAGCTTGTGTAGCTGTTTGGTGATTTGCTCTATCTTGTCGGACGTGGTGATGGTCGTCAAAGTCAAACGAGACAGCGTCGGGTCTTCAGTGGCGGCGACATTGAGCGTATCAATATTATAACCACGCTGACTAAATAACCCCACCACACGAGACAACGAGCCTGCTTCGTTTTCCATGAGTACTGAAATTAAGTGCTTTTGTATTTGGTCTTGTTGTACATTCGCCATTAGGTACGCTCCCCTTTTGATAGCCACATATCACGCATGGATTGCCCTGCAACCTGCATGGGGTAGACATGCTCGCTTTTATCCACATACACATCAATGAATACCAATCCGTCCATTTCTAGGGCTTGTTTTAATTCTTGCTCCATGGTGGCAGGATTGGTAATTTTTACCCCTTTATGTCCATAGCTTTCGGCAAGTTTGACAAAATCAGGCAACGACTGCATATAGCTTTGGGCGTGGCGACCTTCATACAGCATATCTTGCCACTGCTTGACCATGCCAAGCTGAGCGTTGTTCAGATTTAAAATTTTGACAGGCAGGTTGTATTGTAGACACGTGGACAACTCTTGGATATTCATCTGAATAGAGCCTTCGCCTGTGATGCACACAACCGTGCGTTCAGGATAAGCAAGTTTGGCAGCCATCGCATAGGGCAAACCCACACCCATCGTGCCAAGTCCGCCAGAATTTAGCCACTGTCTAGGCTCGTCATATTTGTAATATAAAGCGGCAAACATCTGGTGCTGACCGACATCGCTTGTGATAATCGCTTTGCCATCAGTTAGTTTATAAAGCGTCTCCACCACACGCTGGGGCATGATGGCATGAATGGGTGCGTCTGTGTCAGGGTCATAACGCAATCCATGGCGAGCTCGCCACTCCAAGATTTGTTTCCACCAATCAGCCAATGCTTTGTCATCTAAGCGTCTGTCGCCCCCTTTGATGATGTTTAACATCTCAGCAAGGACGAATTTGACATCGCCGACAATGGGAATGTGGGCGTTGATGGTCTTTGAAATACTGGTTGGGTCAATGTCAATGTGGATAATTTGGGCATTGGGACAAAACTTTTTGACGTTATTGGTAACACGGTCATCAAATCTTGCTCCCACCGCCAAAATCACGTCCGCATGGTGCATGGTCATGTTGGCTTCATAAGTCCCGTGCATACCAAGCATACCCAAAAACTGTCTGCTTGTGGCAGGATACGCCCCAAGCCCCATCAATGTGTTGGTAACAGGCAAATTGAGCAAATCCGCCAATTCACGAAGCTTATCACACCCATCGCCTTGCACCACACCACCGCCTGCATACACTACAGGGCGTTTGGCGGATAATAAAACATCGATGGCTTTTTTGATTTGACCGCCATGTCCTTTACTGGTGGGTTGATAAGAACGTAGTGACACACTGTTTGGCATGACATAATCAAATTTATCCGCAGGATTGGTCATGTCTTTGGGGATATCCACCACCACAGGACCCGGTCGCCCTGAGCTTGCGATATAAAAGGCTTTTTTGATGATGGTTGGAATGTCAGCAGGGTTTCGGATTTGAAAGCTGTGTTTGACCACAGGACGAGAGATGCCAACCATGTCGCATTCTTGAAAAGCGTCATCGCCAATCAAAGTCGTAGGCACTTGCCCTGCCAAGACCACCATCGGAATGCTATCCATAAAGGCAGTGGCGATGGCGGTAACTGTATTGGTTACACCAGGACCTGATGTGGCAAGCACCACGCCTGTTTTGCCTGTTACACGGCTATAAGCGTCCGCCATATGCCCTGCCGCTTGTTCATGGCGGACGAGAATGTGTTCAATTTTATCTTGTTTAAAAAGGGCATCATAGATGTGTAGCACCGCCCCACCTGGATAGCCAAAAATGTGTGTAACACCTTCATCTACTAGGGCTTGGACGAGTAGCTCAGCACCACTCATGGCAACTGTTTCACCACGGGCGAGTTTGGCTTGATTTTCGTGGAAATTTTTGGCGGCATCTGCCGTCTGAGTATGCCCTGTCATATTAGGGGCTTGGGTGGTTTGCTCTGTCATTGCCAATCCTTTTTTTAATTTCCCAAAATAGGTAAATCAACCGAACACAATAAAGTCGCTACAAAAGACAGGCACAAGCATGACCGACAAAAAAGGAGATTTTGACATAGGTTGTCTTGCTGACCGATAAGCCTTAAGCAATGTCAAATCATCACAAGCAAACGGTAATCTGCTGATTTTGATTTGACAAACGTCATCTTGGATAAAAATAACGCCGACTTAATGATATAAACCATCATTAAAATATTACACCAATCTTACCCCAATTTCTCGCCTTTGCCAAGCAATTTTTTAGCATTTCATTTATAGAAATAATTTTAAAAATTTATTATTATTTCATAAATTATAATAAAATTAAGCTATAAATTATAATTAAACACCAAAGCGACTTTGTTAAGCTTACTTATTTTATTTCCTACCATAATGTTCTATAATGGTCAAATATTTGCACCTAGATTAAACAAAAGATATGACCCCATCTGTTTGGCATAATTTATCAAAAACTGCACGACTTTCTACGTCGTCTTTTTGTCATGCCAAAACTAAAAAGCAAAAAAAACACACCCTTAAATCATCAAAAAAACTGGTGGTGATTTTGGTATGCTTGGCTTTAGCAAATGGTCAAGCAGCCCATGCCAAGCCTAGTATTTTTGAGCCACTTCTAAAGATTTTATTGCCCTTTTATCAAGGCGATAAGGCAAAGCACGAAAATCCACCCATTGACGAGCCGATACCTACCAAAGAAGTTCTTGAGACCGATGAGATACCTTCTGTGCCAGATGATGGTAGCGATGAAGATTATACACCAGCGTACACATATACTCCTAACCCTAGCACGAATGCTTTAATTTGGGAGCTTGATTGGCTGGCAGCCGATGACAGCCAGCCTGTGCTTGATAAGCCTGATTTATTACAGTTACTGACAGCAGAGTTTGCCGCCGATCGTAATGCCCCCGCTACAGCACTGGCGATTTATAAGGCTGAATCGTTTAAAAAAGATGCCACACCTGTCTTTGAGCGTGCCTTAGCATTATCAATCCGCTATGAAAGCCCAAAGGATTCTCTTGCCTTTGCCAGTGCATGGCAAAAACGCAATCCTGAGCATACGCCTGCATGGTTTTATGTAACCCATCTGGCAATTAAAGCTGGAAAGTATGAGCAAGCTGCTAAAACCTTAGCGATGATTTTAGACTACGATCCTAGTGCTGATTTAACTCAGATTTTTACAGGGATTTTTCCTGATGAGCCTGATGATCAGCGTGCATTATTTATTGCACTTCGTGGCGTGCATAGTAATAACGCTTCGGTATCTGTTTTAAGGGCAGGTCTATTAACTCGACTTGGTGATCACAAAGCAGCATTATTAAATATCAATCACGCCTTAAAGCTTGAACCAAAAAACCTTGCTTTTATTAACCTAAAAATTGATATTTTAAAGGCAGATCATCAAACGGACGCGATGTGGCAATTTATCAAAGAAAAAAGAAAGCAGCTACCACATGAGCAAAGCCTATATCTGTATGAAATCCGCACCTTAATCAATCAAGGTGACCTTGCTGGGGCGTGGCAACTGCTCGAACAAGCCATTAAAAATACCCACAATCCAGACGTGGCACTGCTTGGCGGGTTAGTTGGGCTTGACCTTGGTAAATATAAAGAATCCATCGCCATTTTAACACCACTTACTCACAATCCAGAGCTTAGCAGTCAGGCACACTATTATCTAGGCATTGGTTATGAAAGACTACAAGATTCATCTAAAGCACGCACTCATTACGAAAAAGTGAGCGACTACGACCATGTGCTAGATGCTCGCAAAAAAGTAGTAGCGTTCTACTTACTTGAAGAACGCACCGATGCTGCAATCGCAACTTTAGTGCGTCTAAGAGATGAATATGAAGCCTTCGCTGCCGACAGCTACATCTTACAAGCAGAAATCTACTTACGCCAACAAAACAAGCAAGCTGCCAAAGACTTACTAACCGCCGCTAATCAAAAATACCCAGATGATGATCGGCTGCTGTTTGCTAGTTATCAGTTGCTAGAAAAAGAACTCAGCGATGACGAAAAACAAGAAGTGGTCAATGCCTTGTTAGCACTTGATGATCAAAACCCCAACTACCAGCTTGCCGATGCTAAGCTTAAACTTAACAAAAATGCTAGCGATCAAGACACCATTGATACTATCACAACGATAAGTCAGCTTGATATTAAAAATCCTTATTATAGCAATGCATTACAGCTAGAAGCACTTTTATTGCTTGCTGAGCACGCCTTAAGCCAAGGGGACTATGCTATGGTTATTGGGTATCTGCAAGCCCCTTATAATGCCGCTCCCAATCTTCAAGCGGGCATTTTATTATTACAAGCATATCGAGAGTTAGGAGATATTGATAAAACTCAGCAGCTCATCAACGACCTAGAAAACCGCTTCGCCTTCGGACAAAAAGACGAGTACACAGAACAAAATTACTAACCTACTCTTTTCACGCTTTATACTTTTATTAAACGTGATAGAATGTAAAAAATTGTAATGATACGCTTATGAATACCATCAAAATCCTAATTACAGCAGGACTGCTTAGCCTTACTCTGGTAGGCTGTCAGTCAATGAACCAGCCAACCGTCGCACCAATAACTGCTACCATCAATCAAGACAGCTTACAGTTTACCATCACAGGTAAAATTGGCGTCATGCAGCCCACGACAGATGGTAAGCAAGCTGGCAGTGCCTTTTATGCATGGAATCAAGACGATGACAGGTTTGCCATTGACTTAACAGGTGCTTTTGGGATTGGAGCGACTGCCATCAGCTATGATGGTAACACTGCCACACTAACAAGTGAGCGTACAGGCAGCATTACTGCTGATACGCCAGAAGATTTATTATATCATGCCACAGGCTGGCAAGCCCCCATCAGTCAGCTGCCCTACTGGATTATGGGACGCTCTACACCCAGCGATATCTCTAAGATGACAGATGAAAAAGGTCGCCTAATCACAGCTAAAAATGACGCTTGGACTTGTCATTTTATTTATGATGGCGATAACAAACACCCCGATCGCCTACGTATCACCCACACAGATGGCACACGAATAACGCTCACCATCAATCATCAGGCATAGCAATATGGCGACCATATCATTATTTTCACCCGCCAAGATTAATCTATTTTTACACATTATAGGTAAAAGAAATGATGGCTATCATGACTTGCAAAGCGTCTTTCGAGCTTTAGATTTCGGTGATTGGCTTCATTTTACGACCAATGATGGTGCAGATGATATGATTACTTTGCTTGGTGATAATTTACCTTGCGATTTTTCGGATAATTTAATCATCAAGGCGGTCAAACTGTTAACTGATAATTTTCCAAGACAGGCACGTCCAATCACCATCACACTTGATAAACACATACCAACTGGTGCAGGACTTGGCGGTGGCTCATCAAACTGTGCAACCACACTCATCGCCATAAATAAACTATGGAATCTTGAGCTTAAGATGGATGATTTGTTAATCTATGGTGCAGCTTTAGGTGCTGATGTACCCTTTTTTATTTTTCATCACTACCAAAAAACCGACGCCATCGCACTTGGCATTGGAGAAAAGCTGACTGCCATCTCATTGCCAAGTAGTCGCTATCTACTAGTTATGCCTGATGAGCACTTAGCGACGGCTGACTTTTTTGCACATAACACTCTCCAAAAAAACACAGCTCTTATCACCGATCTTAGCCATCAAACAGAAAAATTCACTTGGCACTTACAAGCCCCTTTTCATAACTGCTTTGAGCCATTGGCTGTAACTGCTTCTGCCAAAGTTGCTAATGCTTTATCATACCTTCGCACACTACAAGAACAAGCTGATGCTACTGCTCGCATGACAGGCACAGGCAGTGCGGTATTTTTACCCATTAGTGATGATGTTGATGATAAAACCTTACATGCTTGGCAACAAGCCTCCCCAAGTCGTGCCATCGTCACAAGCAGCCTGCCGTGATTAGCTCATTTTTTATAATAATTTTAAAAAAAATTTTAAAAATACACTTGCAAATTTTGAAATTATCTGTATAATTGTCGCCCTATATAGGGGTATCGCCAAGTTGGTAAGGCATCAGGTTTTGATCCTGACATCCGTTGGTTCGAGTCCAGCTACCCCTGCCATTTTTTTGGTAAGTTTTGTAAAACTTGCACCCTAGGGGTATCGCCAAGTTGGTAAGGCATCAGGTTTTGATCCTGACATCCGTTGGTTCGAGTCCAGCTACCCCTGCCATATATAAAAAGCCAATTCATCCGAATTGGCTTTTTTATTGCATTTTTGTTACTTTAAACTAAAAAATAGCCTGTAAAACTTCTGTAAAAATGCTAAAATAGACAAGCCAATTTCCCTTTATCGGGCGTTTAACTTTATTACGCCCAACAGACTTTTATTAGGACTTTGCTTATGTCATCTTATATAGCCGTCTTTTCGGGTTCTGCCAACCCACAGCTTGCAAAAACTGTCGCTGATCACCTGCACATTCCTTTGGGTAAAGCAGACATTACTCGCTTTTCTGACGGCGAGATTGCCATCGAGATTAAAGAAAACGTACGTGGTAAGGACGTCTTTATCCTGCAGCCAACGTGTGTACCAACCAATGACAATCTGATGGAAATCGTACTTCTAGCAGATGCCCTGCGTCGCTCAAGTGCAGGTCGTATCACAGCGGTGATTCCATACTTTGGCTATGCACGCCAAGACCGCAGACCACGTTCAGCTCGTGTGCCAATCTCTGCAAAAGTTGTGGCAGATATGTTATCTATCGCTGGCATTGACCGTGTGATGGTGGTAGATTTACACGCTGACCAAATTCAAGGTTTCTTTGATGTGCCAGTAGATAACCTATACGGTACACCTGTCTTGCTGCGTGATCTGAAACAAAAAAATTATGACAATCTAATGGTTGTCTCACCTGATGTTGGTGGCGTGGTGCGTGCTCGTGCTATGGCAAAACTACTGGGCGAAGCTGAACTTGCCATCATCGATAAACGCCGTGCCAAAGCCAACGAATCTCAGGTTATGCACATCATCGGTGATGTCAAAGACCGTGATTGTGTGATTGTTGATGACATCGTTGATACTGCAGGTACACTATGTAAAGCCGCTGCCGCCCTTAAAGAAAAGGGAGCAAGACGTGTCGTAGGCTATATCACACACCCTGTGCTTTCAGGTAAAGCGATTGAGACCATCTCAAACTCTGCACTCGATGAGCTTGTGGTAACTGATACCATTCCACTATCAGAAGAAGCACAAAACTGTGCAAACATTCGCCAAATCACCATAGGCCCTATGATCGCTGAAAGCCTTCGCCGTATCAATAATGATGAGTCAATCAGTGCCATGTTTGAGTACGAATCTTAATAAATCACTGATAGACCATCTATTAATAAGCCGTCATTATTTTAATGATGGCTTATTATTTGTATTGATAAAGGCAATGGTTGAATAAACACCATCTACTGCCATTTACCCAAAATTAAAACCCAGCTCATCATGAACTGGGTTTTATATTCATAGCAGGTTAATGCATTAGAGTTATTTTTTCTCGGTTGCTTCTGGCTGAGTTGTTGATGTTTCTTCAACTGCCACTGCTTCTTTATCCGCTACTTCATTA
Source organism: Moraxella nasovis (assembly GCF_022701215.1). Classification (NCBI taxonomy): domain Bacteria; kingdom Pseudomonadati; phylum Pseudomonadota; class Gammaproteobacteria; order Moraxellales; family Moraxellaceae; genus Moraxella; species Moraxella nasovis. The sequence goes on along the minus strand of NZ_CP089976.1, from coordinate 1,369,966 downwards.
CCCACTGTTGCAATCTTCTCACCATCTTGAACTAGGCGAAATTCAATACGACGGTTTTGGAAACGCCCTTGTTCAGTAGCGTTACTTGCCACAGGGAAGTCATAGCTTGCACCCAAGATTGTCAAACGATCAGCTGACACGCCTTTAGATACTAAATAATCACGAACAGCTGCAGCACGCTTTTCTGATAACTCTTGGTTATACTCGTGAGATGCTTGGTTGTCAGTGTGTCCAACGATTGTTAAAGCTAAATCAGGTAGCTCTTTGAACTTATCAGCTGCCAAATCAAGAATTTCTTTATTCTCGGCAGGGATTTCAGCAGAATCTAATTCAAAGTTGATGATTTGTAGGTTTAATGCACGAATTAAGCCTTCAACTGTTGGTTGCTCGCCCATATTTGTGATGGCAACTTTAGCTGACTCAACGCTTTGAGCAACTTTAGCAGCAACGTCAAGTGCTGGCTCAGCAACGACGGTAAAGTCGCTTGGTACGATTGCTGTGGTGTCTGCGATCAATTTCTCAATATCAGCTTCATTAGCTGCGTTAAAATAGATAGTCTTATCAACGATATTAACCGTTGAGCTTGGTACATCTTTCATCAAACCAAAAATGGCTGGTAAATATTCGGCAGCTGGTAGGTTATCTGCATAATCATTGTGCGTATTTAGGCTACAGTTCTCAGTACCGAACACGCCTGCAATGGCAGTACGTACACTGCTTAGTACGCCTTCAGAGCTTGCATTAGCAGAGCATGAGTAGATTGCTTTACCTGTTTCGTCAACTGCTAAGCTTACAGTAGCAGGCTGAACGTCGGCATTGGCAGCAACTGCTGGCACTTCTTGAGTACTTGCAACTGGTGCAGCGACTGGAGCAGGCTTATCTTGGCAAGCACGCAATAAAAGCCATGCAAGTAAACCTAGGATAATTAGACCAATTAACGGCAACAACCCTTTTAAAAATCCGCCTTTGTTTTCTTTTTCTACTTTTTCAAGCTTACCAACTACTGGAGCAGGCTCAACATGCGTTGCCGCTGGAGCTGCTAACAGCCCTGCTGGTAGTAGTGCTAATGCCCATGCAGGGATATGGCTCTTAAGACCGGCAAGTTCGTCACGCAAATAAACGCCTGTACCCTTAACGCTTGACCATTCTCTAATTTTCGCTAAAATTAATGGTGCACTCACTGAAGTCAAAGCACCAGCAGTCTCAGCTGATAGATTATGATCTTGTGCCAAACGGCTGTTTAGTTCTGCTTCTTCAGAACCAAATAATGCACGCAAAATGCTGTTACCATCTTGCTGATTAGCTACTAAAGCAGCTTGTTCGTGTTTATCTTCTGATAAACGAGCGGCAAAAATAGCATAAAAGGCTGTCAATAGGTTTGACTTATTTGCTTCATCGCCAGCACGGTCAACAGTAGCTGCCAATACATTTGGCGTAACTTCATGTTGCAATTTATTAATAAGGGTCATAAAAACTCCAATTATCTACGTTAATATTACTTTTTCCGTTGGTCTTGCTTGATTTTTTCACAATCTTGCAGATTAATGGCATTATGACCGATTTTGCTTGAAATTTAAAGACTTGGAAACAATAGTTAAACAAAAATTTCCATAATTCTTGTATAATTTTATGATAAATTACAAATAATTACATTTTTTAATGATTGTGTATAATAGATAGGTCTTGTTAAGTCTTTTTAAATCGTCATCAAACTGCTATACTGACCTAAAACCAAAAGTAATCACTATGAATCACACAACCGCTATTATCATCATCACCGTCATCGCAAGTATTCTTGCTTGGCAAAATAACTCGCTTATGGGAAGGCTAATTTTTGACCCTACACGCATTAGTCGTTATAAGCAGTTCGACCGCTTTATCACGCATGGCTTTATCCATGCTGATGGCATGCACTTGTTATTTAATATGTTTACGCTGTACTTTTTTGGTCGTGCTATTGAGCGATTTTACCTTGCTAAGCTTGGGCAATTTGGCTTTTTGGCGTTCTACGTTATTGCCATCATCATCGCTGCCATACCAAGCTACCTAAAACATAAAAACAACCCACGCTATCTATCGCTTGGGGCGTCTGGCGGTGTATCTGCTGTGCTTTTCGCCTTTATCTTATTTGCACCATGGGAAACGCTGTATTTATTTGCCATCTTACCCATTCCCGCCATCGTCTTTGCCATCGCTTACACAGCTTATAGTCTATATGCCCAAAAGCGTGGCACAGGCAATGTTGATCACTTGGCACATTTAACTGGGGCGGCATTTGGCATTATTGCAAGCATTCTTATAGAGCCATCACTTGTGCAGCATTTTTTCTCACATTTGCTACATCCAAGTTTTTAGTGGGTAAATAAACTATGGTTTATGACATCATCGGCGATATCCATGGGCAGGCAGATAAATTAAAAGGACTGCTCACCAAACTGGGCTATCGTCATAATGGCGTGTGTTATATCGCTCCAAAGGGTCACCAAGCCGTATTTATCGGTGATTTGATTGATCGTGGCAACCAAGAGCTAGCAACACTCTTTATCGTCTTTGATATGATTGACAATAAGCAAGCCATCGCTGTCATGGGCAATCATGAGTACAATGCCATCGGCTATGCCACACCAAACACCATCACCAATGACGGTTCGTACTTAAGAGTGCATAGCCAGCATAATACCCATCAACACCAAGCTTTCTTAGATGAAGTGGGATTTAACTCCAAGCTTCACCGCCACTGGATAAGCCGTCTATACGAGTTGCCCTTATGGATTGAAACACCACACGCCATTTTTATCCATGCCTGCTATGACACTTGTAGCATGCGGCAGCTACAGCCTTTATTAACCCAGCACAATCAGCTAACAGAACACGCCGTTCAGCTAATGGGACAACCGAACACGCCCATATTTTTTGCAGCTGAACGCCTATTAAAAGGCATTGATGTACCGTTACCAAAGGGTATAACCAAAACCGACAAGACAGGCATCAGTCGCACCAGAGCCCGAGTAAAATGGTGGGAGGATGACTGGCAAAACCGTCCTATCAGTGAAATCTTAATGGCAGATAACCTACCAAATACCACACTAAGCTTATCGCCTGACCTACAAAACTTTCATATCAATACAGATAAGTTTATTTTTATTGGGCATTATTGGCTTGATGGCAAGCCTACTCCCTTAACTGATCAAGTGGTGTGCATTGACTACTCAGCAGGTAAAGATGGAGTATTAACCGCCTATCGCTTTGATACGAATAACCCCACCTTAAGTGCTGATAATTTCATCTGGTAACCTATTAACGCCCCAAGTCTAATGCATAAAGTGATTGCTATTTTAGCTCAATTATGGTAATTTTTTTGTTTTAACTTAAGGAAAACCATGTCAAATACGCTTCCTAGTCCAATCATCTCACCTAAGGGCGAGCCTAAAGTTGGTATCATCATGGGGTCACAATCTGACTGGGAAACCATGCAGCATGGCGTACAGCTTTTAGCAGATTTTGGTGTACCATTCGTATGTGAAGTGGTGTCAGCTCACCGTACCCCTGACCGTCTGTTTGACTTTGCCAAATCTGCCAAACAAAATGGACTTCAAGTCATCATTGCAGGGGCAGGTGGGGCTGCCCATCTACCTGGTATGTGTGCGTCTCAGACCGCCCTACCTGTGCTTGGCGTGCCTGTCAAATCAAGCACGCTCTCAGGCTGGGATAGCCTGCTATCCATCGTGCAGATGCCAAAAGGGGTGGCGGTAGGAACGCTTGCCATCGGTACGGCAGGGGCATTTAATGCAGGGCTTTTAGCCATTCAAATGCTTGCTTTACATGATGAAAAGCTAGCAAAGCAGCTAGAAGAGTTTCGTCAATCCCAAACCGAAAGCATTTTGGCAAATCCAACCCCAGGGATTATAAGCTAACCTAACATCAAGTAGCACCCATCAACGCACAAATAATCCATAACGCTGATACAGCTATGCAAATGTGCGAATATTTACGCCAATTTTCATCAAAATATGCGATAATATCCGAAAATTTTACTTAAGTTTTCGGATATTTTTATGGCAAACACCACCAAAACCATCGGTATTTTAGGAGGCGGTCAGCTTGGCATGATGCTGGCCAAAGCCGCTTTGCAACTTGGGCATACTTGCGTGTTTTTAGAAGACGCACCCCATGCTCCTGCCAGTCTGTATGGGCAGGTGTACAGCAGTGAGCAGTTAGACGAATTTATCAAAGCGTCCGATGTTTTTAGCCTAGAATTTGAAAATACGCCCATCGCCACCGCCAAGCTTTTGGCGACCCAAAAAGGCGGTATTTTCCCACCACCCATCGCTTTGACAGTCGCCCAAGACCGTTTGCGTGAAAAAGCCTTATTTAATGAGCTTGGCATCACCACCGTGCCTTATCGTGCTATCCATTCATTAGATGAACTAAACCAAGCCTGTGATGAATTGGGTCTGCCACTTGTGCTTAAAACCTCTCGTGGTGGCTATGATGGCAAGGGGCAATTTGTCATACACACCCAAAGCGACATCGCCACCGCTTGGCATGAATTGGGCAAGGCGACCACAGAAGGGGCGATGCCTGCACCCTTGATTGCAGAAGGCTTTATTGACTTTGAACGTGAAGTATCGCTCATCGCTGTACGTGGTCAAGATGGCAGTATTGGCTATTATCCCCTTGTCCAAAACACCCACACAAATGGCATACTGATCAAGACAGTCGCCCCTGCCCCCGATGTAGAGCATTTGACCAAATCCGCCCAAGAAAACATCGCCAAGATTTTAGAAAAACTAGACTATGTGGGCGTATTGACCTTGGAGCTTTTTGTTACCAAAGCAGGGTTGATTGCCAATGAAATCGCCCCACGAGTGCATAATTCTGGGCATTGGAGCATTGAAGGGGCAAATACCAGCCAATTTGAAAATCATATCCGTGCTGTCTTAGACTTGCCACTTGGCGACACAAGCATCGTCAAGCCGTCTGTCATGTTAAACGTCATTGGCACTTATCCTGATGAAAGCCGACTACTTGCCATTGATGGCGTGCATTATCATCATTATCACAAGTCTGAGCGAGACGGTCGCAAGATTGGGCATATTACCGTGATGGGCGATAAGGTGGCAGAGGCAGAAGCTGTACTTGATGAACGATAACACCCATGATTATCTACATAGACGCAGATGCCATTCCCACGATTGCCAAAGAGCTTATCATCAAAACCGCCAATCGCACAGGCGTGCAGGCGGTGTTTGTTGCCAATCGCTTTACCAAGCTACCGCCATCGCCTTATTTAAAATCTATCATTGTTTCTCAAGGCTTTGACGTAGCGGATAATTATATCGTGGATACGGTATTGGCAGGGGATCTGGTGATTACAGGCGACATTCCACTTGCCAATGACGCACTAAATAAGGGAGCAAAAGTGCTGACATCTCGGGGTGATGAACTGACGATAGAGAATATCAAGCCTAAACTTAGCACTCGTGATTTTATGGAAAGTTTGCGTGGCACAAATGTACTCGACCTAAATGAGATGGGCGGACAAAAACCATATGGCGATAAAGATAAAATCGCCTTTGCCAATGGGTTAAATCGCCTAATCACCACCAAGCCCAACACCCAAACCCAAAACTAAGCCACAAACCCACTTGTATCAATCAAGCAACAAAATTTAAAAATTCTTTGCAAATTACCCCACATCAAACAAGCTATTTTTAAAAATTTAAGGCATAATAGGCATTTTATTTTACCCACATTGCGACTCCAATCATGATTGAACACTGGAACAAAGAACTCATCGTACGGCGGCTGTTGGCACTTACGTTATTGGTGATTTTGCTGATTTTATGCTTTAAAATCGTGCATTTTTTTATCGTGCCTGCAATTTGGGCAGCGATTTTAGCGTATGTTACCTTTCCCTTGTATCGTTTTTTTTATCATAAGGTTCGTCTTAGCAAGACCTTATCTGCGTTAATCATGACTGCCTTTATCTCGCTTTTGATTGGCATTCCTTTGATTGTCGGCGTTTTTTTTCTGCAACAAGAGGTTATCAGCTTTGTCAGCATGGTCATCCGTCGTATTCAAGCAGGCTATGTTGACGTTCCTGACAACATCAAAAACCTGCCTGTCATTGGACAACAAATCAAAGACACACTGTGGGAGATTAATAAAAATCCCGAAGGCACAATGGAACTTGTGCGAGCATGGATTCAGTCTCACCTGTATTATGGCAAAGTAGCATTCGATGTGGTGCTAAAATCGGTTGCAAAGCTTGGCATGGCACTTATGACGTTATTTTTCTTTTATCGTGATGGCACAAGCCTAATCCATCAGATTCGCCAAGGCTTAAGAAATGTCATTGGCGATCGTATTGATGGTTACATTGATTCTGTTGGTGCGACAACCCAAGCCGTGGTGTATGGCATCGGGCTTACTGCGGTCGCCCAAGCAGTCTTAGCAGGTATCGGCTATGCAGTTGCTGGAGCTCCTAACCCCATTCTACTGACGCTTATCACGTTTATTGTTGCTCTAATTCCATTTGGGACGCCTTTTGCATGGGGCGGTGTGGCGGTGTGGCTACTCACACAAGGACACACCGCCGAAGGTATCGGACTTGCGTTATGGGGAATCTTAGTAATCAGCTGGGTGGATAACTTAATACGCCCCATCGTCATTAGTGGAGCAACTAAAATCCCTTTCATCATTATCTTTATCGGCGTGCTTGGGGGCTTAACAGCATTTGGTATGGTGGGTCTGTTCATCGGCCCTGTGGTTTTAGCCATCGCACTCACCATTTGGCGTGAATGGGTGAATCAACATAAACAAGAACTTAGCCCATTTATTGAAGCTGCCAAGGACGAATAATCATGCTAACTGTCATCGCTGATGAAAACATCGCTCATGTGCATGATTATTTTAATCATGTTCGCCTTATCACCCTAAAAGGACGAGACATTAACCAATCTGTCATCGATCAATACACTCCAGACGCCCTACTCATCCGCTCGGTAACGCCCGTGAATGAGCAGACATTTCATGACCTAAAAAATGTGAAATTTATCGGCTCAGCGACGATTGGCACCGATCATGTAGATGAAGCATTTTTGGCTAAGAACGATATTTGTTTTGCCAATGCTAAAGGTTGTAGTAAGCATTCGGTGGCTCAGTATGTCATCACCGCCATTTTCCACGTTTGTCCAAATGCTCTTAGCAATGGGGTTACACTTGGCATTATTGGACTGGGTAATATCGGCAGCACCCTTGCCAAATACGCCAAAGACCTAAATTGGGATATCTTAGGTCATGACCCATACCTGCCCCCATCATCTATCAATAACACGACTTTTGACGACCTGCTTGATGGCAGTGATATCATCTCCATTCACACCCCTTTGACGCATACAGGCAATTATCCTACTCATCAGTTATTCAACCAATCTGCATTTGGCAAAATCAAACACAACGCCCTACTCATCAACACCGCTCGTGGTGAGATTATCTACCAAGATGATTTATTACAAGCGATAGATGATAAAAATTTGCAGGTTATTTTAGATGTTTTTCCACATGAACCCAATATAGACAAAGCCTTACTTGACAGACTTGCCATCGCCACGCCACATATCGCAGGCTATACGCTAGAAGGCAAGCTGCGTGGTACTGATATGATTTATCAAAACTTTTGTCGTTATTTTGGCTTGCCAATCACCCAAAAGCTAGACGACTTATTACCACCTAACCCCCACACTTGGCATAACATTAAAACCGCCTTACAAAACCAAGACACACCAACACTACAATCCCACTATGACATCCAAAAAGACGATGATAGTCTTCGGCAAGTTTGTCATGCCGATGGTGTAATGGGTAATGACTTTGATGAACTAAGAAAAAATTATCACCTAAAACGAGAATGGCTGTTTAATGACTAAAGATACTGATTTTCGCCCAAGTATGTCACTGGCACTAGCCCAAAAAAAGGCTAAAATGCTGCATGATATCCGTCAGTTTTTCATAAAAAAAGACGTGCTTGAGATTACCACGCCAGTACTATCTCATTATGGTAATACCGATGTTTTTATTGAAAGTATATCAGCAAATTTTCATCATGGTGGTCAATTAAAAACAGGTTATCTACATACATCGCCTGAATTTGCGATGAAGCGAGTGCTTGCTGATTATGGCGTGCCGATTTTTCAGATCTGCCAAGTGTTTCGAGATAATGAACGCAGCTTAAGGCATAATATTGAATTTACGATGCTAGAATGGTACCGCCCAAACTTTTGCTTAAGCGACTTAGCTGATGAGCTTGGTGAATTACTAAGCACCGTTCTTGGTAACAGCATAACTGTTAAGAGCTACTCTTATAAGCAGGTGTTTTTGGATACCTTGGGCGTTCACCCTTTTACTGCAGACATTAGTACGCTTAGACATACCGCTCAGATACATGGCATTAATCTGGATATGGGTGATGATAGACAAGGCTGGCTTGACTTGTTATTTAGCCATTTTATTGAGCCAAATTTAGGCTTTGACACACCGATACTGATTACCGATTATCCGCCAAAAACTGCCGCCTTAGCGAAGATTTGTCATGACGATGAAGGTTTGCCTGTGGCACAGCGTTTTGAGCTGTATATAAACGGCTTAGAGATTGCCAATGCTTATGACGAGTTGGCAGATAGTCAGGCACTTTTAGAGCGGTTTAAGGCTGATAATGCAAAGCGTTACGCCTTGCAGTTGCCTATTATGCCGATTGATATGAATCTGGTGCACGCCTGCGATCATCTGCCATCTTGTAGTGGCATTGCACTTGGTATTGATCGGCTGTTTATGGTGCGTGAGCAGTTATCAAACATCGGTGAAGCCATCACCATCACTACAGATAACGCATAAAAGCCCATCAAATGCGACGGGCTTTTAAAGACAGCTTATGCTTATAGCGATACTTTAGAATTAAATGCCATCAGTCTTTGATAACGATTTTCTAAAAGTTCTGCTGTGTCAAGCTGTGTCAATTCATCAAGCTGCTGAGTGAGCAAAGATTTTAGTGCTGCCATCACAGGCTTACTATCTTCAGACGCTGGCATAACTTCTGCTACCACTTCATCAATCAAGCCAAGCGAATACAAGTTACTTGCGGTAAGCTTTAGAGCTTCTGAAGCATCGGCTGCTTTTTCTGCTGTTTTCCATAAAATAGACGCACAGCCTTCAGGAGAAATCACCGAATAAATGCTATTTTCTAGCATATTTACTTTATCAGCAACACCGATTGCCAACGCTCCACCACTACCGCCCTCGCCAATAACCGTAGCGATGACGGGGGTTTTTAGGCTAGAAAATACCGCAATAGATTTAGCGATCGCTTCAGCTTGTCCACGCTCTTCAGCACCCACACCAGGATAAGCTCCCGGTGTGTCAATAAAAGTTAAAACAGGCAAGCTAAAGCGTTCTGCCATCTGAACCAAACGAATCACCTTACGATAACCCTCAGGGCTTGCCATGCCAAAATTATGTGCGATACGCTCACGAGTGGATTTACCACGATGCTGACCGATTACCATCACAGGTCTACCATCTAAGCGTGCCAATCCACCCAAAATCGCACGGTCGTCGGCAAAGGCACGATCGCCATGCAATTCATCAAACTCAGTAAATAAATCTGCCACATAATCCAAGAATAATGGACGCTTGGCATCACGGGCCAACTGTACGCTTTGCCAGACTGTATTCATACTAATTCCTTTGTATAATAAATGAACAAATGTAAACTTAAATAGTTTAGCATATTTTTTGTCGTTTGGATATGTTCAATTCACATCACCAACAATCAGCGTAACACCCCATTTGGCAAACTGCGAGCTATCAGCCTTTAACTGCGATGCAATAAGATCAGCATGCAGACCATCGCCCACCATAACCTGCCATTCATCTGGACGACTAAGAGTTAATGAGATGCGTGCAGCTTTTGTGGTACGGCTTTGGCTAGCTTGCACCGCCAATCGTAAAATTAGGCATAAATAAACCAGCTTACGACCACCTAAATTCTCCACAGTGCTTAGCATATCTGCCTTAAGCTTGCGACGATGATAAAGTACAATCTGTGCCATCATTGCTTGCTCAACCTGAGAAAAGCCTGCAATATCAGAAAACTCTAATAAATAAGCACTGTGCTTTTGGTAGTTACTATGTCCTACTGCAAGCCCAATCTCAAATAATGCTGCCGCACGACGCAATAAATCTCCGTCTTCTTTATCAAGTCCTAATACGTCTTTGGCAGCCTCAAATAAAGGCGTAATAGTTGTCATCACACGACCCGCTTGCTTAACATCCACCGAGTATCGCTGAGCTAAGGCGGTTACGCTGCGATCTCTGACATCTTCATCATCTAATCGCCCAAGCATATCATACATCACACCTTCTCTTAATGCACCATCTGAATAGTCAATCGTGGCAATATCTAAAGTTTTCATAATGGCATAAAGCTCTGCTACACCAGCAGGAAACACCGCTTGACGATGAGCTTTCACACCATCAAAATGAATCTTATCAATATGACCTAGCTTTAAAAGATGGTTGATGAGTTTTTCCATACCATCACGTGTGATAACATCATGAGCAAAACCAAGCTCAGTAAGTACAAGCTTAGCAGCTTTCGCCGACCCTGATGATGCAATCACATGATCCCAGCCTACTTTTTTATAGCGTTTGGTGATTGAGAGCATCTCTGTTTGAGTGGCTGTAATCGCTTGCTCGAAAGCTTTTTTGGTGATTTTACCATCGCTAAAAAATTTACGAGTAAAAGAAACGCAGCCCATCTGCAGGCTTTCTGTTTCAATCGGGTCAAAACCTTGACCGATGATAAATTCGGTTGAACCGCCACCAATATCAATCACAAGTCGCTTATCGGTACTGGCGTTGGTATGCGACACACCCAAATAAATCAAACGAGCCTCTTCACGCCCTGCGATAACCTCAATTGGTGTCGGCAAAAGCGTGTTTGCACGGCGGATAAACTCCTGTGCATTCACCGCCTTTCTAAGAGCGTTAGTCGCCACAACCCTTAGGCGTTCTGGATGAATCTCGGTAACATGCTGAGCAAAGCGGTGCAAGCAGTCAAGCCCACGCTGCATTGCTTCTTCGGACAATACATTATGTTCATCAAGACCTGCTGCTAATTGCACCTTCTCAGAAATGCTAGCTACTTTTCGCACTTCACCATGATCTAGCCTTGCAATCGCCAGATGAAAGCTATTTGACCCTAAGTCAATCGCTCCTAATAAGTCGTCTAAATCAATCGCCTTAGCTTCACCAATAGATTTGGCAATTTGTTCGTGGCGTGCGGTCGTATCAACTAATATGGTTTTCATCAGTTTCCTTTATGTGCAACGTGCAGATTTGTGCATTGTACCTTGTTTCATGGGATTTGTTAATCATCATTTATAGCTGATGGCTAACATCGCTTGGCAATAATGCTGCCCACGTACTTGGTATCTGTGAACAAAATTTGTGATGCTCACCATCACCTGCTAAGCTTAGTCGCCAAGCGTGCAAGCATAGATGCTTAACACTAAAAAAGCTTGTGCCACGATGGTACTTATCATCACCCAATAAAGCATGACCGATACTGGCTAAATGCACCCGAATTTGGTGCGTGCGCCCTGTTTTTGGGCTTGCCTGAACCAAGCTGACAGGCTTACCATCTAACGTAAATCTTGCTAAAACCTTGATGGCTGTCTGACTTTGCTTGCCCTCAGCACTTACTCGCACACGGCGTTCACCGCTTGCCAAAGTGTACCGAAGTAATGGCTTATCAATGGTCTGCATATCTGAATTAACATGACCATCTACTAGGCATAAATAGGTCTTTTGTATGGTTTTTTCACGAAATTGTTCTTGCAAATTTTTTAAGACACTGCGTTTTTTGGCAATCAACAGTAGCCCTGATGTGTCTTTATCAATGCGATGAACCAATTCTAAATACTTCTTACCCATCGCCACTCGCATCGCTTCAATCACCCCACAGCTCTCACCAGACCCACCATGCACTGCCAAGCCATGCGGTTTATCAAGCACAATCAGTCCATCATCTTCATGGATAATACGCTCAAGCAAACCTTTGGCAAAATCATCGCTGATAATTGGAGCGTCTTTTGCCGACAAACGCACAGGAGCTACTCTTACTACATCGCCAGTATAAACTCGTGTATGTGGCTTACAGCGTTTTTTGTTGATACGAATCTCATCATCTCGTATCATTTTATACAAATGCGAGCGTGGCAACCCCTTTAAACGTGCCAACAAAAAATTATCAATCCGCTGTCCGTCTTGATTTATCGTTACGGTGATGAAATTGACTTTGGCAAAATCTGTGATGACATCATCGGCAGATAAGGATTTGGGTGAATTAGGCTTTGGCGAATGGGGTTTGGGTGAGCGGGGTTTAGACGACTTAGCTTTGGGCGACTTAACTTTGGGTGAGTGGGATTTGATCGGTTGGTTGGGGCGGTTTTTTTGCATCACAGACTCATGAATGGTTATTTGATGCTATTTTACTACAATAAACCAACTTTGATAAAAATACTTTTACAACTCAAAAAACTCAAATTTGCCAATCAGTGATTGTTGTTATAATATACTGTATATCCACGCTCAATTTAATTTTAACTTTCAAAAAAAATCAATGGTGGCTTGTGCTTATAAGTGAAACGAAACCCAGCACATGAACAAAACCTAACACATAAATGAAAACTTTGGGTTTCACAGTCGCTAAACTAAGCCTACAATGACAAGCTCATTCACTACTGGCTCATCTTTACAATTTGAAAGATTTTTAAGTTGATTGTGGGATATAATAAATTGGATAAACCAATGAAAAAAAACATATTTTTTGATATAGATGGGACGCTTCACCAAGAAGACATCTTTTTACAATTTATCCTATTTTCTGCAAAACACAGAATATTTAATTTCATTGTATTTTTTCCTGTGATTCTACTTGGTGCAATCATTCACTATATTTCGCCCATGTCAAAAATTGGCATAAATATTATTTTGTTTTTTATATTTTTTAACATACAACACAAAGAACTAGATTTCATCATTGAAAAATTTTGTTCCTATTTCTTGGCAATCAAAACAGATCATCACAACGTTTTGGACATCATGAATGACTACATCAATCATGATTACATTATCTATTTAATATCAGGAAGCCCTGATATACTCATACAAAAAATACATCATCAAATAATACAGCAGGACAATGTTTGTTTGATATGCACAACAACCAAGATGGGCTACAACTCACTGTTCATCACCCAAAGATGCGTAGGAATAAATAAACTGACCATGCTCAATCATCATCAAAAAAATATTTATTTTCATGCAGGTTATAGCGACAGTAGCAGTGATCAATTCATCTTAGACAGATGTAGGCAAGTTTATATGATTAGCAAAAGCGGTGAAATCATTTGAATGAATGGCTTGCCCAATTTGGAGTTAAAGCATGGTAAAAATGTTAATTTTAGTGGAAAATTCATCAAAAAACTGTTATAGTTTGACAGTTGCACTTTAACCGTGATGATTTTGCCAACAATGGCGTGGTTTTCAACAACTTTTTAAGCACCGTTTGCATTGAAAAATTCATCACAGCAACCGACCATATTTTATTTTTATTTTGCACATCAAGGTGCGTAAGGTTTCACTTAAATACACACAAAAGCACAAGACAAACACTGCCTTTGTAGAAGACCGTATTTAGGTTCATCGGTGCAAGCGATGATGATTATTTAATTTGATGACTTATTTTTGGCGTTGAACTGATTTGATAACGTGTTTATCAAATGGGTTTTATCGGTTTAGTATGAAAATTTAGTATTGTTGTCTTGGTCATGTTGGCTAGATGTTACGGTTATGTTGGTTGGTGGTCTTGTGGTTGATACCAAACTGTATTTACCAAACACCTGTATTTACCAAACATTGATGCCAAGCAAAAGGCGAAAAATAGTTCGCCTAAGCTGACAAACCAACCAAGCGAAAAAATCTCGCCCCAAGACAATACCACAAAATTTAAGCAATTAAAACACACCCAACCATTTGTCTAATAGGCAACGCCCATCTTACCCCTTGATGTCCTTACCTTTTAAGGAACATCATGAAACGCATTTTAATCAACGCCACACACAACGAAGAGATTCGTGTGGCACTTTGTAAAGACAATCACCTATACGATTTTGACCTAGAAAATCGCACTCGTGAACAAAAAAAAGCCAACATCTACAAAGGTCGTATCACCCGTGTTGAGCCATCATTAGAAGCAGCTTTTGTGGAATATGGCTCTCTCAGACAAGGCTTTTTGCCTTTACGTGAGATTGCCCCTGAATATCTACACGGCAACCTGCGTGAAGAGAGCATCAAACAGCTTCTAAAAGAAGGTGATGAAATCATCGTTCAAGTAGAAAAAGAAGAGCGTGGCAACAAAGGGGCTGCCCTATCTACTTACATCTCACTGGCTGGTCGCTATTTGGTACTCATGCCAAATAATGCAAAAGGCGGTGGTATCAGCCGTCAAATCTCAGGCAAAGTGCGTGAAGAGATGAAGCAAATCATCGCAAGCTTAGACATTCCTAAGCACATGAGTATCATCGTGCGTACCGCTGGGCTTGGCAAAGGTTTTGAAGACCTGCAAAACGACCTTAACCACCTACTTGACATCTGGTCATCTATCCAAACCCAAAACAAAACTCGCCCAAGCCCTTGTCTTGTACACCAAGAGGCTGGCGTGGTAACTCGTGCGGTGCGTGATTATCTGCGTGATGACATTGGCGAGATTTGGATTGACAGCGAAAATGCCTACAATGAAGCTGCCAATTTCATCGCCGCCGTCATGCCAACTCAGCTTGACAAACTGCGTAAATACACAGACTACGAACCGATGTTTGCACGTTTTGGCATTGAGCGTCAAATTGAAACTGCCTATCAGCGTGAAGTACGCCTGCCATCAGGCGGTTCAATCGTCATTGACCAAACCGAGGCACTGGTATCTATTGACATCAACTCATCAAAATCCACCAAAGGCTCTGATGTTGCCGAGACCGCCTATCACACCAACCTAGAAGCTGCCGATGAGATTGCCCGCCAACTGCGTCTAAGAGACATGGGCGGTCTGATTGTCATTGATTTTATTGACATGGCAGACGCACGCCACCAAAAAGAAGTAGAAAAACGCCTAATTGAAGCGACACGCCACGACCGTGCTCGGGTACAATTTGCTGAAATCTCCAAGTTTGGACTAATGCAAATGAGCCGTCAAAGACTGCGTCCTAGCCTAGAAGAAGCCACAGGCTACATCTGCCCACGCTGTCATGGCAATGGTATGATTCGAGATTTGCGGTCTTTATCGCTATCAATCATGCGTCAAATAGAGCAAATCGCCCTAAAAGAACGTTCGGGCGAAATCCAAGCAGAAGTGCCGACTGAAATTGCAGCCTTCTTATTGAATGAAAAACGTGAAAGCCTAGTCTACCTAGAACAAGACAGCGGTGCACGTGTTACCATCTTGCCGCACGCTCATCTTGAAAGCCCAAATTTTAGCCTGCATTTTAATCCAGATGGCTTTGCCCCATCTAGCTATGAACGCATCGTCAATGCCGAAGAAGAAGAGATGGGCGACCGTGGCTATGATGTGAATTGGCAAACCCAACAAGCTGAATCTACCAACGCCAAAAATAACCGCTGGCAAGATCAATCTTCTGCTAAGCCAAACGAGAAAAAATCTGCGACAACAAAAACAGAAGAAACCCAAGCCAAACCAGCAGGACACACCCCTCAAGCAGTAGCATGGTTGTCTAATTTATTTGCTCCAAAACCACAAGCAAAGCTTGCAGACAGCCTTAACAGTGCAGATGCTGCTCTTGCGATTGAGTCACTTGTAAACTCTGGTAATGTCAGCTTAGGAGCGGCAGGTCAAATTGCCATCCCCACCAAGACCAACACAGCTCCACAAAATGAACGGGGACAGTACACCGAACGTGATGACAACGAACGCAAGCCTCGCCATAAAAAGCCAAAAAAAGAAACACTAAAAGATGAAAGCAATCCCATCAAAGAACGTCAAGATAATCACAAGAAAAAAGAAGAAAAACGTGAATATCCAAAACGTGAGGTAGGCAGTCGTCGTGAATCTCGAGGCGAAGTAGTTCGCGAGCCATCACTAACGCTTGATGTACCAAACGCTGTCGAAAAAAGCACCAAAAAAGAGTCACAAGAGCGTCCACAAAAGGCAGTAAACAGCACTGATATCGTCTTACATATCACTCCGATTATAAAAGAAAAGCTAGCGACTGAAGTGGTACATGTCTGCTTAGATGGTGATAAATCCACCAAAAAAGCACCATCAAAAACTAAGACAGATTACACAACGAGCAACAAGGCAACACACGCTCAAGGCAACGCTCAACAAGACGCTGATCACACACCTTCTGCCAAAGAAGAAATTCAGCCAAACGAAAAAGATGTTACTGTCGCACCATCAATCCCAGATGTATCCGAAAAACAGGCGATTGATGATACTGCACCAAGTCATGATGCTCACACATCAACACCAAGCAGTCAAGCAGATAAGCCTAAATTGGCAGTGCCAGCAGTAGCCACTTGGTCAAAGGCCGATGATGCTACCAAAGCAAAGCTTGCAGCTCTTGCCAAGCAGACTGGCAGAGCGATTAACGACCCAAGAGTGGTTCGCTCGCTAAGCAGTGCTGTGGCAGACATTACAGGCACGGCAGGCGACTTCATTGAACGCACACTTGGTACGTCTGCTGACGGTGATTTTATTCATCGCTTTATTGCAGCAGTTGTGAAAGCTCGTAGCGGTGAAGCAGTTGATTTTAGTAACTATGGCTATGCCTCGCTTGGTGAAACTTACCTAACAGAGTATGCACAGCAGATTACCGCTAAATCAAAGACGTCTGTTCTGCAAGGTAAGACGGCAGTTACGCCAAGTCCGATTGGTCGCCGTGCATCAAATGACCCTCGTGGTCAGCATCCTGATTTTTATAAATCAGATACGTCTAGTACCGCCGATCAAGCTACGCCAGCAGACAAGCCTATCGCTGATGACGCTGACACATACAATGCTCTAACTGGGGGTGAGGCTGCTTTAGCAGTCAGCGAACAAAGCGAAGCTTTGCTTCATCAGGTAGATGTGATCGACGACAGTCACAAACAAGAAGAGCCAAAAGCGGATGCTACTCAGCCTGACGAATCTCAAGATGCTAATGCAATAACAGCAATAGAGGAGATTAAACAAGCTGATAAAACCGATGGCGATGAGCAGACTGATACACCTGCAAAAAGTGGAGATGATACCCAAGTCGCTGTCATTGATGACAAAACTCCTAAAGTAAAACCCACCCCAAAAGCAAAGGTTAGTGTCTCACGCAATGCCAAAAAAGGCAAGGTCAAGACCAACAGCTATAAAGACATGATTGAAAATGTCGCAGGTCAGCTACTGCCTCAAGTAGGGATTCTTACACTAGCCCAGCCAAAATCCAAGGTTCGTGCTAAGAAAACCTCCAAGGCGGCTCAAAAATCTGAAGTGCGTAAAGCGGGTGCTAAAATAAATAAACCTGAAACGCCAAGCGATACAGATACTAATGGCTAGACTGTACGCTCACCAAAAAACCGTGCTAAATTAGCACGGTTTTTATTTTAGTGATTAAAAATAAAATCACACACCCTAAAAAAGCCAGCTTTATATCACATAAAAAGCAGCCGATTCAGCTGCTTTTTATGATATTAACTACTTTTTATGATGAATGCTAAGATAATTTACCGTGACATTGCTTGTATTTTAGTCCGCTACCACACGGGCAAGGTGCATTACGATTAATATTAGCTGGTATCTGTACATCATCCTCTAGGATATCGGCAGCTTTAGTGGCTGGCGGTGTTGCACCTAAAGTTAATTTCACCGTCTGAGTGGAACGTTTTGGCTCTTGCTTAGTACTTTCTGTCGTATCGCCCTCATGCTCAAACATTAGACGCATTGCCTCAATCTGACGGCGACGCTCTTCTTCCATCTGAGCAATTTCTTCTGGAGTAGCGATATGCACTCGGGCTAAATCTTGAACAACATCAGACTTAATCGCACTAAGCATTGATCGGAATAAATCAAACGACTCACGCTTATATTCTTGCTCAGGATTTTTTTGGGCATAGCTACGCAAATGAATGCCTTTTCTAAGCTGATCCATTTGGGTTAAATGCTCTTTCCAGTGGCGATCTAGGCTCTGAAGCATAAACCCACGCTCTAGCTGAGCGGCGTTCTCATCACCCATCTGAGCACGACGATCTTCATAGCGTGCAATCGCTGCATCAACAATCTTTTTACGCAAGCCTTCTTCATCTAAACGACGGTCCGCATCAAGCCAATCATTAATCGGCATATAGTAACGGAACGCCTCTTCAATCTCATCTTCAAGACCGTCAATATTCCACTGATCATCAACCGATCCAGGCGGTACAAACTGACTGATTAAGGCATTATACACTTCGTGATGCATCGCCTTTAAGCTGTCTTGCAAGTCCGCTTGATTTAACAAGTCATCACGCTGACTGTAAATAACTTTACGCTGCTCATTAGCAACATCATCATACTTGAGCAGATTTTTACGAGCATCAAAATCTCGTGCCTCAACCTTGCCTTGGGCATTCTCGATGGAGCGTGATACCATTTTATGCTCGATCGCTTCATCTTCTTTTAGACCTAATGCACGGAACATATTCGTCACACGTTCACCTGCAAAAATACGCATTAAATCATCTTCTAAGGATAAGAAAAAGCGTGATTGACCCGGGTCGCCTTGTCGGCCTGCACGTCCACGAAGCTGATTATCAATTCGTCTGCTCTCGTGGCGTTCTGAGCCTATGATATGTAAGCCACCTGCTGCTTTTACTGCCTCATTGCGTTTTTGCCACTCGGCTTGCTCTTGGGCTTTTTGTTCCTCGCTTAAGGTGCTTAAGTCGTCAAATCGTGCCTGCCAATTACCGCCTAGAATAATATCTGTACCACGCCCTGCCATGTTGGTTGCAATCGTTACCGACTTTGGATAACCTGCCTGAGCGATAATCTCAGCTTCACGCTCGTGCTGCTTGGCATTTAGCACATTATGCTTGATGCCTTCTTGGTCAAGTAAATAAGACAGCTCTTCAGATGCCTCAATGGTAGCAGTACCCACCAGCACAGGTGCACCTTTCTCCGTGATTTTTTTAATTTCTTCAATAATGCCTTTATATTTACCAAGTTTTGTCAAATAAATCTGATCATCCATATCCACACGGGCGATTGGGCGATGCGTTGGGATAATCACCACATCTAAATCATAGGTAGACTTAAATTCAGCAGCCTCAGTATCTGCCGTCCCTGTCATGCCAGACAATTTGTCATATAAGCGAAAATAGTTTTGGAAAGTGGTGGTTGCCATCGTTTGGTTTTCAGCTTGAATCTCCACGCCTTCTTTGGCTTCCACCGCTTGGTGCAACCCTTCTGACCAACGGCGACCCGGCATAGTACGCCCTGTATTCTCATCAACAATAACCACTTCATTTTCATCGCTGACGATATAATGAATATTCTTAACGAAGATATGATGAGCTCGGATTGCCGCTTGAACGTGTGCCAATAAAGGCAGACGAGCAGGGCTGTATAAGCTTTCGTTCTCACCAAGCTCACCTACCTCCACTAAGAATTTTTCTATTTTCTCATAGCCTTTTTCGCTAATCTCAATGGCACGGTTTTTCTCATCAATCCAAAAATCGCCGTCCTTATTTTCCTTATTCGCCTCTTCATCTTCAGAGCGTACTAGACGTGGAATAATGGTATTAATAAGTGAGTACAAATGAGCAGAATCCTCAGCCTGTCCTGAGATGATGAGCGGTGTGCGTGCTTCATCAATCAAGATAGAGTCAATCTCATCAATGATGCAATAATTGAGTGGTCGTTGTTTCTTCTCTTCAAGACTAAAGACCATATTATCACGCAGATAATCAAAGCCGTACTCATTATTCGTGCCATAAGTGATGTCAGCACGATAAGCCTCAAATTTGTCTTGGGGTGGCTGCTGGCTATAAATGACACCAACCGTCAAACCTAGAAAATTAAACAGCGGTCGGTTTAGCTCAGCATCACGAGTTGCCAGATAGTCGTTCACAGTAACCACATGTACGCCTTTACCGCTTAAGGCATTAAGATAAATGGCAAGGGTTGCCATCAAGGTCTTGCCCTCGCCTGTCTTCATCTCAGCAATTTTACCCTCATGCAAGGTCATACCGCCAATGAGCTGTACATCATAATGTCGCATACCATTGACACGTTTGGACGCTTCACGACAAACGGCAAAAGCCTCTGGCAAAATCTTATCAAGGCTTTCGCCATTTTGATAGCGTGCCTTAAATTCTGCTGTTTTTTGGCGTAATTCATCATCAGATAATACTAAAATAGCAGGCTCAAAGGCATTGATGGCATTAACCACCTTACGCATACGTTTTAATTCACGGTCATTTTTTGTGCCAATGACACTACTGATTACTTTTACTAACATACAAATTCCAACTTAAACTTAAATTTCAATAACAATTACAAAGTATAAAAACTTGGCAAACCCTTGATTTTTCATAAGATTTTTACACTAAGAATGTACCATCATCCGCACTATATTAGACGTACATAATTTTATAAACTGTAAGTTGGGCAAAACTTGCGATACCCAAAATTATCAACAACCAAAAATACCAATAGGTTGATACAAAATCTTTTTTTTTGCAAGTCCTTATATAATTACAATTTAAAGAAAAACAAGGAGAATTGGCTTTGGTAGATTAAAGTAGCTTATTTATCTATCCAAATTTATCTACTCAAAATTACAGCTTTAATGACTAAGCACTGTTATTAATAACACTCCCTTAGTTAAAAGCCACCTCTTTTATGACTAATAAATATCGCCTTATTGCCTAATTATAATTATTGACAACTTTAGGTGACGTACTTATCGCTATTACCCGCTCAATAAGTTTGTGCAGCATACTAATTGCAAGTACAAATTTAAAGCTAGTAGACCAAATTAAGCCTTAATGTCAAAAAAATCTCGCCATCATCTACCAATAATCTAAAAAACACAAATCCATAGCAAAATTCACCAAATCTTGCACATTCCACAAAGACAAGGTGACTCAAAGATAGTCGACACTTAACCTGTACAAAATCTAAGCATGATAAGCTGTGCTAAACTGATGCAAAAATCAGAAGGATAATACAAAAGATAAATACTAGCAGTGATGAAGACCGCTACAAACACCGACCTGTTATAAAATTAGGAGAGCTGTAACGGTTTATCATGCTGTTTTACTACACCATGCTTGCAAATACGCCATCTGCAACTTTTAAGGTCTCATCAATATCTTCATCAGTGTGGGTGATAGACATAAATGCCGCCTCAAAAGCAGATGGAGCAAGATATACGCCACCTTCTAACATTCCGTGGAAAAACTTGGCAAATTTTTGGCTGTCAGTCTGACTTACATCATTAAAATTCTTAGGCAGACTATCTGCAAAAAATAATCCAAACATACCGCCCACATGACAAGTCTTAAATGGCACACCATGCTTGTCGGCAAGGGCTTGTAAGCCATTAACAAGCTTTGCAGTTTTGGCGGTTAAATCATGATAAAAGCCGTCTGCTGTTAATTCATCAAACATCGCCTTACCCGCTCGCATTGCCAAAGGGTTGCCAGAGAGCGTACCTGCCTGATACACCCCACCTGTTGGGGCGATATGCTCCATGATTTCACGCTTACCACCAAATGCACCGACAGGCAGACCTGCACCGATGATTTTACCAAAAGTGGTCAAATCAGGTGTGATACCAAAATACGCCTGAGCACCTCCAAGCCCCACACGAAAACCTGTCATCACCTCATCAAAAATCAGCACTGCACCGTTATTCGTACAAAGCTCACGCAGCGTCTCATGGAAATCTTGGCTTGGGATAATCATATTCATATTGCCTGCAATCGGCTCAACAATAACGCAAGCAATCTCTTGACCAAACTTATCAAAAGCTTCTTTTAAGACATTCACATCGTTATAAGGCAAGGTTAGGGTATGTTTGGCAAAATCTGCTGGCACGCCACGAGAAGTCGGCTCACCAATATCAAGCATACCAGAACCTGCTTTTACCAAAAGACTGTCAGAATGCCCATGATAACAACCTTCAAACTTAACAATCTTATCACGCCCTGTATAGCCCCTCGCAAGACGAATGGCGGACATGGTCGCCTCTGTGCCAGAGCTTGTCATACGGAGCAAATCAATACTAGGCACGATATCAGCAATAATGTCTGCCATCGTCGTCTCGTAAGGCGTTGGAGCTCCAAAAGATAGCCCATCATCGGCAGCATCCTTAACTGCCTTGATAACCTTAGGATGTGCATGCCCCAAAATCATCGGACCCCAAGAACCCACATAATCAATGTACGCCTTGCCATCTGTGTCGTACATTTTTGAGCCCTTTGCACGACTGATAAAGACTGGCGTACCACCCACGCCTGCAAAGGCACGTACAGGAGAGTTCACACCGCCTGCGATGTGGCGTTTGGCATTGTCAAATAATGTTTGGTTAGTAGTCATGACATTCTCTTTTAGTCTTAAGTGATTGATTAATAACTGTAAAGCTGCATCACACTTAGCAAGCAATTAGGCTTTTTTTACTACGCTTGATTTTAATTTCATTGCCCCAAAACCATCAACTTTACAGTCGATATCATGATCATCTGGTGCGTCATAAATTAGGCGGATAGATTTTACCTTAGTGCCAACTTTAATCGGCGTCGATGAGCCTTTAACTTTTAAGTCCTTAATCACCGTTACCGCATCGCCATCATTAAGCACATTACCCACAGCGTCTTTAATAACAGGTGTATCAGCATCAGCATCAGCCTCGCCATCTTTCCACTCGTAGGCACACATCGGACAAATTAGTAAATCACCGTCAGCATAGGTATAATCTTCATTGCATTTAGGGCAAGCAGGTAAACTCATAATCACTTCCAAAAATTGATAAAACGACATTATAGCATTTTTGGGTAATTTTAGTGTTAAAATGTTACAATAAAGCGATGAAAACTATGGGGATAAATGATGAAGTTTAGTAAAATCACCTTATCAGGTGCTGACAATGCCAAATTCTTACAAGGTCAGCTAACTGTCAATGTAGATAAATTAAGCAAAAAGCTTACGCCTTGTGCTATCAGCAATCTAAAGGGTCGTGTGCAGTTTGGTCTGTGGGCGTATAAGTCAGATGATGACTTTGTGTTAATCATCGCAAGCGACTTAGCAGATGAATTTATCGCTCACCTTAAAAAGTACGGTGCATTTTCCAAAATTAACATCGCTGATGTTTCTGACGTCTATGCTTGCGTGGTAGATGGTCTGCCAAGCTTTCATGAAGACGCCAGTCTTGCTGATTTTAAGGCATGGGCAGCACTAAGCATCCAAACTGGCAATGCGTGGATTACTAAGGCGACCACCGAACTGTTTCAGCCACAAGAATTACGCCTACATCAGCGTCATGGCGTGGATTATGACAAAGGCTGTTATTTGGGTCAAGAAATCATCGCAAGGCTGTACTTTAAGGCAAGCCCTAAAGCCTATCTACATCGTATGCACACCCCCATAAAAGTCGCTGATGGCGATAAGCTTGACAAAATTCAAGTGGTTAATGCCATCGCAACGCCTGATGGTTATGAGTGCTTGGTGATTGGCTCGCCTGAACAAGTTGCCAAAACTGGGCAGATATTACCCTTGCCTAGTGGGTTAAATGGCGATGTCGCACGAGTATCCTAATGTGGCGTGTGCCATTTTTATGACATCAATCATCACACTTGTAACAGAAAATTAATCGGACCATCATTGGTGGCGGTTACCATCATATCCGCCCCAAATTCACCCGTTTGCACTGCTTGGTGGCAGGATTTAGCATAGTTGACAAGCTCATTAAACAGTACTTTAGCATCGCTTGGTGGCATTGCTTGTGTAAAATCAGGACGGCGACCATTTTTAGTATTTGCCATCAAGGTAAACTGCGATACCAAAAGCAGCTCACCACCAATATCACTAAGCGATTGGTCTAGCTTTCCTTGTGCATTCTCAAAAATACGATAGCTTAAAATCTTATCAATCAATTTAACCGCTTTATTAAAGTCGTCTTCATGTCCAATGCCAATATATGCCAAAACACCCAAGCCAATCTGCCCCACCATCCGCTCACCAACAACCACATCGGCACGGCGTACCCGCTGAATTAATGCTTTCATCATTTACCCCAAAACTGCTTACAATACACATCAGCCCATCAGACTAATGCCAAACCACCAATCCACAACAATTATCTTGCCATCGCAAATACACCCCAAACAAATGCGTGCCAAGCAAAGTAACAGCTTAGCCCCTAAGTCTAAAGAATGCCAACGATAATGAGCCTAATCAAAGACTTACCAAGCCAAATCGGCAATGCTGGCAAAATCTACACCTATCATCACAGCATGTCTTTATGCAGCCAATCATTGCAATCACTAAGATAAGATTTATGATAAATGCTATATTTTGTCATGCTTTTTTGCGATGAATGGTAAAGCGTATATAATCATATAACCAATGAAAAATAAAAGCATACACCATAATGGCAAGCGATAACCCAATATCCATTACCAATGCTTGCCAAAACGACAGTGATAACCCAATAGCAACCACAGGCACGGTAAATAACAGCAGCCCACTTTCAAATAAACACACCTGTAATGTGCGTACCACGATGGTGCGATTAAGCCTTTCGCCTACAAATACCTGATCAAAACCATAATTAAACACCACATTCCACACCATCGCAATCACTGAAATAATGACAGATACCACCACGCCACTTATGACCGCATGATCTGATAGCTTAATAATCCACACCGACAGCGATACCGCCCCCATCTCAAATAATACCGCCTGAAAAATGCGTTCGGCGGCGGTCATAGGCTTGGCAAGGTGAGTCATAAACTGTATATAGCTTGTGAAATTACTGATATTATAGCAAACTTGGTGTACAATACCTTAACATCTTTGACCACTCTTGGTATATCACCACCACACATAGGAAACAGCTTTATGAATTTATTTGCTACTTTACAAAACATCGTCCCGCAGCAAGCTTTATCCAAACTTGCTGGCACACTCGCCAAAAGCCAAAATCCCTACATTAAAAAAGCCTTTATCCATACTTTTGCTAAAGCCTATGATATCCGCCTTAATGAGTATGCACGTGGCGATTTTGGGGATTATGCCAGCTTTAATGACTTTTTTACTCGTGAACTACAAGCAGGCAGTCGCCCTATCGATGATACGCCCAATGGCATCGCTTGCCCTGCTGATGGCGTCATCTCCCAGATCGGGCATATCCACTTAGGACAGCTAATCCAAGCTAAGGGGCGTGAGTATGATGTCGGTCAGCTGCTTGCAGATTTTGAGCTTGGCAAGAGTTTTGAAAACGGTGCATTTGCCACCATCTACCTTGCACCAAGCAACTACCACCGTGTGCATATGCCTTTTGATGGAACATTAGTTGCCACGCATTATGTGCCTGGCACGCTGTTCTCGGTGAATGACACCACCGCCCAAAATATCCCTGATTTATTTGCTCGCAATGAACGCTTGGTCTGTGTATTTGATACCGCCTTTGGCAAGGCGTGCGTGGTCTTGGTTGGGGCGATGATTGTCGCTGGAATCGAATGCGTCGCAACAGGTAAAATCAAACGCACACCTTATATTCAGCATCGTACACATGACTTAGCCTTACATAAAGGTGATGAATTGGGGCGATTTTATTTAGGCTCAACTGCCATTGTTGTACTGCCAAAATCTGCACAAACTTTATGGCATGAAGCTTTTAAACATGGCAAAAAAACGCTCATGGGTGAAAAACTAGGCACATTGCAAGGCATTTAAGGCGACTAGCCACACTTTTAGGGCGTAGGCAGATGGCATACGCCCTATTTTATCACTTTATAAAAATTGCCATCAACCATAATACAGCAATCAAGCTAAGTGTTACAAACTGAGCTGCCGATCCGACATCTTTGGCAATCTTTGCCAGCATATGCCGTTCAGTAGAAATACGGTCAATTGTCGCTTCTAGCCCTGTGTTAAACAGCTCCACCACAATAGAGATTGCCGATGCCATCACTAAAATCATCTTCACAGGCAGTAAAAACGGCGTAAAGATTAAAACCACAATCAAAACAGCATTTAGCCAAACAACTTGGCGAAAGGCTGCTTCATGGCGATACGCTGCTAAAAAACCATCTTTAGAATAGCCTGCCGCTTTTTTAATACGGCTAATGCCTGTTTTGCCTTTAATTTGGGCGGCATAGCCATCTAAGTGGCTGTGGATTTTTTGGTCTTGGTAGGCTTGCTTTTTCATAATGCACCATGTTTGTCTTAAGGAATAATTCTACACAAAAAAGGCGATTAAATACAAGTGTCAAAATCAGCCTCCAATAACAATAAACAAATAAAGCCAGATAATAAGCAAATAAAAAAGCGGATAATCAATCCGCTTTTTTATCTTGTGAATAAATTAGAAAGTCAGCTCCATGCCAAGCGTGAAGTTGCGACCGGGGGCGGCATATCGGCTTGGACTTAGGTTTTGATGACCAACCAAATCCGTGCCTTTGCTTGATGACTGTCTGGCACTCTCCCATGTGGTGTAGCGGTAGTTTAGCACGTTATTGATGCCTGCTCGCAGACTAACGGCATCATTGACATGATAATAACCTGACAAATCTAATGTCATCCACGGCTTGGTGGTGAGTGCGGTGGTGGTTTTGTCATAGCCACTACCAAAACTTGTGCGGTTAAAGGCAAGCTCATCAAGATTTTTTGACTTAGAGTATATCCATGTTGCTGTGGCACCCCATTTTTCATTTGGATTGTCATACGATAGACCATAGACAAACCGCCCCGGTTGCACCGCTTCTAGTGGATAAGATTCTACCGTATGCCAATCGCCTTTATTTAAAAATAAGCGGTCAGCTTTGATTTTGCTGTATGAGCCGAATGCCACAAGGCCTTCTGGGATTGGTTCATACAAGGCGTTCAAATCCACACGTCCACGCACATTCACACCTTTTAGATCGGCATTTTGGGCGTTGTGATAGCCTGTTTGTTGGGCTTTTGGCAGATTGCAGTTCATGTTGGGCAAGCACAGTGTACCTTTGGCGATTAAATCTCGGTATTGGCTACTAAATATGCTCGTCTCTACGTCTATCACGCCATTATTAAAGCGGATACCCAGTTCACGGCTTTTGGATTTTTCTGAATTTAAATCTTGGACAAAGAAATATTCTCCGCCACGTTCATTACCAGCGATGCCGTCATAACCATAGATTTCTTGGAAACTTGGCACACGAAAACCTGTGGAGATTTTGCCAAGTAAGGCAATGTTATCGGTCAAATCATAATTTAGACCAATACCCCATGATTGGTTGCGATAGGTTTTGTTGCGTACGGCTTTGTCGTCTGATTTGACCGCCGATTTGTCAAAGCGTGCAGATGCACTTAGCGACAGCTTATCCCAACGGCTGATGTTAGATAGACCAATGAAAGTATTTTTCATGCTAATTGGCAGACGAGTGCAGTTGACTTTATCATAGCACGTATCTTCACTAAAAATCTTCACGCCCAAATCTTTATAAATATCTATGCCATTGTCTGAACCAATGATGTCAGCAAGATGGCGTGCGTGGCGTGCGGTGTTGGTGCGGTGATAATTGGCGGTATTTTGACTTGCCCCCAATAAAATCTGGGTGCGGTGGTCGGTGTTGCCAAGCGACCAGTTTTTATTAAGATTTAGGTTGCCAAGATGGGTTTTTTCGCCATAGTAGGCTTTTTCGTTGATGGCAAATGAGCCTGCTTTGTCGGTGCTGACATCGCAATTTTCGTCCACGCTTGGATATAAGCTACACCCTTTTTTGGTGGAAGCGGTGTTCTGGTTGATTTTTTGGTAGGTATAATTGGCGCTGATTTTATCAAAAAACGGAGCATTGGTGTAGTCATAAGACAGACTGGCGCGCTGTTTTTTGTGCAATTCATCAAGCAGTTTGACACGAGTGTATTTTAAGGAAGGCAATATTGTGTCGCCTTTTTTGTGTATGCCAGTTAGTTCAAAAGATGAAGCATTTTTGGGCAAATCTGAACTACTGCGGTTATAAGTTGTCAAAAACGCCATGCCAGTATCACAGCGACCTTTGGCATCGGTTGGCAGGTAGTTACAATAGCTCATATCACGGCTGTCATAGCGTTGGCGTGTGTCTTCTAAGATTAATCCAAAATTATGGTTTTCGTTTGGCGTAAAGGTAAAGTTGCCAAGATAAGAATCAGATTCATAATCCATCGGATTGGGCAAAAGTCTCTCATAGCCTGCATAATCTTTGGCAGAGACCGTTTCAGTTTTGTGTTGCATATTTGCATATTGAGCTTTTTCTATCTCTGATAAATCATCATAAGAACGACCGCCCAAAATGATTTTTTCGCTCGTAGGCTTTAAAAAGTACATCACACAATCAGCACCAGTACAATCATCAAAGCGAAAACGGTTGTACGGCGTGTCTTTATCGCGCAAATCATACTTTTCTTCATAAGAGCTTAACCGCTCAAACGTATGTGTGCCCTTGCCTGCGTCCTTATGAGCGTGAACGCCTTCACCTTTGCGTTTGGTGTATTGAATCAGTCCGCTGGCTGTGTCTGATTGCATGGCAGCCGCCAATGTTTGGGTGAATCGCTTATCACGACTGGTATAGGTGCTTTGGCTTTTAAAGACGTGGTCTTTGTCGGCAGGAATAATGTGGCTTGCTTTTTTGGTGGTAAATTCCACCGAGCCACCCAACGCCCCACTGCCTGCGAACGCCCCATTACTGCCTTTGGCGATGTCTACGGCATACACATTGGCAATTTCTACTTCATTCATAGAGCCTGTATTGCCAGAGTTACTGGTCTCGTCCACATAAGACTGCGACTGTGCTACGCCGTCCACAGTAACGGCGACTCGGTTTTTGTCCACGCCATAAATGGCATAGCCACTGCTACCGCCACGTCCTTGCTCTACGACCGAGACCCCTGCGTCATATTTGACCATATCTCGTATGCCAGTAACCTGCTCTTTTTTTAGGTCATCTTGGCTTTTACTGATTCGAGACAGACCACTCACGTCCTTTTTGAAGCGAGTGGGTTTGGCATTGACAGTAACTTTGGTGGTTTGTAATTGAACGCTGGGCGTTTTTTTGCCATTATGTGTATCATCAGCGAATGCGGTCGTGGTACACAAAATCGCCAAAATTTGACACGTTAAAAATTTCTTTTGAAACATCATTTATCCTTATCACAAACTTAGTCAGTATGATGGGTGTAATTGGCTATTTGCCTTATTTCTCGTCTTTTTTTGCCCCAAAGACCATGCCAAGTCGTATGCTTTCGTCGTTAAAGCTACTTGGCTTACCGTCATTATTATTATAATGAATACTGCCACCAAGCTCTGCCCCATTATCGCCATAAAATCCGCCCATCACTTTGGCATCTTTGATATGAATGGTCTCAGTCGCCCCAGTACTAAAACGGTTAAAGGTAAAGCCTGCGTCTTCGGTTTTTGCCGTGCCACTAAATGCTGTGCCATTGATTTTGGCGTTCATATCAAGCACAGGCTGCGTACCTGTCAAAAATCTGCCTATTAGTGTTTTTTGACCAAAATCAGCGGTAAACTTAGCGGTGTTATTTTGAGCATCATCAGAAAAATAATTTTTGACAAAAGGATTGTTGTCATACTTAGCGTCTGTCTCTTTTCTTGGGCGAGTGCTGTCAATAAAGCCTGTCCAATGCCCTGAATAAGTGGCGGTGCCTGTATCAGGAATGGCTTTTGAACGCTGACCTTGTACAAAGTAACGTGTGTCTGTCATGTCGCCGACATTAAAACGCCCAAACTTGGTATATGCCAAATTATCACAGCACACATGGATAAATTTGGTGGACGTTTTGCCATCATCGGTTTGGGCAAGCACAAAGGTGCGAGCTTGACCGTTTTTTGTAACTTGAATGACTTGGGTGTCGGCAAGCACTTCATCTACTTTTGTAGCATTGAGATTATAAGATTTACCACCCACACGTAGGCGAGCAGGGTCGCCAAAGCTTGCCAGCTCACTTGTGCTAACTTGGCTAGATATTTGCCCACGTGCGGTGTTAAGATAGTTGGCTCTGGCTTTTTCAAAAGCACTGTCCATTGCCACCAATTCTTCATCCTCTAAGGTAAAATCTTCATAAGCCTTTAATTTTTCGTCCATCTCTTCGTCGGTACTATCCCCACGAAATACTTCCCAAAAAGCGGGGGTTTGTTTTAATTTTTCAATTTGCCCATCAAAGATAGCACTAAACAGATTATCTTCTATCGTCATTGCCAATGGTTGGCTTATCGTTTGCTTGGCATATTCGTTCTCAAAGGCTTCACTGATTGCAAAGTACTGGTCTTCAATTTTAACTTTTTCTTCGCTACTTAATTGATCAAAATTTATCAAAGTTTCATCAAGATTTGGTATGCCACCTTCAAGCTTTGTCCAAAAATCACCCAACTCATCTTGGATTTTTGTTTGAACGTCGGTGTTGCTTGCCAAATTAGCAAATTCCGTAGGGATATAAGCAGGCAGCTCTTTTGGTACTTCACGCACAACATTGGTCAAATCTTTATTATAAATCACACGGTCATGGCTTGGGGTGATTAAAGTGGCGTCAAAGAGCTTTTGACTATCTTTGGTTTCGGTGGTCTTTTTTGCCCCAAACACACCGACTAAGTCGTTGGTGTTCGTTACAAATTTCCCAGCAAGCTCTGCTGCATCATCCCCATAAAATCCGCCTTCTACCACGCCATCTGACGCAAATAACGCCTTGTCGGTGCGAGTGTCCTTTTGTGTGTAGGTTGTGCCATAGTGCTTGATGGTGCGTGGCTTGCCGTCTTTATCTACTTGCGATTTGATGTCGCCTGTGAAACGATTTTGTTTGATGTCGCCGTTGATTTTGTACAAGGGCGTGTAAGGTTGTCGCATTTTGGCAAGCTTTTCTTGTTTGACTTGCTCGCTGTCGCCATCTTTGATTTCTACTTTTTGTGGATGTTTTTGCTCGTATGGGTTTTCATAGCCAAGTGTGCCGCTTAGTTTCTTGTCAGCAAAATCAACGGTAAAATCAGCAATCATATTGTCATAGCGATTTTCAGTATTGGCAGACGACATATCACCATTACGTGCAAGATGGTTGGCACTAGAAAATTTAGCATTGCCCCGAGCGTCATTAAAATTGATTAAATCATGATGATATTTACTGTTATCGGCGCCGTGTATATCCACGTTGATGGTTTCATCTTTTTCGGCTTTTTTATCTTGGGCATCGCTCATATAAAGCCAATGACCTTTGTAGTGTATGCTATTTTCCACAGGCATGGCAGATGATGGGCTGTCGCCATGATAGAACGTGTAGATGAGCGGAATTTGTCTGTCGTTTTTGCCTACGTTGCTCTCTTGAATGAGATGTCCGAAGCGAACATATGTGTAATCGCCATAGTTGTCTTGATAGCGGATAAATTGTTTATTGGGATTGACGGCTTTTAAATCGCCAAGTCCTGTGATGGTAACCGCACCATCGCCATGAAATAGGCTGTGGTTAAAATCAGGGTTGTCGCCAAGGGAAGTGATGTCATCTGTATTGATTGATTTGATTTGGCTACCATCATCACGCACCACACCTTTCATCAAAAATCCCAATGCAGGCTTGGTCAGCGCGTCGGTATTTTCGCTATTGGCATTTGGTATGGTTTCAGGTTGTGGATTGCTTGGGGCTTTACTTGGTATCACGGTTGGGGTAGCGTGATTGACTGCACCAAAATCACCGCCCACACAGCCTGTTAAAATACCCATCATCGCCACAGACATGGCTTGATATAAGCGGGTGCGTTTATGTATAGACACTGGTTACTCCTAAGATAAATTCCATAAAATAGATAAGCTATGTATGATATGTAGTAACTATCGTACACGATTGTTACAATTATATACTTAATAAAAATCATTATCAATATCTTTTGTGTTTTTGATAATAAATATTTAAGTAGTATTTCTTTGGTTGCTAGGGCTAAAATATTCACAGCTAAGTTGTGTATTGATTTGATAATGCAATGAGTGAGCTTGGTGCAGATTGATTAGCGAAAGATTTATCAAGGTTATCTTGATGATGGATTTATAAAATCAAGCCACCGCCTGCATCTAAAAGACATCTTATGAAAAATACCTTTGTTAATTGCAAGCGATCTAAGACGATGGCGATACGTTATGCCAAACTGCTTATTTGTTTTCAGGGTTTACAAGTACTAGCCTTTTACTTGCCAGTAGATAAAATTGTTAAGAATGTTTAACACGTTTTGCTTAAATATTGTTAAAATAACCAATTTTTGTTAAGAGTTATTTTGATGAATAAAAACACCCTAAGCATCGGCTTTATGCTGTTTGCTTTTTTCTTTGGCTCAGGCAATCTGATTTTTCCGCCCAAACTCGGGTTTGAGAGCGGAGAGTTTTTTACTCCTGCAATTGTTGCATTTATTTTGACAGGGGTGGGACTGCCTTTACTAAGTTTGATGATTGGTGCTAAATATGAAGGCGGTTATCAGTCTGCCTTGGCACGCATACACCCTTGGTTCTCTGTGGCGTTGCTTGTGGCGATTTATTTGACGCTTGCTCCTTTATTTGTCATTCCACGTACAGGGGCGGTGGCTTACGAGATGGCGGTCGTGCCATTTTTGGATATGCCAAACTGGATAAGCCTACTTGTTTTTACGCTGATTTATTATGCCTTGTCGCTGTGGTTGTCATTAAGCCCCGGTAAGATGATTGATCGCATTGGGGCGGTTTTGACTCCTGTGCTACTTTTGACGATACTATCTTTGATTGTGATGTCTTTGATTATCCTAAATGCCAATCCTGTTAGTACAGCAACCCCTGCCTATGCTGATGGGGCGTTTTTTGCAGGGTTTTTGGAAGGCTATAATACGATGGACGTGCTGGCAGCTGTGGCGTTCTCAGGCATTGTGATGAATGTCATTCGTGAAAAAGCAGGGGCTAATGCAAATCTATTTTCCCAAACCACAAAAGCAGGACTGATTGCAACTTTTGGGCTTGCACTTATTTATCTGTCTTTGGGGTGGATTGGTAATCATTTGCCCATATCGGCAGATGAGATGGCTCAAATTAGCAATAAGGGACAAAATATCGGCACGTTTATTTTGACTCAATCGGCGGTTTTGGGCTTTTGGTCATTAGGGGGTGTGGTGCTTGGGCTGATTGCGTCTTTGGCGTGTCTGACGACAACTGTGGGGCTGACGGTCTCTGCGTCTGAATATTTTTATGAAACTTTCCCTAAAATTGGCGGTGTTCATTTATCCTACAAAAGCTATGTCATCATCTTTACTTTGGTCGGTTTTGTCTTGGCAAACCAAGGGCTAAGTGCTGTGATTAGCAAGTCCATTCCTGTGCTACTTGTGTTATATCCCATCACAATGACGGCGATAGCCTTGCTTGGCATTCATCTGCTCAAACCCATGCCGATGATTGCTCAGCGTGTCAGTCTGTTATTCGTTGCGATGGTGTCTATTTTATCGGTGGCAGGCGTGAATTTGCCATTAAAGGCGTATTCTATGGAGTGGCTGCCTTTTGCCATTGTAGGATTTGTGGTGGGATTTGTATTTCATAAAATAGCAAGAAAAAAAGCCTAATCATTTCATGCTGTGATATTTCATACTTTTGTATTCAAAAAAAAGACTTGTGATTGACAAGTCTTTTTTTTTAAGCGGTGAGATGGCTTATTGAGCGGTATTGGTTTTTTGAATGGTGCCAAATACGCCATTGCCATAGGTGTTATTTTGCCAAATGCCGACCGCTTCTTTGGCATGGTCGCCAAAAAATGCACCTTGAACGCTTGTGCCTTCATGTGTACCAATAAAGGTATTGTCTTTGATGGTCGCTTGAATATTCAGATAATCTTTGGCTTTGGCGTTTAGGTCTATTTGCTCTGGGGGAATGCGGATTTCGGCACTGTGGATTTGTCCAGTCAAATTTTTGGTTGTAAAATTGGCCGTTAGGGTAATGTCGCCTGTTTTTTTGGCAACACCATCTTTGATGATTAAGCCGACCCCTTCATAATGAACGATGCCTTTTGGTAGGTCGCTTGTGGCTGTGAGATTGCCTTGATAAAACAGATGGCTTTTTTTGGTGATGTCATCTGATAGCCAGCCTGCTTTTGTGTTAAGATTGTAATTGGCATGACGTATATTTTCGCTATCTGTTGCTGTCAGTGCAAATACTTTGCCGTCAATGCTAATGCTGTTGATGTCAGTATTGCCATTAATAATACGAACCTTGTCTGTGCCATCTGCCTGAGTATGCCCAACAATGAGCGATGGCAAGCTAACGTTTGGAGCAGGGGCTGGGCTTGTTAGAGCTGACTTGGTTTGTTGGTCTGTGTTTTGTTGGTTTAGCGTGGGCGTGGGATTTACGGTATTGCCATGAGTTGTGCCACCACAAGCTGTGAGCAATAACGTGGGTAGTAATAATGTGGATAATGCAAAGGGGGTGATGGCTGTTTTCATATATATACCTATAAAAGTGGGCTGTTATCGATAAGGGTAAAAATTTGATGTCCAATTATCAGACTAAATTTAGCATCAGACCAAACTTAATTTATCTTTATTTTAATTATATCATAAATTTAAGTTGGGTTAATTTATTTTGGAATACACTAAAATAACGCCTGTATTTACCAGTATTATGCATAAAGTAATTGATTATAAATTATTAAAACCCCCACCCAAAACCACTTAGGTTTTTCATCGTCCAATAAAACATTAACAAAATGGTATAAAATTTAGGGCTAATCTGATTTGAATCCCAATTAAAAAAGCCACTTTTGATTAAAAGTGGCTTTTAAATGCTTAGAGCTAAATATTTGGAGCGGGAAACGAGATTCGAACTCGCGACCCCAACCTTGGCAAGGTTGTGCTCTACCAACTGAGCTATTCCCGCTTATCAGCATTTGCTGTATGGGTGCGTATTATACCCACTTTTTAGGGTGTGTCAATAGTTTTTTTTAAGAAAAATTTATTGATTGTCATACATAATCAAGATTAGTTTAAGATTTAAGTAAATCTGCCCAACTGACCTTACAAAAATTGCCACAATCACTAGCAATTTTAATGTAATAATGTCATACTTATTACTTGAAAATTTAAAATCCAACAAACACAAAAAATGTGTTAGAAACGACGGTTATGTTATGAGTAAAGCCATTACTTTTTTTGGCAAAATGCTAAATTTTAGTCGCCTAAAAATCCACACAAGCGATTTAAGCGACATCAAAAACACCTTAAGCGAGTTATCCGATAAGCACACTGTCAAAGGCGTACTCGTCATTATTGATAGCGATATTGATCTAGACTTGAATGCACTGCTTGATTTATTGCGTGATTTTGGTTTGCAGCCAATTGGGGTCGTTGATAGCGTGCTTAGCTCACAAGCAAAGCAGCTAAAACTTGCCATATTCCCAGCCGATGAACGCATTCAGCACATCCATCCAAAAAAAACCAAAGCACCAAAAAGCCCTGACATCACAGACGCCAAAGCGGATAACCGAGACACCAAAGAACAAACCAACGCTTACGCCACAACCGATATCGTTCACAATCAAATTGTGCGATCTGGTCAAAGCTTACAGCACCTTGGGGGCGATCTGACTATTATTGGCAGTGTAAATGCTGGTGGCGAAGCCATTACAGATGGCAATCTACATATCTATGGCAAGGGGCTTGGCAGGCTGGTAGCGGGGGCAACAGGCGATAAAGATGCACGCATCTTTTGTCAAAAATTCAATCCCCTTTTGGTATCGGTGGCAGGAACGTATTGCTTGCGTGAAGCGATTCCACCAGAAATGCTTGATCAATGCGTTATTGTCAGCTATAACGACCAAAAAGGCTTAGTGTTTGATCTACTAGAGCTTTAATTTGTCTTTTAATTTTTAGTAAAAAGCGTGCATTAAGCTTAATATATCCATAAAAAACAATTTAGTATATCAGTAATTTATGATATGCTAGAGTATGGAAATATGAATGTATTGCGATTAGTTATTTAAGGAGTGCCAAGTGGCAAAAATTATCGTGGTTACCTCAGGTAAAGGCGGTGTTGGCAAGACCACCACCAGTGCATCAATTGGTGCAGGACTTGCCAATCGTGGATTTAAGACGGTTGTGATTGACTTTGATGTGGGCTTGCGTAATCTTGATTTAATCATGGGTTGTGAGAACCGCATTGTTTATGACTTTGTTGATGTTATCTCTGGTACAGCCAAGCTTAGCCAAGCTTTAGTAAAAGATAAAAAGCTTGAAAACCTATACATTCTACCAGCTTCTCAGACTCGTGATAAAGACGCTCTAACCGATGAAGGCGTGGCAGCAGTCATGAAAGAGCTGGCTGAAGAGATGAATTTTGATTACATCGTCTGCGACAGTCCAGCAGGCATAGAACGTGGTGCTCAGCTTGCAATGTATCATGCAGATGAGGCCTTAATCGTAACCAACCCTGAAGTATCAAGTGTGCGTGACTCAGATCGCATCATCGGCATTCTACAATCACGCACCAAAAAAGTCGAAGAAGGCGGCAGTGTTCGTGAGCATCTCATCATTACTCGCTACAATCCAGAGCGTGCTGCTCAAGGGGAAATGATGGACTTAGACACCATTGCTAATGAAATCTTACGAGTGCCATTACTTGGCGTCGTCCCAGAAAGCAATGCTGTCCTAGAAGCTTCAAACCACGGTCAACCTGTCATTCACTACCCTGAATCTGCCGCAGGTCAATGTTATGATGACATCGTGGCACGATTCTTAGGCGAAGAACGTCCTTTACGTCACCTAGATGTGAAGAAAAAAGGATTCTTCCAAAGACTGTTCGGAGGCTAAAATGAAAAAAGGATTTTGGAGCTCACTGTTTGGTAATAACAGCGGCCCAAGCAGTGCTGATATCGCCAAAGACAGACTAAAAGTCATCGTAGCAAGCTCAGACCGACTAAACACTCGCCTAACAGCCGAACGTATTGAACAGATGAAGCGTGAAGTGCTTGAGGTGGTTAATAAATACGTCAGCGGCGTACAATTAGATCAAGTCAATATCAATCACCATCATGAAGATGATGTCGATATGCTTGAAATGAGCATTAGCTTGCCAGATCGCAAATAAACAAAAAACGCTCACTAAATAGTGGGCATTTTTTTTAGTGATGCTTTGCATTTTTAGCGACTATCTTATGCTTAAGCTAATTATAAAAAAATACATAACAGCACTTGGCTAACTCAGCACATAACATCACTTCATGCGAGCAATGAGGTTATCTTTAACGATAAACTGATGATATAAAGCCGCTGCAATATGTGCAACAATTAGTGCTAGCATTGCAGGAAAAATAATATCAGTATGCCACTCGTTCATCAGCTTTGCCATGGCACGATCTGGCGACACCATAACTGGAATTTGCACAATCCCAAAAACATCAACCGCCCTGCCACCATACATTGACATTAATATACCGCTGATAGGCTGGGCTAACATCAGCACATACAGCCCCAAATGCGTCAAGTGAGCAAGTGCTGTCTGCCAAGCAGGTGCTGGCACAGGCTTAGGCGTTGCCGTAACTAATCTACCTATGATACGAAGTAATGTCCATAATAAAAAGCTTGCACCCACCGCCTTATGCAAACCTACATAATCATCAGCCAGCAGGTATGCCACCAAAATAAGCAAAGCACCAACCCAATGGAACACTCGTGCAATAATGTGGTATTTTTGGGTAGATATATCTTTCATGGTTATCGCCTTACTTATTACAATAAATCAAATTGTCACATAGTCTAGCCCAAACACCAATTAAAATCCAGCCTTAAGTTTTTTCTTAAGGCTTTTGAAATTTTTGATGAAATCATGCTAAGATAAAACATCGATCTAATTTTTATCACTCATATATTAATAACGCACATCATGAAACGATTAGTTAAAACTGCCGCATCTGTTAGCCTGATGATGGTTTTTGGCATAACAGCTGCTTGTGATTTAAGCAACCACGACCGCCCTGATGACATTATAGAAGTTCAGCCACACAGCACTACCGAAGACACTGTTGTCATCTCAAAAGATGACATCGCCTTAGTTAAGATGGATCGTTACCAACCAAGCCTAGAGCTTGCAGGTAGGCTTATCGCCACCAATCAACTAACGCTAGCTTATAATGAAAAAGCAGCTTTAACCAGCTTATACGTCACGCCAAGCAGCATTGCAAAAAAAGATGATAAGCTTGCAGACTTTATCACGCCAAATGGCGATGTCATAACGCTAAATGCCCCATTTGATGGCATTGTTGATAAGATTTACCAAAGTCCTAGTAGCGATGTCTTGCCTAGCAATACGCCTATTTTACAACTGTCTGATGTGGCAAGCTTTGAGTTTATCAGCCAAATCCCCGCTCATTTATCTCACTATTTTGTTATCGGCAATCTGGTTACCTTCGTCATTGATAAAGAGCAGTTTAGCGGGCAAATCACTCAAGTTCACCCAAGTGCTGACAACCCTGAGCTACTAGACATCAGCGTTAATATTTTACCTGAAGCTGCCGATAAAATAAGTCTTATGAATGGCAAAACCACCAAAGGTCGCTTTGAGTTTGGGCAAATACAAGTAGGTGCGTTGTTACCAGATTTTGCCATTTTTGGTGATGATTTAAATACAGCCAACTTATCACACCTAAAGACACCACCTTATCACAGCGAGCTACCCTTGCCTGTGTTTGTGTGGGTGATCAAGCAAGACCATAGATTATCACTGTCAAAAGCCCATGTTATTAAGTATCAGCCAAATACTGGGCGGTTTTTGGTAACGGGTATTACCGATGATAGTCTGGTGGTGCAAAAACGCCTCCCCAAATCAGCAGATGGCAGCTTAATTGAAATACGATAACAGCGTTTATGTCAAATGTATATCACATCTATCACAAGCTTGCCATCATGAGCAATATTGATAGCTAAGTATTGCCAAACCGTTTATTTTTTGCAAAAACCCTAGAAATTCTAAGAATTGACACAATTTAATACTTGTCAATCTACAAAATGCTTGGCAAGATACACACATTACAATTTATTTTTAGGATTTTTATACTAAGGCATTTTTATGAACAAGCAAATTTTACTTATTGAAGACGATCCTGATTTGGCGGAACTTATCAGCGATTACCTTTCTGTGAACTACTATGAAGTTCATCACGCCGCCACCGCTCAAGGTGGGCTTGATCTATTAGACAGTAAAGATCATAACTTTAGCCTTGTCGTTCTTGATCTTATGCTGCCTGACATGGACGGTATGCAAGTATGCCAAAAAGTGCGTGGCTCAAAAAACAGCAGTATTAGTACCATGCCAATCGTCATGCTGACTGCCAAAGGAGACACCACCGATCGTGTTTTAGGGCTTGAAATGGGGGCAGACGACTACATCTCTAAGCCATTTGAACCAAGAGAGTTATTGGCTCGTATTAGAGCGGTATTGCGTCGCCATGAGATGCCAAATCAAGCCAGTAAAAGTAGCGATAAACTCATCTTTGGACGGCTCGCCATATTCCCAGAAAGCCATGAAGTAACCATTGATGGTAAAGTTGTGCGTTTAACCACCCACCAATTCCAGCTGCTTCACTACTTCGCTACTCATGCAGGCAAGGTACTAAATCGTGAACAGCTATGGCACGCTATGCCAAATGACGACAGCTCAGAAAACATTGATAGAGCGATTGATGTGCATATCTCACGCCTGCGTGCTTTGATTGAAGATAACCCACGCCAACCAAAGCGTATCATCACTGTGCGTGGTGTTGGTTATCAATTTGCCACCGATCAAGTCTAATCTTTTTAAGCCACCAAGCGTCTTTGGTGGCTTTTTATAAGCATTCTTATGAGTCATAATACCTATACCAGCTTTGGCTTTCGGTCAGTTTTCGCACGATTATTCATCAGTGTGTTTTTAGCACTTGTGGCTTTTGCCATCGCTATGATTTTACTCATGCAGCTTGTGCATAATAATTCAGACAGCCTACGCTCTCGTGCTATTGCTTCACAGATTATGACTCAGATTGATCCTTTGGTTCAAGAAGCTGAGACGCTAAGTGCAAATAAGCAAGATTTACAAGCTCGCTTTGTGTTGGCAGTTATCAAAAAAAGCCTTGATATTTTTGATGAAAGCTTGCATGCAAAAATTGCTCTATACAGCCCAGCTGGTACGCTTATTCTACAGACTGAGAATACCAACCTGCCAGCACAGCTAAGTACACAATCGTCATGGTCAGATGGCATCATGCCTTTTAGCACGCCCACCAATCACCATGTCGTAATTCACAGTCAAAACGGCTACTCACTGTGGTATGAAAGCCGAACACCGCCAAAAAAACGTCCGCTTTCTGCAGCGTTCAACCTATTTACAGGCACTTTATTATTACTCATCATCATGACAGCAGTACTTTGGTGGATATCGCATAACATCACTTGGCGTATTAACCAAATGAGTCACCAGATGGCAAAATTAGGCGAAGGTGATTTTAGCGTTCGTGTCAGCGAAAAAGGCAATGATGAGATTGCTGTCTTAGCCTACGGCTTTAACCAATCCGCCCAAAAAATAGAACAGCTTATTAATGCAAATAGCTTATTGTTAGCTCACGCATCGCACGAGTTTCGCACCCCCATCACACGCATTCGCTTACAGATTGAGATGATGGATATGCTGACATCTAAGCTTAATGACGAAGATAAGGTGAAGTTTGATAAACGTGCTGCCGCCATCAATCGTGATTTAACAGGGCTTAATGACTTAATTGAAAGCATTCTACTCGTCAGTCGCCTAGACGCTGGGCATGCTGTGCAACATACTGAGCTTGTCGATCTGCGAGAGCTTGTACGCCTTGAGTGCCAGCATTATCCAAAAGCCACGCTATTTGCCGAACCTGTGGAGCTGATGGCACAGCCAAAATTACTCACCCATCTGGTGAGAAATCTGCTAAATAACGCCATGATTCATGGTGTGCTACCTATTGAAGTATATCTGTACTACGCCCACAACCAAAAAGACGCCACAACCATTCCTGATAATCTTGGTGATGCTGAGATTATCGTAACAGACGGCGATGGCAAAAAAAGTGCCAACATTCTTAAACGCTTTTCTCGCCAAAAAGATAAGGATGATCAAAAGCCTGAACCAACATTTGCTGTACTCGCCTTTATCGATCACGGCACAGGCATTCCTGATGAAAAACGCACAGATATTTTTAGTCCTTTTGTGCGTCTAAAACAAGAAAAAAAAGGCACAGGTCTTGGGTTATCCTTAGTTTCTCAGATTGTCGAAGCACACAGCGGACAGATTATCACTGATACTTGGCAAGGTAAAACTCGCTTTTTAGTCACGCTACCCATCAAGCAGCGTCCCCTTACTTTAGAAAAAACCTAATCTGATAGCCATAAAAACACCCCAAGGCTAGATATCTAGCTTTTGGGGTGCAGTTTGATAGCAGTGATTTTTGATAATTTTAGCCTAATGGGCATCAAACATCAATGTCGCTGCCTCAGTGATGTACGCCT
The DNA here is from genome assembly GCF_022701215.1 of Moraxella nasovis. Lineage (NCBI taxonomy): Bacteria > Pseudomonadati > Pseudomonadota > Gammaproteobacteria > Moraxellales > Moraxellaceae > Moraxella > Moraxella nasovis. The sequence continues at coordinate 1,328,141 of NZ_CP089976.1, read as the reverse complement.
CATCTTCTGGTAGTTTTGGACGTTCGTTTTCTTTCATGGCGGCACGTTCTTCTGCTCGTGCATCAAGATAAGCTTGATAAGTCGCCCAACTTACAAAAGGCGTCTGACCTGTGGCACGGCGGCGAGCGTTCTCAGCGGCGAGCGTTCGTTTTTCGATATCATCAAGCTTAGCTCTACGTTGGTCAATATCCACTTTGGCAGGCTTTTTCTCATCATCCATCTTGCGAATAGCGTTTAGCTCTGCTAGATAAATAAACTGCGGATCGCTTAGCTGGCGTGCTTTAGACTCTTTAGACAGTCGCTCAATCAACGGTTTGGCATATTTGCCTTCTGGCACAAATGGGGCTGCCTGAATGGTATCCCATGTCAATGGATTTTTATACTCACGCTCACCAAATTCCATGCCTTCATAGATATTCACAAGCTCAATATCTGGCACAACACCCTTATTCTGAGTACTGCCACCTGTAGCACGATAAAACTTACGCTGCGTTACATTTGCTGAACCCAGTATAATGTCATCACGTTGAACTTGAGCTGACCCCTTACCTGTGGTGGTACTACCCACAACAAGACCACGCCCATAATCTTGGATTGCCGCTGCAAAGATTTCTGATGCTGATGCTGAACCTAGATTGATAAGTACTGCAAGCTTGCCATCATACAGCTGCTTACCACCGTCTCGGTCAGTGTAGACTTGCACACGACCTTGATTATCACGAATCTGCACAAGCGGACCTTGTTTTAAGAACATCGCTAGCATCTTTGATACTTCATCAAGCGATCCGCCCGGGTTATTGCGTAAATCCACCACCAAGCCATCAATGTGCTGCTGATTTAAGGCTGTCAATGCTTTAGCAGTATCAATACTTACCGAACGATAATCGTTAATGTCTGCACCACTTCGACGTGCCTCAAAATTCAAATAAAAACTTGGAATCTCAAGTACGCCTACACGTTTGACACCGCCTTGATAAGGCACTTCCACCACACGGTGCTGCACGCCTGCTTCTTCTTGCTTGACGATATCACGCACGATGGTTACGGTGCGAGCATTAGAATCTGTCGTATTTGGCTGACGCACCTTTAAAGTAACAGGCGTGCCGCGTTTACCGCGAATCACCGACACAATCTCACGAGTGCTCCAGCCGATAACATCTACCATGGGTTCGTTTTCTTGGGCGACACCGATAATCAAATCATTAGGACGAATCTGCCCTGTCTTGGCAGCAGGTCCGCCATCAACCAATGAAATAATGCGTGTGTAATCAGGATTTTTACGGTCAGCACGAATACTTACCCCAATCCCTTCTAGTTGTAGATTAGATTGAATGTGCATTTCGTTGGCTTGCACTGGTGCAAAATAACTGCTGTGCGGATCATAAGTTTGCATGGCATTATTTAACACCGTCTCCATGATTTCATCATTTTTTAGGCGAGACAGTTGCTGCTGCTGACGATTTAGGCGATTAATCAAAATTTCTTGGGGGGTGCGTTTTTCATTTTTAACCAAATCTTGACCACGAGACAGTTCAGGGTGCTCTAAGAACGCCTTATCTTTTGCAATATCATCTTCTTGTGATAGCGTCATTCCGATCAGTGAAAATGTCGTCTGATTTTGCCAATGCTGACGCTGCTCTTCTTTAGTTTTAAAGCGCGGTGCTTCTTCACGATCAAGAACAATGGTTTGGTTGGTATGTAAATTGACATCATGAGCCAGCATATCTTTTGCAAAGTCATAGTACTCATTGGCACGGGTACGATACCGCTCAAAAATCTCAATGCCAGCACTTAGATCACCTTGTCTTAATCTTATAGCAAATGTGTCAGCATATTTTTTGGTAAATTCATCAACATCTGACTGCAGTAGCATGGTGCGTGCTGGATCTAAGCGATCAAAATACATCGCCAAAATCTTCTCGCCCATCGCCTTATTTAAAGGCTGATCTAGATAGTGCATCTTATCAAGCAAAATTGACACTTGGCGTGCGGTAATTTTTTGTTCAATGGTTGGTGTAAATCCTGCTTTATCTTGGCTTGATGCAAAAGCAATATGGCTTTGGCTTAATAACACACCACAAATAGCAGCTGTCAACCCTGATAATAGCCATTGTTTTTTCATGAAATACTCCAAATTTATTATGTGCATATTTAGTGAATAGTATCTTAACATACAAACTATTGCTTGTCTGATGGTTTTTGCACATTCCACTCCAAATGATCGCCCGTTCCAACCCAAACCTAGACACTTATTCCACTCCATGCTGATCGCCTACAAATTGTGCTAATTTTCTATTAGTGTTTAAAAATAAAAAACAATTAAAACAAATCACGAATTACTTGCATTGATAATTTTATGTATGTTAAAATCTAGTAACATTGTTACATAAATGGAAGCCTAGTGTTATGGATAATAAAAGATTTGCAGTTGAAAACAAAAGATTGAAATATTTACCCTTCCTTCTGTTATTATATATCTCAAATTCATCGCTTGCTCTCAATAACCAGCAAGATAATTATCAACAACTTATCCAATCTCAGTCTATCTTGGAGCAACGCCAGTTTGAGCAAGTGCAGAGCTTAGTGCAAGACTCTCTCTTGCAGGCACAAGAATTGCAAACAATCCATACCAATAAAAAAAGTTAATATTCCTAAAGAATCACCTTGTTTTCAGATTTCTCAAATTATTATTGATGCACCCAAAGAAGATCAAAAGCACTTTCATTTTTTAACCAAAATATTAAACAAAAAATCTACTGGCGTCAAAGGACAATGTGTTGGTGCTCAGGGACTTCAGTCGATTATTGCCTTTGCTCAAAATCAGCTCATCAATCAAGGTTATGTTACTAGCCATACATTAATCGGACCACAGGATTTAAGTGCAGGTAGGCTTGTACTTAGCATTAAACCTGGGCGTGTGGCAAACATATATCGAACCCCCGATGATATTAATATCAATGTGCATAATGCTTTAACTCTTAAAAACGGAGATGTACTAAGCCTACGAGAGCTTGAGCATGGTGTCCAAAATCTACGCTTACCCCATAATGTCAAAGCTAAGATTGGCATTGAACCAAGCAACCATGGCAACTTACAGACTGTCGATGATGTTGGTTATAGTGATTTGGTGATCAGTCGCACACGCACCAATAAAATCGGTATTCAGGCAATAGTCAATAACTTTGGAAATCATAGTACAGGCACACATCAGGGTGGTATCGTGCTTAATATTGCAGAGCCTTTATGGAGCAATGATAATCTTTATTTGCAATACATGCACACGCTAGATGGCATTAATGATACTGCCACCAAATCCAATCATCAAAATTTTTACGCCAGTTATCGCTATCCTTTTAGGAATTGGCAGCTACAGCTAAGCTATCAATATGGTCGCCATACCCAACTACTAAATGGATTTAATCATAATCCGATTTATAAAGGTAAAACCGCTAGAAAGCAGGCACAAATCAGTCGCAATCTATACCGTAACAGCGACACCAAAATTACAGGCTATAGCATCATCAGTCATAAAGATAGTCAATATTATATTGATGATCTGGAAATTTTAGTGCAGCGACGCAAAAATAGCAGTTATGAGTTAGGTGTTGATATTGAAAAATTCTTTGATAATCAAGCAAAATTAAATCTCAACATTGGCTTTAATAAAGGTGTTGGCGCCTTTCATGCCATACCATCTCCTGAACGTTATTATCGTGATGTGGATAGTCGCCCGTTGATTTGGCAAGCATCAGGTAATTATCATTTGCCTATTAACACCAAGTACCATCAATGGGGTTTGAATACCCGTTTTGCCGCTCAATATAGCAGCGATAAACTACCTACCGCTGAGCAATTTACCATTGGTGATAGATATGCCGTGCGTGGTTTTGATGGTACGCGCCTACTATCAGGCGATAAGGGCATGGTGTTGGGTCAGGAGGTATATTATAGGTTGCCCACCAAGAATCCACACCAAATTTATTTTGCAATTGATAAGGGTTGGGTAAGTGCAGATGGTGTAAAAGACCGCAGTTATTATCAAGCCACAGGTTCTGTGCTGGGTTATCGCTTTGGCACCAAGCATTTAAACTTTGATGGCTATGCCGGCATACCCATCAGTGGCGAACACCTATCTAAAAACGCCAGTGTTGGTGTACAACTAGCATGGATGTATTAATTTAAATAAGGATATGACATGAATAGTCGTTTGTATAAGCTTATATTTAGCAAAGCCCAAGGCATGTATGTAGCAGTTTGTGAATTTGCAAAAAGCTGTGGTAGTACATCATCTAAACCCAACAGCCAAACAGAGAAAAAGTCTGACTATAAGCTCCTACCCATCAAAGAGCTTAGTGCATTAAGTCTTGGTGTTTACACAGCACTCGCCCCAAGCATTGCTTACGCCCAAAGTCATATTACACCATATACTGATGGCAATATCAATCATCGCCCCACCTTACTACAATCCGTGAATGGCATACCAATTGTCAATATTCGCACCATTAATGACAAAGGGGTCTCACGCAATGAATTTGGGCGATTTGACATTGATGATAAAGGCGTGGTATTAAACAATGCCCGCTTTGGTATCAATACCCAAATAGCAGGTGAAATCGATGGTAACTTCTGGCTGTTAAGTGGTGAGGCTGCCACCATCATCAATGAGGTTTACAGTCCAAATCCTACCCAATTGGACGGCAAGATAGAAGTGGCTGGCCGCACTGCCAATGTGATTATAGCCAATCCCAATGGCTTAAGCATCAATGGTGGCGGTTTTATCAATGCTGGCAATACTTTATTGGGTGCTGGAAGTTTGCAATATAATAATCAGGGTAATCCTGATAGTATCAACATTGATACAGGCAAAATAGAGGTTGGTAAAGCAGGCGTTCATTATGACTACAGCCATTCAAACAGCCCTTATTTTGCCCAGCTGTTTGCTAAAGCTGTAGAGGTTCAAGGTGCTATTACAGGTGCTAATGGACATTATGTGCAAGTGATTGCAGGCAGTAATGATATTGGACTAAATACAGCGGGCGTTGTTAATGCCATTAAGCCAGCTGATACACAAACAAAGATTGAAGGTAATAAAACCGCCATTGATATTGGCAGCTTGGGGCAGATTTATGCCAGTGGCATCCATCTTATCAGCACTGATAAGGGTGTAGGTGTGTCGACAGCTGGTCATTTAAAGGCCAATCAGTACATGACTCTATCTGCCGATGGTAAGATCAGTCAGGCGGGTCAATTAACCACAACCGACAAAGACTCACAGATCTATGTGCATAGTCATAGTAATTACATTGTAAATACAGGTGAAATACAATCTGCCCAGCAAGCAGTCTTGGCGGCAGGCGGTAGCATTGATAATCAAGGTGTCATTTTGGGAGATGGCAGCACCCAGCTTGTTGCCAAAGGTGATGTCAGTTTTGATAAACTGCATTATGAAAATACAGCCACCAACCTATCCATCAGTGCTGATGGTCGCATCACAAGCCAAGAACCTGTGCATATTAGCACCGCTGGTACGGTGGACATGAAGGCAGGCAAAAGCCTATCGCTCAATCAAGCATACATCCAAAGTGATAGCGATAAAGAAACTGGCATTCGTCTAGCCTCCAGTCAGCTTGAAATTACACAATCAAAGCTTGTCAGCACGGATAGCAAAGCGGTCATTGCTGGCACAACTACTGACATTGACAATAGCACCATCAACGCCAAAACCAATGAGATTATCGGCAGTAGTTTGGTACTTGGTAATAGCCACATCCAAGGCGTACAGCAAAACATCTTTACTGCCGACACAGCAGCACTTAGCAATAACAGGATTGACGGTGATAATACACTGATCACAGCAAGTAAAACCCTTGATTCTAAAAACAATCAAGTGACTGCCACAGACAGTGTTAATATCGTCTCGGGAGAAAAGACCGCCCTATCAGCTGATGACATTAAGACAAATCACCTCACTGCCATAAGTCAGGAGGGTGAGCTGCAAATCGCCAATAGCACCATCAACGCCAGTGGCACCATTTATGCGCAAAGTAAAAAACTTACCACCGAAAGTAGTGAGCTACAAGGTGATAATATCAGCTTGCATAGCGTAGATGCTAACCATATCAGCAAAACCATCATCAATGCAAATACACACCTTGCCATCAGCAGTCGTGAAAATCAGGTCATACTCGAAGATGCTGACATCAAGGCACAAGGCTTAGCTTCTGTCTATGCCAATCAGGATGTTCGTCTTGGCACAAGCACGCTACAAGCTGGCAGCATTGCTCTACACAGTCAGGCAGGCGGTGTAGATTGGCAAAATGCTACTTTAACCACTCATAAAAGTGATGTTCTTGCTCATAATCCACAATTAGCAGCAGCCAATGGTGTGCTTGCCATTAAAAGCCATGATGACATCACAGTCGAGGCAGGCAAAACCATTACTGCCATTGGCGGTGTAGAGCTTGCAAGTCAGGGTGGTTTAACTTTAGCATCACAATCAGGTGATAAAGGACGCGGGACTGAAAGCAAAGTAACCATCACCACTGAGGGTGTGGTGCATCTTAAGGGTGCTGGTGTTGATATTGGCGGCAGTCAAATTCAAGCTGGTAGTGGTATTAAAGCCACTGCGACCCAAGGCAATCTATATATTGGTGCTATTAGCAATTCGGTATCAGGCATTAAAGATGATGACCGTATTAAATTACTTGAGGGTGAGATCGAAACACTTCAAAATCAAATTGACACACTAAATCGTGATATGGTCTATCAACAGGCATTGGCAAGTCACAAAGAGGCAACTGACAAACTGGGTGATTTGGAAGATAAAAATGCACAAAGCCCTGTCGCTGACTATGAAGAGCAAAAAGAAGCGCTGAATCAGCAGCTTGCTAAGAGCATACAAGACGAACTGGTTCGCCGTCAAGAGCTGAATATCAAATTCAAGCCTGATGAACTGGCTCAAGAAATTACCAAGCTTAATAAATCTCTTAAGATTGCCAATACCGAATTTACAGGTGTAGAAAATGCAGGGGCAAGCCTTACCACTAGCGATGGCGACATTCGCCTAATCAGTGCTGGTGGTATTGCTGTGCAAATGGCAAATTTACAAGCGGATAATGGCAAAGTACAGATGGCAGCCCTTGGCTCCCAAGGGCAAACACGGCAAGTGATCGATGAGGCAAGTCGCACCGCCCTATTTCTTCCGCTACTTGGCAAGAAAACTGACAATACAGATACACAAACAGCCAACGCCATCATTGACAAGCTTGTCTTTGATGAGGCTGCTTTTGATAGCGATACCAAACTTGACGAGCATAAAGCCAAGCTCAAAAGCACCTATGCAGCCGCCTTAGGTGGTGACACTGATAAATTGACGGGGTTTAAGCGGTTATTGTCACAAATACCACCTGTCCAAAACATCGATATTGCTATTAGCATTGAGGGTTTGCACGATGTCTATGAGCGTGGTGAATTTGAAGATGATGCTTATGCATTGCATAAAAATTATCAGCCAAGCACCATCACGGCCAAAGATGGTATTGTCATCCAAGCCATTAGCAATCCCCAAGCAGGCACTGTTTCGGCACAGCCAGCATCAGACAGTAACATCTTACTGATAGGCGGCACTTATCAAGCAGGCGATGCTGGCATTACCATCCAAAGTGCTGGCAGTACCATTCTACAAGCTGGTCAAGACAGTATCTATGATAGAGAAACCAACACTTTCAAGAAAAAAAGCTGGGGTGGTGCCAAAAAGAAAATTACTGTCACAACTACCACAGAGCAAATCGCCGATAGCGAGGCAGTCAAGCTAAACGCCAATGCCATCTCAGTGCAGGCGAATGATAATCTATATGCCTATGCTACTGAATTTAATGCACCAGCAGGTCAAATTCAGCTTAAGGCTGGCGAAGCTTTGGGTCTTTATGCTGTACAGGAAGTGGATGTCAAAGAAGTGGAGTCTAAAACGACTTCTAGCTTTGCTGGCATCAAATATAGAAAAGTCAATACCAAAGACAGCAAGCAAATCATCAGCGAGCTGCCAACCAGCCTGATTGCTAACTATAGTCAAAGTGAGTCAGGAGGCAATACCCAGCTACAAGGCACTCGCTTTGCCAATCTACAAGGGGCGAGCGTCACGGCGGGTGTGGGTGATAAAGCAGTGGCTGATGCTAGGATCATCCTAGACACCATCAGCACAACCGTCAGCGTCAGTCAATCTCGCCAATTTGAAAACCTAGTCTGGCAGTCCATTTCAGAGTCGGGTTATATCAATGAAGATGCCAAGCTACCCTCATTCATTGGCGTTACCCCCACTCTCAATGCCACAGGCGGTCTGGCTGTACAAGTACCCATCAACAAAGATGACCTAGCCGATAAAGATCATCTGGTCAATGTCCTGACACGACTAAGCCACAACCCAGGCTTTGACTACCTAAGTGACATCATCCAGCGTGATGATGTGGATTTCACCGCCATCAGACTTGCCCAGGAAGAATGGGATTACAAACAAGAAGGACTCTCCCCAGCAGGAGCAGCGCTACTGGCGATTGCTTTATCGATGGCAACGGCTGGTGGCGGTGTGTCTGTGCTAAGCTCGATGGGCGTATCTGTCACAGCAGGTTCTGCGACAGCAGCAATGGCAAATGCTGCCTTCACCTCCTTAGTCACCCAAGCAGGTACCACCCTAGTCAATAACAAAGGCGATGTCAATAAAACACTCAAAGACCTAGGTAAATCACAAACTGCCAAAAACATGGCAAGAGCCGTGCTGACAGCTGGGGCAACTGCCAGTCTGGACAAATTCTTAGCTCAGACTCTGCAAGTAGATACCTCGACCACTGCCACCATCGGTGATAAATTCACTCGTGCCTTTGTACAAGGTGCAGGTCATGCTCTGACGGATAGCTTAATCTATGGCGAAAGCCTAGAAGAGTCCCTAAAAAGACATCTGACCAATCAACTGGTGGATGCCGCAGCAGCTGGTATTTATACTCATGGTGTCAAACCACTGGACTTCAATGATACAGAGTTTATCACTAATGTCGCTCATAAACTTGCCGCAGGCTTAACAGGCTGCCTCTCCGCCAAAGCCAAAGACCAGTCTTGCGAGGCGGCGGCTGTCGGTGCTATCATAGGCGAGATGGTGGGTGATTGGATGACTAATAAACATGAAGTTACCCTACCTGATGGTGAAAAAGCCCTTATCCTAAGTGATGAAGATAAACAAAAAATCCTAAACACCGCAAAACTTGCCGCAGGTGGCTTCGCCCTACTGTATGACTTTGATGTGGATACCGCAGCAAATGAAGCTGGGGTGGCGGCGAGGTGGAATGCTCTGTCTGAAAGTTTATTGTCGGATTTTGTTGATAAGTTTAAGAAATGCAAGAGCAATAGTAGTTGTGAACAATCTATTGTTAATCAATATATTAAGCATTCCCAAAAATATGATGATCTTATGATCAAAGAGTGCTCATTAAATGCCAATGGTAGTGCATGTGCTAATTTAATTAGATTGTCATTAAATTATAATGGGGATTCTTCTCCTTTAAAGTCATTGATAAGTGAGACTTATAACAATGAAATAATAAAAAACAATCTAAGTAACGACATGATAAGAAGCAGAAATGTGGTTTTACAACAAATATTTAGCAATCAAAATGTGTTCAATAATATCAACACTATAGAAAGCAGAGCTGATTTTTTTGATGTTATGTCAAAACATTTTCCGCAAACTAGATGGTTTGCTGGTGCTAGCGATGTATCAAGAAGATGTTTAACTGGCTTAGGTGCTTCAGGGTGTTATATTTTTGGAACAATTCCCTTGCATTCAAATATCACATTTTTAACAGGCTCCTCTTTTTCTTGGCGTACCAGCGGGACTGACTGGCGACGAGAGGCTGGGCAAGCATTGATGGCTGATGGATATAATGATTTTAAAAAGCTATGGGATGGCAAAGTAACCAATTATAGACAATGGGATATTAACCGCTTAGTTCAAGAACAAACAATACTACAACCTATACACGAGAAACATATTGGTGGCTCAGTAATATTTACATTGCCACCCAGTCTGATAGGAACTGGATCTGGCAAAGTGGATATGCTAAATCTACAAGACAGGATACGCTATGGTTGTTCAATGATGGGCTATAGTTATATCAATGGGGTATGCCGATGAGTACGAGAGATGGAGAAGTTTTAGATACCAAATTGTCTCATTTGGGCAATAAACTGCTACATTGTTCAAAAGATTTTGGCGGATATTTTGTCAGCACAGCCATTGTATTTTTATTTTCATGGCTAATCTTTGTTATCAATATTGTTATTTTTCCAAGCTATTTTGAAGAGCATCGATATGCTTTGATATTTCTTGGTTTCTTTTTGGTATTTGTATGTTCTGCAATTACAATTGATTTTATTATTCAAATAAAACTCAATCTAGTTTTTATATTATTTTTGACGATACTTTTTTTCTCTAGAAAATTTATTTTTTATGACCTATCACATGGCAAGCAATTCTATGAATTTTCTAGAGGTTTTATTGTAGGCAATTTGTTTCATTCTTTAATACCGATTGTACTTTTCCCATTTTTTGTAGGCTACTTGGGAAAATATTTAAATGATTGTAAAAGAATTTTTTACTGTTTTGTCGCAATAACCCTCTTGTTCATCTTGGAATATACACTTGATTATCTAAATATAGAACTTAAAGCCACTCATCAAAGTAGGTATCAATACTTATTAAACTTTGCATCATACATATTGGCAATGTTGATGTTTTTGTTTTATAAAAATAATATAAAAGGTAAAAATAATAATTTTGTACATCCTGTGCTCAGAAAATATATAAAATTATTATTGTTTATTTGTGGGTGTGTTATATTTGTATTGTTTATATTGTTTGCATAATAGCCCATAGGCTGGGTTAGCGATAGCGTAACCCAGCATTTTGAGATAACTATTGAATTTTCAGGTATTTCAAGAAAGCCTAACGATCTCTATTGCAATCTTGCTACCGCCCTCACAGGATGACTACCTCATCATCGCCCCTTATCTTGGTTGTGATTAACCAGTTCTTTAACGGCATTTTTGACCGTACCAGCTGGCAGTTTTTTGGCGTATTGCTCATACGCTTTCATGGTTTCTTTGTTCATGTTCTCAAGCTGTGCTTTAGACTTGGGTGTTGGTGGCTTTGGCTTGTAGGGCTTACCATCACGGCTACCCTTGTGGATTTTCCACTGCTTTTTGTTGCTTTTTGATTTAAAGCGGCTAACATTACGGCTGGCGGTGGCTTCAATGCCTTTTCCGCTACTTGGCAAGAAAACTGACAATACAGATACACAAACAGCCAACGCCATCATTGACAAGCTTGTCTTTGATGAGGCTGCTTTTGATAGCGATACCAAACTTGACGAGCATAAAGCCAAGCTCAAAAGCACCTATGCAGCCGCCTTAGGTGGTGACACTGATAAATTGACGGGGTTTAAGCGGTTATTGTCACAAATACCACCTGTCCAAAACATCGATATTGCTATTAGCATTGAGGGTTTGCACGATGTCTATGAGCGTGGTGAATTTGAAGATGATGCTTATGCATTGCATAAAAATTATCAGCCAAGCACCATCACGGCCAAAGATGGTATTGTCATCCAAGCCATTAGCAATCCCCAAGCAGGCACTGTTTCGGCACAGCCAGCATCAGACAGTAACATCTTACTGATAGGCGGCACTTATCAAGCAGGCGATGCTGGCATTACCATCCAAAGTGCTGGCAGTACCATTCTACAAGCTGGTCAAGACAGTATCTATGATAGAGAAACCAACACTTTCAAGAAAAAAAGCTGGGGTGGTGCCAAAAAGAAAATTACTGTCACAACTACCACAGAGCAAATCGCCGATAGCGAGGCAGTCAAGCTAAACGCCAATGCCATCTCAGTGCAGGCGAATGATAATCTATATGCCTATGCTACTGAATTTAATGCACCAGCAGGTCAAATTCAGCTTAAGGCTGGCGAAGCTTTGGGTCTTTATGCTGTACAGGAAGTGGATGTCAAAGAAGTGGAGTCTAAAACGACTTCTAGCTTTGCTGGCATCAAATATAGAAAAGTCAATACCAAAGACAGCAAGCAAATCATCAGCGAGCTGCCAACCAGCCTGATTGCTAACTATAGTCAAAGTGAGTCAGGAGGCAATACCCAGCTACAAGGCACTCGCTTTGCCAATCTACAAGGGGCGAGCGTCACGGCGGGTGTGGGTGATAAAGCAGTGGCTGATGCTAGGATCATCCTAGACACCATCAGCACAACCGTCAGCGTCAGTCAATCTCGCCAATTTGAAAACCTAGTCTGGCAGTCCATTTCAGAGTCGGGTTATATCAATGAAGATGCCAAGCTACCCTCATTCATTGGCGTTACCCCCACTCTCAATGCCACAGGCGGTCTGGCTGTACAAGTACCCATCAACAAAGATGACCTAGCCGATAAAGATCATCTGGTCAATGTCCTGACACGACTAAGCCACAACCCAGGCTTTGACTACCTAAGTGACATCATCCAGCGTGATGATGTGGATTTCACCGCCATCAGACTTGCCCAGGAAGAATGGGATTACAAACAAGAAGGACTCTCCCCAGCAGGAGCAGCGCTACTGGCGATTGCTTTATCGATGGCAACGGCTGGTGGCGGTGTGTCTGTGCTAAGCTCGATGGGCGTATCTGTCACAGCAGGTTCTGCGACAGCAGCAATGGCAAATGCTGCCTTCACCTCCTTAGTCACCCAAGCAGGTACCACCCTAGTCAATAACAAAGGCGATGTCAATAAAACACTCAAAGACCTAGGTAAATCACAAACTGCCAAAAACATGGCAAGAGCCGTGCTGACAGCTGGGGCAACTGCCAGTCTGGACAAATTCTTAGCTCAGACTCTGCAAGTAGATACCTCGACCACTGCCACCATCGGTGATAAATTCACTCGTGCCTTTGTACAAGGTGCAGGTCATGCTCTGACGGATAGCTTAATCTATGGCGAAAGCCTAGAAGAGTCCCTAAAAAGACATCTGACCAATCAACTGGTGGATGCCGCAGCAGCTGGTATTTATACTCATGGTGTTAAACCACTGGACTTCAATGATACAGAGTTTATCACTAATGTCGCTCATAAACTTGCCGCAGGCTTAACAGGCTGCCTCTCCGCCAAAGCAAAAGACGAATCTTGCGAATCTGCCGCCATCGGTGCTATCATCGGTGAAATGGTGGGTGATTGGATGATTGATGATGACATCCAAGCTAAAATCAACTCAGGAGACATCAGCCCAGGCACACCAGATTATAATAAAATCCTAAACACCGCCAAACTTGCCGCAGGCAGCTTCGCCCTACTCTATGATTTTGATGTGGATACCGCAGCGAATGAAGCTGGGGTGGCGGTGGAGAATAATAGCATTGTGGGTCTAGCACCAGGAGAGATTGGAGAGCTAGTCAGAGAGTTTGAAAAAGCAAAGAGTAGTGTAGATATTAGACCGCAAGAACGAAACCTGCTGGAGTTAATGCAAGATGCGTACAGTAAAGGCAATATAGAACTTACTCAAAGATATTTGGATAATCTTGATAATTCTTTAGCAACCTGGGCAAATCAAGCCACTGATACTGAAATGCAAAAGGTGCGCAAATCAGTCGCAGCTGTTGTATATGCCATCAATATGATGGTCGTTCCAACCCATGTTGTTGAAATTATACCCGTTGGAAAAATCACTAAAGTTAATAGAATTTTGCCAAAAACATCTAGCAAAGTTGGAGATATAGAGGTAGGAAAACCAACATCTCAAGTCAAAATGATTGACTACTCTTTAATATCAACAGGAAGAACTACGCCTAGAAATTTGACTGAGCAATTAGCAATGGAGGAGGTGAGGGGCAATCCAAAGGGTAGAAAGTTACCTATCAAAATGTCAGACGCAAAAAATGGTTTATATGCCAAAGATGGATGGGTCAAAAAAGCCCAGAATGTTAATGGTGTAGAAATACATTACGTCGAAAATGTTAATACTGGTCTAAAAATAGATTTTAAGTTTAAGGATTAAGAATATGAGTTTTTTCAAAAATCTTGATAATTTGCTAAAAGATGTTAAAAATAACAATATTGTTGATGAGTGGTATTTGTGTGACTTTATAGATAAAAACATAAAAATATTAAATCCTCAACAGTCATTCGATATTTTAAAATTGTATGTGCCTTACATAATAAATATGCATTCTTTTGATTATGAAATTTTAAATATATTGTTTGCATTAAAAAATCAAGCAAATACCAATGAAAAATTTTATACAGAAGATCAAAAAAATATCATTTTAGACATCTATCGTCAAGATGTTGAAGTAGACAGAATTAGAGAGATTTTTTACTAAATCAACCAAGACAAAATAGCTCGTAGGCTGAGTTGAGGAAGTGAAACCTAGCATTTTTATCGCCAATCTTTGAATTTGCTAGTTTCTTAGGTAAATACCAACAACCTCTCTCACAAACTTGCCGCAGGCTTAACAGGCTGCCTCTCCGCCAAAGCCAAAGACCAGTCTTGCGAGGCGGCGGCTGTCGGTGCTATCATCGGTGAGATGGTGGGTGATTGGATGATTGATGATGACATCCAAGATAAAATCAACTCAGGAGAAATCAGCCCAGGATCTGATGAATACAACAAAATCCTAAACACCGCCCGCCTCACCGCAGGCTCTGTAGCTCTGCTGTATGGGTTTGATGTGGATACGGCAGTAGGCAGTGCCGGGGAGGCGGTGGAGAATAATGCTTTATTAAAACCTGTTGACATAGAAAGCTTTCACCTACAATACACTAAATTTTGCTCCCCTGAACCTTCTGCGGCTTGTAATTCAATCATACATCAATGGAAATATATCAGCTATGAACATGCTGGCATGACTTCTCAAGAAATAGCCGAGTGGGAAAAAGGCGTTACAAAAATTATTGAGCATTATAATCGCCAGTGTAAAGATAATGCCTGTCGTAATCATTTGAGATCTCAAAAATATCGGTATATGATTGAATATGCGGGTACTCCTGAGTATTTATATCAATTGGAAAGCTCGCTTATTACTTATACTCATGGAGCAATGGCTGCTGTAACTGTTGCAGGTCATCAAATTGCAGGTTCTGCTGTAGAAGCTTATAATGCGGTTTCGAGACAGTCGGTTAGGGGTGGTAATCACGCAAGTGTTAAAACCACTGGGCACGCTACAACTGCGAAATCAAATAATGCAAGCTCTCCAAAATTATCATCACCAAACCCGATTCATATAAAAGGTTTAAGGTCTGCATATGAGGATGTGATATCTGGTAAAGGAACTCCTAATCTTGATAGAAATGGCATACAAAAAATTTATCAAGGAAGGGAGAATCCAAATTGGAAAGGTGCAACTGAATGGTTGGTTCCAAACTCTGAGGGTAGGCATCATAGAATATTAAAAATGCCCAATGGAAGGATGGGATATGTTATTGATCATAACTACAATAATATACGACCTTTCCCTGCTCCTTGGTATCCTGATGGTGGAGTGTTGACCAAACCAGTGAGATAGATATGTACTTAAAATTACTTAGTAATAAATCTGAATTTAAAACTCCTATCAGAAACATACAAATTAATGGCAACACACTATTAATAGAAATTGAAAAAACTACAGTTAATATTGATTACTTAAACAGTGATTTTTATAAACTTGAAATCGTTGGTAGTGTTAGTTATTTCTCACTATTTATTTATGATTATTATTTTAATAATAATTGCTTTTATATTACCGATTATAGTTTCCAAGATGAGTTCACTTGGCTTGAGATACTCTGGATAAAAAACATTATTAATAGTAATATTAACAAACTCCATTGGGTATACATGTCTAATGCATATAAGCAAAAATGGCTCAGATTTTCCTATCTTTATTCCTTGAATAAAGATATTCCACTCCAAAAGAGTATTGTTGTAGATTGTCAATATATAAATAATCAATGGGATTTTTTATGTTCATTAAGTGAGGCCTTTTTGGGGGTTGGTGGTTATCTGGGTTCTGATTTAGATGGGTTTTTTGATATTATTTCAGGGGGTTATTATAAGCATATAGATTTTTCCAAAATAGAATTACAATGGTTAAATTTTAACAAGATCAACATTGATAGAGATTTGATTATTGATATAATATTGCATATGGAGAACTATGGCGTGAAAAATATATTTAGTCCAATCGACCAGGCTAGTGATAGTGGTGCAAGTCATTGAATATATTATTTTCCAATCGCAACCTGAGAAGCCCGTAGGCTGGGTTAGCGACAGCGTAACCCAGCATTTATGGCATAACCCATTGAATTGTTTGATTTTGATTTGCTAAACCCTTAAAGGCTAACCCTACCTCCAAACCCAAAAAAGAGATACGCCATGACTCACACCAACCACGCATCTTACAGCATTGCATCCTTACCAACACGATTGGCACTAGCCGTCTCTTTGACTTTATGCTGTTCAGCTTATGCCAATACCCCTGAACAGATCGCCCATCAGTACAGTAGGGTGTGCACAGCGCACCACCAATCTAAACCATTTCACTGGCGTATTGCACCCCTACCCACTTCAAACTCTCATTACCCCTGATGGATATCCACATTCTAGTTAATGCAATAGCCGATGACAGACATACTCATATGTGTCAGCATAAAGCACATGTCACACCCATGCACCAGCAAAGCAAGGGTCTGTAGTTTGTGCTAAGACATAAACCTACCCAACCAATCCCAACCCCGCCACCATCTTTTTTGATGGTGGTTTTTTATTCTTGATCAAGCGGTTTAGGGATACATGTCTCTTAGCTTGGGATCTTCATTGATATATGCCTGCACTCTAAAGCAGACATCCCGATAGCCGTGCCAGTAGTAATTTGCATCTTGTTTTTCATACATGTACCGATCCCAGATGTCATCCATCCAGGGAGTAAAGGCTGCTCGTGCAGTCAGCTTAAGTGGATGCTCTATACCTTGTTTTAGCTGTTCACAGACAGCTGCGTCAAATAAGTAGCTCATGGTTTGGTGTTTATACTCACCGTGTTTACAAATATCTTTGAGTGCCAACACAAACAAAGCTTGTATTCTAGCACCTGTAGCACCAACCACATTGCTAAGATGAATATTGGTAGTGTACACCTGGGCATGCTTGTGACTAAACTGCTTGATGATCAATACATCACCAGCAGTACTGTCATTTCGAATAAAAAATACCTTTTGAACTGCATCAAACCCCGCTTCCGGCTCAAAACAAAACTCCACAATAGACTGGACGGTATCAAAACGGCTCATGTCTTGGTTTTTGATTGGATAAGGCTGTTTTTCATCAAACATTAGCCATTCGGCATCACATCCTAGATAGTCCGCCAGTTGTTTAAGCTGTATAAAAGTTGGCTCAAGATCACCATCAAACCAACGAATCACTTCATCAGCTCTTTCATAACCCAAATCATAAGCGATACGCGCAGGCGATAGCTGTCGTACCATTGGCACCTTGCTCAATTCAAATAAGGCTGTGTTTAATCGTTCTTGAACCGCACTCAATCGCCTGGTTTTATGATGGCGAGCAACAATCTCATCTAGCTTTTGCATGATGTCTGCATAGCTGTCATTGGGTGTGGAGAATGAGTTGACCAAGCGATAGTTCATTTCAAGATTTAAAGAACGACCATGAAACTGTGCTTGCTCCAGCAGCTTTTGTTTAAGGTCAGGCGGGATGCGCAAATTAACTTGGATATCTCCAGCCATAATGAGTAACTCCGTGGGTAATGCGATTTGGTTGTTATTCGGTATTATATAGAAAAATCATGGGTTTTTTAATTGGCAAGGGATACATTGTGCACTTTTTGGTCGATTATTTGGTATAATATGGTATATTTAACATTTATAATAGTATATAATGGTACATAAAGTATTTGGCTTTAAATTTATTTGTGATTATTTTAATGCTAAACTTAATTTTATTTTATAAGGATGGTGTAAAATGCCTGCTCAACACAGAAATCATATTTCTCAAACCAATGTGAAACTACCCAACGATCTTAAAGAATGGGCTAGACAGCAAGCGTCACAGGATTTTCAGTCGCTCTCAGGCTTTATCTCCAAACTTATCAATGAAGAGAAAAAACGTCGCGAGACCACAAAAACAGTTTGTGACACCCAGCTGGGTGCATCAATACAACACTTGTCTTTATAAACCAAGACACGCTTTTTTGCGTGTCTTTTTTACTGATTTTACCAACTAAAACAATATTAAGGAGTGGATAATGCACTGGCCTTAGCTAATACAGATGCCAATAATAATACGATTGCAATGAAAAAGCACTATCAACGCCAATTGATAGTGCTTCGATAAAGATGTCGTTAACCAAACCCGACATCTTATTATCCCTGCTGGTACTTGATTTGTCAAGTGCTATAGGGCTTTGCAATCCTCAAAAAAGAATTTTAATTATAAAATATATTGAGGATTTCTCATGAACATAGATAATAAAACCATCCGTGCTGCACTAAAGCAAATCGATCAGGGCGTAAGCAACCGAGCCATCGCTCGCCATCTAAGCATCTCACCCACCACAGTCGCCAAAATACGCAAGCTCAATCAAAACTGCATGCTTGGTATTGATGAAATACTAGCAACAAACGATGTTGAAATGCGAAGGCTTTTGGGCTTGGTCAAGGTATATAACCCACACAAAATCAAATCCATCAAAACACATCCTGATTGGGCATACATTGATAAAGAGATGTCGCGCCCTGACATGACACTTGAATTGCTTTGGCAAGAGTTCAGGGAGACACATCCTGACGGCATTGGCTATTCACAGTTTTGTGAACAATATCGTAAATACAAGAAAACCTCCCGCCCGAGTAAGCGACAGATCTATAAGGCTGGCGAAATGGTGCAAGTGGACTTCTGTGGTCGCAAAGTGCCTATTTATAATGAGCGCACAGGCACAGTAATTGTTGAAGCTGAGATTTTTGTTGCCATACTGCCTGCATCTGGGTATATCTATTGTACCGCCGTCTCATCTCAAAAGGCACAAGACTGGCAGCTATGCCATATCCGTATGTTTGAGTATTTTGGTGGTGTGCCACTCAAGCTGGTCACAGACAACTTAAAATCTGCAGTGATTAGCCACAATTCAACAGATATTCAAATCAATCCCTCATATAGCGAACTTGCAGATCACTATGACATTATTATTACACCCTCACGACCTCGCAAGCCAAAAGACAAATCAATGGCAGAACTGGCGGTGCGAATTGTTCAGATGGGTATTTTGGCTAAATTAAGAAATCATCGGTTTTTTAGTTTGGATGAACTAAACCATACACTCTCACAAGAGCTTTGCAAATTAAATACCAAAACAACAAAACGCTACCCAGAGAGTCGATATGTTTGTTTTAGCAAGACTGATGAGCAGTTTTTAAATCCGTTGCCTGCCAAGGCGTATGAAATATGCCAATGGTTCTATAATCTTAAAGTTACCGAGTTTTATATGATTACTTTAGAACATGCCAGCTATTCTGTCCCATATCAGTTTATAGGTCAGCGTGTAGATGTCAAACTCACAGATAACAAAGTATTGGTGTATCTACACCGCGAACTCATCGCTGAACATCAACACATTACCACAGGTAATAGCATTTTACATGAGCATATGCCAAGAAATCATCAGCTGCAAGATGAAATGCAGCCAGATAAATTACTGGCTTGGGCACAAAATATTGGCAAACAAACCGCTCATATGGTTCAAAAGATTATGCAAAACAAATCCGGCTATGCCAATAATCTTAAAAAGCTCAATCAGTTAAAGCGATATTTGCTTGAGCATAAAGTGCCGAATATGCAGATAGAGCAAGGTTTTGACTATGCGCAAAGACTCAATATCTGTGCAGTTGACCGCATCATTTCGGTATTTAAAAATAAAATTTACCAAAAGACAGAGCATCTAATCATGCCAAGCATGGAAGATTTGGATGTTGTATTCACCTCAAACCAACCGCACGAAAACATTCGTGGCTCAAATTATTACGCCAATGAAATCAACCAAATTGCAAGCTAGGAGATTAAACATGACAATTAATACCATTATCCTAAAACTCAAACAACTAAAACTTAGCCATGCTGCCAACTATTATGAGGTGCATTATCTGGCACCAAGCAATCCACAGATAAGCACAACAAAGCTGATTGAAGGTATGCTTGAACATGAAATCAATGGTCGGCACAATAATCACATCAATAAATTGATTAAAAACGCCAAGTTTCGCTATAGCAAAGCTAGAGTTGAAGATATAGATTATAATAGTAGGCGTCTCAGTCCAGACAGTCTCTCGCCAGTTTTAGAATGCGAATGGATAGATAGGCATCGAAGTGTCATTATTACGGGTGCGACAGGAACTGGTAAGACTTGGCTGGCTTGTGCGCTCGGCAATTACGCTTGTCGCAACTTAAGAAAAGTGATGTTTGTTCAAGCTGCTGATTTATACGAAGATATTATCTTATCAATAGCCGATGGCAGTATCGCCAAGGTTAAGCAAAAATACTGCAAGGTGGATTTGTTAATCATTGATGACTTTGGCATTGGTGAATTACTACCGCAGATATGTCCTGTGTTGCTTGATATTATTGATAAGCAATCCAGCGTTGGCGGTTTGCTGATTACTAGCCAATACCCTGTCGCAGCTTGGCATGGACTATTTCCTGAAGCAACCATTGCTGACGCTGTGCTTGATCGCATCATTCACCGAGCATACCCGCTTGCACTGGCAGGCGAATCTATGCGGAAGAAATTAGCGCACACAATAAATTAACACTACAATAATCATCGAGACTCAGCTAAAATGACCAGCATTCACCGGAATGACTGGTCATTTTAAATTGGAATTGGTGTCCATTTTAGACTGGAATAGGTGGTCAGGAGGGTATGGATTTTGCAGGTTTTTAACGTAAAATTCTTTGCAAATGCTAAAGCCTACTGTTACAAACATCAAATTCATGGCATAATATTACACTAAACTTAACACAAATCATTCATCAAATGCATAAGGCAAGATATGGCAACTGGCATCATCATGGCGGACGTCGAAGGATGCACACTAAATTCCAAAGACGTACAATTCTTGCAAAACGACGAACTTGGTGGCATCATTTTATTTGCACGCAATGTCGATACGCCAAACAGTGTCCGAGCACTCACAGATAGTATTCGTGCTATCAATCCAAACTTAGTTATCGCCGCTGATCAAGAAGGCGGAAGAGTGGCACGTTTTCGCCGTGGTTTTTCGCCCTTACCAGCAATGGGGGAGCTTGGTAAACGATATGACCAAAACCCCAAATCTGCCCTAAGTCTGGCTTATGATGTTGGCTATCTAATGGCATGCGAAGTGCTTGCAGTTGGTGTCGATTTTAGCTTTGCACCTGTGCTAGACATTGATGGCGTAAGTGCTGTGATTGGCGATAGAGCATTTCATAAGCAAACAGACATAATTATCGCGTTATCAGCACAGCTTATGGCAGGCATGCATAAAGCGGGCATGGCAACCACAGGCAAACACTTTCCAGGTCATGGCTCAGTTGCACCAGATTCTCATGTTGCTTGTGCTGTAGATGACAGAAGTTTTGATGAGATTTGGGCAGTTGATGGTGTGCCTTTTATGAAAAACCTTGCCATGCTTGACGCTATTATGCCTGCTCACGTGATTTTTAGTAAAGTAGATGACAAACCTGCAGGGTTCTCATCAGTATGGCTACAAGACATCTTAAGACAAAAACTAGGTTTTAATGGCGTCATTTTCTCAGATGATTTATCTATGAAAGCTGCTCATGTGGCAGGGGGCGTGGAGCAACGTGTTCAAGCTGCCATTCATGCTGGCTGCGACATGGCTCTTGTGTGTAACAGTCGAGATGACGCCCTAAAAGCTATCGCATTTGCCAAAACCCTGCCAAGCCTATCACAGTCACGCTTTAGTCGCATGAAAGCAAAAATCCCGAAGTGGCGTGGCGACTTACACAGCACCTGCTTACAGTTTGATGGCTGGCTTGATGCCAAAAACCGTGTCGCGGCGGCATTTTTTGATAATTACCCTATTACCAAAAAAGACCCCACCGAGTATCGCCTTTTAACCTAACAATTTTTTTGGAATTATCATGAATCAAATCAGCGAATGGGTGCTTATCACCATGGATAAGCTTGGGCTTTTTGGTGTAGCTTTGATGATGTTTTTGGAAAATGTCTTTCCGCCTATTCCAAGCGAATTGATTATGCCAGCTGCAGGTTTTGCTGCCGCCATGGGGAGAATGGACCTTATCGCTGTTATCATTGCAGGTACATTAGGCTCTTTAATCGGAGCATTGCCTTTATATTATCTAGGTACGATTTTTAACGAAAAACGCCTATTGATATTAACCGAACGCTACGGCAAATATCTACTTATCACCCCAAATGACGTCATCAACGCTCAATCTTGGTTTAATAAATACGGCAAAGCAGTGGTTTTTTTTGGTCGTATGATTCCTGCCATTCGCTCGTTAATCTCCATTCCTGCTGGTATGAATCGCATGCCTATGTTGCCATTTTTGGTACTGACCGCCATCGGGTCGGCAATTTGGACCACCATTTTAGCCTATTCAGGCTATGTCCTTGGAGCAAATTACGAAGCAGTTGAAGCTTTTATCGCACCCATCAGTAAAGCGGTCGTATTAATCGTACTAAGCATTGCAGCCATCATCATTGCATTAAGAATTAAAAGCGTCTTTTTTGACCAAAAAGGCAAACATTAGTCATTAACAACTGCATAGACCGCCAAATTCCAAGCGTCTTTGATGCTTATAATCATTGCAGACACAGTACTAATCTAAGGCAAGTGCAAAAGTGTGGTTTGACTTATCGCTTTTTGCTTTTTTCTATGCAAAAAAAACACCCTAAAGCAGATTTAGGGTGTTTTTTTATTGATTGGCATGATGATTATCGCATGGTAACAAACTCTTCTGAACCTGTGGGGTGAATGGCGACTGTATCATCAAAATCACGCTTGGTTGCCCCCATCTTCATTGCCACGGCAAAACCTTGAATCATCTCGTCCACACCAAAACCAATGCCATGCAGACCGATGACTTTTTCATCATCACCCACACACACCAATTTCATATGGCATTTTTTTCTGTGGCTAGTAATACCACTATACATTGGCGTAAAAGTTGATGAATAAATCTTCACATCTTGCTTACCATATTGCTTTATCGCCTGCTCTTCACTTAGTCCAATCGTACCAATTGGTGGGTGGCTAAACATCACCGTTGGAATCAGCTGATAATCCAAATGCTCATTAGGCTTGTTATTAAACAATCTTTCAGACAATCGACGACCTGCTGCCACTGCCACAGGGGTCAGCTCAACACCACCTTCAATGATATCACCCACCGCATAAATGCCCTCTATATTGGTATTTTGGAATTTATCAACAATAACTTGTCCTTTATTGTTTAATTTAACGCCTGATTTTTCAATATCAATCTTATCGGTGGCAGGCACTCGTCCTGTCGCCCAAATCAGACATTCTACCTCCAATGTCTTGCCATCTTTAAAAGTAACAGTCAAATCATTTGATGATTTTGTAATTTGGACAGGCTCGCTATTTGTGTGCAGTGTGATATTCTGCTCTTGCATGGCATCTAGCAGTACATCAACAATGCCATTGTCAAAGTTTTTGAGTGGTCGCTCGCCTCGCACACAAAGATGAGTCTGCACACCAAAGGCATTCATCACGCCTGCCAATTCCACACCAATATAACCGCCACCGACAATAGCGACAGATTTTGGCAAGGTGGTGAGTTCAAAAAACCCATCAGAATCAATCCCAAGCTCCGCTCCGTCTATGTCTGGGCGATGTGGTCTGCCACCTGTGGCTATCAAAATGTGGTCTGCGGTAATAATCTGTGTCTTACCATCTTCATCAGTAACTTCTACCGAATTTTTATCAAGGAATTTACCAAAACCATGAATGACCTCCACGCCATTTTTATCAAAACCTTGATAATACCGTGAATGAATAAACTTGATATACGCTTCACGATTTTCAACCAATTTTTTGAAATCAAAGTGATTTAGCGTCAAATCAAAACCATAATCTTTTGCAAACTCATGGATTGTCTCAGCAATGCTCGCCCCATGCCACAGCACCTTTTTTGGCACACAACCCACATTGACACAAGTACCACCCACATGGCGTGCCTCAATGATGGCACATTTTTTGCCGTACATGGCAGCACGGTTAATAGATGCGATACCGCCACTACCGCCACCGATGGCGATATAATCAAAATGTCTGGTCATACTAACTCCAACAATAATTACTAATCAATAATAAAAAAACTAATACACATTGTACCACAAAAAACAAAACCGCCAAAATTAGGCAGTTTTGTTTTATTAAAGATAAAGATTGGGTTTTGCGATTTTTGTCAATCAGAACAGCACACGCACACGAAGTGTTTCGGGTACAGCACGCAGTCGCTTCATTGCCTGAGCAGAATCATTATCGTCCACGTCCATCATCAAATAACCCACATCATCACGAGTCATCAAAGATTGAGCCATGATGTTAATCCCTGCATCGGCAAATGATGCGTTAATTTGTGATAGCACACCAGGGACGTTGCGGTGAATATGTAGCAAGCGATGTGTGCCTTCGGTAAAAGGAATAGACACGTTCGGAAAATTCACCGCACTTGTGGTGTCGCCTTGGTCGGAATATTTGACGAATTTTTCAGCAACTTCTAGACCGATATTCGCTTGGGCTTCTTGGGTTGAGCCACCGACATGGGGGGTTAAAATCACATTATCAAAAGCTCTAAGCGGTGAGCTGAACTCTTCATCTGCCGATTTTGGCTCTTTGGGGAACACGTCTATCGCCGCACCTAAGAGCTTACCACTTGACAAAGCATCCGCCAAATCTTCAATCACCACACAGCCACCACGAGCCGCATTGATAAAAAACGCCCCATTTTTCATTTGATTAAATTCTTGCTTGGTCATCATGCCACGAGTGCTGGGCAAATCAGGCACGTGTAGGGTGACCACATCAGCTTTGGCGAGCAGTTCATCAAGACTACCAACCTGCATGGCATTACCCAAAGGCAATTTGGTCATCACGTCATGATAAATTACTTTCATACCCAGACTCTCAGCCAGCACCGACAACTGCGAACCGATAGAGCCATAACCTACGATACCCATCGTTTTGCCACGCACTTCATAGCTATTCTTGGCAGACTTATTCCAACCGCCCCGATGCACGACTGCATTTTTTTCAGGAATGCCACGCATGAGCATGATAGTCTCAGCGAGCACCAACTCCGCCACCGAGCGAGTATTAGAATAAGGGGCATTAAACACAGGAATACCCAGCCTTAATGCCGTCTGTAAATCCACTTGGTTTGTACCAATGCAAAAACAACCAATGGCGATGAGCTTGTCGGCAGATTCCAATACCTTGGCGGTCAGCTGAGTGCGTGAACGAATCCCCACAAAATGAGCATCTTTGATTTTTTCAATCAATTCATCTTCATCAAGGGCGGTTTTGATGTATTCTATGTTCGTATATCCTGCTTCGTTAAGCACTTTTAGGGCATTGTCATGCACCCCTTCTAATAATAAGAAGCGGATTTTGTCTTTATTTAATGATAAAGTCATACGGTTATCCTTATTGGGTTTGGCAATTAAACGTTATTTATACACTCTTTAGCAGTTTTTTGCAATGTTCCAGCCAGTGTTTTTACAAGAAATACTTTCATATTAATATGAATAAAATTCAAATACAAAAAAGCCCGCCATTAAGACGAGCTTTTTAGGTTAATCAAACACAATTATTTAGAGTCTTGGTTTAGCTCTTCAGCGAACGCTGCAGCAAAGTTATCCTCTACTGTTTGGGTGGCATTGTCATCACCTAAGTTTAAAATCTCATCTAATGCTACCACTTCTTCGTCGGCTTGCTGAGCTTTACGCTTACGGTTTTTGTGGTAAGCAAGACCTGTGCCTGCTGGAATCAGACGACCCACAACCACGTTTTCTTTAAGACCAGACAAATCGTCCACCTTGCCCATCGTAGCAGCAGCGGTAAGAACACGAGTGGTCTCTTGGAATGATGCTGCCGAAATGAAGCTTTCGGTTGCCAAAGACGCCTTAGTAATACCAAGCAATTGACGCTCATACTTCACTGGGAACTTATCATTTGCGGTCAGCTCTTCGTTTAGCATACGAACTTTGGTGTATTCTGCTTGATCGCCTGTAAAGTAGCTTGAATCACCACCATCGACAATCTCAACTTTACGCAACATTTGACGAACGATAACCTCAATGTGCTTATCGTTAATCTTAACGCCTTGCAAGCGATACACTTCTTGAACTTCGTTCACGATATAGTTTGCCAGTGCCGTCTCGCCTTTTAGACGTAAGATGTCATGCGGGTTAGCAGGACCGTCAGCGATAATCTCGCCACGCTCTACCGTCTCGCCTTCAAAGACGTTGATTTGACGCCATTTTGGAATCAACTCTTCATGCACATTGCCATCTTCATCGGTGATGATAAAGCGGTTTTTGCCCTTGGTTTCTTTACCAAATGACACAACGCCCGTTATCTCAGCCAAGATTGCGTGATCTTTTGGCTTACGTGCTTCAAACAAGTCAGCAACTCGTGGCAAACCACCTGTAATATCTTTAGTACCTGATGTGGCTTGCGGCACACGCCCTAATACCGAACCTGCTGCTACCTGCTCACCTTCTGATACACGAATGATGGTCTCAGCAGGTAGGAAATACACCACTTCTTTACCTTCTTCGGTATCTAAGATAATAGCAGGACGTAAGTCTTTTGATAGGCTTGGGCGGTCTTTACTTGCCAAAATTTCAAACGAACTCATACCTGTGGTTTCATCGACTTTCACTGTGGCGGTCATGCCATCGGTGATGTCGCTAAAACGTGCTGTACCTGCAAATTCAGTGATGATTGGGTGGGTATGCGGATCCCATTTAGCAATCACATCGCCTGCATTAACCTCTGCCCCATCGCGCACCAATACATTAGAACCATAAGGCACTTTATAGCGTTCACGCTCACGGCCTTGGGCATCTGCCACCCCAATCTCAGCTGAGCGAGAAACGATAACAAGATGCCCATCAACATGCTCTACTGTCTTCATGTTATGGAAACGAACTGTACCGGCATTACCCACAGAAACACTATTATCCACCGAAGTAGCACTTGCTGCACCACCAACGTGGAAAGTACGCATGGTCAGCTGTGTACCCGGTTCACCGATAGACTGAGCTGCCATGACACCAACTGATTCGCCAATATTCACCAAATGACCACGAGCCAAATCACGACCATAGCACTTAGCACACACACCATGAGATGCTTCGCAAGTGATCACAGAACGCACATACACTTCATCAATGGCATTTTTATCTAAAGCTTCAACCAAGCGTTCATCAATCAGATCGCCTTTAGCAACAACAATCTGACCATCAGCATTAATGACGTCTTTAGCTGCCACACGACCAAGTACACGATCGCCTAAACGCTCTACGATTTCACCACCATCAATCACAGGTGTGATCAGCTGTCCTGACTCTGTGCCACAGTCATCAATGGTAATTACCAAGTCCTGTGCGACATCAACAAGGCGACGAGTTAGGTAACCTGAGTTCGCCGTTTTTAGGGCGGTATCAGCAAGACCCTTACGGGCACCGTGCGTTGAGATAAAGTACTGCAGTACGCTTAGACCTTCACGGAAATTTGCCTTAATCGGTGTTTCAATGATAGAGCCGTCTGGTTTTGCCATCAAGCCACGCATACCAGCAAGCTGACGAATCTGAGTAGCACTACCACGAGCTCCAGAGTCTGCCATCATATAGATTGAATTAAACGATTTTTCAATCTCTTTTTCGCCATCAGCGTTAATGACGTCATCAGTTGATAGGTTCTCCATCATCGCATTGGCAATCTTATCAGACGTACGAGACCAAATATCAACTACTTTATTATAACGCTCACCCGCGGTAACAAAGCCTTGTTCAAATTGCTGTTCAATCTCACGCACTTCGGCATCGGCTGCATCCACGATTTGCTTTTTATTTGGTGGAATCACCATGTCTTCCATACCGATTGAGATGCCAGATAGGGTCGCTTGGGCGAAACCTAAATACATCAAATGGTCAGCAAACATCACCGAATCTTTCACACCAAGCTTACGATAGCAAGAGTTGAGCAGTTTTGAGATGTTTTTCTTAGTCATCTCAGTATTACACTCACTAAACGCCATACCCTCTGGCATAATGTCCCAGATGAGCAGACGGCCTGCGACAGTGTCTTTGATTTCAGTATGTGTGGTTTTTTCGCCTGTTTTTTCGTCCAAAATGGTCTCGGTCACACGCACTTTAATTTTGGCATTGACAGATAAATCATCAGAGCCAATCGCACGCAAGGCTTCATTAACCGTACTAAAGACCATGTTTTCGCCACGGGCTCCGACATGACTACGGCTGATGTAGTACAGCCCCAATACCACGTCTTGTGATGGTACGATAATCGGCTCACCGTTCGCAGGCGACAGAATGTTATTAGTTGACATCATCAAAGCACGAGCTTCAAGCTGAGCCTCTAGGGTCAATGGTACGTGTACCGCCATTTGGTCGCCATCAAAGTCTGCGTTAAACGCCGCACACACCAATGGGTGTAGCTGAATTGCCTTACCTTCAATCAATACTGGCTCAAAAGCTTGCAGACCTAGACGGTGAAGTGTTGGAGCACGGTTTAGTAGCACTGGGTGTTCACGAATTACGCTAGCAAGCATATCCCAAACCGCAGGCTCTTCACGCTCTACCATCTTCTTAGCCGCTTTAATCGTGCTTGCAATGTTGTTTTGTAGCAATTTAGCGTAAGTAAATGGCTTAAATAACTCTAATGCCATTTTCTTTGGCAGACCGCATTGGTGTAGACGCAGTGTAGGACCTACAACAATCACCGAACGACCCGAGTAGTCCACACGCTTACCCAGTAGGTTTTGGCGGAAACGACCCTGTTTACCCTTAATCATGTCTGCCAAGGATTTTAGGGGGCGTTTATTAGAGCCAGTAATCGCACGTCCACGGCGACCGTTATCAAGCAATGCGTCCACCGCTTCTTGGAGCATACGTTTTTCGTTACGCACAATGATGTCAGGAGCGTTTAATTCCAAAAGACGTTTTAGGCGGTTGTTACGGTTGATGACACGGCGATATAAATCGTTCAAATCAGACGTGGCAAAACGACCGCCTTCAAGTGGCACAAGCGGACGCAAATCAGGTGGCAATACAGGCAGAACCGTCATCACCATCCATTCAGGCTTGTTACCAGAATCACGGAACGCTTCTAATAATTGCAAGCGTTTTGCCATTTTCTTGAGCTTGGTTTCAGAGCCCGTTTGCGGAATTGCTTCACGCAACATATCAATCTCATTATCAACATCGATGTCTTTTAATAAATCTTGAACCGCTTCAGCACCCATTTTGGCGGTAAATTCATCACCATACTGTTCTAATGCGTTAAAATATTCTTCATCATCTAGTAATTGATATTTTTCAAGACCTGTTAAGCCTGCATCTGTTACGATGTAGCTTTCAAAATAAAGCACGCGCTCAATATCACGCAGCGTGATGTCAAGCAAAAGACCGATACGGCTTGGCAGTGATTTTAAGAACCAAATATGAGCTACAGGACTTGCCAGCTCAATATGCCCCATGCGTTCACGACGCACTTTAGCAGCGGTAACTTCCACGCCACATTTTTCGCAAATAATACCTTGAAATTTACGGCGTTTGTATTTGCCGCATAAGCACTCAAAATCTTTAACAGGGCCAAAGATTTTGGCACAAAATAAGCCATCACGTTCAGGCTTGAATGTGCGATAATTAATCGTCTCAGGCTTTTTAACCTCACCATAAGACCACGAACGTACCGTATCAGGTGACGCTAATGAAATCTGAATGCTGTCAAATTCCTTCATGCCGTTTTCGGCAGGGCCTCTTGTGATGTCTAATAAGTCTTTCAAAAGAATTCTCCGTTGTATTCGTCATAAGTTGTGCTTGGGCAGCTTTATCCACCCAAGCCGTAAGCCACAGCCTTACCGATTATTTTTTTTCTTTTAAATCGATGTTAATACCCAGCGAGCGAATTTCTTTGGTTAGTACATTAAACGATTCTGGCATACCAGGATTCATATACTGCTCACCGTCCACGATGTTCTTATACATACGAGTACGACCTTCCACATCATCCGACTTCACCGTCAGCATTTCTTGCAAGGTATAAGTTGCACCGTAAGCTTCTAATGCCCACACTTCCATCTCGCCAAAACGCTGACCACCAAACTGTGCTTTACCGCCAAGTGGTTGCTGGGTGACAAGGCTGTATGACCCTGTTGAACGAGCGTGCATCTTATCATCAACTAGGTGGTTTAATTTAAGCATATACATATAGCCGACAGTAACAGGGCGATCGAACTGCTTACCTGTGCGTCCATCATATAACGTCTGCTGACCTGATTTATCAAGCCCTGCCAATTCAAGCAATGCTTTGATTTGGGTTTCTTTGGCACCGTCAAATACAGCTGTACCCATTGGTACGCCTTGACGCAAGTTATTTGCAAGTGTGATTACATCGTCATCACTCAAGCTGTCTAAATCAACTTGCTCACCGCCTACTTGGTTGTAAATCTTATCCAAGAATTCACGCAATTCAGTCACTGCTGCTTGTGCACGGAGCATGGTATTAATCTTATCGCCCAGCCCTCGAGCTGCCATACCAAGGTGCGTCTCTAGAATCTGACCAATATTCATACGAGATGGTACACCTAGCGGGTTTAGCACCACATCAACTGGGTTGCCATTTTCGTCATAAGGCATATCCTCAACTGGCATAATGCGTGATACCACACCTTTGTTACCATGGCGACCTGCCATCTTATCACCTGGCTGGATACGACGTTTCACCGCCAAATATACTTTGACGATTTTTTGAACGCCATGTGCCAAGTCATCGCCTTGAGTAAGCTTGCGTTTCTTATCAGCAAACTTGTTGTCAATCTCTTTACGCTTTTCAGCCAAGTAATCAGCAATCTGACCTAGTAGCTCTGACACTTCTTCTTCTGCAGGCTGAATGTCAAGCAATGAATCAAGTGCAATATCTTGCATCTGTTCTGCTGTCAGCACAGTACCTGCCTTAAAGCCAGCACCGCCACTTACCTTCTTACCAACCAGCAAGCTGATAATACGGTCACGTGCAGCCGCTTCAAAGATATTTAAACCCTCTCTTAAGTCTTTACGGTAGTCATCTAGCATTGCTTGCTCGATAGCTTTGGCACGGCTATCTTTTTCAAGCCCATCACGGGTAAAGACCTGCACGTCAATAACTGTACCCTTTGTAGATGAAGGCACACGAAGTGACGTATCTTTTACATCAGCAGCTTTTTCACCAAAGATGGCACGAAGCAGCTTTTCTTCTGGAGTTAATTGGCTTTCGCCTTTTGGGGTAACTTTACCCACCAAAATATCCCCTGCGTCTACTTCTGCACCGATATAAACGATACCTGCTTCATCCAGGTTAGCAAGGGCAGCCTCACCGACGTTTGGAATATCGCCTGTGATTTCCTCAGGTCCAAGCTTGGTATCACGAGCCACACAAGTTAGCTCTTGAATGTGAATGGTGGTAAAGCGGTCTTCTTGCACCACACGTTCAGATAGCAAAATAGAGTCTTCAAAGTTATAACCATTCCACGGCATAAACGCCACACGCATATTTTGACCAAGTGCCAATTCACCCAAGTCAGTAGATGGGCCGTCTGCCAAGATATCGCCACGAGCAATTTTATCACCAGCATTCACGATAGCACGTTGGTTAATACAAGTATTTTGGTTTGAACGTGTATATTTGATAAGGTTATAAATATCAATACCCGCCTCACCTGCAACGACTTCACTTTCATCAACACGCACGATGATACGACTGGCGTCAACTTCTTCAATAACACCACCACGCTTGGCGACCACACACACCCCGCTATCTCTAGCAACGTGGCGTTCCATACCTGTACCAACAAGCGGCTTATCACTGCGTAACGTCGGCACAGCTTGTCGTTGCATGTTTGCACCCATCAAAGCACGGTTAGCATCGTCATGTTCCAAAAATGGAATTAAGCTTGCTGCCACAGACACAACTTGACGTGGTGATACGTCCATATGGGTGACTTTATCCACACCCATACGCACCGATTCGCCTTGGTAACGCACCATCACCATCTCTTCTGTCAGCTCACCTTGATCATTCATCGGGGAATCTGCCTGAGCGATTACCGCACCTACTTCCTCAATGGCTGACATATATTCGATATCGTCAGTTACCTTGCCATCAATCACGCGGCGATATGGCGTTTCTAAGAAGCCAAAATTATTGGTTTTAGCAAATACTGCCAATGAGTTAATCAAACCAATGTTTGGACCTTCTGGTGTCTCAATCGGACACACGCGACCATAGTGGGTGTTATGTACATCTCGCACCTCAAAGCCTGCACGCTCACGAGTCAAACCACCAGGGCCAAGTGCAGAAACACGACGTTTATGCGTAATTTCTGACAGTGGATTGTTCTGATCCATAAACTGTGAAAGCTGGCTTGAACCAAAGAATTCTTTGATTGCTGCTGCCACAGGTTTTGAGTTAATCAGATCTTGTGGAGATACACTGTCTGTTTCAGCTGTCGTTAGACGCTCTTTTACTGCACGCTCTACACGAGCTAGACCAATACGGAACTGGTTCTCGGTCATCTCGCCCACCGAACGGATACGACGGTTACCCAAATGGTCAATATCGTCAACTTCACCACGACCGTTACGAATCTCAAACAACTCTTTTACCACATCGATGATGTCTTGCTTAGATAAAACACCCTGCTCACGCTGTACATCAATATCATCTGTCTCAACGAACTCACGACCTAAGCGGCGATTAAACTTCATACGACCGACATTTGATAAATCATAACGCTCTTGGCTAAAGAACATGCTCTCAAATAGCTTTTCTGCCGTATCAAGCGTTGGCGGCTCACCTGGACGCATGACTTTATAAATTTCAATCAAAGCTTCTTCACGTGTTTTAACGGTGTCGGCACGCAAAGTATCTGCAATGTAGGCACCATGATCAATGTCATTGGTGAACAAAATTTTAAAGCTTTCGATGTTTTTATCTGCTAGTTTTACCAAAAGCTCATGGTCAATTAACGTATTGGCACGAGCAATCACTTCATCGTGGTATAAAATATCTTCTGCCAGAATATGTTCATATAAATACTCATCAGGCACTGCAAGTTTCGTCATACCAGATGCGACGATTTCTTTAATGCGGCGAGCATTAATACGCTTGCCTTGCTCAACCAATACTTTACCATCAGGCGATACGATGTCAAATTGAGCCATCTCACCTTGTAAACGCTCAGGCACAAGCTCTACTTCAAAAGAATCTGCACCTTTAAACACTTCAATACTATCAAAGAAAGTATCTAAAATCTCTTGGTCATCCATGCCGATGGCACGTAAAATAATGGTTGCAAGTAACTTACGGCGACGGTCAATACGTGCATATACCAAGTCTTTTACGTCAAACTCAAAATCAAGCCATGAACCACGATATGGGATAATGCGAGCGTTATACAGCACTTTACCACTTGAATGCGACTTGCCTTTGTCATGGTCAAAGAACACACCAGGTGAACGATGTAGCTGAGATACAATGACACGCTCAGTACCGTTAATAATAAACGTACCGTTGTCTGTCATTAATGGGATTTCACCCATATATACTCTTTGCTCACGCACATCCTTAATAGTTGCTTTATTATCTTTATCTTTAACCACTAAACGAATTTTTACACGAAGTGGTGCAGCGAATGTTGAGCCACGCATAATACATTCACGTTCATCAAATTCAGGCTCACCAAGCTGATACTCAACAAATTGAAGTTCAGCATGCCCAGAATGACTGGTGATTGGGAATATAGACGAGAATGCTGCTTGCAAACCGACATTAGCGCGAGCTTTAGGTTGTTTATGTTCTTGTAAAAACTGCTCGTAAGAATCTACTTGGATTGCCAATAAATATGGCACGTCCATGACGTCTGGTAATTTGGAAAAACTTTTACGAATACGTTTTTTTTCAGTATAAGAGTATGCCATTAAGATTCCTTACGTTAAATTGGAAAACAATTTGTCTGCTGATTTGCCAACAAATACTCATTTTTCCGACTGATTAAAACTTACAATATGCCATGCGAGCCGAATTGGAACCAATTCAGGCGGGAACTCGCCCCCTTTGCAGTGATACATCGATAAAATGGATAATTTTCAGCACGATGTCCCTATTACATCATGTAAAAAACCAATGCATGACAAAAGGCCAAACACCAAAGGTATCTAGCTTAGTGAGCATTGGCGAATATCAAGTCTGTCTGCATAGGGAAAATTTGTCCTTTTTGAAGTGTGTTTGTCCGCCCGTGCAGGCAAATCACAAAAGGTCAAGTAATTAATTATAACAAAAAAAACCAATAATGCAATAGCACTACTGGTTTTTTTATGATAATTTCTTTAAAACTATGCCAAGCTTAAAAAGCCTGCATAGCTATTAATAAGAAAATTATTTAAGCTCAACGCCTGCGCCAGCTTCTTCAAGCTTTTTCTTAAGCTCTTCAGCTTCAGCTTTTGATGCAGCTTCTTTAACAGTTTGTGGAGCACCTTCAACTAGGTCTTTGGCTTCTTTTAGACCTAGACCAGTTACTTCACGCACAACTTTAATTACTGCAACTTTCTTGTCGCCAGCACTGGTTAGAACTACGTCAAATTCGTCTTTCTCTTCAGCTGCTGCTGCTTCACCGCCAGCTGCTGGGGCTGCTGCTAGTGCTGCTGCAGATACACCGAATTTTTCTTCCATCGCAGAGATAAGCTCAACGATTTCCATTACTGATTTTTCCGCGATTGCGTCTAAGATTTGTTCGTTAGTTAGTGACATAGCAATTATTCCTATTAGTCAGATTAAATAAATGAGTTAAAGCGTAATTAAGCTGCTTCTGCTTCTAGCTTATCACGAAAGGCAGCAAGCGTACGGGCAAGTTTGCCAGCAGCAGCTTCTTTCATTGTACCCATCAAGCGTGCAATAGCTTCGTCGTAAGTCGGTAGCGTTGCAAGTCTATCGATAGATTTTGGATCAATGAATTCGCCTTCAAAAGCCGCACCTTTAATTTCAAACTTGTTGTTGGTTTTTGCAAACTCTTTGAACAAGCGTGCCGCAGCACCTGGGTGTTCGTTAGAAAATGCAATTAGAGTAGGACCAACAAATACATCGTTCATGCAAGCATAGTCAGTGTTTTCTAGGGCACGACGTAATAAAGTATTACGCACAATACGCACATCAACACCAGCTGCACGAGCTTGTTTACGAAGTTCAGTCATTTGACCTACTGTTACACCGCGAGAATCGGCAACAACAGCAGAAAGGGCAACTTTGGCAGCTTCACTCACTTCAGCAACAATTGCTTGTTTGTCTTGAAGATTTAGTGCCATGGGTTGTCTCCATATTTACCATTAACATGGTAAGCAAATTTTACAAATGTCTAAGACATTTGCACCAAATACGGCGACCAATAGTCTTACCGTCTGCGTAGGCTTATAATTTTACTTATAATTTATATCCATTCTTGAGAACAATAATGAATACCTACGGTCTTAGACAGCACAACCCGCTGTGCTGAACTAATAATTTTATCGTCAAGAGCCTTACAATCGGGCAAGCCTATGACGAAAATGCTATTATAAGCGAAAAATAATTTAAATCAACCTTTAAAGTCTATAAATCATTTAACGCTTATAAAATTACTAAAAATTACTTATTAGCACGGTGCGGTACTGGATCGATTGAAATACCAGGACCCATGGTGCTAGATAGTGTAATTTTCTTAATATAGATACCTTTAGATGTTGCAGGTTTTGCTTTTTTCAAGTCATTCAATAACGCAGTTGCGTTTTGTTCGATTTGCTCACCAGTAAAACCAATTTGACCGATTGAAGCATGAATGATACCTGCTTTATCTACACGGTACTGAGCCTGACCCGCTTTGGTATTTTTTACAGCAGTTGCTACGTCTGCAGTTACTGTACCAACTTTAGGGTTTGGCATAAGACCACGTGGACCTAAGATAGTACCTAGCTGACCAACCACACGCATAGCGTCTGGTGATGCAATAACCACATCAAAGTCCATGTTGCCAGCTTTAATGCTGTCAGCTAAGTCTTCAAAACCAACAACGTCAGCACCTGCTTCTTTAGCAGCTTCTGCAGTAGCACCTTGAGCAAATACCGCAACACGTTTAGTTTTACCAGTACCAGCTGGTAGATTGGTAGCACCACGAACAACTTGGTCTGATTTACGTGGATCAACACCTAGGTTGATAGCGATGTCAATTGATTCTTTGAATTTTGCCGCTGGCAAATCATTTAAGATTGCAACCGCTTCTTCAATGGTGTATAGTTTATCGCTGTCAATTTTTTCATTGATGAGCTTTTGACGCTTAGTTAGCTTAGCCATTATACACCCTCCACATTAAGACCCATTGAGCGTGCTGTACCTGCGATGGTACGTACTGCAGCTTCAAGATCAGCAGCGGTTAGGTCCGCTTCTTTAGTTTTTACAATTTCTTCAAGTTGGGCGCGTGTTACTGTACCAACTTTATCTTTATTCGGTACACTAGAGCCTTTGGCAATACCTGCTGCTTTACGCAGTAGCACAGCCGCAGGTGGCGACTTCATCACAAACGTGAATGATTTGTCATTAAATACCGTAATTACAACAGGAATTGGCAGGCCTGGTTCAATATTTGCTGATGCAGCATTAAACTCTTTACAAAATGCCATAATGTTCACACCTTTTTGACCTAGAGCAGGTCCAATCGGTGGTGAAGGGTTCGCTTTGCCAGCAGGCACTTGTAGCTTGATGTAGCCATCAATCTTCTTTGCCATGAGATTTCTCCAATAATGGGTGATAACGCTAATATCATTAGCTCCCCGTGATAGTGATAAATAAACAAAATCGTTTATTTCGTCAAAAAGCCCTAGATTAAACTAGAGCTAATTTTTAATTATACAATAATTAATTTAATTTTTCAACTTTTGTAAACTCTAATTCAACATCAGTTGGGCGATTAAAGACACTGACAGTCAGATAAAGCTTAGACTTATCATAGTCAACTTTCTTCACAACGCCTTTAAAGTCGGTAAACGGTCCATCAATCACAAGCACTTCTTCACCTGGCTCAAACATTGTCTTCGGACGCGGTGCCTCATTGCCTTTTTGGATGCGATTTAAAATGCGGTCAGCTTCTACTTTGGTGATTGGTGCAGGATTTTCTGGCGTACCACCGATAAATCCTGTAATATTGGGGCAGTCTTTAACAATGTGCCATGTATCTTCGGTCATGTCCATATTGATGAGTACATAACCAGGGAATAACTTATGCTCAACCGTGCGTTTTTTACCGTCACGCATTTCAATAACTTCTTCGGTTGGTACAAGTACATCACCAAATTGTTCTGCAAACTCACTACGTTTAATTCGTTCAACCAATGAACGTTGAACTTGCTTTTCATAGCCTGAAAATGCTTGGATAATATACCAACGCATAACCGAACCCCTAAATTAGTTTAAAACAAAACCCAATAGATAATTAAAGGCGTTATCTAAAAGCCATACGATAAAGCCAACAATAGCCATAGCCAAAAGCACCTGCCAGGTATAACGCACGGTCTCATTTTTTGTCGGCCATGTTACTCGTCGTAATTCAATACCAGCATCCTTTAACAACACTTTAAAAGCGTGACCTTGGTGAGTAAAGACAAGACAACAAATCGCAAATACAATCAAAGCTACTGTAATACCGATTTGCACCCAAACATCATTCGCTGCTACCCAATAACGTGGTAGGTACTGCGTGACTAATGTTGCACCAATTAATGCAACAATTGCCAAAATCCACAAGAGAACGTCTTTTGCCGAACGTGTTTTTGCCACCTCAACAACATTTTCTTTGGAGATGGTGGTTGGGCGCTTTGAATGATCAGCAGCTTGGGTGTTAAGATAATTCTTATTATCGCTCATGAAGGACTTGCCTTGGAGTGACCAATTTATAAATATAAAAGGATAACATAGAAGAAATGTGGCAGGCGATGAGGGACTCGAACCCCCAACCCTCGGTTTTGGAGACCGATGCTCTACCAATTGAGCCAATCGCCTAAGGTGTTAAGGTCTGCTATTATAGCAAAAATTTTTATAATTGCAAGCAATTTTATCCCAGATTAAACAAAAAAAAGCAGACCTAAGTCTGCTTTTTTTGACAATTTGCTAATTAGTTCTTAACATTAGCAACAACACCAGCACCTACAGTACGGCCACCTTCACGGATAGCGAAGCGTAGACCTTTGTCCATAGCGATTGGGTGGATAAGTTCAACACTCATCTCAACGTTATCACCAGGCATTACCATTTCAGTACCTTCTTGTAGAGTGATAGCACCAGTTACGTCAGTGGTACGGAAGTAGAACTGTGGACGATAGCCATTTAAAAATGGCGTGTGACGACCACCTTCTTCTTTTGATAGTACATACACTTCAGCGTCGAAGTTGGTGTGTGGAGTGATTGAACCAGGTTTTGCTAGTACTTGACCACGTTGTACGTCTTCACGCTTAGTACCACGAAGTAGCACGCCACAGTTTTCGCCTGCACGACCTTCGTCTAGTAGTTTACGGAACATTTCAACACCAGTACAAGTCGTTTTTGCGGTTGGTTTGATACCAACGATTTCAATCTCTTCACCAACTTTGATGACACCTGACTCTACACGGCCTGTTACAACGGTACCACGACCAGAGATTGAGAATACGTCTTCGATTGGCATTAAGAATGGCTTATCGATGTCACGCTCAGGCTCAGGGATATAAGTGTCTAGTGTGTCTAATAGTTCTAGAACTGCTGGCTCACCGTATTTGCCGTCAGAACCGTTTAGGGCTTCTAGAGCAGAACCTTTGATGATAGGCGTGTCATCACCTGGGAAGTCGTAGTCAGATAGAAGTTCACGCACTTCCATTTCAACTAGCTCAAGAAGTTCTTCGTCATCTACCATATCGCACTTGTTCATAAATACCATGATGTATGGTACACCAACCTGACGAGATAGCAAGATGTGCTCACGAGTTTGTGGCATTGGGCCGTCAGTTGCTGATACAACTAGAATAGCACCGTCCATTTGAGCTGCACCTGTGATCATGTTTTTAACATAGTCAGCGTGTCCTGGGCAGTCTACGTGTGCATAGTGACGATTGGCAGTGTCATATTCAATGTGAGATGTGTTAATGGTAATACCACGTGCTTTTTCTTCAGGAGCTGAGTCAATAGCAGCGTAGTCTTTTGCTTCACCGCCGTGGTGCTTAGCAGCAACAGTTGCGATAGCAGCAGTTAGAGTGGTTTTACCGTGGTCAACGTGACCGATGGTGCCTACGTTTACGTGCGGCTTGTTACGTTCAAACTTGGCTTTGGCCATGAGTGTATCCTCTTGTTGTGAAGCTCTCGCTTGACGAGAAGCTTGTGGGTGTTAAACTGACAGACAAGCGTCCATTTTGTCAAACGCTGAAATTTGCCATATCTAGCTAATTATAACACAAAAAAACATATTTAAAGAACACTATTTTACCTAATCATGATTTTTAGTCAATTTATTAAGGCTGTATTGATGCTACATTCTTTTAGGGGCTGTACTAGATTAACCTTAAATCCCACACCATTTCCTAAGCACTTTAAGCTGATTAAAGCTAAGCCATAGTTAAATCTAAACTTCCGTCTTTGATAAAAAGATGAATGTTTTTCTTATCAATGCCGTTGTATTTGCGTAGTGTACGCTTAGCTTGCGACCAGAAGTTTTCTTGTACCTTGATGTAATTATGAGCGTTTTCTTTGTCAGCAAACTCTTTTGAGTGGTTTATTCTAAAATGCTTAAAACACTGACATCTAAGGCATTATAGCTTTTATAACTATCTGTATAAACAATACTATCAGGCTTGATTTTACTACTGATAATGGGCATAAGTGTGTTTGTTTTAATATCTTTAACAACTACGGTATAAACTTTACCATTTGCCTTAAAAGACCAAAGACAGTGGTTTTACCGCCAGCACCACGACAGCGCTTGCCTTTACGAATACCACCAAAATAGCTTTCACTAGCTCTATTTTACCATCAAAGCGTGTTTGAGCTTCTAGGCTAAGATGATATTGTATCAAAGTTAAGATTTTATGATAAATAACGCTGCTTAAATTATGCTTAAATGCCAAGTAAATCTGCTGCACTTCTGGCAGTTATTTGAAGTACAAAAAATTCAAGTAACTAACTTGCTTTTTTTGCTGTGTTACAACGAGTTATCTTCATAATACTAGTAAACACAGGTGTTATTCTGGTGCAGTCCTTTCTTTTTTCTTATAGCTTCTTTTTTATGATTGGCTCATATAAAAAGATAATATACCACAGACAGCACAACCTATGCTGACAATCTTATAAATACATAAAGAGATTTTAATCGCAATCTTGGCGTAAATTTTACAGTTTTTGCGTATTTTATGCGAAAAATGCGTAAAACAACAAGTTTAATTTTAACAAGAATTTACTGCTAATAAATCAAAACCCCTTGAAACTAATGCATTTCAAGGGATTAAATATGGAGCTCTTACCGAGAGTTGAACTCGGGACCTCTCCCTTACCAAGGGAGTGCTCTACCTCTGAGCTATAAGAGCATATGGAGCGGGTGGCGGGAATCGAACCCGCACCATCAGCTTGGAAGGCTGAGGTTCTACCACTAAACCACACCCGCAGTGTGTCTGATAGAAAAATGGTGGTGGGGGAAGGATTCGAACCTTCGAAGCTTTCGCGACAGAGTTACAGTCTGTTGGGTTTGACCGCTCCCCAACCCCACCTGATTTGATACGGCATATCTTTTAATGGTCTTTTAAAAGATTAAGCCCAAGAGATGGGCTTTACCGAATGAGTTCTTAGGAATGGTGCCGGCTGCCGGAGTCGAACTGGCGACCTACTGATTACAAGTCAGTTGCTCTACCAACTGAGCTAAGCCGGCGGTGTGTTCCTAAGTGGTGCGTATAATAACATATTTTCTAAGCGGTGCAAGCACTTTTTTAATAAATTTTTAAATATTTATGTAACTTATTGTTTTTACTGGATTATTTTATTTGATGAAATATATCATTTCCAGCGATCATTCATCAACTAAAGCAGAGCAACTCTTTATATTCTGCTTTATCTTCTCGGCTATCACCCTAGTGAGCAGCCTCCCAGTTCTCACCCACACCGATTTCAGCGACCAATGGCACAGCAAAATCCACATTCCAACCTAAGTCCTTGGCAGTCTTTGATAAGGCAGTTTGCATGGCATTTTTAATTAGGTTGCCAATCTCGTCTGCCTTGTCTTCATCTACTTCAAACACAAGCTCATCATGCACTTGTAGTAGTAGCTTAGCATGTTCTTTTGGCAATACCTTATCAACTGCAATCATAGCAAGCTTAATAATCTCAGCTGCCGACCCTTGTAGTGGCGCATTAATAACCGCTCGCTCAGCACCTTGGCGAATCATTGCGTTTTTGGCATGAATGTCTGGTGCGTACAATTTTCTGCCCAAAATCGTCTGCACATAACCCAAAGATTTAGCTTGCTCTTTGGTCTTCTCCATATATTCACCGATCGCAGGATAGCGGGCAAAGTACTGCTTGATATAGTCATTGGCAACCTCTCGACCTACACCAAGCTGCTTGGCTAAGCCAAAAGCACTCATGCCATATAACAGCCCAAAATTCACCGCCTTCGCTGAACGTCTTGCGGTTGGTGTTACTTCTGCCAACTGCTTACCCATAATCTCAGCTGCAGTTGCTGTATGGATATCTAAATTGTGATTAAAGGCATAAATCAGCCCTTCGTCCTGACTAAAATGTGCCATCAGCCTAAGCTCAATCTGAGAATAATCTGCTGCTAAAATCACCCGACCTTTTGGAGCGATGAATGCCTCACGAATACGGCGACCTGTTGGAGTGCGGATAGGGATATTTTGTAAATTTGGCTCAGATGATGACAAGCGACCTGTACTCGTCAATGCCTGATGGTAGCTGGTATGCACACGCCCTTTTTTATCTGCAACCCTAGCTAAGGCATCTGTATAGGTGCTTTTTAGTTTCGATAGACTACGGTGTTCTAGCACCGTATCCACAAGCGGATGATCGATTTTAGACAACACGCTTTCAGAAGTAGAATATTGCCCTGTCTTGGTTTTTTTACCCCCCATGATGCCAAGCTTGTCAAATAAAATCTCTCCAAGCTGTTTAGGGCTTGCCACATTAAAGGCTTCATCTGCCAAGCTGTGTGCCTGTTTTTCAAGCTTAATAATTTGCTCATCAAATTCTGCAGACAACTTCTCTAAAAACGGCACATCAATCAGCACACCCTCACGCTCCATCTGTGCTAG
The DNA here is from genome assembly GCF_022701215.1 of Moraxella nasovis. Lineage (NCBI taxonomy): Bacteria > Pseudomonadati > Pseudomonadota > Gammaproteobacteria > Moraxellales > Moraxellaceae > Moraxella > Moraxella nasovis. Next base: position 1,285,435 of record NZ_CP089976.1, on the reverse strand, counting down.
AATCTGAGCGGTGGGAATTTCTAATCGGTGTAATAGCTCATACGCTGTATCGTCCTGTGCTAAATAGCGACTAAACACACTAAATAATCGGTGCGTGATATCAGCATCCTCGGCAGCGTAGTGACTTGCAACATTTAAAGACACCCGATCAAAGCTTACTTGCTTAGCCCCCTTGCCTGCAACCTCTTCAAATGTAGTGGTTTTTACACCCAAATAATAGCTTGCCAACTCGTCCATATTATGGCGAGTTGCGACAGTGTTAATCACGTAGCTTGCCAGCATGGTATCCATGTGCCAATTTTTAATATCAATACCATATTTAGCAAAAATATGAGCATCATACTTTATGTGCTGACCGATTTTACCAATCTGTGGGTTAGCCAAAATAGGCTGTAACAGTCGAAGTACTTCATCACGATCAAGCTGACCTTTTAATACAACACCAAAATCATCGGTATGCCCAACAGGAATGTAATACCCTGTAAAATCAGCCAAACTCACCGAGATACCGACAAGCTCTGCCACTTGCCAATTTACGCTGGTCGTCTCAGTATCGATGGCAAAATATGCGGCTTGATTTAGCTGTTGTAATAACGCCTTAAAATCAGACATGGTGGTGATGGTCTGATAATTCACAGGGCTATCTGGCAGTGATTGCACGATTGGGATATCGGTAGTGCTATTTTCTTTATGAGAACTATCATAAGAGCCATCAATAGACTGCCCTATAAAATCTTGGGTGGGCGACTTAGTAACTTCGTCGTTTGTCAACATCCGAGCCATTTGCTCTTTTTCTTTTTTAAATTCAAGTTCATCAAAAAGTTCATATAAAGCTTGAGCACGGCTTTTTTGGGCGGCTAATGAACAATCTAAACGAATATCATCAAAGCCAATCGGCAAGTTTAGGTTCGTTACGATGGTAGCAAGCGTTCTGTTGAGTGGAATGTCAGCTTGATGCTCAGTTAGATTCTTGCCAACCACGCCTTTGATTTGGTCTAAATTTGCTAAAATACCATCAATATCGCCATATTGTGTTAGTAATTTTGCTGCTGTTTTTGCTCCCACTTTTGGAATGCCTGCAATACCATCTGATGCATCACCCATCAGCGTTAAGTAGTCAATAATTTGGCTTGGCGATACACCAAACTTCTCTATCACGCCTGCTGTGTCTGTAACCACACTTTTAAAGCTATCTTCTAAAATAACGCAATCATTGACAAGCTGTGCCATGTCTTTATCGCCTGTGCTAATAACCACAGGGTGTCCCTGTTGGCAAGCTGTATAAGCAAGCGTACCAATAATATCATCTGCCTCAAAGCCATCAAGCACCACAAGTGCAATACCGCTTAACTCAATCATGCGGTGTATATATGGAATCTGCACACGCAAATCATCATCCATCGGTGGGCGGTGAGCTTTATAGTCGGTAGATAATTCATGACGAAAAGTCGGCGCTTTCGTGTCAAAAGCGACAGCAATGTGCGTGGGATTATAACGAGTCATTAGACGGTTTAGGGCATTTAACACGCCACGAATGGCATTGGTTGGCAAACCCTTAGAATTTGATAAAGGTGGCAATCCATGAAAGCAGCGAAATAGGTAATACGAACCATCAACCAGTACGACAGGCACACTTTGTTTATCAATGTGATCGGTGGGAAGTTTGGTGAGATTTGGAATTGGCTTATTCATGGTACTTACTATAAAGATAAATTTAACATGATTATAGCAAATATAGGGGGATTTATCTTATGATTTTTAACGACATTATATCGCAAATCATGCTAAAAGTTTCTTTAAAAATACAGCTTTATTAACAAAACATTACAAATAAACCACAAATAATTCTGAAATAATCAACTAATTAAGCTATAATTAACTGATTTTGCCTATTAATTGTGCCAATTAACAAATAATTGAGCAAATAACGCTCGATATTGGCACGTTTTTAAGCAGTTTAATAGTTCATAAGATAAAATTTAGGAGTTTGTATGGCAGTAATCTCTATGACCAGACCTTCATGGCGTGGCATTTTTGCCGGTCTTTTAATGGGTCTTGTTGTGATCATTGCGATGGCAGCATTGGCACTGGTTCTTGGTTCTTTCTTGTCGTTAGATCTACAAGGTGCAGGCATTACAGCAGGTATTTATACCATTATCACAGCATTATTAAGTGCTTTTGTGGCAGGTTATTTTGCCGTTAAAGCATCTGCCCCTGAATCCATCTTAGGTGATGGCACTGCCATTCACCCAAAAGATGCAACACTAACAGGTGTATTAACAGCAGCGGTTATCATCGTAGCAACGAGCTACTTTGCCATGAGTGGTGCGACTAGCATCGTGCGTGGTGCAGGTAATGCAGTAGGTAGCATAGCAAGCGGTGCAGGCAGTGCAGTAAGCAGCGTAACAGGTGCTGCGGCATCTGCTGCAGGTACAGGTGCTGCAGCCTCTGGCCTATTGGCAAACAGCGAAATTGCTAATAAAGCACGCACAGCTTACGAAAGCGTGAAAGGCGATGTTAGCCGTGAAGACATCGAAGCCATTCTAGCAAAAAACCTAGACGGTATCGACCAAGCTCAAATCAGTGCAACCGCTACTGTAGTTCAAAACCTACTAAAAGACACCAAAGAAGAAGTGCAATCACTTGATTTTACAAGCATTGACACTTGGAAAAACCTAGACGAACATGCAAAAGCACGCATGGCTCACATTGAAGGCGTACTAGCAAGCGATGAGTTCATCAACCGTCTACAAGCTCAAGGCTTAAGCCGTGCTCAAGCTGAACAAGTGCGTACCGAAGCCACTCAAACTTACCAAGAGTACAAAGCAAAAACTGAGAAAACCATCGAAGAAACTCGTCAAGACATCGAACAAGGTCTAGCACAAGCTGAAGATCATGCTCGTAAAGCAGCATTATACGGCGGTCTATTCTGGCTAATCAGTGCACTACTAACGTTCATCGCAAGTATTGCAGGTGCTCGTTCTGCTGCTGCTAACTACCGCAGACTGCGTTAATCTAGCTGAGCCAACTAAAATAAAAAGCACTCTTTTTTGAGTGCTTTTTTATGCCAAAAATTCGCCTTTTTCATCTCAAAGCCTTATAATATGTCAAATTTTAAACGTAATCACAACTATGACCGACCTACAAAACCAAATTAACAAACGCCGCACATTCGCCATCATTAGTCACCCTGATGCTGGTAAAACAACCATGACTGAAAAATTGCTACTGTGGGGGCAGGTAATCCAAACGGCAGGCGAAGTAAAATCTCGCAAAACCGACAAACACGCCACATCCGACTGGATGAGTATGGAGCAAGAACGTGGCATCTCCATTACTACATCCGTCATGCAGTTTCCATATGCCGACCATATGGTAAACTTACTTGACACCCCAGGTCATGCTGACTTCTCTGAAGATACTTATCGCACGCTGACTGCTGTGGATTCTGCCCTGATGGTAATTGATGGTGCTAAAGGCGTAGAAGAACGTACGATTAAACTGATGGAAGTGTGTCGTATGCGTGATACGCCCATCATCTCTTTTGTGAACAAACTAGACCGAGAGATTAAAGACCCCTTAGAGCTGTTAGACGAAATCGAGAAAGTGCTTAATATTCAATGCATTCCGTTTACTTTGCCGATTGGCATGGGTCAAGATTTTGCTGGTGTGTATCATCTAGTAGATAATAAAACCTACCTATATAAAAAAGGGCATGGTACAGAAATCGTCGAGATTGAGAGTCGTGACGGCTATGACTATCCAGACATTCGCCAAAAAATTGGTGAGCTTGCCTTTAAACAGTTTGAAGAAAGCCTAGAATTGGTACAAATGGCTCATGAAGACTGGGACGAAAGTGAGTTTTTAGCAGGCAGACAAACGCCTGTACTGTTTGGTACAGCACTTGGCAACTTTGGTGTTAATATGATTTTAGATATCTTAACCCAATACGCACCGCCACCCAAAGATCACACAGCAATAGAACGCACCGTCAAGGCAGACGAGCCTGAATTTTCAGGGTTTGTATTTAAGATCCAAGCCAACATGGATCCACGACACCGAGATCGCATTGCCTTTATGCGTGTATGCAGTGGTAAATACGAAAAAGGCATGAAAATGAACCACGTTCGTATCGGCAAAGAGGTGCGAATTTCAGATGCCTTAACCTTCTTAGCAGGTGATCGTGAAGCCCTAGAAGAGGCGTATGCAGGCGATATCATTGGCTTACATAACCATGGTACCATTCAGATTGGTGATAGTTTTACAAGTGGCGAAACCTTAAATTTTACAGGCATTCCCCACTTTGCCCCTGAATTATTTCGCCGTGTGGTGCTAAAAGATCCACTAAAATCTAAAGCACTACAAAAAGGTCTACAGCAACTGTCTGAAGAAGGGGCAACTCAAGTATTTATGCCCCAAATTAATAACGATTTAATCTTAGGAGCGGTAGGCGTGCTTCAGTTTGAAGTGGTGGCTCATCGCCTAAAAGAAGAATATAAAGTACAATGCACCTTTGAGCCTGTGAGTATTGCCACCGTACGATGGGTGCATTGTGATGATAAAGTGGCATTTGAGAAATTTAAGAAAAAAGCCCACGATCAGCTGTCAGTAGATGGCGGTGGCTATCTGACTTATCTTGCTCCAAGCCGTGTCAATTTACAGCTTATGCAAGAAAGATATCCTGAAGTAGAGTTTAGATCGACCCGAGAGCATTGATTTTAGATGATTTAAAATCAAGATAATCTACGCAAAACTTGATTATGCCAAGCACAATTCATCAAAAATAATGCGATGAATTTCGTCTTGTGTGTCGGCATTGGGGGTAATCACATCAATCCCAAAATCCGCCATATATGCCTGATAGAAGCCGTCCGACATGGTAAAACGTGTGCCAAGCAATCCTACTTTGGTGATGCCATGCGTGCTTAGTTGTAGGGCTGTGGCTTGCAATAAATGCAAAAATGGAATGCTGATGGCAGACTGTATCTTATGGGCGACTTTGTGCATGGTATTGGTGGCAAGTAGTATGCCGTCTGCCCCTGCCTGCTCTAAGGTTTTGGCATCGTAAGCAAGCAGCTGCCCATGGTCTGCCAATCGTCAAGTCGCTGCAAATTGGCAATCGTCTCAAAATCCACACTCAGTACAAGCAGGCGTGCTGAATGATTTGCCCCTAGGGATTGTGGACTAAGTCATTGATTTGGTTATAATAAATGGCGGTGCTTTGGTGGCTCATACCGCCTAGGATTGCTAGGGTTTTCATGGGCATTTATCAAGATAAAAATGCATTTTATCAATAAAAGCCCCAAAGGTAAATTTATTTATCCAGCAGTTGTCGTAGCAGAGTGATTTCTTTGTCTTTTTGAGCAAGCAGCTCGTCCTTGTGGGCGATGATGAGTTCTAGTTTTTCTATTTGTATGGTTGTCTCGCCATAATAGCGGTTGGCATAATTTGTATTATTATCACCCAATAAAAAATTTATGTCTTTATGCTCTTTTAATAATTCACTGGCATCTATGTTAAATTCTTGGGCAATTTTAAACAAATGTTCAATGGTAACCCTACTTTCACCACGCTCTAATTTGGCATAACCATTTTTAGACATTTGTAATTTTTCCGCCATTTGTTCTTGAGTAAGATGATGTTCTTTTCTAAGGTTGGCAAGATTTTTGGTGATGTCCATAAAGTCCCTTTTTTGTGGGTAGGATGATGAAAAAGTGGGTGTAAAAAGTCGGATTTGTTGGTGGATTCTACATAATAATCATTTATTATAAATGATGTATTTTAAAATTACAAACGTTAACATTTTTAATGTTTGGTGGTGTCTTATTGTTTTTGATTGGATTGCAAAATCTTTGCTTTCCTAAGCTAAAAAACAACCAAAGCAAATATTTATTTATAGGAGTGAGTATTATGGCAGTAAAATCAGTCGCTTATGGCGAATATCTTGTTTCGCAACATGAAAACGGCAGTATTAGTGTATTAAAAGAATATGACAATGTCATTGCAAGTTTGCGAGCCATTTCACAAGAAGTTGGTTTTGATTATGATGACAACTGGACGACAAGACAGTTTGGTAGCAAACTTATCAAAGAATATGGCGAAGACGGCATTGCACAATTTGGCGAATATTGCGTGCGTATATTAGATAATGGCAGTGTTGCTAGTTTTAGAGTGTATGCCAACACCAAAGAGGCATTAAGAGAAATTGCCGATAAAATCGGTCTTGATTATGATGAAAACTGGAATACCAGACAATTTGGCTCAAAATTAATCGCCACTTTGTCGTAATTTATTTGTAATAGAGAGCTTATAATGACAAGGCAAATTTCAACAGCAACAGTAACTGGAAAAAGTCAAAATCGTACCGCACTGGGCATGATGCACGCTTATCTAAAAAAGTACCCGAATACAACGCTTTCTGAACTAAGAGCAAAATTTTACAAACAAAATGTCTGCCCAGATACGGGTATGGATGAACTTTTTTTGACCCATCAAGAGATCGAACAAGGCAAAAATGGACCGAGAAGTAAATGGTATATTGCAGAAAGCGCTTGCTTTGTGGGAGATGGCGAATGGCTTGTTTTGGGTGATGGTCAAAAAGTTGGTTTTAATAAAATGTGGACAGGTGAAAGCTTAGCGATTTTACAACAAGAAATGTTGCAATATCAAATTTTTGGTCAAGTGGATAAATCCTGCAAAGGCAAGAATGGCTTTGATATTACTTACGAATACGAATCACAATCCAAAGTAGAAACGTCAGCAGGTATGCCAATTTGGGTGTGGATTATTGGGGCGGCTATCCTACTAGCCCTAGCTGCTTATTTTTTTATGAACTAATTTTTTAAACTAATCTAACGAGGTAAATATGGCACTAACAAGCAAAAATCTTGCCCCTTTTATTGCAACATCTGTGATTGCAGATGGTGGCGAATATGACGAAATTGCCAAAAGCTGTGTCGCACAATTAGCAACCGAACTAGGACTTGGCGATTTGGATGCAGTCGTTGCCGAAGAGATCAAACACATTGACATGCTAGACGATGATGCGTTTGATGAATATCTTGCCACATCTGCCGAAAATATTACCGACAAAGAAGCAGTATTGCTAGTTTGTCTTGATGTTTTGGCTTCTGATTTAGTCATTAGTATTGATGAAATGGCAAATTATTTTTCATTTGCCGACATTTTGGACGTATCAGAAGATAGAGCAAGTGAAATTTTTAATGATTTTGTTGATGAAGTTGACGATTTGGTCATTGAATACGAAGAAGACGAAAATTGATCTAAAATTTAGGAGAAAATTATGGCAACTTTGAAAAAAACTGCTGATGGCAAAGTAGATAAACGCACCAAAGAATACAAAGAATTGGTAGAGCGTGCCAAAAAAGCACGTCAAGCCAAAGCACGAGCCGCCAAAACAACTGCCAAAAAAACAACTACCAAGAGGACAACGACTAAAACAACCGCAAGTAACTCTACTACCAAAAAAACCACCGCATCAAGCATTAAAAGACGTGCTGACGGCAAAGTGGACTTGCGCACCAAAGAAGGTAGGGCGATGGCTGAGAAAATGGCAAAAGCTCGTGCTGCAAAAGAAAAGTCAACGGGCGGTATTGGTCGGCTGCTCAAAAAACTACTAAAATAATTTTTTTTGGTATGAGTAAGAAATTATTAAAAGGCACAGGTTTTTCTTTTTCATGGAAACGATTGGTTGGCTTAACAGGGTTGAGGCTAAAAATTGCCAATAAACTTGGCGTGCCAACCACTCGTGGCGGGTGGGAAAGAAAGCTTGGACGGGCTATTTTAAAATTGATTTTTGGTAGGTAATTTTTTTAATTTTTAGGGGCTGACGTAGATTAGCAACCATGCTATACGACAAAAATGAAGATAACTCGTTGTAAACTACTAAAAAAGTTCAGTTAAAGCTACTTGAATTTTTTATCGCCCAAGTTACTGCTAGAACAGCCAGTGATTTACTTGAAATTCACCCAAACTTAAGCAGCGTTATTTTACCATAAAATCTTAACTTTGATACAATACCATCTTAACCTAGAAGCTCAAACACGCTTTGATGGTAAAATAGAGCTTGATGAAAGTTATTTTGGTGGTGTTCGTAAAGGCAAGCGTTGTCGTGGAGTAAAACCGCTGTATTTGGTCTTTTAAAGAGAAATAGTAGGGTTTATACCATAGTTGTAAAAGATACCGAACAAACAACGCTCATACCCATCATCACTAATAAAATCAAGCCTGATAGTATTGTTTATACGGATAGTTATAAAAGCTATAATGCCTTAGATGTGAGTGTTTTAAGCATTTTAGAATAAACCATTCAAAAGAGTTTACAAACAAAAAAACAGAGCCAATCACATCAAAGTACAAGAAAACTTCTGGTCTCAAGCTAAGCGTATTTTGAGAAAATACAACGGTATTGGCAAGAAAAACATTCATCTTTTTATCAAAGACGGAAGTTTAGATTTAACTATGGTTTAGCTTTAATCAGCTTAAAGTGCTTAGGAAGTGGTGTGGGATTTAAGGTTAATCTAGTACAGCCCCTTTAATAATATAATTGGTTTGATAATTTGTAAAACCCTTAGTTAAATCTAAGGGTTTTTCGTAAATTAAATTACCCAAATACTTTATCTGCTGCTTGCTTAAAGCGGGTAGCCGTACCATCAACATCCGTCAGCTTGTCAAGCCCAAATAGCCCAATGCGAAAGCTCTGATAATCGCTTGGCTCACCCACTTGCAATGGTGTGCCTGCTGCAATTTGTAAACCCTGCTCGGCGAATGCTACTCCCTTATGTACTGCCTCACTGGGTGCATGGCACACCACCACACCAAAAGCCTGATAGTTTGGATCGGCGACGCTTTGTATACCCTTATCCTGAAGAATAGCTAAAATCTGCTGACCAAGCTGTTTTTGGGCAGATCTTAGGGCGTCATAACCAACCGCCTTAGCCTCAAATAACGCATCTCTTAGCTGCTTTAGCCCATCTGTAGGCATCGTAGCATAATAAGCATGCCCACCCTCTTCATAAGCACGCATAATGTTTAGCCACGCCTGTAAATCTAAAGCAAAACTTGATGGCTTACTGTCTGCCAGTCTTGTTACCGCCAAGTCATTCATCAGCACAAGAGCGGCACAAGGCGTGCTAGATAACCCTTTTTGGGGAGCACTAATCAGCACATCAATGCCAAGCTTTTTCATATCAAGCCACATACAGCCTGATGCAATACTATCAATCACCAATAACCCACCAACCTCATGCACCGCACAGGCAAGCTGCTCAATGTACTCATCGCTTAGCATCATGCCAGACGCTGTCTCGACGTGTGGAGCAAAGACCACCTTAGGGCGATGCTTTCTGATAAAGTCAGATACTTCTTTGATATCGGCAGGGGCAAACGTTGGTTCTTCGCTTGCATTTTGTGCTTGTTTAGCACAAAAAACTTGGCTTGATTTAGCCAAATCTATGGCATCTAAAATCTGCGTCCAGCGATAGCTAAACCACCCATTTCGCACAATGACGCAATCTTTGTCACGCCCAAAAGCCCGTGCGACCGCTTCCATGCCAGATGTGCCAGACCCTGGGATGATTGCCACTGCGTCAGCGTGATACAGTGATTTTAGCTCACTTGATAAATCTCGCATGACCTGACCAAATACCGCAGACATATGATTTAAGGCTCGATCAGTATACACCACCGAATACTCTAGCAATCCACCAGAATCAACATCACGTCTTAGGGCTGTCATCACTTACTCCTTGTTGTAGGCTTAATAAATTACATCACCAATCTACAAAACTTAAGCCAAAAAATCAACAAAAATATACGCTTCCACAAAAGTCTTATGTCATTTTTTCTTTTTTATCAACGTGTTAATTAATGTATTAACGTTTATATGCGTAAATTTCTCTCATTTTGCCTCTATTTTCATGCAAAAACGATAAATAAAAATCCGCTCAGACTCACCTACTGGACTTTTATTTATTATGCAATGAAAAACTCTAAATGCTAGGTTTATTGCGATATGCTTCATTTAAGGATGTGGTAACAAGCTCTAAGCTGTTAGGATCATTCTGTAATGCCAGATCACGAATCATCTTAGATGGTGCGTGCGTAAGAGCTTGCGTTAGTTCATGGGCAAACTGCTCTAATACGTCAGTTATATTCTCTCCACCATCAATCTTACTCATCGCTTTTGTGAGTAGGCGTGCTTGGTGAGCTTTCGCAATTTGGCGATAGGCAATAATCTGGTTACGAGCCAGTTGCACTTGTAACTGCTGTTCAATGCCTGCAACAAGCTGGCTGGCTAAAATTTCCGCCTCAACTGCAGCCTGCTTACGTTCTTGTAGATTACCTGCAATGACGTGTTGCAAATCATCGACAGAATACAGATACACATCATCTAGCGAACCGACAGCAGGTGCGATATCTCGTGGCACTGCCAAGTCCACCATCAACATTGGCTTATTACGCCGTACTTTTAGGGCATATTTTGCCATCTCAAGCGTAATCAGCGTATCCATACTGCCACTGCAGCTGCTGACCACATCCGCCTCGCACAAATGACTACCAAGCTCACTTAAGCCAATGACGCTAATCTCGCATGCTCGCCCCGCTTGGCTTGCCATTTTTAATAATTCTTCTGCCAAATTTTTGGCTCGCTGCTCACTACGGTTAGCAATGATAATGCGACCCATGCCAAGCGTGGCAACATTATGGGCAACCAAGCGATTCATCTCGCCTGCCGCGACCAGCATAAGCGTTAAGCTCTTTGGCTCATCAAAAATCTGTGTCACAAGCTTAGCAGTCGCAAAGCCAAGGGTTACCGCCTGCTGACCTACTTTCGTATCACGGCGAATCGTCCGTGCAGCGGCAAAGACTCGCTGAGTCAGCCAGCCAAAATCAGGGCTAATACCGCCATATTCTCGAGATAACGCTACTGCTTGGCGAATCTGACCAAGAATCTGCGGCTCACCTAGAATCATCGAATCTAATCCAGCAGCGACCCGAACCCAGTGGTTTAATGCTCTTACGCTCTCATAGATATACAGATATGGCTTGATGTCATCAAGATTAACACCTTTTGATTGGGCAAACCATACCAGCACTTGGTGAATCTGCGAAGCATAAATCAAATCATCACTTAACTTATCATTCTCGCTTGCTACATCAGAACCGATACCAAAATATAGCTCACTGCGGTTGCAAGTTGAGACAATAGCACATCCATCGCTAATGCTGCTTAGCTGCTTGATGGCTTTAGGCATATCCGCACCAAAAGACAGCTTCTCCCGTAATGACACAGGGGCTGTTTTATGATTGATGCCGATCACCGCTAATTTCATCAAAACCTAACCAAGTCTAAAATACGCAAAGTCAATCCATCAACAGCTTATTTACTGCTGCAAAATAGATCTGACCATAAACATACTATTCATAAACATACTATTCATAAACATACTATTCATAAACATACTATTCATAAACATACTATTCATAAACATACTATTATAGCAGTTTTTATGTGGCTATCATAGCCAATGCCAACATTCTTTAAAAAGTGAACATTAGCAAAATTAGATACAAGCACTAATTAGCATTTATAATCGAGATTTACAAATCAAACACGCAATAAAAAAACCCCAGTACATGGGGCTTTTTTATCATCAAAATTAAGCAACTTTTGCAGTTACATAATCGATGGCTTTTTGGACAGTAGTCAGCTCAGCTGAATCTTCGTCTGGGATGGTGATGCCAAAGCTAGATTCAAATGCCATAACAAGCTCAACTAAGTCTAGTGAGTCTGCACCTAGGTCGTCCATGAATGATGCTTCATTTTGGATTTCATCAGCATTTAAACCAAGTTGCTCAGCAACCGCACCTTTAACTTTTGCTTCAATATCGCTCATGTGATATTCCTTAAATTCAAATGAACAGTGCCAGCACCATGCCAGCCACCGCTTAGGATTGCCCTAAAAATTGCCCTTATCATAAAACAATTTGCCAAAAAGTGCAAGCTTTATGTACATATGTTCACAATAATAATTTATGTTAATCTGTATTGGCTTATCTGTCAATACAGATTACATATACATACCGCCATTTACTGCCAAGACAGCACCAGTAATATAGCTTGCCTCATCACTTGCCAAAAAAGTAACAGCGGCGGCGATTTCTTCTGGCTGAGCCATGCGCCCAAGCGGTACAGCATCTAGCATGGAATTAATCAGACGCTCGTCTAGCTCTTCGGTCATATCTGTTTCCACAAATCCAGGAGCGACACAGTTCACCGTAACGCCACGAGAACCGATTTCACGTGCTAATGCTCGGCTAAAGCCTTCCATACCTGCCTTGCTTGCTGCATAGTTAGACTGACCTGCGTTGCCCATTTGACCGACCACAGAACTGATGTTGATGATGCGACCATGGCGAGCTTTCATCATGCCACGCACAGCACGGCGACTGGTACGATAAACTGAGCTTAAATTAGTGTCCATCACTTCTGCCCAATCCTCATCTTTCATACGCATCAGTAGGCCGTCTTTGGTAATGCCTGCGTTATTTACAAGCACATTAAGTGCACCATAAACACTGTCAATCTCTTCAAACAGCTTATCTACAGATTCATTACTGCTGACATCAAGAACACGTCCCATACCGCCAAACTCGCCTAGATATTCGCTAATCGCTTCTGCCCCTTTTTCACTCGTGGCAGTTCCAATCACAAAACAGCCTTCATTAGCGAAACGTAAGGCGATCGCACGTCCGATACCACGACTTGCACCTGTCACTAAAACAATCTTTCTACTCATAACTCACCTTTTATTTTATTTAGGTTAAACTTATAATGCCTCAATCTTCTCCAAGCGATCAAGCTTATCGCTTGGCAGTGCTGCTATTGAGCTGGCTTGACGCTTAGCCAAATTAGATAGGACATTACCCGGTCCACATTCGATTACCAAATCAATCTCTGCGTTTGCTAATTTATCCATCGTCTTTGCCCATTGAACTGGCTTAGACAGCTGCTCAGCTAAGGCAGTTTTAATATCATCAAGGCTTGTATGAATCTTAGCATGGCGATTTTGAATTACTGGAATGGCTGGTATTGTAAATTTAGTCTTAGCTAATAAATCAGCCAAGGCTTCACTAGCAGAATCCATTAATTGGCAATGAGACGGTACAGATACCTTTAGGGGGACGGCTTTTTTGCCAAGGGCTTGTGCTGCTGTTATCACAGCTGACACACCAAGCTGCGTACCTGCTACAACCACCTGACCTGGGCTGTTAAAGTTAGCGGGATCAACACTACCTGTGTTATGGCTTGCTTCTTCGCACAGGCTTGCCACCTGCTCATCTTCTAACCCCAAAACCGCCGCCATCTGCGTATCCATACCGATAACCGCCTGACTCATCAGCTTACCACGTTCGTGTACAAGCACTACAGCATCGCCAAGACTTAGTACGCCACTTGCTGCTAATGCTGAATACTCGCCTAAACTATGACCTGCCAAATATAAAGGCTCAAGTCCTTTCTCGGCAAGCTTTGGGCTGATGATTCGCCAAATGGCAATACTTGCTGCAAGCAGTGCAGGCTGCGTAAACTCGGTCTTATGTAGGCGTGATTCGTCTTGGGTTACTTCCCATAAATCAAACCCTAAAGCCTCGCTTGCCTCATCAAAGGTCTGACGCACAACATCAAACTGCTCGGCAAGTTCATTCATCATCCCTACTGCCTGTGAGCCTTGACCTGGAAAAAGCACTGCGATACGCTTTGCATTTTCTACCAAATTTACCATAAATCACCCATTATCTTTAAAATTAATAAACCAAAGGTTACATTCTAGCATAATTTCATTCTAGCATAAAAAATAAACAATTGTTTACTCAAAAATTTAGCTTCACCACAAAAGCTTGCACAAAAAAACCAAACCTATTGAGAACAATCGGTTTGGCTTATGCTTTAATTCACGTCAAATTAGCTGTCTTGACTTACCTTGAACAGCTGACGACCACGGTAAAAACCGTCTTTAGTCGCGTGGTGGCGAATGTGTTTTTCACCAGTAGTAGAGTCAATGCTCAAAATATTTACCAACATACGATCGTGTGAACGACGCATGTCACGACGTGAGCGGCTTTTGCGGTTTTGTTGAACTGCCATGATAGCTCCTAATGTTCATGAAAAGACAGAAATAGCTGCCTGATTTACAAAAAACGGTTGCGTCAATAGTAGCGAGCGGATTGCATCTGGTTTGGGATTTGGGCGTCTCCCAATACGCAAGCAAGGCTTGAACGCAATAAACGTCATATTCTATCAAAATTTTTACTAAAGTGAAAGCTTAAACTAAAAAATTTACAAAATTAAGTGTTGATTTGGCATTATATTTCAGTTTAGCTTGCCTTTTAATGCAGATAACACTGCAAAAGGATTATCCTGCTCTTGATTCTCGTCATGATCAGATGCGTCTATAGGTGTTGTGCAGTCGTCGTGACGTGGCGATAAAGGCAAAGCCAATAACAGCTCATCTTCTAATAAGGCTTTAATTGGCAACATTTTACGACTCTCGCTTGGGCACACTTCATCAAGAAGTACAAACTCAGCACCACCAATGCGTGATGTCTCATGCTCATTTGCCAAAATTGCCAAACGGTATTCGCCCGTTACATCAAAGGCGATAGGCTCAAGACAACGCTGACAAGACAACAAGATATCGCCTTGTACATCATAAGTCAGCCATAACACGCCATCTTTCTTAGCAAGTTGAACATTAACACTTAGCTTAGGATTGGCATTTTCGCTAAAATAAACCTGTTTTGACAGTCGTTCAAATTCATGAATAAAAATCTCGCCCACCCAAGAAAAGCCGGCGTCTATCCATTTTTCTAGCAGGATATTAGTGGGTAATTCTTTGGCGGTTTGGTGATAATCTGTTGTATTTGACATCGCTAAAATCATCTAATCTATGATAAAATTACCCTATTATTCCATAATTTACAAAAAATTTCAGCTTTTTATTTGCCAATAGCCATGATTGACTTTAGCCAACTGTCACCAAATAGCACCAATAACGCCATCACTAAAGCATGGCAAAGCTTTCATCAAGACCCACAAATCACAGCGATAATACAGCCAATGCTAAGCTGTCTGATATCAAAAGCAGATTGGCAAACCTATGCAAAATCTTGGCAAAGCGTAAAAAACGCCCATCACGACGAAAGCGTGCTAACCGACTGGCTTATCACACTGTTCAATCAATTATATCATAATGCCACTATGACCAAAACTCCCACTGCACTAGTGCGTGGCGATGGCGAACCTGAGTATTTTGCACCATACGATGGTAAGCCAGCTCGTATTGAATTTGCTCACGGGTTTTTCCAAAGTGCCTTACATGAGATTAGCCACTGGTGCATAGCAGGGTTTGACAGACGACAAATTGATGATTTTGGCTACTGGTATCAGGCAGACGGTCGTAATAAAGACGCTCAGGCTTTATTTGAACAGGTAGAAATCAAACCTCAAGCTGTTGAATGCCTGCTTAGCTTAGCGTGTGGACGTTATTTTTATGTTTCCCAAGACAATCTAAATGCCGACTTTGACACATCAAACAGCACCTTTGCAGCTGATGTATTTACCCAAGCTCAGCATTTTTTAAGCCAACCAAACTTTCTTCCCAAAGACGCAAAGCGGCTACTTTGGGTATTACTAAGCCTATGCCAGCCAAATTTTTATACTTCAATTCACTAAGAAGATAGTTTATGCAAACACTTTATATTCACCCAAAAAACCCGCAAGCACGCCTTATCAGCCAAGCAGTGCAGGCATTGACAAACGATCAGTTAATCATTTATCCCACTGGGCTTGGCTATGCATTTGGGGTGTCAGTCACCGCCAAGACCGCACTGGATAAGCTTTGTCGACTTGCTGATGGCAACTACCCTTTTAGCCTACTTTGTGACAATTTAAGTCAAATTGCACATTATGCAGATGTCAGCAATGCCCAACATCGTCTGCTAAAGTCGCACGCATCAAGCCAGACAGCATTGACGCTAGTAGCAACTAAGGCTGTGCCAAAAAAGCTACTAGATAACCAAAAATCTATCAGCATACTGCTAGCAACCACACCCCTTACCCTTGCCTTGCTTGAAGGCTTAAATGCACCGATAGTAAGTTTGCCGATTGGCGTACTAGATGGCTCACTTGAGATGACCTATGAAATAGCGGAGCATTTTAATGGCATTGCCGATTTGCTGATTGACGATGGGTCGATGGGCTGTTACATTCCAAGTGTGGTAAGCATAGTAGATGACATCACTTTGACTTACCAAGGAACAAATAATCCAAACCACTTGCTTGATTAATCAAACATTGACTTTATAACTTGGGTAATTTAACACCTGCTTGTTTAACAGGCCATGTCATAATAAAGCGTGCCCCACCAAGCTCAGGGCTGTCATCTACTGTAACGGTCGCATTAAACCAAAATGCAATGCGACTAACAATTGCCAATCCCAATCCATAGCCACCTGAGGCTCTAGTGCGGCTATCATCAAGGCGAGCAAATGGCACAAAAACCTTCTCACGATCTGCCTTGGGTATGCCTTGCCCATCATCCTCAACACTCACAAACGCCATACCTGACTTCACTCCAGCACTAATAATGATAGTACTTTTAGCATATCGCATGGCATTACCAGCAAAATTTTGCACCACACGATGCAACAACTTAAGATCTGCCATTGCCGCAACTTTCACACTAGGTAAAACAGTTCTTACGGTAATCGACTTACCCAGTGCGTTAGTCTCTCGCTCGATCCGAGTCACCAAATCAGCAAGCTTTACCATTTGCCAGTCTAATGTTGGCACTCCCTCTTCAAGCTTGGCATGGGTTAATATTTCATCAATCAGTTTGTTTAGCGATTCGATATCTTCATCAATATAGGCTTTTTGAGATTGTCTCGACTCATAATCATCATCGTCAGCTAGCATCTCAACTGCAAAGCGAATGCGTGCCACAGGCGTTCTTAGTTCATGTGATACCGCTCGGGTCAGCTCTCTTTGCGATTCGATCAAGCGTTTAATACGGTAGGTCATGACATTAAATGTATATGCCAGCTTAGCTACATCATCTCGACCGATAACTTCAATCTTGGTGTCTAAGTCACCTTTTGTTACTCGATCAACCCCAGCCTGAAGCAGTCTTAAACGCTTTTCTAAGGGTAGGATCAGTCCATACACCCCAAGGCTAATTAGCATCATACTTAATAACACGATACTAATTAATAAATTCAATGGAAACCACTTAAACAGCGGTGCAGGTCCAATAACGATTGCCATGGTATCAAGCTGAGATGCCATCACCACAGAAAGAGTGGTATCACGAATACTGTCACCATCTCTAAAAAGCATGACTGGCTCATCTCTACGAAGCCTGCCAATTTGCTCTAAATCCAAGCCCAAATGCTTAATTGGGTAAATACCAAAAGGAATGCCAAATTTTTTCTCCAAAAATTTAAGTCGTGCTTGTTTTTGGTTCATGGTTGGAAAATATGACAAATCGTCTAACAAAAAAATTGTCATGGCACGCACTTGACGCTCACCCACTTGTGATAAGCTGACAGTCAGTAAATTACTCTCGCCCTCAATGCGGTGATAAAAAGTGAGTTTTGAAGAATCAGCGTGGGCTTGAACTACAGTTTTTTCACTATTAAGGCGTTGAATCTCACGTTTTGTAAACGACACAGAGTTGATGGGTATGATATTAAATTCTTCACCAAAAAAGCTACTGGCATCAGCAAGCCAGTACGCACGGTCAATCTCATTTTCTTGGTGCGTCACACCTTGAGAAATTAAATAAAATATGCCAGATGACATATTTTCACGATACGATTGTAGACGCTTTTGATTAACTAGATTGGTAAGACCATAAGCAAAAAGTGCAACTGATATGCATAATAATACCAATCCTGCATATATACGAAAAAAGATACTCTTTTCACTGATCAAAAATTTTTCCATAGCCACTACTCATTTGCAGATCTTCATTTAATCAAGCCATCGCATAAATTTTAAAATAAAAAAGCCGACAAACTGTCAGCTTTTTATAGATTGTCACATCAATTACCATCTTTGACAAATAAATAACCTTTACTTCGAACCGTCTTAATACGTTTTGGATTTTCAGGATCATCACCAATCTTTGGTCGGATGCGTGAAACTCTCACATCAATGGAACGATCTTGCCCGTCGTATTCGATACCACGTAAACGCTCAAAAATATCTTCACGAGACAAAATCTTGCCAGAGTTTGATGCCAAAAGCCATAATAAGTCATATTCGGCACTTGTGAAGTCAACCAACTGACCATCTAAAGTAACCGATCTGCCGCCATTATCAATCACCAAATTATCAAACTGCAAACGCTGAGGAGAATCCTCACTCGCCACACCATCCAATCTTCTTAGCAATGCACGAACTCGAGCAAGCAAGACTCTTGGCTGAACTGTTTTGGCAACATAATCATCTGCACCCATCTCAAGACCAAGCACTTGATCCATATCATCAGTTCTAGCAGTCAGCATTAAGATGGGTTGCTGATAGTGTGGTCGCACCTCACGACACACTGTCAAGCCATCACAACCTGGCAGCATTACATCAAGTAAGACAAGATCTGGCTGTTCATCGATGATACGCTGAATCGCTGTATTTCCATTGCTTTCAATAGCAACTTCCATGCCATTTCGTTGCAGATAATCCTGTGTTAGCAGAGCCAATCTTTCATCATCTTCTACGATTAGAATATAAGGTGTTTTTTCTTTTTCTGGCGTTGCAAGTGCTGTCATGATCATATCCTTAATAAACCAACAAACCCAAAATATTACGCACGGTTTTTGTATTTCTGGATTGTTTGTAGCTGAGCAACAGACTCAGCAAGAGCAGCCAAAGCAGCGTTCGTCTGAACTGTGCTGCTCTGATTTGCCAGCATCTGTTCAGCTGCACGACGTGCTTCAGAAATCTTCGCTTCATCTAGATCATGAGCACGTTCAGCAGAGTCAGCCAAAACAGTAACAATGTTTGGCTGCACTTCTAAAACACCGCCAGAAACATAAATTACTTCTTCAGCACCTTCGCTGTTCTTAATACGCAATGCCCCAGGCTTTAGTAGCGTGATTAGCGGTGTATGACCTGCCAAAATACCCACTTCGCCATCATGACCCTTAGCAATCAATAAACTGACATCGCCAGCGTATAACTCTTCACGAGCACTCACTACACGACATTTAAATGTAGCCATTGAATCTCCCAATCATTTCGTTGCAACACAACCCAAGTAAAACGCCATTGCTTTACTTGGGTGTCTTTTATTATGCTGCTTTTAGTTTTTCAGCTTTAGCAATGGCTTCATCCATACCGCCTACCATATAAAACGCTTGTTCTGGCAAGTGGTCGTATTCACCTTCAATGATTGACTTAAAGCCTGCAATTGTATCACGCAAAGCAACATATTTACCAGGAGCACCTGTAAATACTTCCGCTACGTGGAATGGCTGAGACAAGAAACGTTGAATTTTACGAGCACGATAAACAACCATCTTATCTTCTTCTGATAATTCATCCATACCCAAGATGGCGATGATGTCTTTTAGCTCTTTATAACGTTGTAAAACTTCTTGAACGCCACGAGCAACTTTATAATGCTCTTCACCGATTACTTGTGGGTCTAGCTGACGAGAAGTCGAGTCTAGTGGGTCTACCGCAGGGTAAATACCTTGTGAAGCAATGTCACGGCTTAGGACTACGGTTGCATCCAAGTGAGCAAACGTTGTTGCTGGTGATGGGTCAGTCAAGTCATCGGCAGGAACATAAACCGCTTGCACAGAAGTAATTGAGCCTGATTGTGTTGAAGTAATACGCTCTTGAAGTAATCCCATTTCTTCTGCTAGTGTTGGCTGGTAACCTACCGCAGATGGCATACGACCTAACAGTGCTGATACTTCTGTACCTGCCAAAGTGTAACGATAGATGTTATCAACGAATAAAAGTACATCACGACCTTTGCCTGTTGTTTCATCTTTTTCGTCACGGAAGTATTCTGCCATGGTCAGACCAGTTAGAGCAACACGTAAACGGTTTCCTGGTGGCTCATTCATCTGACCATATACCATCGCAACTTTAGACTTGGTAAAGTCGTCAGTATTAACAACACCTGCTTCTTGCATTTCATGGTAGAAGTCATTACCCTCACGAGTACGCTCACCGACACCTGCAAACACCGATAGACCTGAGTGTTTTAGGGCGATGTTGTTGATAAGCTCCATCATGTTCACGGTTTTACCAACACCAGCACCACCGAACAGACCAACTTTACCACCTTTGGCGAACGGGCAAAGTAAGTCAATTACTTTAATGCCTGTTTCTAAAAGTTCTGTTGAGTTAGATTGCTCGTCATAGCTTGGGGCTTCACGGTGGATAGACCATTTTTCAGCAGAATTTACTGGACCTGCCTCATCAATAGGGCGACCCAATACATCCATAATACGACCTAGAGTTGCTTGACCCACAGGAACTGAAATTGGAGCACCAGTATTTGTTACTGATAAACCACGCTTCAAACCCTCTGTTGAACCCATAGCAATGGTACGTACCACGCCATCACCTAATTGTTGTTGCACTTCTAGCGTCGTTTCTGTGCCATCGACGTAAAGTGCATCAAAAATCTGTGGCACTTCACCACGACCGAACTCAACGTCAATTACCGCACCAATAATCTGTACAATACGACCGCTCATTGCGTTCTCCTATAATTCTCTAATTATTATGTAGTTACTCTACGATGCCATATCTAGTTTGATTGGCTGTTTCTCTAAAAGTATAGTTGGAAACCACTCCTTGAGTATCAAACAAAACAACCAATTCTTTTGTTTGAACATTATCACCAAGAGAAAAGAAGTTATAAGGAATAAAATTTCTTGCTTTTGGTTTAGAGCGTGAGTAAGCGTATGTCCACAATTCTTTTCCACTGTCAGTGAAAGTAACCGCATCTGCATGACCAAACAAATTAGCAATTTCTTGCTTGGTAGTTTTACCCTTGATAATCTTACTATCAATGCTTTGCTGGCTCTGTTCTTTCATACTGATATTGCCAGTTGACACACAAGCAGTTAGCGTTAATGCTGTAAGCATTCCCACAACCATTAATTTTTTATTAAAATTCCACATAGCATATCCTTAAAGGGATTAGGAGACAGCAGCAGCACCGCCAACGATTTCTGAGATTTCTCGAGTAATCGCCGCTTGACGCAGCTTGTTATACACTAACTGTAAGTCTTTAATTAAGTTACCAGCGTTATCAGTAGCTGCCTTCATTGCAACCATACGAGCTGACTGCTCTGAAGCAATGTTTTCAAGCACAGCTTGATAAACAATCGATTCGACATAACGCACCATAAGGTTGTCAATTAGCACCTTTGTGCTAGGTTCATAAATATAATCCCAACCATGCGAAACATTATCCGCCTTACTCTCCATCGCACCTGCAGGTAGTGGCACAAGCTGGGTAAGTGATGGTTTTTGGGTCATTGCATTAACAAATTTATTATACGCCAAGTAGATGCGATCTAAACGACCTGCACTATAGTCATCAAGCATTGCCTGAACTGGAGCACTTAACTGCTCATAGCTTGGACTATCGCCATAATCAGTCAATGCCGAGCTTACTTTTCCACCGAAACTCTTAAAGAAGCTAACACCCTTAGAGCCAATAGCAGCAAACTCAATCTCCACCGATTGATCTTGATATTCTTTGACTGATTTTAGCAAGTTTTTGAATAAGTTGATGTTCAAACCACCTGCCAAGCCACGATCTGATGTGACCACGATAAAGCCCACACGATTAACGGGACGGCTTACCATATAAGGGTGCTTATAGTCCGACTGTGCTTGCACCAAGTGTGAAATCACACGATGCATACTTTCGCTATAAGGACGACCCATTTCCATGCGTTCTTGAGCTCGACGCATTTTACTGGCAGCCACCATTTGCATTGCACGTGTAATTTTTTGAGTGCTTTTAATGCTGGTTACTTTTGCACGTATTTCTTTTAAGCTTGCCATAGTTGTTCCAATACGGGACTTATCTTAAATAAATAAGGTTTGGTGTGTCAATAATCTGACACACCATTCATATTGCCTTAGTAGCTGCCTGTTGCTTTAAAAGACTCAATAGCAGCTTTTAGACGACCTTCAATGTCATCATTATAGTTTGCAGTTTGGTCAATTTCGGTCATCAATGCGGCATGATCAGTGCGTAAGTAACGTAATAACGCTTCTTCAAATGCACCGATTTTTTCTACTGGCACGTCAGCTAAATAACCTTCGTTTGATGCATAAATCACAGCAGCTTGGTCAGCAATAGACATAGGCGCATACTGTTTTTGCTTCATCAGTTCTGTTACACGCTCACCATGCTCAAGCTGTTGCTTGGTGGCATCATCAAGGTCAGATGCAAACTGAGCAAAGGCTGCCAATTCACGATACTGTGCTAGAGCTGTACGGATACCGCCTGATAGCTTCTTGATGATTTTAGTCTGTGCTGCACCACCTACACGAGATACCGAAATACCAGCGTTCACCGCAGGACGGATACCTGAGTTAAATAAATTTGACTCAAGGAATATCTGACCATCTGTAATAGAAATTACGTTGGTCGGTACGAATGCTGACACGTCACCTGCTTGGGTTTCAATGATTGGTAAGGCGGTCAAAGAACCAGTTTTACCTTTCACTTCGCCTTTAGTAAATGCTTCTACATAATCGGCATTGACACGAGAAGCACGTTCTAATAAACGTGAATGTAGATAAAATACATCACCTGGATACGCTTCACGACCTGGTGGACGACGTAATAGTAGTGAAATTTGACGATAAGCAACTGCTTGCTTAGACAAATCATCATAAACAATCAGTGCATCTTCACCACGATCACGGAAGTACTCACCCATCGTACAGCCTGAATATGGAGCGATGTATTGAAGAGCAGCAGGTTCTGATGCTGACGCAACTACTACTGTGGTATATGCCAAAGCACCTGTTTCTTCTAATTTACGCACTACGTTCGCAATGGTTGAACGTTTTTGACCAATGGCAACATAGATACATTTGATACCTGAATCTTTTTGAGCAATGATGGCATCAATTGCCAAAGCAGTTTTACCAGTTTGACGGTCACCAATGATAAGCTCACGCTGACCACGACCGATTGGAATCATGGTATCAACTGCCTTATAACCTGTCATCACAGGCTCATCAACGGATTGACGTGCGATAACACCTGGCGCAATCTTCTCTACTTTGTCGGTTAGTTTTGCGTTGATGGGACCTTTGCCATCAATGGGGTTACCCAGTGCATCAACGACACGACCTAGTAACTCAGGACCTACTGGCACTTCCAAAATACGACCTGTGCAGTAAGCTTTTTGACCTTCTTGCAAACTTAGGTAGTCGCCTAGTACAACCGCACCAACAGAGTCTTGCTCAAGGTTAAGTGCCATGCCATAAACATTGCCCTCAAACTCGATCATTTCACCATACATGGCTTCTTCAAGACCATGAATTTGTACAATACCATCAGAGACACTGACGATCACGCCTTCAGTTTTTGCCGTTGCGTTCACATCAAGGTCTTGAATACGCTGCTTAATCAGATTACTGATTTCGGCTGGATTCAATTGTTGCATTGCCTTGTTTCCTTTAAAATGACAACTTGCTAACTTATGCAGTCAGTTGTGTCTTTAATTGTTTTAACTTGCCTCGCACCGAGCCATCAGTGAACTTATCCCCTACCTTAACTGTAGCACCGCCAAGCAGGTCTGGATCTACTGCTTCATGCAGAATTACGATAGAGCCTGTTGAAATTGCAAGTTTTTCTTGCAATGTCTGGCGTTGCTCAGATGTCAAGGGGTAGGCTGAAGTAACGTAAGCATCAATCTGTTTTAGCTCGTTAGATTTCAGCTTGCTGTAATGAGTGAGAACTTCAGGCAATAAAGCCAATCTGTTTTGCTCTGACAACTGAATTGTAAAATTAACCAACGCTTCAGAAGCTGGGGTGGCTGCCTGTGCATTATGTACATCAATCAAAACAGCCGCCTTTTGCTTGGCAGAGATGGCTGGATTGCTGAGCAAAGAAACATAATCTTCATCGCTTACAATGCTGCTTGCAACCGACAAAAAGTCTTCCCAAGGGTTAATTACATTTTGTTCTTTGGCGTAATCAAACGCAGCTTTTGCATAAGGTCTTGCCAAGGTTGATAATTCAGCCATGATATCCTCTAATTACAGCTTAGCTGCCAACTGTTCAAGCATGCTGGCGTGTTCTTGTTCATTGACTTTGCTTTGCAAAATCTTTTCTGCACCAAATACTGCTAAATGAGCAACTTCAGAACGCAATTTCTCACGAGATTGTGCCGCTTCTTGCTCAATAGTTAGCTGTGCTTGGGCAATGATACGCTCACCTTCTAAGCGAGCTTGATCTTTCGCCTCTTCAATCATTTGATTGGCGGTTTTGTTCGCGCGATCAATGATTGAAGCTGCTTCTACTTTTGCTGCAGCAAACTCTTGAGCGACTTTTGCTTCAGCAGAAGCTAGGTCCGCTTTGGCTTGCTCAGCAGCATTTAAGCCTTCTTCAATTTTGCGTTGACGCTCATTGATAGCACCGATCAGTGGTGGCCATACGAATTTCATGCAAAACAACACAAAAATCGCAAACGCAATCATCTGACCAATAATAGTGGCATTAATGTTCATCTAATCACCTCGTTGATAGTGAAAGTCAGGTGATAGCCGATTTCTGGGTGCCACACTGTTGTCGGTAGCACCATGGAAATAGGCATAAACTGACAGCTTCAGCTTATGCGAATGGGTTAGCGAACAATAGTAGCATTGCAATACCAACACCGATCATTGGCACGGCGTCAAGAAGACCTGCCACGATAAACATTTTGGTTTGAAGTTGTGAACCTAATTCTGGCTGACGTGCAGTGCTTTCTAGGAAACGACCGCCTAGAAGACCAAAACCAATACCGGTAGCCAATGCACCGAAACCGATTAGAATAGCTACTGCAAGTAGCGTGTATTGTGCGATAACTGGATCCATGATGTCTCCTTAATGACCTATGTGAAGGGTTGAAATTAAATAGTTCAAAATTAATGTTCCGCTGTTTGAGAGATAATCGATAGATAAACAATCGTTAACATCATAAACACGAACGCCTGAAGTGTAATAACCAAAATATGGAAGATTGCCCACGGCACTGATAATGCCCACTGAATCCAAAATGGCATTAAAGCAATCAAAATAAAGATCAACTCACCTGCATACATATTACCAAATAGACGCAAGCCCAATGAGATCGGTTTTGCTACTAGCGTTACAATCTCAAGCACTAAGTTAATCGGGATTAAAATCGCTTGTAAAATTGGGTTCTTCGCACTAAACGGATGCATCGTAAATTCTGCTACAAAGCCACCAATGCCCTTATACTTCAAGCCAAAGCAAATGATTAGAATGAACACAGCCAATGCCATGCCAAGCGTGACGTTCGGATCGGTAGATGGTACAATTTTCATGTAAACATGATGCGGATCATGACCCATCGCCCCACCGATTTGCTGAGCAAGAGCAGGAATAAAGTCGATTGGCACCAAATCCATCAAGTTCATCAAGAAAATCCAAACAAAGATGGTCAAAGCTAGTGGTGCAATTAGTTTTGATGGTCCGTTATAAGATTCACGCACACTATTATCTACAAAATCTACAATCATTTCGATGAATGATTGTAATTTGGTAGGTACGCCAGCCGTTGCTTTACGAGCAACAAGCCAAAATAATGCACAAAAAAAGATACCCAAGCCCACTGACCACAGCATTGAATCCAGATGAATGGCTTTAAAGCCCATCTGTGCTGCTTCTTCGGCAGTATGTGCAACTGTCCAACCTTTTTCTGGCAAGTAGCCAAAAGTCCAGTTGGTCAAATGGTGAGCAATATAATCTGAGGATGTTTGTCCAGCCATAATGAAGCTTCTTATCTTAACTCAAACATTAGTAGTAAATTTAACTGTGATAAATTTTGCAATCTTACTGTTCAACTACAAACAGCAGATACTTGCAACTTTTCACCAAAGCAGTCACGCAATAAAACTGCCGACATGACGGCGAGTGAATGTTACAGAAAATTAGTTGGCTCTAAACAAGCCTGTTTGATGATTGTCAATCAAATTGATGAGCTGTGACTGTATAATTAAACAACAAATCAAAGCTACATATACATGTGTATATTACTTTAGTTGGGACGATAAGTAAAGAAAAAATACACTTATCTTGCTGAATTTTTTCTAATGCCATTGGAAAATGGCATATTGCATCGCTTACGATTGTAAATCATCATGGATACACACCAAGCAATAATATACATTCATGATGATTTGCTTTAGGATGTCAAGCGGCTAAGCATTAATGCAGTGATAAGCTGCATCAGCAGATAACCGATGATAACAGCACTCGCCATAATGGGTCTAACCAGCATAAAAATGAGTGCAAACCCAAGTAGCGTTAATAGCCACTTTATCATCTGACCAAGATAAACGTTTAGCATAATGGCTTTCGCAGCAGCAATGCGTGTTTGGCGATAGGCAAATATCGCAAATGCCCAATGTGCAAGATACGAAAGCACAAGACCTGCAGTCAAGCTTTTAGTGTATACCAAAGCTTGACTCTGGAATATGCCAAATTCCACCGCTGCAGTAAGCACGATTAATATCAGTAATGCCAAGCTTAGCTGTCGCTGTATGGCGAACACTTCATCCCTTTGGTGGCGTTTGGCTGGCTTCACAATAGCACTCATCTAAGCTGTCAATCAAAAGTACCAAAGCCAAGTCTATTTATCACACACCAAAACCATGACGCTCACCGACTTGAAAATGGCTTGCAAATTTTTGGCATTATACTCAAACTGTATAAATTTGACAAGCCTAGCATGCTTTTATAAGCTAAGCTTGTGACACTATGACTTAGCACAATTTTGGATTGATGTTACCAAATCCGTCCATGCTGAAATAAAGTCCTTGCCATCGCTCATGTCTTCTTGGCGAACGATGACGTTAACATTGCCGATTTTATTTTGGATGCCTTGAGATACCGCACTTTGAGAGACGATACACATATGAGACTTAGGGCGAGTTTGCTTTAGTAGCTTAATTTGGCTTGCCTTAGGCGATAGATGATGGTCAGGGGTTAATGCACCTGCAAATTTTAAATTCGCCACCTTTTCAAGATACTGATAAGAGTCATGATATGCCCAATATGATTGGCTTGGTGACTGGCTCACCCTAGCAACAGCTGCATCCATTCGCTTGGCAAAATTTTGTGCATTTTTCGCATATAGTGCTTGCTTGTCTGGGTTGGCATGCCCATGAATCACCGCTAACGCCCGTACAATCGCCTTAGCGTTATTTGGATCAAGCCAAATATGAACGTCTTCGGTATTAGGCTTATTTGTACCATCAGTATTTCTAATCGGGTAACGATTAAAGGCATTAAATTTTAGTAAACTGATGGCATTAGGTGCTTTATTTAATGAATTTGCTAAATTCTGCTCAAGTGATTCACCAAACCAAACCACATAAGCACTATCTTGAATTGCCTTTATTCCGCTTGGGCTTAGCTCACCATGATGACCTACGTCACCTGCACTTAGTAGTACATTAGCAGATGTGTCGCCTTTGGTCACTTCATTAGACAAAAGCGATAAAGGGTAGTTGCTGACACTTACCATGCCAGCTTGTGCCATACTGCAAGTCAATAAAACTGCCGCACAGCTGATATATTTAATCGCTTGGGTAATGGTTTTAGAATGTGCCATACCTATAATACTCCTACCACTAAAAAATAAAACGGCACTATCATAACACAATTTGTTAAATTGTTATACTGTATCAGAGTAATCAATTTAGCTGACATAGATCATCATTTTAGGCTATAATGTACCACCATTAATATAACCTGACGATGTTTCAAACAAGCAAAACAACTATGCAAAACCACGAACAAGCCTGCTTTCATAGCCACCATCATAACGTCCATACGCACAACGTTGCTGAACGGCTTTTAGAAGCAAAGCTCGTCTGCCAAAACCGTGGGGTGAGGTTTACACCACTTCGTGAAGAGGTTTATGAGCTAATACTGCAAGCAGAAAAACCCATCGGAGCATACGAGCTGATTGATGCTTTGCAAGAAAAAAGACGCCAAGAAAATCCCGATAGTAAACGCATTGCACCGCCTACCATTTATCGATCACTGGATTTTTTATTAGAAGAAGGGCTAATTCATCAGCTTAGCTCTATCAGTGCTTATGTGCCATGCTGTCACCCACGATCACAGCATGCAGCTGCATTCTTAATCTGTCAAGAATGCCACAGCGTTGAAGAATGCAGTAATCTACCTGTATCAGGCATTATGAATTTTGCTACTAATGACGCATCTTTTGTTGTCAATCACGCTATGATTGAATTAAAAGGCATTTGTCGTGATTGCCAATAGCATACCTAATGATTGGCTATTAAGCCTAGACCATGTTAGCTTTCACATTGATGGCATGACACTGATTAACAACGTTTCATTTAGCTTACACCGCAATGAGATGGTGAGTATCATCGGTCCAAATGGTGCTGGCAAATCCACACTTGTCAAACTTATTTTAGGACTGTTAAAGCCTACATCAGGGAAAATCAACAGTTACGCTCAAGTTCTTAGCTATGTTCCCCAGCGTTTTAGCGTGCCTGAGATTTTACCCTTACGCACATCAGACTTGCTGTCGCACGCCCACCAAAAACGTCTAACCCAAGATCAGCGGCAGTTTATTTTTGATAATTTATCCATCACCAAACTATTACAAAAGCAAATTAGCCATCTGTCAGGTGGTGAATTACAACGTGTCCTGCTGGCTAGAGCATTGCTTGATAAGCCTGATTTACTCATATTAGATGAACCTATGCAAGGGCTTGATCCTGAAACTGAAAGCTGGCTGTACCATTTTATTGATGAATTGCCTGATTTTCTGCGTTGCACCATGCTTGTGGTGTCGCATGACTTGCACTGGGTCATGCGTGGATCTAAGCGGGTTATCTGCCTAAACAAACACATCTGCTGTCAAGGCGAACCCAGTCAAATTGCTCTAAGCGATGAATTTTCCCAGCTGTTTGGACATCACCAGCCCTACATTCATCATCACAATCACTGTCACCATGACGATGGTTGCTATCACGAGACTAAGTAACGACTATGCACGGCTGGCTTTCTATTATCGCCCCTGCTTGGATTGCAGGCACAC
This sequence comes from Moraxella nasovis, assembly GCF_022701215.1. Lineage (NCBI taxonomy): Bacteria > Pseudomonadati > Pseudomonadota > Gammaproteobacteria > Moraxellales > Moraxellaceae > Moraxella > Moraxella nasovis. The sequence continues at coordinate 1,256,047 of NZ_CP089976.1, read as the reverse complement.
TACTTGCCCTACTTTCAGCACCTCTTGGTTGCTTGGTGTTATGGCGAAAAATGGCTTTTTTTGCCGACACTTTAGCCCATGGGGCATTGCTTGGCGTAGCAATAGCAGCTTGGCTTACTTTACCTGCTGACATTGGCATTATGACGGTCAGTGCTTTTGTGGTAAGCGTCTTAGTACTGATCCATGATAAACGCCTACCTGCTGATGCCACGCTTGCTATCATGGCAGCAACGCTGTTATGTCTTGGCTTATTAACCCTAACACAGCTGACCCAGCAACAAGCAAACGTACTTGGATTCTTATTTGGCTCACTTTTAGAAACAGACTGGCAAGACCTACCAAGACTTGGGGTATTCGTCGCTTTCGGGCTTGGATTTTTAGCTTGGATATGGCAATCACAAATTAAGCTTGCCACTTCAGAACCGCTTGCCATTATCCAAGGCATCAAGCCACGACAACAACAAATCTTTTTTATGGGTCTGTTGGCAAGCTTTTGTGCCATCGCTCTTCAAGCTGTTGGCAGTCTGTTAATTAGTGGCTTGCTAATTTTACCTGCGTTAATCGCTCGCCTGCTGTCTCGCTCGCCATTACAAATGGTCGTTTTTGCCATGGTGTTTGCTCAAATGGCAGTGACCGCTGGCGTCTGGGGCAGTGTATGGTTAGATATTCAGACAGGACTTGCGATTGTGCTTACGCTATCACTTGGGTTTTTTACCACCTTTATCATCACCAAAATCACCAAACGCAAATGAAATCGCCAAATCCGCCATACTCATTACACACACCCTGTGAGACGTTTCGTATCGCTCAGATTAGCGATTTACACATTCAACGTAGCACTGATAGTGCTAACTTATCCATTACACAGTTTGAAAAAGCATTACGCCACGCCGTTGATAGCCAGCCTGATTTACTGTTATTAACAGGGGATTTGATCAATAATGGCACTTGTGATGATTATGATTGGCTATTTAGTCGGCTAAGTAGTTTAGGCATTGCCTTTGTCTGTATTGCAGGCAATCACGATGTCACCATTGAATTAAATCATCATCTACCTTTTTATGAACGAACGTTTTTACCAAAAGCTGCCGATGATAGACTGCTTAGTTGTCATAAAATAGACATTCACCTAAAAGATGCTAAATGGCAGCTACTGCTATTAAACTCTGCTGTGTCAGCCCAAATACACGGCGCGCTCCTAGCAGATACATTGGCATGGCTACACGATGTATTAAGCCATTCACAAATTAATACTGTCATTGCACTACACCATCATGCAGTACCTGTCGAGTCAGCTTGGATTGATGCCCATGCTTTAACAAATGCCGATGAATTTTGGGCATTAATCAAAAAGCATGCCCATGTCAAGCTGGTGCTGTGCGGCCATGTTCACCAAGCGCGTGCAAAAAAAGCCCCCACAGACCACCCCTGCATTCAGCTAAGTTGCCCTTCTACCAACCGACAATTCATGCCAAAAGCTGATGACTTTTGCTTAGACGACATAGCTTTTGGTTATCGATTGATTGACTTAATGGCGGATAAATTTGACAGTAGAATTATTCGGGTGATAGACTAGATAGATTTTTTTTAATAGTTTTTTTTAAAAAATTATGCAAACAACTTGAAAAACCCAAAACCATGCCCATTTATGACGCACTTGCACGATTTGTTCTTTTGTGCAACTTATCATTCATCAAAGGATCTTACGAATGAGTACACATTCCCAAACTGCGTTCACTCCTTATCAATCCGCTGACAACGAAGAATATATGTCGGATCGCCAATTAGAGCATTTTCGTAAAATGCTCTTAGACTGGAAAACTGAGCTGATTACTGAAGCTGAACGTGTAAAGGACTACATTAACGAAGAGACAGGGGCTATGGCTGACATCAATGACAGAGCCACCCAAGAAGAAGAATTTGCCTTAGTGCTGCGTACACGAGATCGTGAACGCAAATTGATTCGTAAAATTGAAAAATCCATCGTTGAAATTGATACAGGCGACTACGGCTACTGCGAAACTTGCGGTGTAGAAATCGGACTTCGCCGCCTAGAAGCACGTCCGACCGCCACCCAGTGCATTGATTGTAAAACCTTATCTGAAATCAAAGAAAAGCAAAATCACGGATAATAATGCACTATGGCACGTGCATTACATCAAAGCCTGCGCCCTGTTATTGGTCGGTTCGCTCCGTCGCCGACAGGCATGCTACACTTAGGCTCGCTAACCACTGCTGTTGCGAGCTTTTGTCATATCAAATCGCTTGGTGGGCAATGGCTGCTTCGCATTGAAGATGTGGATTTTGAACGGTGTAAATCCAAATACACCCAAAGCATCTTAGATGATCTTGAGAATCTAGGTCTGACATGGGATCAAAGCGTTACTTATCAATCAGACAGGCTAGATATCTATAATGCTATCATTCAAGATAAGCTAAAAACACTCACCTACCCATGCCAATGTTCTCGCAAGCAGTTACAAGACTTCTATGACAGCCACCCCCATGCTTTTACCCCCGTTATTGATAGCTCAATGGCTTGTCTTAGCCAAACCGAAAGTCTAAACGCCCCGCCCATCTATCCTAGATTATGCCTACATCAAGCCCATGATGAGATTTGTAGTAAAATTCGCCTGCAACTGCCTGATGTGATGAGTGGTTTTTTTGACGGTCTTCAAGGAATGATTTGGGATAATCCTGCCAAAAGCCTAGGCGATGTTGTCATTAAACGCCAAAACAACATGATTAACTATATCTTATCTTGTGCAATTGATGATGGCTTACAAAATATCACGCACGTTATGCGTGGGCTTGACATTCTCCCAATGACAATCGCACAGCTATCCATTCTTGCCATGTGCCAGCTACCCACGCCTGATTATTTTTACCATTTGCCTTTATTGCATAACCCAGATGGTCAAAAGCTTTCCAAGCAAAACTTAGCCAAGCCCATTCATGGTGAAAAGCCAAGCCAACTACTCACTCACTGTCTAACGCTATTAGGTCAGCCAATAGCACATGATATGGCAAGCGGTACGCCCAGCGAAATTCTCGCCTTTGCCATCTCAAACTGGACAAATACCCCCTTAAAGAACAAAACCAGCCTTGGTATCAGCAAATATTAAAAAACGCCCATTGGACGTTTTTTTAGCCTTAAAGCTACGCTACTAAAATCTACGGTTTTCTTGACGCTGATGAATACCATCACTTTCTGCATCAACTTTTAGCACATACCCAATCATCATCAGTGCTATAACGATTGACGACCCCCCAAAACTATAAAAAGGTAAAGTTAGACCTTTAGTTGGCATAATGCCTGTATTCATCCCAACATTAATCAAAACTTGACCAAATAACACCGTACCAACACCAAACACTGAATAACTTAAAAACATTTGGTTACGTTGCAGCGTCTTATAACTGATTCTCATAATAGATATAACAATCAGCAGCTCTAGCAATAGCACAGACGACACGCCTAAAAACCCTAGTTCTTCACCTGTAATCGCTAATAAAAAGTCAGTATGAGCTTCTGGTAAGTGAGCAAGTTTTTGAACACTATCTCCATAACCCACTCCGCTAAACTGCCCTCGTCCAAAGGCGATTAAACTACGTGCAAGCTGAAAATCAGTATCTTGAATGTCATTAAACGGATCCCAAAAAGAAAGCAGACGTGCACGGCGATAGTCTGCCGCCCAAAGACCAAACACAGCAACAGCACCAAAAACACCAAAGATTGCCAAATAATCTTTAAGCTTGGCACCACCGATGAACGCGATAACAAGTAAAGTAGCTGCAATGACAATGAGTGATCCATAATCTGGCTGAAGCACCAACAAAGCCAAAATCGGAGCATATAGACACAGTAGCGGCCAGCCACGCCACAAGCTCTCACGAATATCAGAGCGGCGTGCCATGTAATCTGACGCCACAAAAATCATCATCATTTTGGCTATCTCTGCTGCTTGCAGATTAAAAGGACCAAGCTCAATCCATCGCTTCGCCCCATTAATCGAATCAGCGATAATCAATGTCAAAACCAATAAGATGGCTGTGACAAGATAGACAAAAGCAATCATTGAAAAATCACGATACATCCGAATCGGTATCACTCGATATGCAATAATCCCTGCCAACACCCCCACGGCAACATAGGTCATCTGTGACCAAAAAAACTTCAGTGGCGGCAAACCCTTAGTAAGTGCAAACGGCGTAGAAGCTGATGCAATCATCAGCAAGCTTAACGACATCAGCAAAAATAAGCTGGTCAGTAAAGTGGTTCTAGCACTTGGTAGTTTTTGCCAAAACGCTTGGGGTATTTTTTCTAAAATGGCAGACATGGCTTTCTTATGTGATGAATGGTAAGTTTTGGGTTGGTAAGCTGGCTATTATAAACCACTTTGGCTAAGCCACGCCACAAATTTTGGCACTTTCGTTGGTATTTATAAGCTCATCAGATACAATGATGGTGCATCTAACGCATGCCGATAGATTCAGCACAGACATAGCCACTTGCCCACGCCCAAGCAAAGTTAAACCCACCCAAATGCCCTGTTACATCTAACACTTCGCCAATAAAATACAGATTTTGACACAGTCGGCTTTGCATACTCTTGCCAGACACATCTGCTGTATTTACACCGCCTAAAGTTACCTCTGCGACACGATAGCCTTCGGTGCCAGCTGGTTTAATTTTCCATGCATTTAGACACTCACCAATCTGCACAAGCTTTTTATCCTTAATATTGGCAAGCTCAGTTTCTGCCAAGCTATGCCAAAACTGTGCCTGTATCGCTGTGAGTAGTTTTTTTGGGAAGTATGGTGCAAATACTGTACGAATTAGCTGCTTTGGTCGGGTGTTTTTTGTGGATAGTAGCAATTTTGTCGCATCAATATTAGGTAATAAATTAATGTAGATTGGCTCGCCTGCTTGCCAATAATTCGACAACTGCAACATCGCAGGGCCTGATAATCCACGGTGCGTAAATAGCATTGGCAAGCTAAAACTTGCTTTGTCATTAAAGGCAACCACATCAAGACTAATACCTGACAATAACTTTGCCATCTTACCTACCTCATCGGTAAAAGTAAAAGGCACAAGACTTGGCGCGGTTGGTACTATCTTATGCCCAAACTGAGTGGCAATCTGATAACCAAACCCTGTCGCCCCAAGCGTTGGGATAGATAGTCCACCTGTTGCAACGATCAAATACCGACAATGCACCTGATAGGCTAAGCCCTGCTTTGGCGTAACCACCAGATGAAAGCCTTGATTATCAGCCAGATGGTGACAGTTTGGTGTGATGGTATTAATATGCGTATTTAGTCGAATGCTCACCCCTGCGTTATCGCACTCGGTTAATAGCATCGCTAAAATATCCTTAGATGATTCATCACAAAAAAGCTCACCTTGACCCTTATTGTGATAGGCAATGCCATGGCTTTCAACAAGCTTAATAAAGTCTTCGCTCGTGTATCGACTTAGGGCAGATTTTACAAAATGCGTATTTTGACCGACAAAATGATCGCTCTCAACATGCGTATTAATGAAGTTACAGCGTCCACCGCCTGACATTAAAATTTTCTTACCCGCTTTATTGGCATGATCAAGCACCAAAACGGATTTACCATATAAGGCTGTGTTAAAAGCACAAAACAGTCCTGACGCCCCAGCTCCAATGATAACGACATCAAAATGCTCAATCATCACACTGCTCGCTTAGCTTGCCATATTTGGCTTGCCACTCGGCACTTTCTTGGCGATAAATCTCAAACACGCACAGCTCTTCACAGCCGCTGTTACAGCATTCATAATCTTCAGGCGGCTCAGGCTTGGGTGGAATACCCTTAGGGTGTTGTGTAGGCATGACTTTATCACTTTTATGTATTAGATACATTATTATAACAAAGTTTTTGGCGTGGGTGCTTGCTATTGGCTGATGATTGGCTATAATTAAACGGGTAATTAGCAGTAAACAAGTCTTAACGATATATCAACCAATAGGGCTAAAATATGACGACACATCATGCACTGATGGCAGCGTTACAAGGGCTATCACCAAGCCATCTGACACTAGATAATGAAAGCCATATGCATGCAGGCTATTATGATGGCAAAGAAAGCCATTTTAAGCTTGTGATTGTCAGTGATAACTTTGCCGACAAACGGCTTGCTGCTCGCCATCAAGCTGTCTATGCTGCTGTATCACCCTATTTAATGGCAAATGGCGGTAGTATCCACGCACTTGCCATTCATGCTTATACGCCCAGCGAATGGCAAACCATCCACCACGCCCCAAATAGCCCAAACTGTGCAGGGCAAAATAAACACTAACTTTTAAATTACTTTGGAAAACTAATGAAAAAACTTGTATTACTTACCGCTGCATTTACCTTAGCAGGCTGTGCGACCACACAGATAACGCCCCAATACGTCAATCCAACCAACTACCAAAACCAAAGCTGTGCCGACCTTCAAAGTGAAACCAATCGTATCGCTTCTATGGTAGAAAAAACCCAAAAACAACAAATTGCTCTATCATCAACAGGGATTAACATAGGGCTGACAGGCAGCAGTCGTTATGGTATCTTCCCAAGCATCAGTTTTGGTGTGGGGGCAAACGACAGCCAACGCAACACCAAAAACATCACCCTATCTCGTCTGTATGGCGAACACGACGCTATGATTATCGCCGCTCGTCAAAAGGGTTGTCAATTTGCCCAACAGACCAAAATCTATGGGGAATAATAGCAGCCATTTTTATGAAAATACGTCAAGCGATTATGCTTGACAAATTTCATTGGGTCGCCATATATAAGCAGGCTCTAAATGCCCATCAAGCCTAAGCTTATGCCAAATAACGATTGAATACGACTTGTTTTTCCGTTAAGATACCATCAACTTAACTTTATAAAACAATCACCATGAATGTCGATACCATCACTTTATGCAGACAGATTCACCCTGACCAATGCCAAGCCATCACCGATCTTGGCTTTAAAAGTTTGATTAACTTACGCTGTGATGGTGAATGTGCAGATCAGCCTTCATCTGCTGAGTTACAGCAACACGCTACTGCTTGCGGACTCATCTATCATCACTTACCTGTTGATGCAGATGTCTGCTTATCCAAGGACGCCGTTACAGCTTTTGCCAAACTCGTCAGTAATTTGCCTGAGCCTATTTTGGTGTTTTGTGCGACTGGCGGACGGGCAAAACGTCTTTATCAAAGTGCCGTTGTCAGTAGATTAATTTAACCGCCGTTTAAATAGCGGCACATCACTTAACCAACCAATAGGAGTTTCTTATGAAAGATATTGGACCTAAGCCAAATGCGTTTGACATCGAAGAGCAAACCCTTACCAATGACAATTATCGTAAAGTGATTTGGACGGGTGAATACCTGCAAGTTACCCTAATGAGTATCGAGCCAGGTAAAGACATCGGACTAGAAGCCCACCCTCAAAACGACCAGTTTTTACGCCTTGAGCAAGGCACAGGTTTATGTCAAATGGGCGACAGTAAAGACAACCTAAGCTTTGAGCAAGAAGTAAAAGACGATTGGGCGATTGTCATTCCTGCCGGTAAATGGCATAACATCACCAATACAGGTGATGAGCCACTAAAATTATACTCTGTTTATTCGCCCGTTCATCACGCTGCAGACATCACTCAGCCAACCTTTGATGATGCCGAAAAAGATGAAGAATCTGGCATAGACGAACCACCAGAGTGGGCGTTTAAATTGCCAAACCAAAAAGACGATAAGCATGCTTGATTAAGCTGTCTTATACTGTCTTATAACAGATTTATCAAATATTGGGCATAATTTTTACAGCACCGCTCGCTTTTTTAGGTTTAATTAAAGCAAGCGGTGTCTAAAAAAAAGCTATGGCAAACCTACCAAAAGCCTAAATTTGTTAAGGATTGGGTATGGTTTGAAAGTTTATGGCAGATTTTAGCACCTTGATGGCGTATCATATATATACTTAAGCTTATCTTGCCAATCAGAACGGCACATCACTCACCCAGTCAAGCCATGCACCATGCACAGGGTGCTTTAGGCGAAGCTTATGAGCGTGCAAGCACAAGCGTGGCGATAGCTGTCTTGCAATACCATCAGCATAGATGGGGTCTCCCACCATGACATGATGAATATGTACCATATGCACCCTTAACTGATGGCTGCGTCCTGTAACTGGCTTTAGCTTCATGCGAGTAACCGCATGCTCTAGCCCTTTATCATCTATCAGCATCTCATGGGTAAGCACCTGATACTGAGTAATCGCTTGCTTATTCCAGCTATGATCGATAATATGGCGTGGCTTGGTAGCTGGCTCATAGCGAACTGGCACATCAATCACGCCTTTGTCGCCAATCTCACCAAACCGCCCAAAAATCACCGCCTGATATTCTTTTTGGGGAATGCGATCGATGAACTGCTTACTAATGTGCGACTGTGCGGCAGCATTTTTAGCAAAAATAATCAATCCTGAAGTATCCATATCCAAACGATGAATCAGCTTAATATCAGGATTGACCCTTAATAATCGTGATTGCAAGCTCACCTTAAGCACCCTGCCATCAACACTAAGTAATCCTGCTGGCTTATCTAGCACCCAGATATCATCGTCTTCATAGACTGTGATAGATTGGATAAATCTTTGAAAAAACTGCTCATCATATGCCGCTTCAGCAGCATTCATCTTCATGATATCGCTATCGGTAATGTTCATAATTTGGCTTTATTGTGGTGATAATAATATGGTGGGTTAAATACATTCTAAGCTTATCAAGCCCATCAAAACTGCCCATTATAACATAGCAAACCCACTAAAATTAGTATCATCAAGCGATGATAATGCGTCATAATTTTACCCCTTTAGGCTGCTCGGCGATAAAACAATCCCTTTTGCGTCTTGAAATATCCCAAAATCACCCTTATAATCTTTAAAATCTTAACCAACCAACTAGGAAATTCATTATGAGTATCATTAACACCACTGACGCCAACTTTGATGCAGATGTACTACAAGCTGACAAGCTGGTTTTGGTCGATTTTTGGGCACCATGGTGCGGTCCTTGTAAGGCCATCGCACCTGTACTAGAAGAGCTTGCTGTGGATTTTGCCGACCGTGTTCAAATCGTAAAAGTAAATGTCGATGATAACCCGCAGTCTGCTGCTCGCTTTGGCATTCGTAGCATTCCGACCTTATTTGTCTTTAAAGATGGCGAAAAATTAGATACCGTTGTCGGTGGTCGCCCAAAAAGTGAATTTGCTGCACTACTTGAAAAGCACCTATAATTTAAAAGTCTTACCATAAAGACAAAGACTCGCCATAGCGGGTCTTTTTTTTGTAAAAATTTTTGACTAAATATTGACAACATACCCAAAAACGCTTTATTATTAGCGACTAGCCAAACTTGCGATTCTCGCTTATTTTCTCTGGCTGATTTCAATTACCCCATCATAATCCAAGCACAGTACTTTTTTTTCTATACTTTTTCTTAATTAACAGACACTCCATGAACTTAACCGAACTAAAACGCAAATCCGTTGCCGAGTTGCTTACCATTGCTGAACAAATGGGATTGGACAACATGGCAAGAAGTCGCAAACAAGACATTATTTTTGCCATTTTAAAGACTCATGCCCAAAATGGTGAAGCCATCTACGGTGATGGCGTGCTTGAGATCTTACCTGATGGTTTTGGATTTTTACGCTCATCTGAAGGATCGTATCTGGCAGGCCCTGATGATATCTATGTCAGTCCAAGCCAGATTCGCCGATTTAACCTACAAACTGGCGACTCCATTGAAGGGCAGATTCGCCCACCAAAAGACCAAGAGCGATATTTTGCCCTACTTAAAGTCAGTAAAGTCAACTTTGACACACCAGATCGCAGTCGCCATAAGCTGATTTTTGAGAATCTAACCCCCTTATTTCCAACTCAAAAGCTCACTTTAGAGCAAGGCAATGGCACAACCGAAGATTTGACAGGGCGTATTATTGATCTTATCGCCCCTATTGGTAAGGGTCAGCGTTCTATCATCGTTGCCCCACCAAAAGCAGGCAAAACCGTCCTACTACAAAACATCGCTCACGCCATCGCAAAAAACCATCCTGAGTGTTATATCATCGTACTACTTATCGATGAACGCCCAGAAGAAGTCACCGAAATGCAGCGTACCGTGCGTGGTGAAGTTGTGGCATCTACCTTTGATGAACCGCCGACACGGCACATACAAGTTGCCGAAATGGTCATAGAAAAGGCAAAACGCCTTGTGGAGCATAAGCAAGACGTAGTTATCTTACTTGACTCTATCACTCGCCTAGCACGTGCCTATAACACTGTGATTCCATCAAGTGGTAAAGTGCTAACAGGCGGCGTGGATGCTCATGCCTTAGAACGCCCAAAACGTTTCTTTGGAGCGGCTCGTAATGTAGAAGAAGGTGGCAGCTTAACCATCATCTCAACAGCTCTAACTGACACAGGCTCTAAGATGGATAGCGTTATCTTTGAAGAGTTCAAAGGCACAGGCAACCAAGAAATCACACTTGAGCGTGAGCTTGCCGAGCGTCGCATATTCCCTGCCATTAACATCAAAAAATCATCAACACGCCGTGAAGAACGCCTACTAGATGAAGAGACGCTTCGCCGTGTGTGGATATTAAGAAAATTACTGCAGCCAATGGACGACTCACAAGCGACCGAGTTCTTACTTGACCGTCTTAAAGACTCTAAGACCAATGATGAGTTTTTTAGCAATATGGCGAAAAAAACCTAAAACCAGCTGAACCATCTAAGGGGTAATTACAATAAAACAACAATGTAACTGCACTAAATTTATTGCTTGATTGATAAATCTTTGATAAAATAAGTATTTGTATGATAAAAAATACATGATTACTATTGTGCAAAGATAAGCTTTATTTCGCACTGTATTGATATTTTGAAATATTTTTTTACATTTTTTTGATACTCTGCTAAGGAAATAATACTTTTTATTTCAAATAGCTTACTATATAATGCACCACACTTAAAACCATCCATTTGTAAGTATCCATCCTATAATCACAAATGGTTTATATTGCAATCAATCTTACGGAGATTACCATGCAAAAACTAGCTCTATCTGCAATCATCGCTGCTTCTTTAGCTCTAACTGCTTGCTCAAAGCCAGCTGAAGAAGCTCCTGAAGCTGCTGCTGCGGCACAAGACGCTGCTGCTGAAGCTGCTGCAACTGCTGCTGCTGCACCAACTGATGCTGCACAATCTGCTGCTGCTACTGCTGAACAAGCTGCTGCTACTGCTGAACAAGCTGCTGCTGACGCTGTTGCACACGCTGCTGCTGGCAACGAACACGCTGCTGAGCAAGCTGAAGCTGTTGCAGAAAATGCACAAGACGCTGCTGAAGAAGCTGCTGATGCTGCAAAAGACGCTGCTGATGCTACTAAAACAACTAACTAATCTTAGTTACGATTTTAGTAAAAAAGAGCCTTTATTGGCTCTTTTTTTATGCTTTTAAACCAACTGACCATAAAAAACCGCCTTACCCAGCGAATAAGACGGCTTTTTGATTATTTGGCGTGCAATGTTCTATCATTGCTCGGCTATTATTCTTCCACCATAGGAATCTTGCCAATTTTAGCTTGCCAGATCTTCGGTGCAGTTGCATGTATCGAGCTGCCATTACTATCCACAGCCACTGTTACTGGCATATCTTTTACTTCAAACTCATAGATTGCTTCCATGCCAAGATCAGGGAATGCGACTACTTTAGCGTCTTTGATGGCTTTAGACACCAGATAGGCTGAACCGCCCACCGCCATCAGATATACCGCTTTATTATCAGCGATGGCTTGGCAAGCAACTTCACCACGTTCTGACTTACCAATCATACCAAGTAAGCCTGTTTGCTCTAGCATCTGACGAGTAAACTTATCCATGCGAGTGGCAGTCGTTGGTCCGGCAGGCCCTACCACTTCATCACCCACAGGATCGACTGGTCCGACGTAATAGATGATTTTATTGGTAAAATCAACGGGCAACTCCTCGCCCTTACTTAGCATATCTGTCATGCGTTTATGTGCCGCATCACGCCCTGTATAGATTTTACCACTTAGTAATAATACATCACCTGTCTGCCAAGTGGCAACTTCATCTTTGGTTAGAGTATCAACATTAATACGCTTGCCGTTATCAGGGCTATAAGTAATGTCAGGATAGACATCCATGCTTGGTGGCGTAAGCGTAACAGGGCCTGTACCATCCAACTCAAACTCCACATGACGAGTGGCAGCACAGTTTGGAATCATCGCCACAGGCTTACCTGCTGCATGCGTCGGATAATCTAAAATCTTAACATCAAGCACTGTGGTTAGACCGCCCAAGCCTTGAGCACCGATACCTAAGGCGTTCACTTTTTCGTAAAGTTCCAAACGCAATGCTTCTGTCGTGCTAAGCTCAGCACCACTTTTGGCTTTTTCTTGTAGATCCTGGATATCAACATGACTCATCAGACTTTCTTTGGCAAGCAAAGTCGCCTTTTCTGGCGTACCGCCGATACCGATACCTAAGATTCCTGGCGGACACCAGCCTGCACCCATAGTTGGTATGGTTTTTAACACCCAATCCACGATACTGTCTGATGGGTTTAGCATGGCAAGCTTAGATTTATTCTCGCTACCACCACCTTTGGCAGCACAGGTAACCTCAACTTTATCGCCTGCGACGATTTCCATGTGAATGACGGCAGGTGTATTGTCTTTGGTGTTCACACGCTTGCCAGCAGGGTCAGCCAGCACTGAAGCACGCAGTTTATTTTCGCTTAGCAGATATGCACGGCGAACGCCTTCATTAACCATATCTGCCACACTCATCGTGCTGTCCCAGCTCACATTCATACCCACCTTTAAAAATACAGTAGCAATACCAGTATCTTGACAGATAGGGCGATGTCCTTCGGCACACATTCGGCTGTTTACCAAAATCTGTGTCATAGCATCACGAGCAGCAGGGTTTTCTTCACGCTCTAACGCCTTGACTAGTGCCTCGATGTAGTCGGTCGGATGATAGTAGCTGATGAACTGAAAGGCATCTTGAATGCTTTGGATAAAATCGTCTTGCTTAATGACGGTCATGACTCTTCCTTTTGCTGGTTTATGATAACTGGCTAAGATTATCCGCTAATAAGCGGTCGCTTTAGTTTAGTATTCTAACAGAAAATAAGCGAAAGTTTAACCTAATTTGCCCATGATATGCCACTCTTATAAGATGGTATCTAGCACTTCAAGCAATCTGGCGTTTTGCTCACTTGTGCCAACAGTAATGCGTAGATAATCTTTAATTCTGTCTTTTTGCCAATGCCGAACGATAACGCCCTGCTCTCGTAATTTCTCAAAAATCTCAAACGTGCTTAATACAGCATGACAAGGATTGGCAAAAATAAAATTTGCCGAGCTTGGCAGTACATCAAAGCCACGGCTGTTAAGTGCAGTTGTCAGCTCTTCACGCAAAGCAATGACCGCCTTTCGCTTTTCTTGAAAGTACGCCACATCTTTAACGCTTGCGATGGCTGCAGCTTGGGCAAGCTTATCCAAAGGATAGCTATTAAAACTATCTTTCATGGCAGTTAAAGCAGCGATTAAATGAACACTGGCAAATGCTGCTCCAACCCTTAGCCCTGCCAATGCTCTTGACTTAGAAAAGGTTTGAGTGACTACAAGATTATCAAATTCGTTAATCAAACTTATGCAGCTTGACCCCTCATCAGCATAATCAATATACGCCTCATCAATCACAACAACAGCGTCTTTATGGTAGCTGATAAGCTGCCTTATTTTCTCAAGCGATAATAACACACCTGTCGGAGCATTTGGATTGGCTAAGATTACGCCATCAGCAGAGTGCTTATAGTCTGCCACATCAACCTCAAAATCATCATTTAAAGCGATGGTTTGCAAATCAACACCAAAGGCATTAGCATACACAGGATAAAAACTATAACCAATATCAGCGGTTAGCACAGGTTTTGATTTCATAAAAAAAGCGGCAAACACAAGTGCAAGCACTTCATCAGACCCATTACCCACAAAAACCTGCTTAGCATCTAACCCATGAAATTGTGCCAACGCCTCTTTAAGTTCGTCAGAATTTGGATCAGGGTATAATCTTAACTTATCTGCATCTTGAGCCAGCTCATTTTTGATGGCGTCAAGCACGCTTGGGCTTGGTGCAAATGGGTTTTCATTGGTGTTAAGTTTGCACAGCCGATCATGCTTAGGCTGCTCGCCTGCCACATAAGGGGTAAGCGTCTTTGCCTTATCGCTCCAAAGTCTGGTATCTGTCATCATCTTACACCTCTTCTTTAAACGAGACATCGCCATAACGATAGCGTGCCGACAAGGCATGAGCGGTTAGATTTTCTTTTATCGCTAAGATATCAGCCGTTTTGGCAAGTGGTAAACAGCCATCAGATGTACAATGAATAATTGAAGAACGCTTAACAAAATCATACACACCAAGGGGCGAGCTAAAGCGTGCCGTGCCTGATGTCGGCAAGACATGGTTACTGCCAGCACAGTAGTCGCCGATGGCTTCTGGCGTATGCCGCCCCATAAAAATCGCTCCTGCATGGTGAATGTCAGCCAAGACTTCATCAGGATTATCTAATGATAATTCTAAATGTTCAGGGGCGACTTGGTTGATGATGTCTAAGGCGTGCGATCTGTCTTTTGCCAAAATCAGTGCCCCGCGATTGTCTAACGCTGCCCTAGCAATGTCGGCTTTTGGTAGATTTGTCAATGCTTTATCAAGAGCTACTCTCACATCTGCCAGCTGCTTTTCACAAGTGGTGACAAAAATAGCCTGTGCCACCGTGTCATGCTCAGCTTGACTTAATAAATCCATCGCAAGCCAGTCGGCATTGTCATTGGCTTGCCCTTCGGCATACACCAAGACCTCTGACGGCCCTGCAATCATGTCAATACCCACTTGCCCAAAGACCGCTCGCTTAGCAGCAGCGACGTATTTATTCCCAGGCCCTGTAATTTTATCCACCTTGGCAATCGTATCTGTGCCATAAGCCAATGCTGCTACCGCCTGAGCTCCGCCAATAGTAATCACACTATCTACGTCTGCAAGATGAGCTGCAGCAAGCACCAAAGGATTAAGTACACCTTTTGGGGCAGGCACGACCATGGTGATCTGTTTTACACCTGCCACTTTGGCAGGAATGGCATTCATCAGCACGCTAGATGGGTAGCTTGCCAAGCCACCTGGCACATAGATACCCACACTATCAAGCGGTGTCACCTTTTGACCCAAGCGGTTACCAAGCGTGTCGGTAAATAAAAATCCTGTCTCAACTTGATGCTGATGAAACTCAAAAATACGGCTTGCAGATAACTGTAAAGCAGTCTTAACATGTTCTGGCAAGTCGTCAAACGCATTTTTAAGATAGTCTTTGGCAATAAATAAATCTGCCATAGATGTCGCTGGATGATTGTCAAATTTTTGGGTAAAGGCAAAAACCGCTTGATCGCCATTACGGCGAACCTCGTCAATGATGTCGTTGACCGTGCTGATAAGCACGCTGTCAGTTACCGTCTCAAAAGCAAGCAAATCGGCTAATCGGCTATCAAAATCGGTATCGGTATAACGAATGGTAGTTAAATTTAGCATCCTAAGTTCCTAAAATTTATGCAGTAGCTTTTTGAAGTGTCTGTAAAATCGGTGTCAGACTGGCAAGCTTTGTTTTATAGCTGACAGGATTGACAATTAAGCGTGATGATACTTGGCAGATCTCATCTAATGGTTCAAGACCATTGGCTTTTAAGGTATTACCTGTATCAACCACATCCACAATCAGATCACCCAATCCCACCAAAGGAGCAAGCTCCATTGAGCCATACAGCTTAATGACATCTACTTGCTCGCCACGTTTGGCAAAATAATCACGAGCGACATTCACATATTTGGTGGCGATACGCAAACGGCGATTGGGAAGTGTCGCTCCCTTAACGCCTGCGGTCATCAGCCGACACTTGGCAATGCCTAAGTCAAGTAGCTCGTATACTTGAGCATCATATTCCATCAAAACATCCTTGCCTGCAATACCGACATCTGCTGCTCCATGCTCAACATACGTTGGCACATCGGACGCTCTTAGGATTAAGATTTGGACATCAGGATTTGTGGTGGGAAAAACAAGCTTACGAGATTGTTCTATATCTTCTAACAGCTCAATACCTGCTGCCTTTAATAGTGGCAACGTTTCTTTTAAAATTCGCCCCTTAGATAAAGCGATAGTTAAGCCGTTAAATGCACTTGATTGTGTTTGTTTATTCATACCAGTGGATTTCTCAATTTTAAATTAGCATTAGCCTAAGTCCGTGCCGCTCATGCAAAAAAGCACCGATACATGCTCGGTGCTGGCATATTATGCTTTAATGCGTTCAATATTTACGCCAAGCCCACGCAGCTTATTCTCCACATTCTCATAACCACGATCAATGTGGTAAATACGGTCAATCATACTCTCGCCATCAGCACAAGCTGCCGCCATGACAAGCGACATAGATGCGCGCAGATCGGTTGCCATGACAGGAGCTGGGCTAAAGCTATCTACACCTGTAATCACAGCAGTATGTCCATCTACTTTAATACTCGCTCCCATACGCTGTAGCTCTGGAACGTGCATAAAACGATTCTCAAAAATGTTTTCAGTAATGGTGCTTACCCCCTCAGCAAGACAACATACCGCCATCAGCTGAGCCTGCATATCGGTAGGGAATCCTGGGTGAACTTGCGTGCGAATATCTACCGCCTTAGGGCGAGATTTCATCACAGCACGAATCCAGTCATCGCCTGCGGTAATGACCGCCCCCATCGCTTGCATTTTTTTTAGTACAGGCTGTAAAAATCCAGTGGTTGTGTTTTTGGTCAATACATCACCACAGCTCATCAATGCACCTGCAAGATATGAGCCTGTCTCAATACGGTCAGCAATAACGCTGTATTCACAGCCATGCAGGCTATCCACGCCTTCAATAATCATAGTCGGTGTGCCAATGCCATCAATCTTAGCACCCATAGCAACCAGCATATTTGCTAAATCCACCACTTCAGGCTCGCAGGCACAGTTTTCTAGGCGTGTCGTTCCAGAAGCTAAAGCCGCCGCCATGATGGTGTTTTCTGTTCCACCGACTGTTACCATATCAAACGTAAAATCACAGCCGATAAGCTTACCGCCTTTAAGGGCTTTAGCTTTTACATAGCCATTTTCTACTATGATATCAGCACCCATTGCCTCTAGTGCTTTTAGGTGCTGATCCACAGGGCGTGAACCGATAGAGCAGCCACCCGGTAAAGACACTTCTGCTTCGCCAAATCGTGCCAAAAGCGGCCCTAACACTAAGATGGATGCACGCATGGTGCGTACAAGCTCATAAGGCGCATAGTAGTTGGTTACCGTGCGAGCATCTGCGATGACAGTATTGGCTTCTTTTTTAATGCGAACACCCATACCACCAATTAGCTTAACTAATGTTTCGGTGTCTTTTAAAGTTGGTACGTTGTGCAGCACAGTCTCACCGTTTGGCAGTAGCATAGCAGCAAGTAATGGCAGGGCTGCATTTTTTGAGCCAGAGATGGTAACTTCGCCTGCAATACGGCTTTTGCCGATAATTTTAAATTTATCCATCGTCTTATCCTTTTATCCTTATTTACGCTCAGCATATTCGCTTGGGGTTAGGGCGTGGATACTAAGGGCGTGAATCGCACCACTTTGGATAAATGGATTGGCAATGGCATAGACAGCTTGCTGACGCTGAACTAAGCGCTTACCATCAAAACTATCATCAACTATTAATACTTCAAATTTATTGCCGTTATTCACCGCTTGGATTTCAGCGTTGGGAAAGTGGGGGCGTAAAGCGGTGATTAGATCATCTGCATTCATGGCGTTCTCGTTAAATAAAAATAAAAATTTTTAGTGCATTATCACTGTTTAAGGTTTATTTGTCCCTTGGTATAACTCAATATAACTGCTGCCTGATGATGGGGCATATACAGGGCTTGCGTTGATTGGTGCATTCGTGCTTGCATTTGGTAAATAGATTTCTTGCATGGTGTACGCACCTGACGTTGGCTGTGCGTTTGGCACAATGCTAGGTGCTGCCTGAATAGGGGTGGCAACCACAGCAGCTGGCGTGGGTGCGGGCGTACTTGGCGACATACCCACCGCCACATCTTGAGCCTTATCAGTCTGCGAGATAATCGTCATCAGCCCGACTACTGATGCCATGCCTGCGGTGTTTTGAACTGCATCATAAATATAATCTCTTTGTTCAGCTGTCATGTAGCCAAGTACATAGGCGATCTGATTACGCACGACGATTTTATATTGTGATGACTTAATGGCGGTGTTAGCAAGCAGCTTTGTTCCAATTTTCGCCTTTATATAGCCTTCTTGGAGTGTGTGGCTTTGGCTTTTTGGGGTAGGCGTTACGGTCAGATAGTTATAGACTTGCTTAACATCTTTCATGGATCCAATCATCTTCTCGACGTCTTTTTTTGTGGTCTCGTCAGCCACTTCACCTGTCAACAGTACTTCACGCTGAAAGCTGTCAATGGCGATTCTCACTGTGTCTGGACTTATACCACTCACACGGTTTAAATTACGGCGTGCAGTTAACTCAATACTCTCATCGCTAATACGCTCAGGAACGCTGCGTCCAAACTCGTATGAACCATAGTTTTGATTATCATCACCCATGCCAAGCGTACTACATGCTGTCAGGCTTGCTAGTACACATACCGCCATCAAAGGCTTTATCATATATTTCATTATCCACCCTAGTGTTGTATTAAATGTTCTCAATCAATCCACCAAAAAAGCCGCTTGAATCCAATTTAGATCAATATTGCCATCAGATTTGGTATCAAAACCTATGACATCAAAGCGACAATCACAATCGGCAAACTTATCATGTTGTGCGATAAAATGCTCGGCCGCTTTAATAATCTTTCTTTGCTTAGCAAGCGTTACTGTCTCAAGACTGCTGGCAAACTGACTACGGCGGCGAGCTTTAACTTCCACAAAGACAAGCGTCTTAAAAACTTTGTTACCAAGCGATGTTTGCCCTAATGCAACAACATCAATCTCACCAACCAAAGCGACATTGTAATTGGTTGTGATAATTTGCAAACCTTGAGCAGTTAAAAATTTGCACGCCAATCGTTCAAAGCGAGTGCCTATTTGTCGTGCACTTGACTTAGATGTCGCCATGTCAGTTTTTGATTGCTGTTATGGCAACCATCTTTATCAATTTATCATGCCATGCTTGCTTTTTGCTGTCAAATCGTGCGTATTGATAATGCTTATCATCTGTCTGTGCTTGCGTCATCGCACCAATCACTTTATTGATTAAAAGGTATCATCATAGCAAAATTGGATAAAATTTGCTATGCTTTGCACAATTTTCAAAACACAATCAATTTAATTTATGAAACTTAGAATTTTAAGCGTTGGGCATAAGATGCCAAACTGGGTACAAACTGGCATTAACGAATATCTAAAACGCATCGCCCCTATGATGAGTACCGAAATCATCGAAATACCCCCTGCCAAACGCAGTAAAAACCCATCATCTGCCGAGATTGATAAATATAAACAAACCGAAGCTTGTGCCATCTTATCTGCCAAGCACGATAACGAAAAACTCTGGGTACTGGAAGTAACTGGTAAAATGCTCAGCACCGAACGCTTAGCAGATAAATTACAAATCGCCATGCAAGATGGGGCAGACATTGCTTTGGTCATTGGTGGAGCAGATGGCGTATCAAAAGACATCTTAGCGGCAGCAGACTTTAAATGGTCACTCTCTGAATTAACCTTGCCGCATCCGCTTGTGCGTGTCGTCCTAACCGAACAGCTGTACCGTGCGATGACCATTATTAATCACCACCCCTATCATCGGGGTGGGTGATGATTTTGGGGTCTTTTTGCTTAAAATTTACTAATCTACTTTTGATAAATCAAGCTTACCATCAAGGCTAAATACCAATATCGTACCAATCAGTACAAGTACGCTGATGATAATGCCAAGCTTAAGCACAGGCGTGACTGAAAATAAACTTAGTAATAAACCGCCAACAATCCCCACGCTAAATTGCATCGCCCCTTGCATTGCAGACGCCATACCTGCACGCTTTTTTTGGAACGCCAAGGCGATGGCGGCAGCATTTGGCTGAGTTAGACCAAGCCCTGCAATGCAACAAAAGATACAAACAAACACAAGCCAAAAGTTCGCTTGCTCACCAAATACCACACCGAGTAAAAGCAAGCACAGGCCACACATCAGCTGCATTAACGCCCCAAAGCGAAACAACTGTACCAATCTAAATTTCTTGGTTAAAAATTGATTCACCTGCGTCATGGCAATAAAACCAAACGCATTCGCCCCAAAAGCAATGGCAAACTGCCGCTCAGATAAACCATAACCAACCATAAATAGTTCACTTGAGATGGATAAGTAAATGAAAAAAGCCCCCTGAAGCAATCCACCTGCTACTGCTGGCACGATAAAGCTTTTGTCCTTTATTAAGTCCAGATAATTTGCAAAGGTATGTAAAATAGGGGCGGTATTTCGTTTTTCTGGCGACAGTGTTTCTTTTAAAAACAGCTTAGTCAGTACTAAATTTAGTACACCATACGCCACTAATATCCAAAAAATCATATGCCAACTGGCAAACCTTAGCACAAATGCCCCAAGGCTTGGTGCTAAAATCGGAGCAAGCCCCATTACCAATACCATCAGGCTAAAGGCTCGAGCCGATTGCACAGGATTAAGCGTATCACGAATGGCAGCACGAGTAACCACCGCTGTCACACACGCCCCTAACGCCTGCACCGTCCGAGCAATAAATAGCACCGTCTCACTTGTGGTAGTAGCACAAATCACACTTGCAATGACAAACAGCGTCATGCCAAGATACATGGGTAACACACGCCCCACACGGTCTGAGAATGGTCCATAAAACAGCTGACCAAATACAAGTCCGATAAAATAAAACGGCACAGATTTTGCCACTTCACTCACAGGCACGCCAAACTCGTCTGCCATCGTTGGCAAAGCAGGCAAATACATATCAATAGCAAGCGGACCTATGGCAACCATCATGCCAAGCATCATCACCCATAACACAGGAAATGGCTTGGCAACAGCCTTAGAATTAACAAAATGAGTCATAATCGCAACCAAATAAAATACCGAAAATACACGGCTATAAAAAACTAATGGCTGCATCAAAATCATGATGAATCGCAGATCAAACGACCCTTATTCAAGCTAAGCGGTCTGAGCTAAAATTCAGCTGATTTTAATGCAAACAATACCAAGCATTATCAAACTTATTAATATTGTACCATGATTTTGTTATTTGTGATTTACTAGGCGATACTACCAAAGTCTGACACCCACCAAAAAAAGGCGTACAGTATCGGCACGCCTTTTTTGGTGGATAAAAGATACTATCGCAACTTTAATGTCATTAGCCCAAGCACCACTAAAATAATGCAGATGATATAAAAACGTGCGACTACTTTAGTCTCTTTTAGTCCTTTTTCTTCAAAATGGTGATGTAAAGGAGCCATCAAAAAAATCCGCTTTTTGCGTAACTTGTATGAGCCAACTTGTAACATCACTGATAATGCTTCTGCCACAAAAATCCCGCCCATAATCGCAAAAGCAATCTCTTGGCGAGTCATGATGGCAATCACGCCAAGCATACCTCCAAGACTTAACGCCCCAACATCGCCCATAAACACTTCTGCAGGCGATGCGTTATACCATAAAAAGCCAAGGCACGCCCCCACCATCGCTGCACAAATGACGACAACATCACTGTTATATGCGATGAACGGCACATTCATATAATTTGCCCAAACCGCATTGCCTGAGATATAGGCAAATACCCCAAGACCTGTCGCTACCAGTGCCACAGGCAACGAGACAAGTCCATCTAAACCATCGGTGAGATTAACCGCATTAGACGAGCCTGCTAAGACAAGATAAGTAAAACCAATAAACCCAATCCCAAAAGGAATGGCAGATAGCGGGATAATCCAGTTTTTGGTAAGTGGGATAAGTAAATCTTGCATGGCTTGTGTGGCTGTGATGTCAGCTTGCCCCTTAGCGATAATGTACAGCCACACGCCTGCTATCAGCGACCCCACCGACAGCCAGAAATATTTTTTACGAGCGATAAGCCCTTGGGGGTTTTTGTGCTTAATTTTTAGCCAATCATCTGCCCAGCCAACTGCACCAAAAATCGCCATCACCGCCATCACAATCCACACATACGGATTAGCAAGATTGGTCCACAGCAGTGTCGAGATGCCAATCGCCGCCAAAATCAGCACACCTCCCATCGTTGGTGTACCTTGCTTGGCAAGGTGTGTTTTTGGTCCATCGTTTCGTACTGCCTGACCGTACTTCAGCTCTCGCAAATACGTAATAACAGGGCGACCAAAGCCAATAACAATCACAAGGCTTGTCAAGACCGCAAGCAGACTTCTAAGCCCGACCGATGCGATGGTCTTATCGTGCAAAATATTCAAGTAATCAATGAGCCAGTACAACATAGTTGTGCCTTTTTATTTTTATGAATTAGGGGTTTGGGTTAAATTATCAATCAACGTTTCCATTCTCGCTGTGCGAGATCCTTTAAATAACACCGCTGACGGCTCGCTTAATAGTGCTTGAATTGCTGTCAAGACTTCAGCTTTATTAGAAAAATGTCGAGCCAAATCAGGCTTAATTTCATTAATGGCAGCGGTACAATGAGCCATGAATTGACCGACAGTCAGCACATAATCTAACTCAAGTTCAGCAAGCTTTTGTCCTAATTTATAATGCTCAAGCTTAGCTGCATCGCCAAGCTCACCAACATCACCTAGCACCAAAATCTTTTGGGCAGTTTCATTTTCTAGGACTTTAGCTGCCATAAAGATTGAATTTGGATTGGCGTTATAAGTATCATCAATGAGCAGATGATCGCCAAACTCCATGCGAGTCAGACGCCCTTTAGGTGGCACAGCGTTGTTTAGCCCTGATTTAATCATATCAAGTGGCATGCCTAGCGATGTCGCTATCGCTGCTGCTGCCAAGGCGTTCACCACATTATGCTCACCTATAAAGGGCAGTGTTACTTCATCACTGTCAATATCATCAACCGCTAAATTCACACTTAGGGTAAACTCACTACACGTTGCCAAAGTCTCAACATCATCAGCAAAGACATCGCCCATCAAGAGCACAGTTTCAAGACAGCTAAGCTCAACTTTTTCATCATCGCTTAAGTCATTAAAATCAATGCCTGCCTTGCTAACTGGCACTTGTTTTTCACCAAAAGTGATGATGTTTTTGGTAAACCTCGCCGCTTCATCTTGTAATTTATCAAAAAACTCATCACCAAAAGGCAATACTGCCACACCATCGTTCGTCAATGCCGAAAAAATCTCCGCTTTCGTCCGAGCGATGTTATCTCTACCACCAAACTCCCCCAAGTGGGCTGTGCCAATGTTTAAGACACACGCCACATCAGGGCGAACGAGCGACGCTGTATAAGCAATCTCACCCACATGATTTGCCCCAAGCTCCATCACCGCAAAACGATGCTCATCAGTCAGCTCTAAAAGCATCATCGGCACGCCTAAATCGTTATTAAGATTACCACGTGTTATGAGTGTTGGTGCAACTTGGCTAAAAATACTGCCAAGCATTTCTTTAGTTGTGGTCTTGCCACTGCTGCCTGTTAGAGCAATCACGGTCAAATCAGGGTGGACATCACGGCGAAATTTACCAAGATGACCTAGTGCCAGACGAGTATCATCCACCACAAGCTGAGCGATATTTGTATTACAAACTTGGCTGACGATGACAGCTACCGCTCCTTTTTGGACAGCCACGTCAATAAAATCATGCCCATCAAAATTGTCGCCTTTAAGAGCCAAAAAAACATCACCTTCACTGATTTGGCGTGTGTCGGTAGTGATTTTGGTAGTGGTTAAGTCGCCATCTAAATTATGCCAAATGCCGTTTGTGGCAGCTTGTAAGGTGTGTTTTACCCAAAGATAAGCAGTCATGATTTACTCTGTTTATTATTTAGCGAATATCGCCATCTTGTCTGTCGTTTTTAGTATAAGCCTTGGTAATACTGTCGCCTGTTAATATGAAAACTTCGCAATTTTTTGGGCGTATCGCCAACTCAAACGCACGAAATTTAGCCATATTATGCATGCGTGGGCCATCTTGGTGTAATATTTGCCAGATTAACATACCAATCCACATACCATGCGTAAATACGACATAATTGCCATCAGGCAAACTGCGAAAAAAATTTCTCACCCATCTTACACGCTCTATAAATTGTAAAAAACTTTCTGTGGCATCGCTGTCTTTATGATTGACATTAGTTGTCCAAAATTCATCGGCAAGGCGTACCATCTCATGAACTGTCAAATCCTTGATGCGGTCAAAATCTAAATAATTAAATTCATGCAGCTCATCAATGACAATCGCTTCTTTATCTATAATACCTAAAAAAGGCTTAGCAGTTTGTTGTGTGCGGACATAACTTGACACAAAAACATCGCTAATCGGCTCTTTGATGGTATTTTTTAGCCACTGGGCAAGCTCTAGTGCCTGCAAATTACCAAGCTTAGTGAGATTAATGGCGTGATTTGGACGAATGGCAAGCCCTGCATTAGTTTCGCTTTGAGCATGACGAATGAGATAAAATTTTTTCATGATCTTTTTTGCCAAAATCAAAACAACGGATTAATTTTTCCTAAACCGATAATTTTATCATAAGTCAACCGCCTAAAGTGAAATAAAACGTTTAGTTTTGGTTACATGTCATTAAAATTAAGACCAAATAAAAACCGAAAATCATCAGATTTTCGGCTCTTATCGCACAACAATACTAAATCTAAAAACGAATGCCAAACTACAAAAATACATCTATGCCTATAATCTTAATCTTATTGTTAGACACTTAACCTTGTTATATTCCATATTCTCTAGCGTAGTTAGTTAGTCTAAGCCATCTTCATTGAGTAGTGACTTTACCACTACCGTATCATCAAAATCATGCCTTACACCATTAATCTCTTGGTAAGTCTCATGCCCCTTACCTGCGATAACCACGATATCATCAGCGTTAGCGTTTTTTACCGCATACTCAATGGCTTTAGCACGGTCAGCCTCAATCACCGTCTTATAATGCTCTTCGCAAGTCATACCCACTTGCATATCAGCTAAGATGGCGGTCGGCTTTTCGGTGCGTGGATTATCGCTTGTTAGCACAACTTTATCTGCCAAAGCAAGCCCTGCCTTTGCCATCAAGGGACGCTTACCCCTATCCCTATCGCCACCACAGCCGAACACCGCCCAAAGCTTGCCTAAGCAGTGGGCTTTTAGGTTTGTCAAAACTTGCGTTAATGCGTCTGGTGTATGGGCATAATCAACGATAACACAAGGGGTTTTATCAGGGCAAACTCTCTCCATTCGCCCCCTAGCACCTTGTAAATGGGCAACTAATTTTGGCAAATCATTAAAGGCACTTGGGCTAATTGCTAATAATGTCGCCACGCTCGCTAATAAATTTGCCACATTAAATAGCCCAAGTAACGGGCTATTTAACGCTATCTCGCCAAATGGGCAAACCAGCGTAAAACGAACGCCATCTAAACTTGGGGTGATATTTTTAGCAAAAAATGTCGCCTGTGCATTCGTTGTACTATACGTCCAAACTGTCAATTTAGAGTGCTTAGCTTTATCAATCATCAGCCCGCTAAATTCATCATCTAGGTGGATAACAGCATGGGTCAATCTTGAAAATAAGTCTTTATCAAACAGCTTTGCTTTAGCGGCGGCATAGTCATCCATATCAGCATGATAATCTAAATGATCTCGGCTTAGATTGCTAAATACCGCTACGCTAATTGGCACGCCCTGCAAGCGGTGCTGATGCAAGCCATGAGAGCTTGCTTCAACGCACAAAACTTGCACGCCTTTTGTCGCAAAATCATGCATGGCGTGGTGTAAGTGGAACGATTCAAGTGTGGTGTGCGTGCTTTGGCTTAAGTCTGGTAAAATACCATTACCTGCCGTTCCCATCACCGCTGTCATCACGCCAGCACCACTGATAAGCTGAGCGGTCAGCTGGCTGATGGTCGTCTTGCCATTAGTACCTGTCACCGCAACAACAGTAGGCAGTTTAGCTGCGTGGTTATGTTGTAGGCTTTGGGCGATGAGTTCCCCTAGGTATTCACGGATATTTGGCACAATCACAATCGGCAAGTCAAAGTCATCAGCAATCGGCAAAACATCCACTTCAGATAACACAAAAGCTGCCTTATCTTGAACTTGGGTTAAATAAGCTGACAACACGGACAAATCCACAGTTGCATTAGGGTTTTGGGATTTTAATAAAATAAAAGCATTACCCTGTATAAGCTTACGACTATCCACAGCAAAGCCATTAAATTCTAGATTTGCCACTTGGTCAAGTTTATTTTGTATGTCGCTTGAGAGCTTAAATTCGGCAATTTTCATAATTTATTCCAATGAATTTATCCCAATGAATTATTGATGTTCGGTAAGTGGCTTATCAAATGGCACATTATAAATCCGCAGTGCCTCTTTCATGACATTATGAAATACAGGTGCTGCCACTTTGCCTGCATAGAAATTCTCTCGTGGATCTTCTACCCAAATAACTGTCACAAAGCGTGGGTTACTTGCAGGTGCAATGCCTGCAAACACCGTACGGTGTTGGTCATTATAATAGCCACCGTTCGGGTTATTTCGGCGTGTCGTTCCTGTCTTGCCTGCCACACGATAGCCGTTAATTGCTGCTGATCGTGCCGTGCCGCCTGCCTGAGTAACCAGCTCCATCATGCCGACCACTTCTTGGGCGTGGCGTGGTGAGATAATTTGGGTCGGCTCTACCATTGGCTCATCTTTAACCAGTCTAAGTGGCTGCATCTTGCCGTTATTGCCAAGCACAGCATAGGCTTGGGCAAGCTGGGCTAAGGTGATTTGCTGACCATAACCATATGCCATTGTGGCGCGGCGCGAACTGTCTTTTTCGTCTGGCACGGTCACCTTGCCTGTCGCCTCAGCAGGAAATTGCAAGGCAGTTTTTTGACCTAATCCAAATTTACGCTGCATATTGGCAATGGCATCATTAGGTAAACTCAGTGCAATCTTAGCAGGCGCAACGTTACTTGACTTTTGGATTAGCTTAGCTAGGGTGATTTGTCCATAGTTTCCCGCATCACGAATCGAATAGCCACCGATTCTAATAGAGCCTGGCGACGTATCAATCAGTGTGCTTGTCGTGTATTTGCCCGACTCAAGAGCAGCTGCAACCGTAAAAGGCTTCATCACAGAACCTGGCTCAAAAACGTCTAGCACAGGACGATTTCGCTCATTTGCCCCTGTTCGCTCCGATAAATTATTACTATTAAACGATGGCCATGTACTCATAGCAAGTACATCACCTGTAGCAACATCCACCACCATACCAGAACTTGATCGTGCCGACTGCTCACGCCCTACTTTTTCAAGCTCCTTATAAAGCACATATTGTAGCCTAGAATCAATCGTCAAATGAACGTCTTGGGCAGGTACTTCTGGCTTAATCTGTTTTAATTCTTTAATGGCAGAACGGCGAGCATCTCTTAGCATTAAATACTGACCCCGCTCTCCTGCTAGGCGTTTTTCGTATTTTGACTCAATGCCAGCACGCCCCACATAACCGCCATCATCACCGCTTGACTGAGCCATATAGCCTAGAATTTGGGCATTGGGTTCTGCTTGTAAGTAGTATCTTTGAAAAAATTTTGACTCAGTGACACCAACAAAATCAGCCGCTAACACAGGTGCTGCCACTTCTGGAGACACTTTATTAAGTAATACCAAATGACGAGAGCCTGCACCTGTTGGCAGAGCATTTTTGACGGCATCTTCGTCTGTGACATCAATGGTATCGTCAATTTTTACCGCTTTTTGTAGCCGCTCTAATGGGAAGTTGGTTAATGCTGCAAGCTTAACAAGCTGCATATCATCCAGCTCTTGTATTGCTCTATCACGCTCTTTAATCTGTTTGGCGGACAGTTGCTTTTTTCTATCGCCTTTTTGGATTGAGTTATCGGCAAGGATTTTTTTTAGGTGGTAGTATTTTTGAGCATAATCATAAGGGCTAAAAGCAATGATAGACAATGGAGCATTGGCAGCAAGTGGCATGCCTAAGGTATCCACTATCATGCCACGATAGACGACTGGGCTTTGTTTAACAGTGATCAGACTGTCGCCTTTTTCAATATAATAATCTGCATTAAGCACCTGCAAATAAAACGCTCTAGCAAAAAGCACAAAAAAGCATAACAGAATAATACCCCAAACAATGCTATAACGCTGCCAGTCATGAGCACCGCCCATTTGCATTGCTCCATGGCGTTTTTTGGTACGAGTCAATTTAGATGCTGCCAATTTTTTGGTGCTTGATGCTGGGTTTGCCTTAGTAGCATTAGCATTCTTTTTACGCAGTGGCTCAGTGATGATAGATGCAGCTCCTGTTGTTTTTTTAGTTTTTCTCATCATTAGCCACCTTTTTAATGCCAATCACACCGCTAGCAGGTACGATTACCTGTCTATCATCATTAGTTGGGAAAAACATTCCCAATTCAGTTGTTGCACGCTGAGCTACTTGTGGTGTACTGCTAAATGTCTGCTGTTCGATAAGCAGTCGCTGCTCTTCTATCTTCAGCCGAATCATCTCGCTTTTAAGTTTTTGTAAATCACGGTAAGCGTTATGATGCTCTTGGGTTTGTCGAGCGACGCTTGCTCCTGCCCATAAGCACGCCACAAACAGCACACCCAACACCAAAAAACATACCTTTTTGATGCCTGCATTGCTCAGCTTATTTTGCTCTGTTATTAAATGGGCGTGTCGGTTCATCGTCATTGGTATCTCATTTATCATCTATATTGGTGGCAAGTCTAATTTCATCACTCATCGGCGTATCAAGTCGCACCGCACCACGTAAATAAGCACTTCTGGCACGTGGATTTTGTTTGATTTCATCATGACTAGGAGCAATACGATATGGCTTACCAAAATACTTGGGGCGTTTTATCGGCATAAGCAGCTTATCATCGCCCTCATATCGCCCACGACTGTGGTTGTTTAAAAACTGCTTAATCATGCGATCTTCAAGCGAATGAAAGCTGATTACCGCCAAATGTCCGCCTGTTTTTAGAGCTTTAATACTATCGTCTAAAAACATCTTCACATCACCAAGCTCATTATTGATAAAAATCCGCATGGCTTGAAAGCTCTGAGTGGCAGGGTGCTTTCCCTTTTGCCAATTTGGGTGTGCTTGTTTTATTGTCTCAGCAAGCTGTAAGGTGGAATCATAATTTTCCATCGCCTTAATCGCACGTGCAATGCGTCTACTGTGACGCTCTTCGCCATAAGTATATAGCACATTGGCAAGCGTCTCTTCGTCTACCCGTTTTAGCCACTCGCTAACAGGCTCTCCTCGAGTGGTATCCATTCGCATATCCACCGCCCCATCACGCATGAAACTAAAGCCACGATTGCCATCATCAAGCTGTGGAGATGAGACGCCTAAATCTGCCATAATCCCATCTACCTGATGGATATTTAGCTTCGCTAAGGCAGATAGCACATGAGCAAAACTGTCATGCACCACCTTAACACGGTTATCTTTTTTGGCAAGATCGTTAGCAACTTGGATCGCTTGGGGGTCTTTATCAAAGACGATCAAGACCGCATCATCTGCCAAATGCTCTAATAACAGCCGACTGTGCCCGCCCCTGCCAAAAGTTGCGTCCACAAAAACGCCTGACTTTTTGGCTAAAATGGGTAAACAAACCTCGCCAAGCACACAAGCTACCGTTTCGTGTAATAAAACGGTGTGATGAACAAAGGTGTCTGGGCTGTCGTTGGTATCGGTCATGGTGCTGTCAAATGATGGGTGAGCGTGTGCGATTTTGGTTTATTGCATCGTTAAAATAACATAAAATTTGCATGGTGTATTATCCCAATAACTGACAGATAGTCAAGTAAAATCAAGGATTTTAGGTGATTTTTTTCATATTTTTACACATTTTTTTACAATGCTGCACCATCACTGGTTTTCATAAAATTTTCAATACTTTTATAAAAGCTACTCAAACCTTTGACAATTTGATATGATAATGAGTTTATTTGTTTTGAGATTTTATTATGACACGACCTATTCGCACTCGTATCGCCCCTAGCCCCACTGGCTTTCCGCACGTTGGTACTGCTTACATTGCCCTTTTTAACATGGTTTTTGCTAAGGCTAATGGTGGCGAATTTATCCTAAGAATTGAAGACACCGACCAAGTCCGCTCAACCGCTCAATCTGAAGCAATGATTTTAGACGCCCTAAAATGGGCAGGGCTGTCATGGAGTGAAGGTCCTGATATTGGCGGGCCTTACGCTCCTTATCGTCAGTCTGAACGCATGGATATTTATAAAAAGTACGCCGAAGAACTGCTTGATAAAGGCTTGGCGTTTCGCTGCTTTTGCACACCTGACGAATTGGATAAAATGCGTGAAGAGCAGATGGCACAAGGCTTAGCTGTCAAATATGACGGGCGTTATGCCAATTTAAGCCGTGAAGAATCTGATAAGCTTGCAAACAGTGGAAAGCCTTTTGTTATTCGCATGAAAGTGCCAACTGATGGCGTGTGCGTGATTGATGATATGCTGCGTGGTAAAATTGAAATCCCTTATGAAAACGTGGATATGCAAGTTTTACTAAAAACAGATGGGCTACCTACCTATCATTTGGCAAACGTCGTTGATGATCATCTTATGCAAATTACTCACGTCATTCGTGGCGAAGAATGGATTAGCTCAGCCCCTAAGCATAAGCTGCTTTATGAATACTTTGGTTGGGAGATGCCTGTGCTTTGTCATATGCCGCTGCTGCGTAATCCGGATAAATCCAAGCTGTCAAAACGTAAAAACCCCACATCCATCACCTATTATCGTGATGCAGGCGTACTGCCTGAAGCCCTACTAAACTACCTAGGGCGTATGGGTTATAGCTTACCTAATGAAGCAGAAAAATTTACACTTGATGAGATGATTGCAAGCTTTGACATCACTCGTGTGTCGCTTGGCGGGCCTGTATTTGATATCGAAAAACTCTACTGGCTAAATGGCGAGTACTTACGTGCAATGGACAGCTGTGAGCTTAAAAACCGCCTGTTAGCATGGGCAAGTAATGATGACAAGCTAAATGCCATTGCTAAAGCCATACAACCACGCATTAACACTTTATCAGACGCGGTAAATTGGGCAGGCTTTTATTTTACCAATTTGCCAAATATTACGGCAGATGATTTTACTCATAAGTCATTAACGAGTGAGCAGATTTTAGAGATTTTATACCTTGCCACATGGCAGCTTGAAGCCCTACCTACATGGAGCGAAGAGAATATTTACGCTGTCATGAAAGGCTTGTCGGCTCATTTTGAGATTAAGCTAAAAGATTTTATGCAGCCGTTTTTTGTGGCGATTGCAGGTACGACTGCCAGCACGCCTGTGATGAATTCTATGTACGTCATCGGTGCAGATATGACCTTGGCTCGTCTGCGTCATGCGTGTGAAGTGCTTGGTGGCATGGGCAAAAAAAAGCTAAAAAAACTAGAAGAAACAAACGCAAGATTGCCTAACTTTTTAGCTTAATCTGGTAGGTCAAAATTGCCAAAAAGCTTAGGTTATCTTATATGACCTAAGCTTTTTTTCTAAGCTTTTTTTAGGTTGCATAGCAGGTCATAAACGTATTTTAACCACGCCAAAAGGTTAAAAAACGACACTCTTATAAGCATTACAGACACCCAAATAACTCATACAAATAACACTGAATAATGCAGGCACACTCACTTGGTAGCCCCTGCCAATTAAAAATAAAATGATTTAAAATCATAAAGTTAAATAATTTTTAAATGATTTTTTCAAATTTTGATTTGACAAAATAAAGATGAGCTTATATAATACGCCCACCTTAGCAAAGGGGCTATAGCTCAGTTGGTAGAGCACTTGCATGGCATGCAAGGGGTCAGCGGTTCGACTCCGCTTAGCTCCACCAGTAACGCTAAGTTCAACGTAAGCACCTAGGCACGCTTTTAAAGCATTCTTACGTTGTTATAACGGCTTATTTGTCGTTTTCGGGTTAAAAGATATATTGGTGTCTACTACCCACTCTATGCGTCCCATTCGTCTAGAGGCCTAGGACACCGCCCTTTCACGGCGGTAACAGGGGTTCGAATCCCCTATGGGATGCCACTATTCCAAAAAAGCCAGTCTGATTTGACTGGCTTTTTTTATTTACAGTATGCTAAAATTTTCAGTAAATACCAATTACTAAACCCAACATGCATACAACCAACTTTCGCAAATACCCATCAACCACCGCCTTGCAATGCTTTGAGGCGGCAGGACGGCATCTTAGTTTCACCAAAGCAGGTAAAGAGCTGCACATGACCCAAAGTGCAGTCAGCAAACAGGTTGCCCAATTAGAAGAATTGCTTGGTGTACAGCTGTTTTATCGTGTCAATCAAGGTATTGAGCTGTCGCCTGCTGGGCAAAGTTATTATAAAGACACGCTTGCCATCTTGGCACAAATTCAGCACGCAAGCCTATCCATGATGGTCAAACACCAAGAAGGCGAGATACTCTCCATCGCCTGCCACCCTACCTTTTGTGCCAAATGGCTCATTCCTGCCCTAAAAGGCTTTGGGGCAAGCCACCCACTTATCCATTTAGACATCAAGGAGGTTGCCGAGCCACTTGTAGATACTGGCGGTGTGGACATGGCGTTTTTGTTTGGTAATGGGGTGTGGGTGGGTATGGACGCTGTTAAGCTCTTTGATGAATATATGGTGGCGGTGTGTCGCCCTGATTATCTGCCCAAGGAGACAGACTCAGATAAGCTTACTCATTATCCCCTTTTGCAAATCCGCTCTCGCCCAACCATGTGGCAGGCGTATTTTGCCGAGCTTGGCGTGGCGTGCCAGACGCTTATTGGGGCAAAATTTGACAGCTTTTTTGCGTGTATCAATGCTGCCATGATTGGCTGTGGCATTGCCCTTGTGCCAAAGCGTTTTGTGGATAAAGAGTTAAATGATGGCACACTTGTGCTGGCAATCAATCAAAAACTACAAAGCCAAAACGCCTACTACATGACCTACCAAAGTCGCCTTGCTCACACCCCAAAAGTGATGGCGATGACCAAATGGATAAGCGGGTATCTAGACAAATTTAACACACCTTAAAATTTACCCAATTCACGTTTTTCTTACTACTCTTTTAGCCACTCTTTTTATAGCCATTCCTTTTTAGAATGGCTATGCTTCAAAATTTCGTTTGCTTATTTATCCAAAAACGTCAAAAATAACGCCATGGTCTCAAAATTGAACAAGACCGATAGGTAATTGCAAGGACTGTTTCAAGGAATATTTATGGAAAAATTATGGCGTTGGTATGCCAATAAGTCATTTATGCTAAAAATGACGGCAGGATTTGCACTAGGGGTTGTGGCTGGGCTACTTTTAAAGGAGCACAGTAGCCTACTTACACCGCTTGGCACATTGTTTTTAAATTTACTCAAGATGATTGTCATTCCTTTGGTGGCGTTATCACTCATTGTGGCAGTCAATCACTCAAATCCCAAAGACCTTGGGCGTATCGGTCTAAAAATCTTTCCGCTTTATATGATTACCACGGCTGTCTCTGTGGTGGTTGGAATCGCACTGGCTACATGGACAAACCCTGGCGAAGGCTTATCTTTGCCCACAGATGCCAATGTCAATCCACCTGACAAGCCGTCATTTATAGATACGATACTTAGAATGGTGCCAAGCAATATTTTTAGTGCATTGGCGGCAGGCGATATTTTGGCGGTGGTGTCGGTGTCAGTCATTGTTGGGCTTGCCATTTTGATTATGCGACATTCTGCCGATTTAAAACAGCAGGAAATGGGCGAACTTCTATACAAAATCATGGAAGCGGGCAATGAAGTCGTTACCAAAATTTTAAATGGTATTTTGCAATATGCTCCCATTGGCGTGTTTGGGATTACCGCCAATACCTTTGGTTCTCAGGGTTTGGAGACGGTTGTGTCACTGGGTAAATTTATCGGCACGTCTTATGCTGGCGTAATTATCCTTTTGGTGGTGGTGTATCCGCTTATCATGAAGTCTTTTGGGGTTAAGGTGGTAAAGTTTTATAAAGACATCAAAGAAGCGATATTTACATCCTTTGTTACCAGCAGTAGTCTTAGCACCTTGCCAATTAGCATCAAGGCTGCCGAAAGGGCAGGTATTAGCGAGCGTGTGGCACGGCTGACCTTGCCAATTGGAGCAACAATGAACATGAATGGCACGGCATTGCGTTTGGGTGTGGCGGTGATTTTTGCTGCTGAAATTGTTGGCGTGAGCCTGTCTGTGCCAGAGCTTGCCAGCATTGTGATTGTGGGGACAGTGACAGCGGTGGGGATTGCTGGCGTACCAGGGACAGGGCTGATTGCGATGTCTATTGTCTTTACGCAGGCAGGTCTGCCGATTGAAATTGTAGCCTTAACCGCAGGGATAAATGTGCTGGTGGATATGATTTTTACTTGTGGCAATGTCACAGGCGATTTGGTCAGTGCCAAGATTGTGGACCAAACCGAAAAATGGCAAGAGAAAAAATTGTTAAATCAACTTCATAAAGGATAAAAAATGAGCAATCACAACGTAACAGACGCATTTACCGTTGTCCACCCCATCACGCTTGAACGTGGGGCAGGGGCAAGGGTGTGGGATAGCGATGGCAGGGAGTATATTGATTTTGTTGGGGGGATTGGCGTGCTTAATTTTGGGCATTGCCACCCTGCCATCGTCTCCGCCATTCATGAGCAGACCGACAAAATGACCCATTATGCTTATAATGCCGTCCATCACAAGCCCTATCAAGACTATATGCCACGCCTGTGCAGTATCACCCCCATTACAGGCGATGTGGCGGGTATGCTCACCAACTCTGGGGCAGAAAGCTGTGAAAATGCCCTAAAAATCGTCCGCCAAAAGACAGGACGAGCAGGGGTCATCGCCTTTGATGGGGCATTTCACGGCAGAACACTTGCGGCGGTGAATCTAAATGGCAAAGTCGCCCCCTACAAATCCGCCTTAGGCACATTATCGGCTGGCGTGTATCATATCCCTTACCCAAGTACTGATACAGGCGTAAGCTGTGATGACGCTATCCTTGCCCTAGAACGCCTTATTAGCGTAGAAGTGGACGTAAGTAGCATTGGGGCGGTCATCATAGAGCCTGTACAGGGCGAAGGTGGATTTTTGGCGTTGGATAAAGACTTTGCCAAATACTTGCGAGCATTTTGTGATAAGCATGGCATTATCTTGATATTTGATGAGATACAGTCAGGTTTTGGGCGGTGCGGTGTGCCGTTTGCTACCAGTTTTACAGACATTGAACCTGATTTGATACTCTTTGCCAAAAGCATGGGTGGCGGATTGCCTTTGGGGGCGGTCGTTGGGCGAGCAAGCCTTGTGAATGGACTTATTAAGGGCAGCCTTGGTGGGACATACTCAGGCAACCCTGTGGCGTGTGCTGCCGCCCTTGCCGTGCTAGACATCATGGCGGACGATGGTACATGGCAAGCCGCCAAAGACTACGAAAACACCTTGACCGACACCATCGCCCTATGGCAAAAACAGCAAATATTGCCTTGGCTTGATGGCTTGACAGGCATTGGGGCAATGCGTGGCATTCGCTTATCGCACGCCAAGCACGGCACGCACGCCAACGTGATGAATTATATCTTAAAAGTAGCCCGTGAAAAGGGCTTACTGCTCATGCCAAGCGGCAAATACCGCCACATTATCCGCTTATTGCCACCCATTAACATTGATAAAGATACGTTAAATCAAGGTTTAGCGATTTTAAAAGAAGT
The DNA here is from genome assembly GCF_022701215.1 of Moraxella nasovis. Lineage (NCBI taxonomy): Bacteria > Pseudomonadati > Pseudomonadota > Gammaproteobacteria > Moraxellales > Moraxellaceae > Moraxella > Moraxella nasovis. The sequence continues at coordinate 1,219,953 of NZ_CP089976.1, read as the reverse complement.
CTTGGCAAGTTTGCCCGATGACCCAAATGATATTGTTGCTTAAAGATATTGTTGTTTAAAATTGTCATTAAACGCACCGTAGGGGCGTATTTACACCCAGTTAGCCAATGTAAGGAAATATTATGAGCCAATTTACCCAAAGCCAATTTCAAGACAAAGACAGCATTCGCCACGCCTTTTCGCTTGCCATGTCCAAGATGTATCAGAGCGAAGTGCCACTTTATAAGGAGTTGATGGACTTGGTGGCGGACGTGAACAAGTCTGCCCTTGACAAAGACCCTACCCTAAAACAGCACCTAGCCAACACAGGCGAGCTTGACCGTATTGACCTAGAACGCCACGGAGCGATACGCTTGGGGCTACCAAGCGAGCTTAATATGATGAGACGGCTATTTTCTGTCATGGGCATGAGTCCTGTGGGCTACTATGACCTAACCCCTGCTGGCGTGCCTGTGCATTCTACGGCGTTTCGGACAACCGATAGTGATGGCCTGCAAAAAAGTCCGTTTCGGGTGTTTTGCTCACTCTTGCGTCTTGAACTCATTGATGATGACAAGCTACGACAGCAAGCGATAGACACCCTAAACAAACGCCAAATTTTTACGCCAAGGGTCATTGAGCTTATCCAAAAGTCTGAAAGCCAAGGCGGACTTAACAAGGCAGACAGCGATGAATTTGTGATAGAAGCCACCAAGACCTTTAAATGGCACACCACATCGCCCATCAGCAAAGAGCTGTATGATAAACTGCACAATCAGCACCGCTTGATGGCCGATATTGTCGGCTTTTATGGACCACACATCAACCACCTAACCCCACGCACGCTGGATATTGACAAGGTGCAAACAGGCATGAGTGAGCGTGGCATTGATCCCAAAGAAATCATCGAAGGTCCGCCACGTCGTAGCTGTCCGATACTACTTCGTCAGACGAGCTTTAAGGCGTTAAATGAGCCGATTGCCTTTACAAATGCTGATGGCACGCTCACACAAGGCAATCACACTGCCCGTTTTGGCGAGATTGAACAGCGTGGCATTGCCCTAACCCCCAAAGGGCGTAAGCTCTATGACGAGCTGCTAAACAAGACAAGAGCCAATCTTGCCACCACCCCAGAAAAAGACCCTGACGCTTATTATCAGGCGTTGGCGGACAGCTTTCGGGCGTTTCCTGATGATTATCAAGAAATTTATGAGCAGAGCTTGGGCTACTTTTATTATCAAATTAACGAAAGCCAAATAAATGATAAATCAAAATCAGCCACAAGCAATGACCCAAAAGAGCTGGTCAAACAAGGTATTTTGCGACTTGAACCGATTGTCTATGAAGACTTTTTACCTGTGTCGGCAGCAGGGATTTTTCAGTCTAATTTGGGCGACAATGCCCAAGATAAGACTAAGTCAGGTTATGAAAGACAATCTAGCCAAGCGGTGTTTGAAGATGCTTTGGGGGCGACTGTCCTGGATGAATGTGTGCTATATCAAGCGATGATGGATAAGTCGCTAGATGATGCCTTGATAGAGCTTGGCTTGAACTCATGACATTCATTTGGCAAAATAAGGATAATTCTTAATTTAAGGAGCTTTTATGAAACACTACGACACCCACGACACTATCACCGCCCTGCCAGCTGATAGGCTCATTGACAGCATTCATAAGTTTTTTGTTGAGGGGGTAGAAGTGCCACTTCGTCATCAGCACCCTATTGCTAATGAGGCAGGCGATGAGATTGGCAGATTTTTGCTGATGCCAGCGTGGCAAGTGGGCAAACGCCTAGGGCTAAAAACAGTCTCTATTTTCCCTAATAACAACCAAAAGGGGCTAGCAGGGCTACACTCGGTCTATATTCTGTATGATGCCACGACAGGCGTGCCGATGGCGATGTTTGATGGTAATGTCATCACATCAAGAAGGACAGTAGCAGCATCTGCCTTGGCAGGGCGGTATTTGAGCCGTGCCGATAGCCATCATCTTTTGGTGGTAGGAGCAGGGCAGGTGGGTAATCTTATCCCTGAGATGTACCGTGCGGTACGCCCTATTGACACCGTGAGTATCTATAATCCCACGCCCACCAACGCCCAAAAATTGGCGGACAAGCTCGCCCAAGACGGCTTTAAAACGCACATTGTCAGTGATTTACAAAGGGCAGTAGAGCAGGCGGATATTATAAGCTGTGCTACGCTCTCCACACAGCCCCTGATTTTGCGTGAGTGGCTAAGGGCAGGTCAGCACCTAGATTTAATCGGTAGCTTTACCCCGCACATGCGTGAAACTGATGGGGCGTGTTTTTATGATACCAGTGTCTTTATAGATACCGATGAAGCTCTGTTAAAGGCAGGGGATGTTTTGTCTGCCATTGACGAAGGGCAATTTACCAAAGACAAGGTTAAAGCCACGCTATATGACCTATGTCACGGCAAGCATACAGGGCGTGTCAGCGATGATGAAATTACTGTTTTTAAATCAGTTGGCACAGGGCTTGAAGATTTGGCGGCGGCGAATTTGGCGTATAACACATTAAATCAATAAATGTAGTCACTTGCTACATAAAAACACCCTAGATTGGGGTGTTTTTATATTGAAAAAATAAACATTTTAAATACTGACATACTCCAACAACTATGGTGAATTAAAATAAAAGACTGTGGTTTGAAAAGTATGATGATAAGAAAACCGTTCGTGGTGAGCTTGTCTGCCTATAACGGTTTTCCTACCCGCAGGCATAGCTCAGGGCGAATGGAAAACCTAAGTAGTATACTTTTTGAACTACTTGCCAAATAAAAAATGAAACAGTTGTAGGGGCGTGCTGCATAGGTCTTTGCAAGCCGCAGCTTATTGGACGTATGCAATACGCCCCTACGTTCATTCATGTGCAAATAATACTGTATCATTCTAATTTTAATTGACCATATTTTAAGTTTTCTTCTCCATTCCTAAATGGAATGCCATCATAATTTTGATTCTTTTGCAATTTTATTAGAAAAATTCTACATTGATGGTAGGTTTGACCTGATGACAAGTTGGGAAGTTGATTGGGACAGATGGGTTTTTACTTCACACACATTCACGGATAGGGAGTAGTTATGGAAAATACTCATGTAATAGAAGACAAAAAAGTCTCCACTCGGGTGCTTTTGGCAAGTCTGATTGGTAGCTCTATTGAGTGGTTTGATTATTTTTTGTATGGCACGGTGGCGGCACTGATTTTTAATCAGCTGTACTTTCCAGCCGAAGACCCTACCGTCGGCACCATGCTTGCCTTTATGTCCTTTGGGCTGTCGTTTTTTATCAGACCTTTTGGCGGGATATTTTTTAGTCATATTGGCGATAAAATCGGTCGCAAAAAGACGCTTGTCTTGACACTTGCCTTGATGGGTGGAGCGACGGTGCTAATGGGACTATTGCCAACCTATCAAGCCATTGGTATTGCCGCACCAATTTTAATGGTGCTATTAAGGCTCATTCAGGGACTTGGGATTGGTGGTGAATGGGGCGGAGCGATGCTCCTTGCAGTAGAATACGCCCCCAAAGATAAGCGGGGGCTGTTTGGGGCGGTGCCACAGATGGGCGTAACCTTAGGTGTGCTACTTGCCACGCTTGCCTTGACGGTAATGACCATGCTACCTGAAGAAGATTTTATGTCGTGGGGCTGGCGTGTGCCGTTTGTGGGTAGTGCGTTGCTTGTGTTTTTGGGATTATGGATACGAAAAGGTATTGATGAAACCCCTGCCTTTAAGAAAAACCAACAAGAAGGCAAAGTCGTTGCTGTACCGCTGTTTGAGACATTACGCACCCACAAAAAAGAAGTGCTGATTGCCATCGGTGCAAAATGCGTAGAGACAGGTCCATTTTATATCATGTTTACCTTCATTATGTATTATGCCACGCAGGTTTTGACCTTTGAGCGTAGTCAAGTATTAAATGCTGTTACGATCGCCACGCTGATTACCACCTTTTTGATTCCTGTGATGGGGGCATTGTCTGATAAAATTGGACGAAAAACGGTATATATTGGCGGTGTGGTACTGCTTATGCTATATGCCCTGCCGTATTTTTGGATGCTAAATACAGGTTCGGTGCTTTGGCTGAATATCGCCACCATCATTGGGCTTGGTATTGTATGGACGCCCATCACGGCGGTGCTTGGGACAATGTTTTCAGAGATTTTTAAAAGCAACGTCCGCTATACAGGCATCACGCTTGGCTATCAAATCGGGGCGGCACTGGCTGGCGGTACAGCGCCGATGGTGGCATTGTGGCTACTCAAAACCTTTGATAATTCGTATATGCCGATTGTTGCTTATATCATCTTTATGGGGGTAATTTCCCTGATAGCGGTATGGGCAGCTCGTGAATATGCAGGGCGTGAGATGGCGGGCTGATGGGCAAAGAACATTCCCAAATGGAATGCCATCATCAATTTCATTCTTTTGCAATTTGACAGGATAATCGGTAAAGTTGTCATATTGGTAAATTTACAACTATCAATCCAATCTAATTTACAGGAGTAATTCAATGAACTTTCAAACCAGAACCCACGAGCTACTTGCCAAAATGGGCGTAAGTCAAAAGGATTATCAAGGCGACTATGCCGTAACTAGCCCCATTGACGGTAGCGTGATTGGCAAGGTGAGCCTGCACAATAAAGATGACGCAAAAGCGAAAATTGAACGTGCCAAATCCGCCTTTAAAGCATGGCGAGCCGTCCCTGCACCCAAGCGTGGCGAATTGGTGCGGATATTGGGCGAAGTTTTGCGTGAGCATAAAGAAGATTTGGGCGAGCTTGTGAGCCTTGAAGCTGGCAAAATCCGTGCCGAAGGACTGGGCGAAGTCCAAGAGATGATTGATATTTGCGACTTTGCCGTGGGGCTGTCTCGTCAGCTGTATGGACTGACCATTGCATCCGAACGCCCAAGCCATCACATGAAAGAAACATGGCATCCTTTGGGTGTGGTAGGCGTCATCAGTGCCTTTAATTTTCCTGTGGCGGTGTGGTCATGGAATGCTGCCCTTGCATGGATATGTGGCAATCCTGTGATTTGGAAACCTTCTGAAAAAACACCGCTCACCGCCCTTGCCTGCCAAGCACTATTTGAAAAAGCAGCTCAACGTTTTGGCGATGCCCCTGACGGTCTGTCTGAACTACTCCTTGGTGAACGTGATGTGGGTGATGTGCTGGTGAGCAGCCATGATGTTGCCCTAGTGAGTGCCACAGGTAGTACACGCATGGGGCGTGAAGTTGCCCCCAAAGTTGCTGAGCGGTTTGGTAAATGCTTATTAGAGCTAGGTGGCAATAACGCCATGATACTTGCCCCAAGTAGCGACATCAATCTTGCTTTGCGTGGCATACTCTTTGCTGCGGTCGGCACAGCAGGTCAGCGTTGCACAACCTTACGCCGTCTCATCGTTCACAACAGCATCAAAGCAGAAGTTGTCGCTCGTATCAAGAAATCCTATGACAGCGTGCGTATCGGCAACCCTTTAGATGGCAATTTGGTAGGACCTTTGATTGACAAGGCAAGTTTTGATAATATGCAGTCCGCCCTGACCAATGCCAAAGCCCAAGGCGGCGTGATAACAGGCGGTGAGCGAGTGCTGACAGATGTTTATCCAAATGCTTATTATGTCAAACCTGCAATTGTAGAAATGGACAGCCAAACAGACGCTGTCAAAACCGAGACCTTTGCTCCAATTCTTTATGTGATGGGTTATGATGATTTTGACAGTGCCATTGAAATGCAAAATGATGTGCCACAAGGGTTGTCATCGTGCATCTTTACAGACAGTGTCAAAGAAGCCGAATATTTCTTATCTTCCCAAGGCAGTGACTGTGGCATCGCCAATGTCAATATCGGTACGTCAGGTGCAGAAATCGGTGGTGCATTTGGCGGAGAAAAAGAAACTGGCGGTGGTCGTGAGTCAGGCTCAGATGCTTGGAAAAACTACATGAGACGACAAACCAACACCATCAATTATTCATCAGAGCTACCCCTTGCCCAAGGTATTGTGTTTGATTGATGTGTATAAGGCAAGGCGATTTCTTTGCTTTGCCTTATTTTAATTAAATAAATCAATATTTTGCATAAAAAAGGACTTTTTATGAACAATGCTACCGAGACCACCAACACCTTTGAACCCAATCACCCTGACCCCAAGCGGTCATTTAAAACCAATCCCATTGAGCCATCGGGCAATTTTCTCTTGGATATTGCTCCGCTTATCTTGACGACTGCCATTTTGATGGTGCAGTTTTTTGTTTTTAAGGATTTTACCCCCCACATTCCATTGGTATGCGGCATTGTGATTACTGGGCTGTTTGTGCGTTTTCGCAAACGCAAATGGCTTGGTATGGAAAATCATATGTATAAAGTCGTCAAGGTAGGTTTGCCTGCCATCGTCCTACTCATCACCATTGGCATGCTCATTGCCGCTTGGATCAAGGCAGGGACGGTAGCTACTATTTTGTATTATGGTTTTGCGATTTTTAGTCCAAGTACCTTTTTGGCGGCAACGTGCGTCTTGTGTGCAGTTTTGTCGCTTGCCACAGGGACATCGTGGGGAACGGTCGGCACGGTAGGGCTTGCCTTGATGGGGATTGGGCATGGGCTTGGCATACCAGAGCCATGGACGGCAGGTGCGGTGATTTCTGGGTCGTTTTTTGGGGATAAGATGTCGCCTTTATCCGACACCACCAATCTCACCCCAGCCGCAGCAGGTGTGGACTTGTGGGAACATATCAAAGGTATGCTTCCTACCACTGTGCCTGCAATGATCATATCAATACTGGTATATGCTTATGTGGGCATACAGTACTCAGCCCAAACAGCCGACTTTCATGACATTGAACTGATGCGTCGCACACTGTCTGATAATTATCATATTAGCCTGATCACACTACTACCAGGGGTTGTGGTCATTGGGGCTGCCATGATGAGATTTCCTGCCTTGCCGACAGTGTTAGGCGGTGTTATTGTGGCGTGTCTTGTTGCTGTCGGGGTACAAGGCGTGGATATTAAAGATTTGTTTAATGTCCTACAAAATGGTGTAGTAAGCACAACTGGCGTTGAGATTGTGGATAAATTGCTCTCCAAAGGTGGCGTAATGAGCATGACGTGGGTTGTAACTTTGACTCTGCTTGCGTTAAGCTTTGTGGGGGCATTAGAGTTTTATGGGACATTGAACGCCATTTTACAAAAGATTAACCAATTTGTTCGCAGCCGTTTTGGCTTGGTTGGTACGACTTATACCAGCACCATTGGCATTGGCGTGGTGGTGGGCGATGTCTATACCACACTTGTCATGCCTGCCCGCCTGTTAAAGGACAAATACGCCCAAATGGGCTACAAACGCACCGCCTTGACACGCTCCATCGAAGACTGTGGCACGCTTTTGTCGCCGTTAATCCCTTGGAACATGGGGGGTGGCTTTGTGGCGGCGACGTTGGGTGTGGCGACTTTGGCTTATGCACCCTACGCCATAGCGTGTTGGCTGTCGCCTGTGATTGGGCTGGTTTGGCTGATTTTAAACAAATTTATCCCCAAAGAACCACCAGCCAACATCGCCAAAGATGCCGATAGTGATGCCATTGGTAATATGACCTAATTCATTATAGAGTAAGTTAAGGAAAACCATGACAAAACAGATAAAAGAACACTGCCTTTGGCACGACACCGCCCCCAAAACTGTCCATTATCCGCCCCTAACAGACGACATTACCGCTGATGTCTGCGTGGTGGGCGGGGGCTATACAGGGCTGTCGGCTGCCATTCATTTGGCGGAATTTGGCTATTCGGTCTGCGTACTAGAAAGCGACTATATCGGTAAGGGCGGTTCAGGTCGCAATGTCGGCTATGTCAATGCTGGCACATGGTCGCCCCCTGATGAGTTAAATGCTGTCTTGGGTGAGATGGCAGGCGAGAAACTTACCAAAATCTTAGGCGATGCCCCACGTTTGGTTTTTGAGATGATTGACAAATATCACATCAACGCCCAAGATACCCGCACAGGCAACATTCACATGGCACATAACGCCAATATGGAGACGGACATTGACAACCGTGTGGCACAGTTTAAAAGGCGCGGGGTGGACGTAGAAGTCTTAACAGGTAGCAAATGTCATGAGATGACCGGCACAACCAAGATTAACAAAGCCCTGCTAGACAAGCGAGCAGGGACAATCAACCCCTTTGCTTATGTGGATGGGCTTGCCAAAAGTGCAATCATTTTGGGCGTGAAAATTTTTGAAAACACCAAAGCCCATAGCCTTACCAAAGATGGCGACAGCTGGCAAGTGGCGTGCGATGGTTCTGATGCAAAAGCCAGCGTCAAAGCCAAAAAAGTCATTCTCGCCACCAACGCCTATTCTGATGGCGAGTGGCTTGATATTCAAAAGAGCTTTTATCATGTACAGTTTTATCAAATTGCAAGCGAACCACTAGACAACGCCATCGCCAATCAGATACTCGCTGGCAAACAAGGCTCGTGGGACACTTGCATGGCATTGTCTAGCATTCGTAGAGACAATGATGGCAGGCTGATACTTGGCACGGTGGGCGGTCGTGCGTTTAAGCCTGATGGCTTTTATCAAAAGTGGGCGGACGGTGTGGTGGCTCATTATTATCCTGATTTGCCTAGGTTTGACTGGCAATGTCAGTGGTTTGGTTATTTTGGCTTTACCACCGACCACATCATGCGAGTGTTTGCCCCTGCTGATGGCATACTTGCCGCCACTGCTTATAATGGGCGTGGGATTACCACAGGCACGATGATGGGCAAGGCGTTTGCTAAGTTTATCAAGACGGATAATCCTGACGTGTTGCCCTTGCCGTTTTATGACATCAACGACAGCCAAATCGCCTTTAAAAAGGTGCGTGAGATTGGCACGGAGCTTGGGCTGACCTTGTATCATGGCGGTCAGATTTTAAAGATTGTGGCATAAAGTGATTACCATTTGCCAAAAATTTTTTGTTATGAATATGTAAATTTAATAACTATTTTTTTAATAAATTTTTCAGAGAGTCACCATGAACCTAAGCCAATTCCTAACCGAACTCCCCCTAGACCCCAGCCAAATCAAGACCGACCAAGACAGCCTAGACAATTGGGGCAAGGACTGGACAAAGCATTTTGCCCCTGCCCCATCTGCCATTGTTTTTCCAAAGACGACCGAGCAAGTCGCTGATATTGTCCGCCTTGCCAATATCCACAAAGTTTGTCTTGTGCCAAGTGGCGGACGTACTGGTCTGTCAGCAGGGGCAGTGGCAAGTTGTGGCGAAGTGGTGATAAGTTTTGACAAGATGAACGCCATTGGCAAATTTTATGAAGCTGACCGCATGGTGGAAGTGGAAGCTGGGGTGGTAACCAAGGCACTACAAGAATTTGCCGACAATCAAGGCTTGTATTATGCGGTGGATTTTGCGTCTAGTGGGTCAAGCCAAATCGGCGGTAACATCGCCACCAATGCAGGCGGTATCAAAGTCATTCGCTATGGCATGACAAGAAATCAAATTCTAGGCTTGACGGTGGTTACAGGCAAAGGCGATATTCTACAATTAAACGGCGGTATGCTCAAAAACGCCACAGGTTATGATTTTCGTCATCTGTTCATCGGCTCAGAAGGCACGCTTGGCTTTATCACTCGTGCGTTGATTAAACTTGAAAAACCGCCTGTCAATCTGACAGCAATGGTCTTGGGCGTGCCTGATTTTGGGTCGGTGGTGAAACTGCTTGATAGATTTGGCAAATCGCTCACGCTCACCGCTTTTGAGTTTTTTGACAGCGTGGCGATTGACAAAGTACTGCTGGCAGGACACGCCAAAGCACCGTTTGACAGTCGCACGCCGTTTTATGTTTTGCTTGAATTTGAAGCACCAAGCGATGCGGTGCTAGATACCGCCATGAACGTCTTTGAAGAGGCCTTAGAAGATGGGTTTATCATAGATGGCGTGATGAGCCAAAGCGTAGGACAGCTCACCGAACTGTGGAAATTACGAGAAAGTATCTCTGAGACCATCTCGGTATTCACCCCCTACAAGAACGATGTGTCTGTACTCATCACGCATTTGGGCGATTTTATTGATGATATTGAAACCATCGTCAAAGACAATTATCCTGACTTTGAGATTTGTTGGTTTGGGCATATCGGCGATGGCAATTTGCATTTAAATATCCTAAAACCTGATGGCATGGATAAGGACGAATTTTTTGGCAAATGCCAAACGGTGAACCAATACGTCTTTGCAACGGTACAAAAATACCAAGGCTCTATCTCGGCAGAACATGGTGTGGGCATGACCAAAAAGCCGTATTTGGATTATACTCGCTCACAGGCTGAGATTGACTATATGAAAGCCATCAAGGCAGTATTTGATCCCAATGGCATCATCAATCGGGGCAAGATTTTTGATATTAATGTTTGATATTGGGCAATCACCACAGACACAGACAAGACAAACAAACGCCCAAAACTTAAGCGTTTGTTGTGAGTGTAAGATATTGATGATGTGATAACGCTGTGATAACCGCACCATAATTATGCTAAAATGAGCGACTTTTTTATGATTTTGGTTCATCTATGGCAAATTTTCGTACCCACCTGACTGTCGCTCTTGCCACGAGCAGTACCCTTGCTGTCATTGGTATGTACATCAAACTATTTGGGGCGACCACCGCCATACTTTGTGCCATCATCGGTACAGTTGGCGGTCTGCTACCTGATATTGACCTAGACCACTCCGCCCCTGCCAAACGTGGTTTTCTTTTGGCAAGTCTCATCGTTTCCACCATCATCGTGATACTCTATGCCAACACCTACCGCCAAGATGAACTGGTCTTGGACTCGCTCATCTTGTGGGGGCTAAGTTTTGTGTTGATTCGCTTTGTGCTATTAGAAACATTCAGTCGGCTCACTCATCATCGTGGCATGGTGCATTCTGTGCCTTATATGGCGGTATTTGGGCTTATCATCACGTGTGGGGCGTTCTATGGACTGCACCTGACCGCCTTTATCAGTTGGGCGTTTGGGGTGTTTTTGTTGGTCGGTGCGATGATTCATTTGGCATTGGACGAGATTTATAGCGTCAATGTGTTGGGGCTTCGGCTCAAACGATCTGCTGGTACGGCGTTTAAATTCTTTGAAGTCAAAAAACCATTACAATACGCCCTGCTCTATGCCGTGCTGATTGGGCTATTTTTCATCGCCCCGCCCTATCAAGATATGTGGCGGGTGATAAAAAAAATTGTCAGCTCCTAAAATAATTTTTCAAAGGAAATAAACACCGCCTGCGAACTACGACTGTACATGGAATCAAAATTGCTGTCAATTTTTTGATAGCGGTAGTTTAGGCTAGGCGTAATGCCTTTATAGCTAAATGGTCGATACCAAGCGGCAGCATTGACCTGATATTCTCTATCGTGGCGCACCTCATCATACCAAAAATTATCCGCCAAAAAATCTCTCTTGGTGTAGCGTGTCATCACCCGTGCGCCAAACGATTCACCATAATAAGCAAGCCCAAGGCGCACGCCCTTACGCTCTGATGACTCCGCCAAATCCAATACTTTGTCCTGCGACACATCAAATCCTGCATAAGCCACATAACGCTCGCCCAGCTGTTTAGCCAGCGTAAAGCCAGCTGCATTGATTCTACCGTCGTGTCTCATTGCAGTTTGTTTATTTTCATAGCGTTTTTGGGTGTGGGATAATGACGCACTCACCTGCAAATCTGGCAAAAACTTCGTGCTATAACTGGCAGACACCCCCTGATGACGGCTGTATTTATCGCTTTCCAGCCAATTTTGCTCCACGAAAGGTACGATTTGCCAATAGCGCTTCACATTCCTGTTGGCGTAGCCCGCTCGCACCGCCAAGGTGGTCTCATCATAGCTAGGATTATCCCAATACGCCACGCCATCGACACCAACATCACCCACAATGAAGTGATTGCCTGTGATATTCAAATCCTTAGATGCACCCACATCATAACGCACACCATGCGCCGACTGTGGCAGCGATGAGTCATCACGAATGAAACGAGCGCCTTGAATTTCAATCTCACGTGCATTTGCGGCGTTATTCACATTATCCGTTTCTTCGTAGTTCAGCCCAAAGCGGTATTTGACACGCTCAAACTGGCGGATAGCATTTAGATACTGGACAATAACAGCCTGCATTTGCGGTGGCATTTTATCATATACTTTATAAAACTGCCGTTTAGCGGCGTGGTACTGCTTATCTTCATACAGCATGATTGCCAAATCAAAGGCGGGATAAATCAAACGCTCATCACTCGCCACTCGCTGATACAGCTCAATGGCGTCCTTATGGCGTGCCTGACTGCGATACATCGCACCAAGCGCATAATCATATAAAGTCTGGTCAAACGTCGACTGCTTCTGATACTCATCAAGTAAATCTGCCAAAACTACCCAATCCTTAGCAATCAGCGCACGTGTAATCTTCGCTTCGATGTCATCGCTACTAGGTATCGGCAAAGTTGGCGTAGCCACAGCGGTTGGCTCATGTAGCAGGTCATCTTTTACTTGCAATTTCTTATCTTCGAATAATACAGGGTCGCTCACAGGTGTACTTTGAGCATTTGCCATCATGGAGAGCGCCAATAGCGATAGCGCAAATAATGGCGAAAAATTATGGTATGTCATCATCAACTCCTAATAAAAACCACCTGACAGCCGCCAAGTGGTTTTTTTTGGGTAAAAGTTCAATCATCAAGATGGTTTATTTTTTGATGTCGCCACGAGTACCGCCGAAGCCGATTTCAACTTTCTTATCTTTGTTTAGATACTTACCATCTTCAGAATAATAGTTAAATTCGGCAGAGCCTGCAATCTCTTGTGCTTCTGGACCAAAGAAGCCAAGCTTATACTTCCCGTTCACACCTTTAAACAAACTATAAGGTTTGCTTACAACAGCATCACCAGCAATACCCAATACATCTTTACCTTTTAAGTTGATTTTTGTAATGCTGGCTTCATTTAGATTGATAATACCATATTGAGTATAACCAACAATACGACCAGAGCCCACACGATTACCAAAATCTACATTATAAGCTAAAGTAGCTACCTCTCCAGTCGTATTTATTGATTTACCAGTATAGACAGCCTTCCCTTCAGTTGGCAGTGCAGATTCGGTCGTGGCAAAGCCTGTAATGTCAAAATCAACACGACTATCCTGACCGTTGGTAAAATCAACGTCATTACGAACGTCCAACTCATTTGTTGTTTTTACAACGATAGAATATGGCAGCTGGTAAATATAACGAGAACCTTGGAACTGAGTTATTCTACTCTCTTCATCAATCTTCTCAAAATTAGGCGACTGATATTGTACTCTATTAGCATCGGGTTGATACGCAGTCAAATCCACCGCAGGATATAACTCCGATTTAGCTTTTTCAGCCTTGGCTTGTTCTTGTGCGGTTGCTTCTAGTGCCTGTTTTAGATTATCGGCGGCTGTATCTACATTATTGGTGGCGTATTGATTGGCAAAGTTTTCGTCTAGACCGACTGTTTGCGCCTGTTCAAGTAATGCAGCTTTATCTTCGGCAAGTTTATTAACAGCGACGATCAAGGCTTCATTTGCCTGTTCTGCGGTGTTATTTGCATTTGCTTCTACATAAGCTTGGATACGAGCTTCGGTCAGACCTGCGTCTGTCGCTTTTTGGGTTAAGTCTTCTTTGATGGCAGCGATACGAGCTTCTTCTGCGATACGAGCTTCTTCGGCTTCAATCTTGGCTAAGGTTGCAGCATCTTTCTTACCGCCGAAACCAACTGTATAGTTGTTAATATTAGCTTTACCAGCAACTTCTTCGGCATTCGGACCGAATAAGCCAAGCGTATAATCACCTGTGATATAATCGCCATCGGCAACATTGCCTGTTACGCCTGTTACTTGTTTGCCATTCAGCTCAATTTTAGTTAAATCGCTTTCTTGAAGCGTGGTTCTTCCAAGTGCAGATTCCCAACCTGTGATATTACCAGAACCTTTGCGCTTATCAAAGTCAATCAGATACTCAAAATTCGCTGCATCTTTTAAAATGGAGAATGCCTTACCTGTATAAGCAGCACGCCCTACGCTTGGGACGTGGCTGTCTTGGGTCTCAAGACCTGCAACTTTATTGATGTTAATATAAGACTCATCGGACTTACGACCCGTCCAATGATCATCAACTTCTTTGATTTGACCTGATGCGGTAACAACGGAATAATCTTGGTTATAAACATAGTCGATAGACTGACTACGGACGGTTCTATTAACTCTATTAACAACACCATTTGAGATAGAAGTATAATTCTCGTAAGAAGTACCCACCCCACCACGATTCTCACTTAGTCCTTGCGTAGAATAATCCTGACCTTTTTCGGCATTTGCTGCATCGGTGATGGTTTGTGTTAAGGCATTGTCAAGGTTGCTTTGAGCGGTATCGACATTATCATCAGCAAATTGCTGTGCATAAGCGTCATTAAGACCTGCATCTTTGGCTTTCTTGACTAAGTCTGCCTTAACAGCGGCGATACGTTTTTCTTCTGCTTCTCTTTCAGCTTTTTCTTTTGCTAGGCGTTCTGCTTCGGCTTTTTCTTTTGCTAGGCGTTCTGCTTCTGCCTTGGCTTCGGCTTCTGCCTTTTCTTTGGCTAGACGCTCTTCTTCCGCTTTTTTACGAGCGGCTTCTTCAGCGGCTTTCTTTTCGGCTTCGGCTTTTTCTTTGGCTAAACGCTCAGCTTCTAGGCGTGCTTTTTCTTTAGCTTCTGCTTCTGCTTTGGCTTTTGCGGCAGCTTCTTCGGCTTTACGTTTTTCTTCTGCTTCTCTTTCAGCTTTTTCTTTTGCTAGGCGTTCCGCTTCTGCTTTAGCTTCGGCTTCAGCTTCTGCCTTTTCTTTTGCTAGACGCTCTTCTTCCGCTTTTTTACGAGCGGCTTCTTCGGCAGCTTTCTTTTCGGCTTCGGCTTTTTGGGTATTAGTTTGGGTAGGTTGAATGGTAGGGTTTGGTTTTGGCTTGACTGGCGAACCGTTATTACTGCTACAAGCAACGATACTAAGTGCAAGTAATGTTACCGCACTGGCTTTATGAAAAGACATCTTAAACTCCGTCTACAGATTGATTATCAAGGGGGAGCGATGTCTTTACAAATCAAGAAAGGCGTTAAGAGAGTTCGATGCCGCTTCATGATTATAAAACCAGTTAGCAAAGGCGTCGCCCCCCCCCAACAATATCGCTTATTTTAGCAATAATTCTGTAAAAGTAAAGCACTCCATTTCATTATTTTAAAAATAATTTGTCATTTTGTAATTTTCTTTGTCTTTTTCTGCCAATTTTGGCAAAAAAATCAGTCAAATACTAGCATCAAAGCCATCAAACAAGGCGGTCAAAACACACCTGCCATCAATAAACGCATCACACCACCCAAATCCACTCATCGTCTACGCCCCTGCCTAAATACAAAAGGATCGTCATAAAAATCGGCATTGCCATTATCCCAAAAATACGGCACGCCCAGTATCGGTAAGGGGTTCAAATTGCGTGGCGTAACGTCTTTATTCAAAAACATATCTAATTCATCGGCTAATTTTTTATCCAGTATGGCTAATTGCTCATCTATGCCCAAGCCAAAAAATGACGCATGAACTTTAATAATAATCGTATGGCTACACAATGACTTATAGGGGTCAATCAGCTGTTCTAGTAAGGCATGACCAAATATAAAAATTTTGGCTTTTGTGTCAGTCTGATTGTCAACATCATTATCCCAATGTAAGCGATTATTGACAAGGCACGTTTGCCAATCAAAGTTTTGTAGTCCTGTTGCGATTTGATTGCCAATTTCATCGTCCGCCACGACCAATACTGCCCCATTTTCATCAAAAACCGTGATGGTATCTCGCAAACGATTTCTTTTGTTATCCGTATTATTATCAGATAAATTTGCTAAGTGTTTGGCATTTAGCACCGCTTTTGACTTGGGAAATGCTGACCAAATACACGCCCCAAACCAATCATGCAAGTTATCTCTTGTGGGGATAGTTTGGGTGTCGCCGATGAATTTTTCGTAAGATAATCCATGCGGTAAATCATTTTGGTGCGTAAAGCTAAGTAATTTACCATCTATATTTTTTAGCACCAAATGGCGACTATCAAAAAATGTGTTTAACCATGAATACAGACACCCATTAAACTGCCCATTTTCCATATCCTTTTTTAGGGCGTCATGCATATCAAAAAATGGAACAAGCCAAGGGCTTTGGATATCAATCTGGGAAAAACTTGTGCCAAATTCCATCACACGCTTGCTCCCACACTTCTTGCTAAAGCGATACCGTCTTCAATACTCATGTAAGTTTTTTTGCTAGATGCATCTCTAAAAACAACGTCGCCATCTACAAAAATCAGGCACTCATCCACAGCGATTTGTTGCCATTTTTCATTATCAGTCAGCGGTATCGTCACCAAAATCGTCACCTTATCACGCTGTGTGGTTACATCACTAAAATTCACTGACATCTCACCATCAGATAAAACCGCTTCACCAAATGGAGCTTTGCGTGTCAGATAAAATAGTAAGCTTCCAGCATACGCCAGTTGCCACTTGCCATTAGAAATCAAGCAATTAAACAATCCATTAGCCGACAGATAGCGGCACTGGGCGGTTAAAAAGGCAAATAACGCTTCATCTGATGGGCGAGATTTAAAGGTGGATTTTAGGCGATTAAGCAAATAACAAAATGCAAGCTCGCTATCAGTATCACCGACAGGCGTATAATGCTCAGCGTTGCCATTAGCGTGCAGCCTTTGAGATTGGCGAATAAAGCTGTCTGTCATCTGCCCATTGTGGGCAAAAACCCACTGCTCACCCCACACTTCACGCACAAAAGGATGGGTGTTAGCAAGTGAATTAGTGCCATAAGTCGCCTTTCTGATATGGGCGATAACATTAATCGCCTTAATGGGATAGCTGTTAATCAAATCTGCCACAGGCGATAAATGAGACGGCTTATCATCATGAAACAACCGCAAGCCTGTTTTGCCATGCTCATTACGCTCAAAAAACGCAATACCAAACCCATCTGCATGATGGTCTGTATCTCCCCCACGCCGCCTAAATCCTGTAAAGCTAAAACCGATGTCAGTGGGCGTGTTGCAGTTCATACCGAGAAGTTGGCACATTACACACGCCCCCAATGATAGCTTGCAAGTCGTTTCATCAAATCTGGGTTTTTCACCATAATATCATCGCCTGTGCGTCCTTGTTCACGATTATAATAAATCACATTTAAACGAAGAAGCCAAAAGATGCTCGCAGAATAGGCAAGCATAACAGGCAGGGCGGTTTTTTCATCGTGCGTTAAAGGGCGAATGCTTTCATAGCCTTGTAAAAACGCCATCATTTTATTTTCATCAAACGCCACACTCTCGCCTGTGGCAGCATTGCCCCATGTGGTACAAAAATCATTGATGGTGATGGCAATATCCATGACATAAGTTTCCACCGAAACTTCGGTAAAATCAAGTAATCCTGTCAAGCAAGGCTTGCTTTCATCAGATAATTCCCAAAGCGTGTTATCGGTAAACATGTCCAAATGACAAAGCCCTTTAGGCAAGGTTTTTGGCAGATGGCTATATGCTGTCCAGATGTCGTTCATCAAGCGTGCTTCATCGCTTGGCATAAATGCTGTTTCACGCTCTTTGACCCTTGCCCAATCATATAAAGGCACACCATAATCTTCGGCAGGTTGCAGGGTTTGTAAAGTGTCATGTAAAATGGCTAAGGCTTGCCCCATTTGCTCGCACATGGCAAGCGTTGTCGCTTTAGGGTGTATGCCATCAAGTTTTGGTACAACCAAAATCGCCTTATTTTCATATCGCATGACACAATCAGAGCCGACATTCACGCCTTTGGCGGTGCGTTTGGTCAAAGGCGTGGCAATTGGCAAATGTTTGTTGAGAGCATGCATGACTGTTGCCATTTTGATAATATCGGCAGGTACTCGCTCTTCAAACAGCGTAAATACAAAGCTAAATTCATCGCCTTGGTCGTGGTCGGTTTGGATAAACCAGTTGGAATTTTTGATGCCTTGGGTGATGGGAATGGCTTTTTTAAACGGCACGCCAAACAAACCACAAAACGCAAAAAATTCATCTTCAGATAGATGGGTGTAAACAGACATGATTTGTCCTTAAAATTAGATATGGTTATTTTAAAAGGTTTTAGCAGGATTTACCAATATTTCTCATCACAAAATATTAGATAATAAAAACGTGCCATCTTAGCACGTTTTTATTAGGTAGTTATTATCAGCGACATAAGCAGTAAATCAATGCTGTAAAATTTTAGACAAAAAGTCTTTTGCCCTGTCGCTTCTTGCACCAGCAAAAAACTCATCACGACTGCAATTTTCTACCACATGACCCTTATCCATAAAGATAATACGGTTTGCCACTTGGTGTGCAAACCCCATCTCATGGGTTACACACATCATTGTCATGCCGTCTTTGGCAAGCCCCACCATCACGTCTAACACTTCTTGAATCATCTCAGGATCAAGAGCAGATGTCGGCTCGTCAAACAGCATGGCAACAGGGTCCATCGCCAAGGCACGAGCGATGGCGACACGTTGCTGCTGACCGCCTGACAGCTCGGCAGGGTATTTGTTGGCATGAGCAGATAGCCCTACACGGTCAAGATAAGCCAAGCCCTTTTTGGCAGCTTCACTTTCATTTCTGCCAAGCACTTTGATTTGGGCGATGGTCAAATTATCCTTGATGGATAAGTGCGGAAATAATTCAAAGTGTTGAAATACCATACCCACACGGCTTCTAAGCTTGGCTAAATTCGTTGCTTTATCCCCTACAGAGATGCCATCGACATAAATTGCACCTTTTTGGAATGGCTCAAGCCCATTGACCGTCTTTATCAGCGTAGATTTACCCGAGCCTGACGGGCCACAGACCACCACCACATCACCCTTATGAATGTGGGCGGTGCAATCGGTCAGCACTTGGAAGCTACCATACCATTTACTCACATCCTTGATTTGAATCATCATCTCATCAGAGGCATGACCTTCGTTTGATACCAATCCGCCAAATTCATTAATCCAAGTGGTTTCGTTAATTTGTTCTACAATTGCCATAATTTATCCTTACATTTAAACAGTCGCTAAAGGCGATATGCGATTGGCACGCCTTGTCACATTCCCAAAAGTTAAAATCTAAGCTGTTTTTTAAGTGCATTCACACCTTCGCTTGCTGTGATACTCACCACAAAATACACAAACCCTGCCCCCAAAATATACGGCGTCAAATAACCCATCAAGTCGCCACGCACATAGGACGCACGGAAAAAATCAACTAAGCCTATGGCAAATACCAAAGTTGTGTCTTGAAATAAAATAATAGACTGCTGTAACACCAAAGGGAGCATTTTGCGAAACGCTTGGGGCAAGATAACAAGCTGCATGGTCTGTTTATAAGTCATGCCAAGTGCATAAGCTGCTGACACTTGACCACGCCCAATAGACTGAATCCCTGCACGCACAATCTCACTAAAATAAGCCGCTTCAAAAAGCATGAACGCCACAACACACGACGTAAATGCCGTATCTAAGGTAAAGTACTTGCCTGTAATCCAGTTATAGATCATCGGTACAGCAAAATAAAACCACAGCAAAACAAGCAGCAATGGCACTGAGCGAAAGTAATTAACATAAATGGCAGCAGGGATTGACAGCCATTTTTTACCAGACAGTCGCATAAGTGCCAATACCGTGCCAATTGACAAACCGCCAACAATCGCCAAGACAAGCACTTTTAATGTCACCATAAATCCTGAAGTTAAGGCAGGAAGAGCGGCACTTAATTCGGTCATCATCGTCATACAGCACCCCCAATTTGTCCCTTAATACGGATTTTTTTCTCAAGCGTGTTCATGCCAAAAATTAACGCA